>JAEWAE010000006.1 GCA_023391835.1 Bacillota bacterium
GCTTCATAATGCGGTTGGCAAACCTGCATCTATTTTAGCAAAAGGAGGTTTTCTTGTATCTAAAGATTTTTATCCTCACCAGCATAGCTGGTGGTTATTTCGCGCTAAAGCTATAAAAAAAGGCTCCCGGCGGGGGAATCCCGCCGGGAGCCGCTTTTTGCCGTGGGTGCCGTCATCTTTCCGTGCGGATCACCGCCATCAGGCAGCTGCGGTCCGGACGGGAAAAATCCACCTCGATCCGGCAGGGCACAGCACTCAGCGTCATCGGGGGCAGGCCCTCGATTTCCAGCCGCGCGCCCCCCGCACACGCCGCGCAGAGCGTCGCCCGGCCAAAACCCATCAGCGAATACCGTGCCACGCTCCGCGTGTGCTCCGCGAGGGTCAGGCCGGCCTCTCCTTCTTCCACCCAGAGCAGCGCGTCGCCGCAGCGGATGATTTCCCGCACGGCGCCCTCGCGCGCCTCCATGGGGCAGGCGGTCCCCCCCGCGTGCACGGTCACGCGGCGGATATTGCCGGCCGCGGTCCAGTCGGTATTGAGCAGATAGAGTTTATCCGTGCCGGCACCATCCTCCCAGCGGGACCAGTAGACTTCCCCCGACGGATCATCCACCGTCACCGGGCGGCGCACATGGCGGCGCAGGATTTCTTCCAGCAAAGCAGGCATCACGTCGCGCAGTGCCTCGTGGCCGGGGTAAGCCCACGCGCACAGCAGATAGACCGTACCTTTCCCCAGCCGTTGGCGCACCACCAGCGGCCGTCCGGTCACCCGGTCGCACATCACGGGCTCCGCGCCCGCAAGCGTCACATCGGCCAGACGGCAGGGCCCGTCCTCTTCCGGCGACGCATTGGGCCGACGCAGCAGCTCCCGTGGATGATCGAAGCGGACGCGTGCAAAGTCCCCGGCACCGACCGCTTCCGAAAAAACAGCTTCTGCCGGGCCCGCGATGCGCACGCCGCACAGCTCCACCGCGTCCCCGCCGTAAATCAGGCGCAGATCGCCCATATCGCGCAGAAAATCCCGATCGGCCCGGGTGGTCAGATGCGGCACGGCCAGAAAAAGTGTGCCCCCGCCGCGCACATAGCGCAGTAACCGTTCGTAATCGTTGCGGCAGCCGTCGTCCGGCTCCGGGGCATACGTTTCCATGGTGTGCCAGCCGAGCAGCAGCATCACGGGGTACTCCGCAAAGGCCCGGGCCCCGCCCTCCACGGGCACAAAGTCGAACTCGCCCCAGGGGTTGCCGCTGAAAAATTTCCGCACCCGGGTCTCCTGCTGCATCAGCGGGGGCAGATAGATGCCGGGGGCCAGCGTTTCAAGCAGATGAAAGCCTTTTTCGGGCTGGCGGAAGCCCCATTCCCACGCTTCGCGCCCCGCCATCCCCCACACAGGGAAGTTTTCATTTCGAAAAGCGGGCGAACCGGCCCCGGCGGGGTCGTTGGTGGTGCTGATGCCGCTGAAAGGCGGCGCGTACCGCCCCTGCAGCACCGCGATATTCACCCGCGGGCGGCCCCGGCGCGGATGTGTGCGGGTGTAGCGGTGAAATTCCCGACAAATCGCCGCCTTGTGCCGGGGCAGATAGTCCTGTGACACCATGCGGTAGTATTTAAAGCACAAAAACAGCGAGTCTTCCTCATAGGCAAAAGAGGCCCCGCATACCCACGCCAGATAAAACCCCAGCCACAGCCGCCGCAGGCCGTCGTCCAGCTCCGGCTGCGCGTTGTGCTGGGAGGCGATGTGCACACCCCAGCCTTTTTTGCCGAAAGCGCGGGCGCAGCCCCGGGCGTTCGGCAGAATCAGCGAATGGTGCCCCACGAAGGTCTCGTGCCGCAGCACGTCGAAACCCGCCATATACGCATAGCGGCTGCCCCCGCTGGCATCCCCCATGGCCACCGGCACACCGGGGATGCGGTACGCGTCCGCCTCCCCCCGCAGCACGGCGAGGGAATATGTCTGGGCCTCCCGCAGCGAGCGGCACTCGTTTTGCGGCGGGTGGGAACCGTAAAAAATGCCTGTGGCCTCGTGGCCGCCCACCCGGCGGCAGTTCCCTGCCGACGCGGCGGCGACGACGCTCTGATCTTTCATGCCGACCGCGTCGGTGGAAAAGCCGTATTTCCGGCAGTCGGCGGCGGCCTCCCACAGTTTTTCCGCATGCGTGAAGCGATTGTGATAATCCCGGAACACCGCGAGATTTCCAAGCTGCTCGTCACGCATGCGCCGGATGATTTGCCCATATTCCCAGGGCGAGCCGGTTTTGATTTCCACGCCCGTTTCCATCCGGTCGGTGCCGGCCGGGAATGCCCACCCCTGCGCAATGACGGCCCGCACCGACGCGCCGCTCCACGCGTCGGCGATCTCGATCACACCGTCGGCAAATGCGCGCTTTGCCACGAAGAAAAATTCATGCTCGCCCTCCCAGATGTACGGAATGTCGTCGGGTATCAGGTTGGGCACGCCCCGGCTCATCCGGTGGCGCAGGCCGATCTCCCCCGCCGGCATGGCGGGTGAAAAAACGGCCGGGTCGAACGTAAAATGAAGCCGGGCCGACGGCAGAGTGCACCGCACCGCCACGCAGAAAGGCTCGCCCGCCACCACCCACCGGGGGCAGCTCGTCAGCCGCAGGGGGCGGCGCTCCCGCGGCAAAAAGCGCACCATCTGCACCAGCACCGAGAGCCGCTCATCCCGGCTGACCATTTGAATCCGGTTGTCCCAGGGCCGCAGCAGCCCGTCGGGCAGCGTGACCTCATCCTCCTCGAGAAACTGGGAGGCCGTGTCGTGGAACGTGGCGAATTTACGATTGCGGTAAACTTCCCGCCCGTTAAGGGTCACCATAAAAAGCGGCAGCCCCCGCGCGGGCACTTCCGCCCCGTCGCTCTGAGAGATGAGAAACCGGATCTGCATGCGCACATCCCAACGGCCGGGTGAAAGTTCCGGCAGGGCGGCGTCAAAGGCGGCGCCGGTTTCGCCGCCCGGCGGCAGCAAAACTCCGCGTACACCGAAGAAATCCGCCTGCCGGCCCGAAAAATCGGTGCCGGGAAGGCGGGTCTCCCCCTGTTGCGGCAAAGCGAGCCGCCACGCGGGGTCCTCTGGTTCCACATGGATGAGCGCCATGGAATACTTTTCGCCCGCATGCCAAACCAGGTGCCCCACCCGGCGCAGCTGGGGCGGAGTAAACGCCGCTTCGCCGCTGTGAGTACGGATGCGCAGCACCGTGCGGTCCTCCGCCATGACCGTCACACGCAGCCCGTCGAAGCTGTTGTGCGTCACCGACTCCCACTCGGTGCGGCCGTAAGGCTCGAACCGTTTGGAATACACAAACGGCCCCCAATCGTCATGGGGGAATATGATGCGTTCCACGCCCAAAATTTCGCCGTTTTCCGCCTCCAGACGCCCGCCGAAATCGTAGGACGGCAAATATTCAGGTGAAAAATAGCCCGTCCAACTGCCCCATTCCACGGTGAAAGTCAATCGATACACAGCCATTCCCCCTTTTCAGCCCAATATTCCATTTTGATTATAGGAGCCGGCCGGCCGGAGGTAAACCGCCAGAATTAAAGAAAGGCCGTCAAAAATAAAGTGTGCGGGTGCCGCTTCGCCTTTTTCGCCGCATCCGGGAAGGGCCATGGAATGGGCAGCCGGAGAGACCGCCTGCCGTCTTGGTGCGAAGCAAGCGTCCCGTGGCGGGTCGAAATCGTATATATGCGTGGCGCACTGCCTCTGCGCGGAGAGACTGTTTCAGCTAAAAGAAACCTTCAGACTGCTGTTAACCCCTTGGTAGTCGATGGACTTTTTGCCGCTCCCCGCGCTGCCGCCGGAGACTACACCGTTGCCGGAGTAGCTCACCCCGTTATAGGTGATGCTGCCGTTGACTGTGTGATAGCTCAGGGAATAATCGCCGCTGTTTTTAAGCCCCTCGATCACCACGGTGTTGTTGACCTGGCCCGAAGCACGGATGTCGCCGAAGTCGGAGCCGGTGACCGTGCAGCCGGCGTTGACCATCGCGTCGGCGTTGAGCGAGGGGGCGGAGCAGCCGGTGAGCCGCGCGTCGCCGTTGGTGGCATGCACGGCGATGCTGTCGGCGGCCGCGATGCCGCTCAGGCGGATCTGGGTGTTCACACTCTGCACCTGCAGACTCTGCAGCGGGGTCTGGTCGGCGGTGCAGCTGCCGTTGACATCGTTGACCGAGAGCGCGGGGGCACAGCCCGCCGGGAGGCTCAGAGTGACTTTTACGGCGTCGGAGCCCTCCGCCGAATCGCTCAGATTATTCATCAGCCAGTCCGTCAGCCAGCTCTTTCCATACCGGTGGGAACGCAGCGTAAGCGCGGAGCCGGAAAAATCATACTCCCACTCGCCCGCATAAGTCTCGTCATACCGCAGGGTCGCGGTGCTGCCGCTGCCGGTCTCGATCTGCACGTCGGCGTTTGCAAGACTGAGCGTGACGCTTTTGAGCGCCGCCGCATCCACCTGGCGGCTCACCGTACGCGGTGTGTCATAGCTGGTAACGGTGGCGCTGCGATGAGAACGGAGCGAAACATAAGGCTCCAGCTCGCGAATCGGACGGAAGCCGCCCACTGCGATCAGCACGACGCCGAGCAGCGAAAGCCCCAGGCCGACGCCGAGCAGCGAAAGCAGAAATTTTTTCACCGGGAACACCATCCTTCCTTACGGCACACATGCATGCCACCGAACCGGGTGGCCGGAACTGTGCAAACAGTCATCTCCGCGCCCCATTCTCTGCCGCTTTTTGCCGCCGGTGCAGATGGGCCGACTCTCCGGCTTTCCGGCAAAGAAAGCGGATCAGCCGCGCCAGCTGCCAGACGATCAGGCAGGAAACGGCGGCGGCAAGCGCCCCCAGCCCCAGCAGCAAAAGGCACCACCCCACCGCCGAGACTCCTACGCTGCCGACGGCCGCAATGCAGACAAACGCCGCCCAAAGCAGTGCGGCCGGCACCACGACGACCACCGCCACCAGTGCAACGAGGATGCCGCATGCGGCGCCAATCAGGCCAAGCCCCACCCCGACCGCGGGAGGACCCAGAAAAATGCAGGCCAGTACGATGCCGATGATTTTCCAGGCATGGTCGCTCCCGTCACGCGGCCGGGGTACCGCCGCAGCGCCTGCGCCGCCGTACGGTGCGGTGCTGGCGCATGGCCCGGATTCACCGGCTCCGGAGTTGCCGCAAGAGCCGGGACTGTCATAAGGTCCGGCGGTGCCGAATCCATTGCCCTCACGCCGGGTGCCCGCAGACGCGAGTATTTTTTCCGCCGCCTCCTGCGGGGAACCCAGTTCCTCGATGATCTGCCCCTCGGTCTTGCCGTTTTCCAAACCGTCCTCAAAGTAGCCGGAGTAAAACTCCAGCGCTTCCCGGCGTTCCGACTCGGTCAGATCCTTCAGACAGTCGCCGAACTGCGAAAGATACTGCTCCTTATTCATGCCCCAAACCCTCCCCCAGCTTTGCATCGATCCAGTCCCGCAGCGTACGCCACTGCCCCGCCGCCTCGGCAAATACGCGCCGCCCGTCAGGGGTAAGCGTGCAGTACCGGCGCAGCCGCCCGCCGTGCTCCCGACTGTAGCTGCGCACGATCCCCTGCTTTTCCAGCTTGCGGAGAATCGGGTAAAGCGTCGACTCGGAAACATCCAGGACTTCCAGAAGCTGCTGGTTGATTTCATAGCCATAGGAATCATGGATGGCCAGAATTGCCATCACGCATAGGTCGTTGAGCTCAAATTTGAACTTCCGCTCCGCCACCCCATCACCTTCTTATAACTATATTATATATTTTATAATATTATTGTGTCAACAGCATATTCGTCAAAATGCGGATTTACATTTGAGCAGCCGCAATTCAATCGAATCATACCGTAAAGATGTTGAGGCGACAGACTCTGCACCAGAGCCCGTTTGCGCGGCGGTAACAGGCAGCCTCTTGCCAAACCGGAAAAAATGCGCTATTATTGTATCGACAAGTTGATACAATGACACAAACAGCCTTCGGAGGGGACGCGATTGGATGTGGAGTTCAAATCATCCGAACCGCTGTATCGGCAGATCATGAATGAATTCAAGCGGCAGATCGTGTCGGGCGCGCGCCGGCCGGGGGATAAGGTGGAGCCGGTGCGCGACCTGGCGGTCACGCTCCAGGTCAACCCCGGTACGCTGCAGCGGGCTTTTCTGGAACTGGAACGCGAGGGGCTTTTATTCACCGAACGCACCAGCGGACGGTTTGTCACCACCGACCCCGGGCGCATCGACCGGCTGCGGGATGAGTCGCTGCGGCGGACGGTGTCGGGATTCATTGCCGAAATGCGGGCGGCGGGCGTGCCGGATGCGGAAGTTATCCGGCTTGTCGGTGACTGTATGAAAGGGGGCGCCTGATATGGCGGAATACGGCGGGCAGACTGCAGAGGACAAAGCGGAATCCATGGTGGAGCTGCGCGGGCTGACGAAATATTTCGGCAGAAAAAAGGTGCTCGATACCGTCAACCTGTCGGTGCCCCGCGGCTGCATTCTGGGGCTGCTGGGACCCAACGGTGCGGGCAAAACCACGCTGATGCGCATTCTCAGCGGGGTGATCAGCGGGGGCTACACCGGCACGGTGCGCATTGCGGGCCATGCGCCGGGGGTATATACCAAATCCATCGTCTCCTATCTGCCGGATCAGCCGGCCCTGCCGCCCGGTTTCCGGGTACGGGAGGCAGTCGATTTCTACCATGATTTTTATCCGGATTTCGACCGCGTCAAAGCCGGGGAGCTAGTGCGGCGGCTGCACATCGACCCGGCGGTGCCGTTTTCCCGCCTTTCGAAAGGTTCGCGGGAAAAGGTGCAGCTGGTGCTGACCGTAGCTCGCCGGGCGCAGCTCTATGTGCTCGACGAACCCATCGGCGGGGTGGACCCTGCGGCGCGGGATGTGATGCTCGACACGATTCTGGACGGATACACCGAAAACGCCACGCTGCTCATCGCCACCCAGATCATTCAGGACGTAGAGCGCATTTTCAGCCGCGTCGTGTTTCTGCGGGAAGGGGCCGTCATTCTGAACGAGGACGTGGATGCGCTGCGGGAAACTTATCAGAAATCGGTGGACAGTCTGTTCCGGGAGGTATTTGCATGCTCGCCAAACTGATGCGGTGGGAACTGCGGCTGACGGCCGGGCGTTTTTCCCTGGCCTTTTTGATTTATTCGGTGCTTTGCCTGGGCCTGCCGTGGATTCTTTCCCTGTTCGACCGGGACACGGCCGCCGGCTACTCGTTTCTCACGTTCAGTCTGGGGCTGAGCGCGCTGGAAATCGTGACGCTGGTGTTTCTATTTCAGCGCTATCGCACCGGCATGTACGGCAGCGAGGGCAATCTCATTTTCACCGTGCCCACCGGGCTGGGGCGGGTGCTGGCGGCCAAGCTGCTGACCGGCATGTTTTGGTTGCTGGCGGCGGGGGCTCTGATCACGGCCGGGATAGCCACGGCGTTCCACATCATCCATCGCAGCGCATACGCCTCGATGCTGCCTGTGGTGTTTTACCCGGGCAAAACGCTGCCCTCCCTGTTGGTCGTGTCGCTGGCCAGCGTTTTCAGCACACTGACGGTCATCTACTTTTCGGTCACCGTTTCTCGGCTGCCGGTGTGGCGCCGGGCGGGTACCGCCATGGGCATTGTGACATTTCTGGCCATTTTCACAGGTGAAACGGTATACTCTCTGCTGATCAAAGGCGGGCTTCATGTGGCCATCGCCGACTCTGTCAACACTTCCGCCGAGAATCCTGTGGTAAATCTGAACACCTACTATAGCTGGGGTTCCATCTGGCCGACATTGCTGCTGCACCTGACGGTGGGCACCGTCCTTTTCTGGGCGACCGCGCGGCTGCTGGCCCGCCGCACGGAGCTGCGCTGACAAAACGGCTTTCGCCCCAACGGGCGGGGGTTTTCCATAGATCGATTTCCCGTTCGGATTCAGACAATGACATAGGAGGATGACAGACATGTCGGATTCTGTAAAAGCGAAACCCGGCCGGTGGCTCTATCTGATCGGCGTGCTGCTGATCATCGCCGGCATCGCCGTTTCGGTCGCTATGGCGGCCGGCGGTGCGGTGACGGCGCTGAGGGACGCGCCGAAGGTCCAGGTGCCGGGCAAGAGCACGGTGGAGCTCACCAAAGCGGGCACCTATACCATCACCTTCACGGCAGATGCCCAGGGCAAGCCCGTGACTTCCTCTTCGGCCTATAATGGGCTGACGTTCACGGTGAGCGACGAGAGCGGCTCACCGGTGACGCTCACCAAGGTGGGCGGCATCACCCGGGTATTCAAAATTGCCAAGGGCGGCACCTATACGCTGGACGCGGAATATCCCTCCTCCGACGGGGCGGCGGCCACGGTGGCGGTGATGGGCAGCGCCGGCATCCACACGGGGGCGATAACCGCGCTTTTCTGGGTTTTCGTGATCGCCGGCGCGGCGGTCATCGTGCTGACGGCGGTGCTGCGCCGCAAGGCCCGCCGCGGCCGGGCGGAACAGTAAGACGCCCGGCGACACACAGGAAAAGGAGAAAAGTCATATGGCAGAAGCCACTCTGGTGACCCGGAATCTGCGTAAGGATATCGGGAAAAAGACCATTGTATCGGATATCAATCTTTCCATCCCCGCGGGGGAGGTGTTCGGTTTTCTCGGGCCCAACGGCGCGGGCAAGACCACGACCATCCGCATGATCGTGGGCCTGACCCACATCACGCAGGGCGAAGTCATAATCCACGGCCATCCGCTTCGCGGCCAGTTCCGCGAGGCCATGCGGGATGTGGGCTGCATCGTGGAAAACCCTGAAATGTACCGCTACATGTCGGGGCTGGATAACATGCTTTTGTTTGCCAAGCTGTACCCCGGCATCGATCGGAAGCGGGTGGACGAGGTAGTGCAGACGGTGGGCATGGAAGCCGCCATCCGCGATAAAGTCAAAACCTACTCGCTGGGCATGCGGCAGCGGCTGGGCATTGCGCTGGCCCTGCTGCACAAGCCCCGACTGCTGATCCTCGACGAGCCGACCAACGGGCTGGACCCGGCCGGCATCCGGGAAATGCGGGAGCTGCTGCGCCGGCTGGCGGGCGAGGGGCTGACTGTGTTTGTCTCTTCCCACATTCTATCCGAAATGCAGCAGATGTGCGACCGGGTGGGCATCATCCATCATGGCCGGATGGTCACCGTCAAGCCCGTGGAGGAACTGGTGAATCTGGCCGCCCCGGGCGGTGTGCAGCTGCTGATGCACACCGGCGACAACACCAAGGCGGTCGGGGTGATTCGCGGCCTCGAGGTGAAGGCAGAGCCGGCGGGCGACGGCATTCATGTGGTCGCGCCGCCCGAGCGGGTACCCGAAATCGTCCGCGCACTGGTGCTGGCCGACGTGGCTGTTTTCAGTATGGACCGGCAGGCCAACCAGTCGTTGGAGGACGTATTCATGAAGCTGACGGAGGGCCGGGACAATGGGTAATTTTCTATCCCTGGTGCAGGTGGAGCACCAAAAACTCTGGAAAAGGCTTTCCACCAAAATCATGCCGCTGATTTTGATTGCCGTGGTTGCGGGGCTCATCGGGCTGGTGAGACTGGAATCGAACATGGCCGGCGTCAATATCACCACCGGCACCACCGGCCAGACGGAGGGGCAGTCTGCCTTTACCGATTGGCGGCAGACGCTGGAAGCGGAAAACCGCTCGATCCAGGCAGAAATCGACACGGCGGAAAAGAGCACCCGCCAGAGCGGCAAGACGCAGCTTGACGCAAGCAAGGCCACTCTTGCCAAAAACCAGTATGCGCTCGACCATAACCTTCGCCCCGCCAACCTCAATGAAAACGGGTCTTACAACAACAGCAGCACCAACGATTTTTGGAACAGCGTGCTGCGGATCGGCATGAGCTCCATCGCGGCGCTGTTTGCCATCATCGCCTGCACGGCTCTGGTGGCGGGGGAATTTTCCGAGGGAACGATGAAGACGGCCCTCACCCGCCCGTTCACCCGCGGGCAGGTGCTGAGCGCCAAGCTCCTTGTGGTGGTCGGCTACTCCGTGATGGTGGTGGCGGTGTCGCAATTGACGGCGCTTGCCTCGACAGCCGCCTTTTTCGGCACGGGCGGCGCATGGCGCACGGTGCTGCTGTGGATGGGAGGCCGGGCGGTGCCGCTTTCCGGCTGGGCGGCGTTTGCGCTGGTAAGCGGGCTGGAGCTGCTGACGACGCTTGTGTATGTGTGCCTCACCTTCGCCCTATCGGCGATATCCCGGTCCCGCGCCGTGGCGACCGGCGTGTCGATCTTCCTGATGTTTGCGGGCAGCTTCACCATGTTCATCGCCTACAATTTCAGCTGGGGCAAGCTGATCTTTTTTGCCGACACCGCGTTCAGCTCATTTGTGCTCAGCGGCGCGCCGTTTTACGGCATCACACTGGGGTCGGCGCTGCTCATCTGCAGCGCCTACAGCGCGGCCTTTCTCGCCGCCGCTTACGCGGCTTTCATCCGGCGGGATGTGGCGGGCTGAGTGGGTTCACCCCCAGCGGGTCCCCAGGATTCCGCACGGGTATATCCTGCGTCCGCCTCCGCCGACAAAATTCAAATTGGAACCAGATTGACCACCCTTCGGGGTGGTCTTTTCTTTTCCCCCGCCGTTATTATCGGGTAAGCGCATTTCCGGCGCGGGCTTCCAGCTTTATACTTTTATTTTACACAAACCTATCCTCAGATCATACACTCCTACTCTATAATGAGCTCGTAACTAAGTCGGATCATATTGAGGAGGTAAGTGAATGGATATCCAGAAGAAGATTGCCAGAATAGCCGCGATGTCCCTGTGCGCAGCAGTGGCGGCCGTCAGCCTGGCGGGTACCCCGGCATTGTCTGTGAAAGCCGCGTCGACCGATACGCCGTATAACGTCACGGTCGGGATCGGCAGCAAGGAAACGGAGGTCCGTTTCAACTGGCTGAGCACGAGCAGTGCCACCGGCAAACTCCAGATTGCCAAGACCAGCGAAATGGCTGGCAGCAGCTTCCCGGCCAATTCCACCCGCTCCGCAGCGATCAGCGAGGTCACGTCGGCCGAAGGCGTGCTGGATAATTCGAGCAGCGCCTCCGATCATCCGGTCAGCTATTATAAGGCCCAGAACGGCACCGACAGCCTGCAGGACGAGTACGCCAACAAAGTGACGGTAAGCGGCCTGGATCTGGGGACATCCTACACCTACCGCGTGGGTGACGGTACGAACTGGAGCCAGAACTACACCTTCACCACGGCGGCGTCCATCGACAAAGGATACAATTTCGTCGCTGTGGGCGACCCGCAGTTGGGCGCCGGCGGCGATTTGGCCAGCGACACATCCAAATGGGCCGCCTCCCTGCAGACGATCGGGTCGAAACTTCCAAACTCAAACTTTCTGCTCTCTCTGGGCGATGAAGTGAACAATTACGATCACCTTTATACGCAGCAGCAGGAATATGCGGGCTTCTTCAATCCGGACCCCACTGGCAATTATCTGCAGACCCACGTTCTGGCGGCATTTTCCGGCAACCATGATTTCCAGATGGGGAAGTATTACAGCTACCATTACAATCAGCCGAACCTTTCGGCTCTTGGTCAGACCATTACACATAACGTACCCGATGCCAACGGCGACTACTCGTTTACTTATGGCAACACGCTCTTTATGGTGCTCGAAGGCAACAACTTTTATGGCGTGAGCGACCACGACGCATTCATGAAGGCCGCCGTCGACGCCAACCCCAACGTCAAGTGGAAGGTTGTCGCCTTCCATCAGGCACCTTACAGCGAGGCCAACCATGACGATGCGAACAGTCCGGATGACGACATCGTCTTCATGCGCCAAAACTGGACAAAGCTGATGGATAAGTATAATGTCGACGTCGTGCTCAACGGCCATGACCACTATTACACCCGGTCGTTCCAGATGCTCGGCGGCACGCCGGTCGACACCAACAAAGTGAGCAGTGTGACCAATCCGCAGGGTACCGTCTATTTCACGCTGGATTCCGGCAGCGGCAGCAAATATTACAAATACAACGCGACCGCCCAACATTTCTTCAGCGCCTTCGGCTGGCAGAACAACAAGCCGACATACACCTCCGCGCAGGTCACCGACCAGGCGTTTACACTGACCACCTATACGACAGACAGTGATACCCCGATTGATACGTATACCATCAATAAGACCCCGGCCCCGACTACCAGCAGCCCCTCCTCGGAGGTTTCCACAGGCCCGACCGGCACCAACACGACCTCCACCACGAGCAGCACCGTCACAGCTTCGAGCGACACTTCCGGCAATCCGAAGACAAGCGACCGCACCGATACTCTCCTGTTCCTGATTCCGGGCGTCCTGCTTGTGCTGGCGTCCGCCGGGTATCTCGTCCTCCGCTCCCGGAAGCGCATCTAAGCTTTCATACCGACACTCCTGTTTTCCGGCAGACAACCTCAATCCACTTTTCGAGTGTGCTGAGGTTGTTTTGCTTTATCAAGAAATGCGGGTGAACATATTGCGGAAAATATCAGTTCGGAACTCAATCCAGGCAGTCGTCCTCCCCCTGGTGCTGATCGCCTATGTTTTTTTAGCCGTGTCCCTCAGCCGGCATACGGCGTATTACAGCCCCTATATTCTGGCGGGCCACAGCCGCATCTCCTTTGAAAAGGCCAGGGTGCTTTCCGTGGACTCCGAGCATGTCGACAAAGACAGCAACCGCACCGGTCTGCTTTCCGGTTCCCAGAATATCACGATCCGCATGCTCACAGGGGCATATAAAGGGCGGCAGTATCCGATCGTCAATACCCTCAATTACGACGCCAACTACCACCTGAAAGCCGGGCAGACTGTCATCGTTTCCGTCAGTACGAGCGGAAGCGACGGCACCTTGACCATCGACGTCAGCACGCCGGATCGAACGTCCTATTTATACGCGATGGCCGCCGTATTTGTGCTGCTCCTGTGCCTGATGGGCGGAAGGCGCGGATATAAGTCGGTGATCGCCATCGGCTTTACACTGACCAGCGTCATATTCATCTTCGTGCCGCTTCTGTATCACGGCGTTTCGCCCACACTCGCCGCGCTGGCTCTGGCCGCCGTCACGGCGTGCGTCACTCTTTTGCTGACCGGAGGTGTGGAATGGAAAAGTTTCGTTGCCATTCTGGGCACCGTGGGCGGGGTGGCGGTGTCCGCAGTAGTCGAGCTGATATTCAGTGCGCTGACGGTCACATCGGGTTATACGCTGGGCGACACCGAGTCGCTGCTTGCCATAGCCTCCCGCAGCGGGCTGAAAGTCGGCCCGCTCCTTTTTGCCGCCGTGCTGATCTCTTCGCTGGGGGCCGTCATGGATGTGGCCATTTCCGTCGCGTCCGCCATCCATGAAGTATATCGAAACAATCCGGGATCAAGCCGGCGCGCCCTTTTCGCCTGTGGAATGAATGTCGGCCGGGATATGATGGGCACGATGGCCAACACGCTGATACTCGCGTTCACCGGCTCCGCCCTGGTGACCCTGATTCAGATTTATACATACAATATGCTCTACTATCAGGTGATGAATTCCAACGGCATTGCCACGGAAATCATTCAGGCGCTGACCGGCAGCATCGGCGTGGTGCTCACAGTGCCGATGGTCTCTCTGATTGCGTCTGCCCTGCTGCCGATGATCGAAAGACGGACGGCCGCCTTACATCCGTCCGCTCCGGTGCCCGCGGCAGACCGGCTGTCGGAATAAGCGGCGGTTTTTATTGCCGTAAAAAGCGGGGCCGGCGGTTTATAAAACCACGCCCCCCATTTGCGCCCCAGGCA
>JAEWAE010000070.1 GCA_023391835.1 Bacillota bacterium
CGAGCTGGGGATTTCCTAAACTGATGGCCAGGGAACCTTGCGGGTCACTGTCCACCAGCAACACCTTTTTTCCTTCCTGTGCCAGTCCAATGCCAAGATTAGCGCAGGTTGTAGTCTTGCCGACGCCGCCTTTTTGATTGGCGACGGCAATTACATTGGTCATTTGACTTTTCACCTCCCGCTGAAATAGAAAAAGGACGTTCCATCAGCAGGAACGTCCTAAAATGATATGCAATTCGTCATTCAGCCGGTTTTTCAGGTTTGAGAGAGGGTTTGGCCGAGAGCCACTTCGCCGCGAACCCGCATGAATACTGAGTTTTTGCCTTTTCGTTTTCACCTTCCCGAATAACGCATGTTCAACGAGTGGTATGCCAGAGATATTTCCCGCAAGGTGCGAAGTTCCCAAAGGTTGCGCGGCAGCGCGGGCGTTCCTCTCTCCCTGCCCCTCTATGGCTACAGGAAAGACCCGGACAGCCCCAAAAGCTGGGTGATCGACGAGGAAGCGGCGGCTGTGGTGCGGCGCATTTATCGGTTGTGCATCGACGGCTTCGGTATTGAGAAAACCGCCGCGATACTGGAACGGGATAAAATCTTGAAGCCCACGGAGTATTGGAAAAGCAAGGGCGTCCGCAAGCCGGGCAAAAAATCTACCGTCAGGGATAGCCCCTACTGCTGGTGCAAAACCACGGTTGAAAAAATCCTTTTGGCGCGTGAGTACGTGGGTGATACCGTCAATTTCAAGACCTATTCCAAGTCGTTCAAGAACAAGCGGCGGTATGAGAACCCGGAAGAAAACCATGTGATCTTTGAAAACACCCACGAGCCGATTATCGACCGCCAGACGTGGGAAATGGTGCAGCGTATCCGGGCGGGAACCAAGCGCAGACAGCCGAAGAATACCGAAAAGCATATGTTCGCCGGGCTTCTGTACTGCGCCGATTGTGGCTGCAAGCTCCATTTTAACGTCAACCACCCGCACACGGAGCTTCAATATTTCAACTGTTCCAATTATCGCGGCAACCGTGGAACCTGCAACAGCACCCATTACATACGGGCCGACGCGCTGGAAGAAGTCGTTCTTCTGGAACTCCGGCGTATGACGCAGTTTTTACAGGACAAAGAGGAAGATTTCGTAAAGCTGCTGATGGACAAATCTTTGCAGGAGGCACAGCAGGCAAGCAAGCGCCGGGAGAACGAGGTTGCCGCCATGATTGCCCGCTGTCATGAGCTTGACGCACTTTTCACCAAAACGTATGAGGACAACGCCAGCGGCAAGCTCTCCGACGAGCGGTTCATGATGATTACCAAACGCTACGATGACGAGCAGATTTCGCTCAAAAAGAAAATCTCCGCCCTGCAAGCGGAGATCGACGCGGAGAAGCGGCACAAGAGCAGCGCGGCGAATTTTCTACGGACGGTGCGCAAATACACGGAAATCAAGGAACTCACCCCGACCATTGTGAACGAATTGATTGAAAAGATCGTAGTTCATCAGGCACAGGGCACCGGCAGGAGCAAAACGCAGCGGCTTGAAATCTACTACAACTTCGTGGGCATTCTGGATGTGCCGCAAGTCATGGCGCTGCCGCAGAGCGTGACCGTGGACACACGGCAGGGCGTGGCGGTGGAGTACATCACACGGAAAGCCGGATAGACGAAAATAGGAGTAACCTTTCGGTTACTCCTATTCACGGAATGTTCAGTGTCGTTATGAACACTCGGCATGGTGCGGGTGACAGGACTTGAACCTGCACAATCTTGCGACCATAAGAACCTGAATCTTACGCGTCTGCCAATTCCGCCACACCCGCATATAAAGATAAAAACGAGCTAATTGCGCCCCGTCGGGTGGCGGGGCTGCAACCCGAGCTCTGGTGCGAGCAATGGGACTTGAACCCATACGTCAAAGACACACGCCCCTCAAACGTGCCTGTCTGCCAGTTCCAGCATGCTCGCATGTATCCAACTGGCTCTCACAACCACCGACATTTTACTGTGCCGCGCGGTGCATGTTGTATTATAGCACGATCGATTATACCTGTCAACCGTAGTCTTGAAATTTTTCGCGCTTTTTTGACAGGCGCTAATCGGCCGGGCGAAAACGGGTAACGACGGCCTGTGCAGCCCGCAGTCCATCCACCGCGGCGCTCATGATGCCGCCGGCATACCCGGCACCTTCCCCGGCGGGATACAGCCCCTCGATACCCTCAGCCATCATCCCCTCCCCTCTCGGGATGCGCAGGGGAGAAGACGTGCGGGTCTCAACACCCGTCAGCAGAGCATCCTCCGCCGCAAAGCCAGGCAGCCGCCGGTCAAATGCCTGCAGCCCCAGCCGCAGCATGCCCGTGATCCGCGGTGGGAACAGCCGGTCCAGCCGCGTCGGCGCCACGCCCCGCGGGTAAGTCGGCTGCACACGGTCCGGCAAAAACGTCTCGGAGCCTCGCCGGAAGGCTCCGACGGTCTGGACCGGGGCCGCATAGTCCCACCCCCCTGCTGCAAAGGCAGCCTGTTCCAGACTGCGCTGGAATGCGACTCCCTCCATCGCGTCGGCAAAGCCGCCCACCGACACGACTAATGCCGAGTTGGCATTTTCTCCGTCGCGGGCGTATTCGCTCATGCCATTGACCACGATGCCTCCCTCTTCCGACGCGGCGGCTACCACCGTGCCACCCGGGCACATGCAGAAGGTATACACCGCATCCTCCCCTCGCCGGAGCGAGAGTTGATATTCCCCCGGCGGCAGTCGCGGATCGCCGGCCAGAGGGCCGTAGAGAGCCCGGTCGATATCCGACTGCCGGTGCTCGATACGCACACCGGCGGAAAAGGGCTTGGACGCCAGCCGCACACCGGCGGCGCGCAGCATGGCAAAGGTATCGCGGGCACTATGCCCCACGGCCAGAATGAGCGCCCCGGTCTCAACCGTTTCCCCTCCCTGGAGAGCGGCGGCTGTCAGGCGGCCGCCGGACATCGTCAGCCCCGTCAGAGTGGTACCAAATCGGATTTCCCCACCCATAGCCAGAATATCCCGCCGAATGGCCTTGACGACGCCACGCAGGCGATCTGTGCCAATGTGGGGCTTTGCCAGACGGCGAATTTCCTCCGGTGCACCGTGGCGGATGAATTCATCCATCACGGTCTGGCAGAGAGGGTCGTGGATGCGGGTCGTGAGTTTCCCGTCGGAAAAGGTCCCTGCGCCGCCCTCGCCGAACTGCACGTTGGTCTGCGGATTCAGCGGAAGCCCTTGCCAGAAGCCTTCCACCGCGCGGATTCGGCTGTCGACATCCATGCCGCGTTCCACGATTAGGGGGTGATACCCCAGCCGGGCCAACAGCAAGCCGGCGAACATGCCGGCCGGACCGAAGCCGGCCACGACGGGGCGGCCCGGCAGTCTTTCCGTACCGGGCTGCGGGCAAAACGGCTCCATCGTCCGGCGTATCACCGTCGGGCCCCCATGGGCGGCCAGCTCCTCTTCCCTTTCCGCAGGCAGATCCAGTGAAACGGTAAACACCATGGTCGGATGCGAAAGGTGCCGCAGGTCGGGCGACGCCCGCGCCACGCGGCACTCGGCGGCCTCCCCATGGGAAATGCCCAGCACTTTGAGGGCGGCTCTCACCGCCATATCGTCCCCGGCCCCCAATGGGAGCCGAATATCACGCACAAACAGAGAAATACCCGTTTCCTCCTTTTTTGACACGTTACAGCATGAAACGGACCGCGGCCAGAAGATTCCAGCGCGGCCCGCCCTGACTGCTTCGGCGTCCGCATACGCCGCTGCTATTTGACTTTCCGCAGATAAATGGCGGCCGTGTAATTGCCTTTGACCCAATAGCCGGTCTTGCCCTCGACCTGGATATTCACCGGCACCTCGTACTGCCCTTCGACAATGGGGACGGATGACATGTCGATCACCGCGTTGAGTGTGAGCGGATTGTTGATGTCGTTGCTCGGGCCGAAGACCTGAATATTGTTGACCTGCTTGGTGCGGACCGACACCACATAATGTGCCGGCGGGTTGACGACCGAAATATTCGATGTGCTCATCAGCCGGCTGGCGATATTTTTAAGGCTGACCGAAACCGTGGCCGTGGTCAGATTATCCACGTTAGTCAGGCCCGAAGGCAGAATCACCGCCTGGCTGAGCGTTGTATTGATGTCGAGGGAACTAAAGTCGATGCTTTCGAGCTTCACACTCGACACGGCGTCGACCATCTGCGGCGTGCCCGCTATGTTGATTGTCGACGGCGTGATGGTCTGGACGATATTCTGGGGGTCAAAGCCGGCGGGCACGTTGGCAATGTCGACCGACAGTGAGCGTTCCGCCATTTTTAGAATCGGCACCGTCACGGCGACCGTGGAGCTGCTGACGTTGACATGTTGGAGATTCAGCACCTGGCCGGAGCTGTCGAGCAGTTGGACCGTACCTTTGGTCTGCAGGGTATCATGAGCCCCGCTGTCCACATCCACAGTGGTCTGGGCCGTAGCAATCTGGTCAATCTCGGCGGCGGCCCCCGTCACGGTAACAGAGGACGGCGACGTAGTGGGATTGATGAGTATAAATTTATCCGCCACTTTGGGGGAATTCGGCACGTTCACATGCACGGGCAGCGTTTTTGACTTGATCTGGTCGAACTTCACTTCCACGGTGGCCGGTGAAATCGACACGATTTTCACCTGTGCGTTCGGGTAACGCATGGTGGCCGCCAGCCGCAGGCGATATTTATCCGCTTTGGTCACCGGCGACACATCCGGCGTCACGATAAAATCGGAAGCCTTCATGCGGCCGATAATGCTCCGGGGGCCCGAAACCTCCACCTTAATGTCGGAGTTGGATTTTTCGATGACCCGCAGGCCGGCATTGGAAAGCAACCCGCTGCTCTGGTCGATATTGATGCTCACGCCCGTAACGACATGGGTATAGACGGGGTTTATGTTCGCCACCACTACCAGCCAGAGCAAGATGGCGAACCCCAGGGCCACCAGCTTCAGCCGGATATGCTTTTCCAGCGATTTTTTTAAAAGCTGTAACCGTTCTTTCATTTTCCAAACACCTTAAAGCCGGATTTTTTCTGCGTCTGGGAATCCCCGTGCTGGGGCAGCAACCCTTTTTCCAGCGCGATGCGCAGCGTGTCGATGGTCAGATTCCGTTTGATAATGCCGCGTTCCACCAACGATATGATACCGGTTTCTTCCGACACGACCACCACCAGCACATCGGTGCCCTCGCTGATGCCCAGGGCCGAACGGTGGCGCGTGCCGAGCTCGCGGCTGAGCTCCTGGTTTTGAGACAGCGGCAGAAAGCACCCCGCCGCATAGATGCGTCCATCCCGGACGACCATGGCGCCGTCATGAAGGGGCGACTTAGGGTAAAACACATTCACCAGCAAGTCTGCGCTGATATCCGCGTTGAGGATCGTGCCGGTTTTAATGATTTCGCCAAGCTTTGTCTGCCGCTCGAAAAGGATCAGCGCACCGATCCGGTTTTTTTGAAGAGTCTGGGCCGCCTCGCAGACGGCCAGGATGGCTTCGCGGGTGTTGAGTTCCACTTCGCGGGCATTATCCGCATTCAGAAAATGAAAGCTGCTCATTTTGGTGCTGCCGATGTGTTCCAGCGCGCTTCGCAGTTCCGGCTGAAAGACGATCAGCAGCGCAATGACACCGTACTGGAACAGATTGACCAGAATAAAAGTCATCGCCTTCAGATTGAGAGTCTGGGCGAAATAATACACAATCACAAAGAGGATAATCCCCTTTAAAAGCTGAACGGCGCGAGTCTCCCTCACCAGCAGGATCGCCTCGTAAAACAACACGGCGACCAGCAGGATATCAATCACGTCAAATATGGAAACGGTTTTGAAAATACTGAGGAAATACAGCGACGTCGAAGAAATGAAATGCATAATCCACTGCATGGCAAGCACCCTTTTATTTTGACCGGCCGCCGCACACGGGAACGACAGCCGGACCCGGACGGCCGACAGGCCGTACGGGTTCCTGCTTCTTTATTATTCTACCATAAAAAGCGCTATTCGGAAAGTCTTTTTAGTTCATGGCGATGTTTTTCACGGCTCCCAGCAGCGAGCGGATCTCGGCGGAGGTGTTGAACGCCCCAATGCCCGCCCGGATCATGCCCTGCTCCAACGTACCGAAGGCGCGGTGGGCCGTCGGCGCGCAGTGAAGGCCGCCCCGGAGAGCGAATCCCATCTTATCGAGCCGGGTCACTGCATCCACGCTGGACATGGCGCCGATGTTGAAACCGACCACCGGCACGTAGCCGATTTCCGGCCGGGGCGTGTAAAGGCGGACGCCGGGGATAGCCGCCAGCCCGTCGTAAAGCTGCCGCATGAGCCGTTCCTCATGGGCGCGGATACGCCCCATGCCCGTCCGGCGGATGAATTCCATCCCGGCGCGCAGCCCGGCGATACCAGGAGCGTTGATCGTGCCGCTTTCCATGCGGTCGGGCATGAAATCCGGCTGATTCAGGTCGACGGAATTGCTGCCTGTGCCGCCCTCGACGAGAGTGGCGAGATTTTCCCCTTTCGCCGTGATGAGCAGCCCCGTGCCCATGGGGCCGTAAAGGCTCTTATGGCCGGCCGTGCACAGGAAATCCACGTGCATACGCTGCATGTCGATGGGCAGCACGCCGGCGGTCTGGGAGGCATCGAGCAAAAATAGGATGCCATGTTCCCGGCAGAGCTCCCCGATGCGCTGCGCCGGGAGCACCCGGCCGCAGATGTTGGAAGCGTGTGTGCACGCAACCATCACGGTATCCGGCCGCAGCAGGCGGCGGAAATTTTCTACCGTGGCGTCGTCGTCGCGCAGATCCACCGCCGCGGTATCGTATGTGACTCCCTGCTCACGCAGCGCAGTCAGCGGGCGCATCACGGCGTTATGCTCCAGACCCGACGTCACCACATGTCCGCCCCGCAGCGCGCCCTTCATCGCCATATTGATGGCATAGGTCGCGTTGAGCGTGAAGGCCACGCATTCGGGCCCCGGTGCGTGAAAGAGGGCGGCGGCCTCTTCCCGGCATCGGTATACTTCCCGCGCCGCCGCCATGGAAAGTGCATGACCGCTACGGCCCGGATTGGCCGCCGTCTCGGTCATAAACCGATAGACAGCGCGGCTGACCGCCGGCGGCTTGGGGAATGTGGTGGCCGCGTTATCAAGATAGATCATAGTCACCGCTCCCGTAACTGATGATCCGCACATGCCCGTTGCGGAGGATATCCAGCGCGCGCTCCAGCGGATAATCGCGAATGCGCAAGCTGTAATGGCACCCGCATTTGGAAAGCTGCGTCGGCGCCCGCTCGATGAAAACCGAGCAGCCCCGTCTTTCCAGCATACTTTTGCCCTTATAGGCATATGTGATGGAACTGACGATAATATACGAAGAACTCATACGTTTATCACCCCATGCGCGGAATTTTCCGGCTGCAGCCGTTCCGACGTCTGTTGCCCCGACAGTCCAGTTTATGCCGGGACACGGAATATGGCTAACCCGCCACACCACAGTGATAAAGCGCGCCCCAACCCCTGCCGCGTAAAAGCCGTTCGGTGAATCAAAAGCGGCTATAAAGCCGGGAGGCCGTAAAATCCAGTCAATCACCTCTAGGGGACTTTTCCGGATATGCCAAACCATCTGGGATGATTTGCCGCAACCCGATCGAGGCGCAAAAAAGCCCGCCGGCGACCCGACGGGCTTTAGTCTCAGGCTGCGACCAACAGGCACATGGCGTGGGCGCAGATGCCCTCGCCCCGGCCGGTATAACCCATGCCCTCCTCGGTGGTGGCCTTGACGCTCACCGCGTCGGGCTCCACCCCACAGGCCCGGGCAATGTTCCGGCGCATGCCGTCGATATAGGGGGCCAGCTTCGGTGCCTGGGCCACGACGGTGGCGTCGATGTTGCCCACGGCATAACCGCGCTGCCGCAGCATTTCCGCCACCCGGCGGAGCAGCCCGATGCTGTCCGCATCCCGATAGCGGGGGTCGCTGTCGGGGAACCATTTGCCAATATCGCCCAGCGCCGCCGCGCCCAGCAGCGCATCAGCCACCGCGTGGGCCAACACGTCGGCATCCGAGTGCCCCAACAGCCCACGGTCATAGGCAATGCTTTCCCCGCCAATCACGAGCCGCCGGTCCGGCACCAGCCGGTGAGCGTCATACCCGTGCCCGATTCGAAACGACATGCTCTCCCCCCTGTCTCACAGTTCGCCCCGCATGCGCAGAATCGTTTCCGCCAGCGGAATATCCGACTGAGTGGTCAGCTTTACATTGAAATATTCGCCCTGCACCAGCTGCACCTGACCGCCGATGGCCTCCACCAGTTGGCAGTCGTCGGTGTAATCGGCCTGCTCCTGCTGCGCATGGGCCAGCGCCCGCCGGTAAAGGCCGGCCTCAAAAACTTGCGGCGTCTGTACCAGCCACAGGTTCCGCCGGTCGGGCGTGGCGGTGACGAGCCCTGCATCGTCCGAGCGCTTGACGGTATCCCGTATCGGCACGGCGGCCGCGGCGGCCTGGGAGCGGAAAGCAGCCTGCGCCACACGGTCGACACATTCAGGCGTGACTAACGGCCGCGCACCGTCGTGGATGGCGATATACGCCGCATCGGGGGCCAGCTCCACACCGAGCGAAACCGAGCGCTGCCGGGTCGCACCGCCGGCCACGATGTGCTCCGCCTTGGTGAAACCGAATTCGCGGATCATGGAGGCGACCGCGGGGATACCCCTCGGCCGGGTGACGACGATCACGCGGGAAACCGTACGGCTGCGTTCAAAGACCGACAGAGTCCTTGCCAGCACGGGTACGTCGCCCAGCCGCGCCATTTGCTTGTCGAAACCCATCCGTTCGCTGCGGCCGGCCGCCACCACGATGGCCGTCACCGGCGGTGTGGCGCTGTCGGCGGCTGTCGGCACACCCAGGGCACGAAATATTTTCACGGCGGCGTCTCCTCCCCGAATTGTCATGATAGGCACTATTATACACTTGCGGGGCAGTCCCGCGCAAGTGTACGCAAAACGCCCCGGGGAGGTGTTGACTCTCCCGGGGCGTCTGAGATTTTATTCCGCTTCGGGCGGATTGCCGCTATTCAGCAACGTGATTTTACCTCGCTGGGTGCGGACTTCACCGCGCCGTTCCATCTCGCGCAGACGGCGGGTCACCACTTCCCGGGATGTGCCAAGCGAAGCGGCCAGTTGGGCGTGGGTCGCATAAAGCGGCTGCCTACCCCCGTCGGTGCCCCGCCACAGGTAATCCGACAGTCTTTCCGCCACACTGTGGAAAGTGAGCTGCCCCACCAGCCCGATCATGCGGCCGAGCTTGTCTGCCAGCAGGCGAAAGACAAACTGCTGCAGATGAGGCGACACGGCGTACTCATAGCGGAACGTATCCGCCGGCACACGGGCCACCAGCGTATCCTGCACCGCCACGGCGGAAACCGGCGACGGCATTTCCGGCCGGCCCAGCAGACAGACCACCGTCACCGCGCACATTTCCCCCGCGCCGATCGGATACAGCACGATCTCGCGGCCGTCTTCACTTGACTGGAACACGCGGATGCTCCCGGTCAGCACGAAGAGAATATCCCGCATCGGGGAGCCCTGCTCCAGAGCCGTATCCCCTTCCGGCAGACGGCGGAACGCCACCGCGTCGAGCAGATTGCGGCGCTCGTCGTCAGGCAGCCCCGCCAGGAAAGGAAACCGGCGGAGCATAGCCTCCTGCAACTGGGTCGGACGGCTCATGGCGTATCTCCTCTCCTGTGCAGCCGGCTCAGATGCCCAGCTGCCGGCGAATATCCTCCTTGGGCCGCGCGCCCACCGACGTGGCCGACACCTGGCCGGCTTTGAGCAAAATCAACGTCGGGATGCTCATGACGCCGTATTTCGCGGCCAGATCCGGCTGCTCGTCCACATTGACTTTGCCCACCTTGACCGAGTCGCCCAGCTCGTCGGCCAGTTCCTCGACGATGGGGGAAACCATGCGGCACGGACCGCACCAGGACGCCCAGAAATCCACCAGCACCGGCTTGTCGGCCTGCAGCGCCTCTTTGTCGAAATTGTCGGAAGTAAAAGTGATTGCAGCCATTTTTATCGCTCCTTGTTGATATTCATTCCTTTGGGCTTTCGCCTGTGCTTATTATATACCGTTAAGGTATAGTTATATGTGACTTCTGTCACATATCTTCACACATTTTACGATACCACATTCCGGGCCGATTATCCAGACGTTTGGGGGAAAAATCCGCCCGTACTGTCACGATTGCGCACAGAAAAATCCCGTGCCCGGGGGCCGGCATAAATACCAGCCCCCGGGCACGGGAGACACGCGGGAATCGCATACACTGTCAGATATTCCGGCCGATCTCATTCGCCGTCCAGATGGCGTGCTCGATATTATCGGCCGAATTGGCGTCGCCGACAATATAGAGATCTGGCACCTTGCCGTAAAGCTGCTTATACAGCCCGGCATCCGGCGCATAGCCGATGGCGATAATCGCCGTATCGCACGGGATGTCGCTGGTCCGGAATTTCCGGTCAATGATGGTGACCCCGTCGTCGCGGACGGCCAGCAGAGAATGCCTGGTAAGGATTTTCACCTTCTGCTGATGGAGCATGTCGATCAGCATGATGCGGTTCATGTGAGGCACCGGGCTGGCCGAAAGCTCAATGTCATCCTGCATTTCCACGATCGTGACATCCCGTCCGTTCTGGGCCAGCCACAAAGCGGTTTCACAGCCGACCAACCCGCCGCCGACGACCACGATTTTCTGCCCGGCCAAGGATATATCATTGAGCACATCCGTCGCCGTCACAACCAGCTTTTTATCAATGCCGGGCACTTTAGGTGCGATGTCATGGGAACCGGTGGCGACCACCACGGCATCGGGCTTCTGCGACTTTACGGTTTCTTCCGTGACTTCGGCGTTCATCTTCACCGTCACATGCAGCTTTTCCATCTGGTGGATATACCAGTCCATCAGCCGTTTGTCATCCTGCTTGAAGGGAGGCTTGGAGCCGGGAATCACATGACCGCCCAATTCCGAGGTCTTCTCATACAGAGTGACCTTGTGCCCCCGGAGTGTGGCGACGCGCGCCACCTCCATGCCCGCTATGCCGCCGCCGGCCACCAGGATATTCTTCGACTGGAGCGCCGGGGTCATGGCGAAAAGCCGTTCCCGGCCGGCCGCCGGATTGACGGCGCAGGAAAGAGGCTTGCCCTCAAATGCCCGGCCGAGGCAGCCCTTGTGGCAGCCGATGCACGGACGGATATCTTCATCGTCATGATTCATGGCTTTCTTCGGCCAATACGGATCGGCCAGAAGCCCCCTGCCGATGCCGATCATATCGGCGCCGTCGTCTTCCAACGCCTGCTCCGCCAGATCCGGAATATCCAGCTTGCCAGCCACGATGACCGGAACATGCACAACCTTTTTCAGCTCTTTGGTATACGGCAGATACAGCCCGTGGGCCTGATAGATCGGCGGATGGGACCAATACCACGCATCATAGGTGCCGACATCGGTATTGAGCTCGTCATAGCCGGCTGCTTCAAGGATCTTAGCGGCTTCCAGCCCTTCCGCCAGGTCACGGCCCTTTTCTTCAAACTTTTCGCCCGGCAGACCGCCCTGACGCCAGTCTTTGATGCAGCTTTTTACGCTGTAGCGCAGGCCCACCGGATAGTCTTCCCCGCAGACCCGTTTGATCGTCTGGACGATCTCAATGGGGAGCGTCAGGCGACCTCTGAGATCGCCGCCGTATTTATCCGTCCGCCGGTTGAAAATAGACAGCGTGAACTGATCCAGCAGATACCCCTCGTGCACGGCATGGATTTCGACGCCGTCGTAGCCGGCCGCCTTGGCGATCTGAGCCGCTTCGCCGAACTTTTTGACGATGGTTTCCACTTCCGCCGTCGTCAACGCCCGGCATGTCACCTTCGGATTCCAGTAATTCGGCACCGCCGAAGCGGACACCGGCTGACCGTCGATCAGCACGCCGGGAGCCCCGCTCCTGCCGAAGCCCATAGTCAGCTGGAGGAAAATCTTCGTCCCGTATGAATGGATCTCTTCGTTCATTTCCGCCGAGGTTTCCAGAAATTTCAGAGGATTCGTCGCAACGCAGGGGAAAGCGGGCATATAGGATTTGTCGATCTCGTTTTCGACTTTGGTGATGCTCGTGATAATCAGCCCGACACCGCCCTTGGCTCGCTCGAGGTAGTAGTCGACCGCGCGCTGGTTATACGACCCATCGTCATACACCAGACCGAATGCACCCATCGGGGCCATGGAAATCTTGTTTTTGATCTCACACTTGCCAATCCGCATCGGCTCAAACAGTTTGCTTCTGTCCATTGCGACAACCTCCCATAATTCGTTTTTCTCCGTCATAATCCGGAAGTGGTCGAAAAAACCGCTGGCGGATCGCACCGACAGAGATGTCCGCCAATGATGTACGGCCTCAGTATAGTTGTTTGTTAAGAATAAGTCAATACTTTGTTGTACATTTTAAACTGTTTTTTTTAACATGTTTCAAATTTTACATAAATTTTAAATATTGTTTACCCTGGCTTGGCCACTTCGGGCCGGCGGGACCCGAGACCGCAAAAGGCCGCGGGCTCCGGAAGTTTCGCTTCGGGAGCCCGCGGCGCGGTAAGTAGTGCGGCGGCCACGGGCTTACTTGCGGTCGCAGCCGCAGCCGGTGTTCGCCTGCGTATCGGGGGAAACATCGGAAAAACGCGGCGGGAAAAACTCATTGGTCGGGAATTTGATGCTCTTGAAAAGCTCGCAGGGGTCGCCGGTGGAGTTGGTGCATTCCTTATCCGGGATGCAGAAATCGTAAGCCGGGATCAGCATCTGCACGTTGCGTTCGAGCTTGACGATGGAAAACAGGCCCAGCGTCACCAGCACCACTTTGCTGGCCACCACGCCGCCCACCGAACCGCCGAGGTTGCTCGAGAAATAATCGGGCATTTCGTCGCTCGGGTCGCAGGAGCAGTCGTGCTCGCAGACCTTCGCCGCCAGGAAAATAGGATCGACGGCTTCCAAAACCGCGTGGGGCAGGTTGGTCGCCGTGCGCTCCTGCACGTCGTCGGCGCCTTCTTCAAACTCGGAGCGGAAAATTTTGATGTTGCCTTCGCTGCCGAAAAGGATGACCTTTTTGTTGAAGCTGGCGATGCCGCGGACGGTTTCCGTATGACCGCCGCTGCGGCAGACGGGAGTCTTATACACTTCCAGTTCCACACGGAACACAAATGTGATGTCCACCGAGAAAAAGCCGCGGTTGAACTGCACAGGCTCAACATCCAAAAAAGCCCGAATCAGTTCGGCTCTGCGCCCCTTGACTGCCACCGCTTCATTGACGGCTCTCTGATCCTCGTCGCAGAAGAAAACCCTCAGATCTTCGAGGCAGTCCTTATCGCTGCAGGAGTCATAAACGCGGGCGGCATCTATGCAGACGGCTTCTTTGAAAGTCTGATGTCCTCCGGCATTTGCGGAAGAAACTCTGCTGTCCACCATAAGTATCCTCCTATTTGTGATGTAGAGATGCTTCAGTACCATTTTATGAGAGAGCGGTACTTATGTGAAAGCATGTGCATGACTTTCGGAGGATTTTTGGCAAAAGGGGCCGGTACGGCTTATACTTTGGTCAGGCGGGCAAAATTGGCCATGAGCTTTTTGGTGCCGCAACTGTCGAACGCAATCTCGAGCAGCGTATCACCGCCCATGGGTTTCGCGGAAAGCACCATGCCGGTGCCGAAGGCGCTGTGGCGCACCGTTTCGCCGGGGACGAAGGCCTGTTTCGGCTCCGCCGCCCCAGCGTGCCCGGCGCTCCGGCCAAAGCCGGGCGCTTTAGCCCCCTCAAAGGCCAGCGCGCCTGATGCGGACGCATGGGGCCGTGGTGTAAAGTGCAGACGGTTGTCGTGGCCCTCGCGCAGCTCATCGGGGATTTCGCGCACAAAAGGCGACGGCCGGTAATGCACCGTACTGCCGAAAAGCAGCCGCGTGCGGGCATAAGATATATAGAGTTCCTCTTTGGCGCGGGTGATTGCCACATAGGCGAGCCGCCGCTCTTCCTCCAACTGGCTGGGGTACGCAAGCGACGCCTGCCCGGGGAAGATTCCCTCTTCCATGCCGGCGATAAAGACCACGGGAAATTCCAGCCCCTTTGCCGAGTGGACGGTCATCATCGTCACGGTGTCGGCGCTGCCGTCGTAGTTGTCGATGTCGCTCATCAGGGAGGCTTCCTCCAGGAATCCGGCGAGAGAGGGCTCTTCCTCATTCTTTTCATAGTCCACGGCGTTGGAAACGAGGGTGCCGAGATTCTCGATGCGGTCACGTCCGTCCTTTTCATCCTCCCGGCGCAGTTGCTCCATATAGCCGCTGTTTGCGAGCACGGCCTGAATGAGCTCGTGGACCGTCACTTTTTCCGACAGGGCCCGCAGGCCTAACACCATATCCATAAAGGGCCGTATTTTTCCCGCCTTGCGTGCGAAAGCCTCGTATTCGTCGTAATGCAGGAACACATCGTAGAGGCTTATCCCCTGCCGGGCCGCGATTTCCTGCGCGGCGGCGATGGTCGCATCCCCGATGCCCCGGCGCGGTGTGTTGACGATGCGGGCAAAATTCTGGTCGTCACGGGGGTTGGTGAGCACCTTCAAATAGGCGAGAACGTCCTTGATCTCCTGCCGGTCATAAAAGCGGAATCCGCCGATGATGCGGTAGGCGATGCCGGTTTTGACGAAGGCTTTTTCAATGGAGGCCGACTGGGCGTTCATGCGATACAGCACCGCATGCTGGGAAAAGGTCATGCCCTTTTTCAGATCGTCGAGGATCGTCGCGGCGATGAACTGGGATTCATCGGTCTCATCTTCCAGACAATTCACATGGATTTTGTCGCCGGTCTTGTTCTCGGTCCACAGGGTCTTACCCTTGCGGCCGGTATTGTGGGCAATGACGGCATTGGCCGCATCCAGTATGACCGAAGTGGAACGGTAATTCTGCTCGAGTTTGACCACCTTGGCGCCGGAAAACTGCTTTTCAAAGCTGAGGATGTTTTCAATGGTGGCGCCGCGGAAACTGTAAATGCTCTGGTCGTCGTCGCCCACCACGCACAGGTTGCGGTGACGGCCGGCCAACTGGCTCACCAGCTTATACTGGATGAGGTTGGTATCCTGATACTCATCGACCAGGATATAGCGGAATCGGCGCTGATAATGATCGAGCACGTCGGGCGCCGTGTCAAAAAGCCGCACCGTCAGGCGCAGGATGTCGTCGAAATCCATGGCGTTGGCTTTTTCCAGTGCCTGCTGGTATTTATAATAGGCACCGGTGAGTTGCTTGAGGCGGTAATCGCCCGCGGCGGCGGCCTCAAAAGCCCTCGGGTCCTGCCCCTTTTCCTTGGCCTTGCTGATGGCCGGCATCACCGTGCGGCTGACAAAGCTGCGGTCGTCGCCGGCGATGTCGCGGCAGCACTCCGTGAGCAGCCGTTTGGTGTCGTCGGTGTCGTATATGGTAAAATTGCGGTCGTAAGGCATGCCGAGCTTGTCGATATCCCGCCGCAGGATGCGCACGCAGGCGCTGTGGAAGGTGCAGGCCCAGATGTCGAGGGCCTGCTCGCCCAGCATGGTTTCAAGCCGGGATTTCATCTCGTTGGCCGCCTTGTTGGTGAAAGTGATGGCAAGGATGCTCCATGGCGGAGGCGGATCGACGCCGAGCAGCCGGGTGAGCCGTTCCTCGGTGAAGCGGCGGTCTTTCAGACAGCCGCGCAGATAGGCGATATCCTCCTGCGTCACGTCGAGGGGGGCATATTCGCTGTGATAGGCGTTGCCGTATTTGAGGATGCAGACGATGCGGTTGACCAGCACGGTGGTCTTGCCGGAGCCTGCGCCGGCGAGCACCAGCAGCGGGCCTCTGGTCGTGAGCACCGCTTCGCGCTGGCGGCCGTTCATACGGGAAAAGTCGGCCTCCATAATGCGGTCGCGCAGCTCACACAGCTGCGCGGTCATATCGTTTGTCATAGCATGACTCCTGCCTGTTCCAGTCTATGTAATCACTAAAGTGCTGCGCCGCAGGGCGCGCTTTATTATTGTAAACTACTTGTCTGCAAAAAGCAAACGGGGCGCGGCAAATGAGGCCCCATTTGCCGCGCCCGCAAAACCGCACTTTTGGTCCCTCAAAGTATCCTCACACGATAAGAACTGCTGCGGAATGCATTGGTCATACAATTCTGCAACAGCCCTTATCGTGGCGGCGCGGCACGCTCAAACTGAGCGCAGAGCGTCGATGGGGTTGAGCCGGCTGGCCTTGCGGGCCGGGGCCAGACCGAAAACGATGCCGATGGCCGTGGAAAAGCCCACCGCTAGGAACACAGTCGAAACGGAAAACACAAAGGGGAACCCGATGGCCGCCGCCGCGACGGCAGAAATGAGCAGACCGAGCACCATGCCGATGAGGCCGCCCGCCAGGCTTATGACCACCGACTCGATCAAAAACTGCAGCTGGATGCTCCGGGGCTCGGCGCCCAGCGCCTTGCGCAGGCCGATTTCGGCGGTGCGCTCGGTGACCGACACCAGCATCATATTCATGATGCCAATGCCGCCGACGATAAGCGAAATGGAGGCGATGCCCGCGAGCATCAGCGAAAGCATGCCGGTGACACTTTTGAGCGTCGTGATCATATCCTGCATGTTGAATATCTGATAGGTGTCGTCGTGATAGTTGAAGGCCGCATCCAGCACGGATTTGGCCGCCGTGACCACGGCGTCCGAACGGGTGGTATCTTTCACATAGAGCGACAGGCTGGTGATATTCCACTGGGAAAGCGTGCGCATGGCGGAGGTGTACGGGATGATGACCGTATCGTTTGTGGAAGTCTGGCTGTACCCCGTGTCGGATTTGAGCAGCCCCACCACGGTATAAGACGTGCCGCCCACCAGCAGCGTGCGGCCCACCGGGTCGGCACCGTAAAACAGGCTGGCGGCGATGTCGCTGCCGATGACGGCCACCCGACTGTGGTCGGCCACGTCGACGGCATTGATGCCGCGCCCGTTTTGCACAATATCCGTCTCATGCCGAAAATAGACATCGTTATGCCCCTCGACGGTGGCGCCGCTTTTGACCTGGCCGTCGCTCACCAGGTCGGCGGTGCCCGACACGGTGGGCGACACGCCGGTGGTGTTGGCAATGGCGGAAAGACTCGTCAGATCCTGACTGCTCAACCCCTGCTTGAGCGGGGTGCCGACGACCTGCACCATGATGCGGTCGGCACCCAGACCGGAAATCTGGCTGGTGATATTGGAGGAAGCCCCCTGCACGATGGAAATCAGGGCGATGATGGAAGCCACGCCGATGACGATACCCAGCACGGTGAGAAACGACCGCATTTTGTTGTGGATGATATTGCTCCACGACATGCGGATACTTTCCAGCAGCATCTTAGTCCCCCTCCCCTTCGCTCAGCCGCCCGTCGACGATGCGCACGATACGCCGGGCATGCCGGGCAATACCGATGTCGTGGGTGATCATCAGAATGGTGCGGCCTTCCTCATTGAGCTGCTCGAATAGCTCCATGATCTGCCGCCCGTTTTTCTGGTCGAGGGCCCCGGTAGGCTCGTCGGCTAACAGAATATCCGGCTCGGTGACGACCGAGCGTGCGATGGCCACCCGCTGCTGCTGCCCGCCCGAGAGCTGATTGGGCCGGCTACCGGTCTTGTCGCCAAGGCCCACCCGTTCGAGCATCCGCGCGGCCCGCTGTTTCCGCTGCGCGGCCGACACGCGGGCGTAAATCATCGGCAGCTCCACGTTTTCCAGCACGCTCAGGCGCGGCAAAAGCTGAAAATTCTGAAACACGAAACCGATTTCCCGGTTGCGGATGTGGGCCAGCTCTTTTTCATTCAGGTCGTGAATATCCTGCCCCGCCAGCGTATAACCGCCGGAGGATGGCACGTCCAGACAGCCGATGATATTCATCAACGTGGATTTGCCCGAGCCGGAAGGACCCAGGATGGCGACGAATTCGCCCTTCTGCACGATCAGATTCACATCGAAAAGCACCTGTTGGGAGCCGTCGCCCACCTGATAGCTTTTGCAGATATCCTGCATGCGAAGCAGCTCGCTCATTGGGACACCGCCCCGCCTGAAGCCGCTGCAGCGGACACCGCCGAAGCGGCAGATGCGCCCGACTCGGCACCGCGCATGGATTTACGCTGGCCGAAAAGGCCGGTGCTTGCCGACTGCGCTGTGGGCGGAATCACCTCATCCCCGGCGGAAAGGCCGCTCTTGATTTCGGCCGTCGTGCCGTCGCTGACACCCACCGTCACCGACACCTCCCGCGTGCCGGCGCGCGATTCGCCGTCCGGCACCAGCACGTAAGGAGTGTTGTCGGTATGGAAGCGCAGATCCGCCACGGGCAGCGTCACCACATTCTGGACACTCTGGCTGAGCACCTTGGCCTCGGCCGACATGCCCGCCCGCAACGCGCTGTCGGCAGGCAGCGAAACGGTGGCGTCAAAATAGGTTACGCCGCCCGAATAGGTGCCCTCCTGCGACACGCTCGCCACGGTGCCGGTCAGATCGCGCCCCAGGGCGTGCACGGTCACAGTGGCCGATTTGCCCGCGGTGACCGCGCTCAAATCGTATTCATCCACCTTGACATCCAGCTGCATGGTCGAGTAATCGGCGATCTGTATGAGCTTCGTACCCGGTGAAACCAGCTGATCCTGCTCCACATTCAGAGAAGAAACCTCGCCGTCAATAGGCGCCTTGATTTTTTCGCCGGAGGTCGTTTCCAGCAGCACGTCGTTTTTGGCAACCTTCTGCCCCTCGGTCACGTCGATCTTGTCGACCTGCATCTGGCGGTCGGCATAGACCGTCTGACGGTTTTTGGCGTCAATGGAACCGGAAAAGCTGTAATAGGCGGTCACATTGCCGGCGGCAGCCTTGACGGTATCATAGGTGCGCCGCCCGCGCGCGAGACGCAGCACCACGGCCCCCGCCGCCACCACGGCCACCACGGCGCAGACGGCAACAATTTTCCCCACTTTTTTTTGTTTTCCCATGAATTTTTCCTCCCGGCACCGCCACACTGCGGAGCCCTAGTCGAAATAGTATAACATAAACCGGCCCGGCAATGATGAACGCCGCATTAATAATTCCGGTGCCGATCCGCCGGTATTGCCACCGCGCTAAAAAGGCACTATACTAGTATCTGGTGCCGCATGCGCGGCGCTCACCAACCATTCGGAGGATTCATTATGAATATTTGCTGGGTCACGCTGCATGTACGCGATATGGAAAAATCGCTTCGCTTTTATCATGAATATCTGGGGCTCGAGATTTTCAGCCGCTTCGGTGCCGAAACGGGTGTCGAAATCGCCATGCTCGGCGCGGCCGACCAGCCAAAGGTGGAGCTGCTCGGCGGCCCACAGACCGGCCCGGCGCCGGCTGTACCGGGCGGCATCACCATCGGCTTTGCGGTGCCGTCGCTGGACGATGCCACCCGTTCGCTTGCCCAAAAGGGAGTGGCGGTGCTCCGCGGGCCCTTTTCGCCCAACCCGCATCTGCGTTTTTCCTTTGTGCAGGACCCGGACGGCTATGAGGTGCAGCTGGCGGAAACCCGCTGACTGCCCTATGGCGCAAGAGGGGCTGTTGCAAAACACGCTGTGATGCGTTTTGCAACAGCCCCTCCGCTTTAGAGACACCCGGGGCGGAACATGACGTCAGAGATCGTCGGCATCCTGCACCGGCTTGTCGCCCTTTTCCACTGGGCGTCCCGTATAACTGCCGCCGGGGTCGTGGGCAATCGACGACTTTTTAGCGAAGGATTTTGCGGCTTTTTCCGATTTTTTGGGCGTCCGGTCCCGCTTTTTTTCATCGTGCGGCATGCAATCGCTCCTTTCGGCTCGCGCCTAGTTTAGTTTGCGCGAGCCGGGCACGGAAAATACCGGACCACTCGCGATCGCTTTTGCAAAACGCATGCCGGTGGTATAATAATATCATTAAAGTTCAGGAAGTGAGGCGGACAGATTGGAATCCTACGACGTGATCATCATTGGAAAAGGCCCGGCCGGTATATCGGCTTCGCTTTATACCCAGCGCGGCGGTCTGCGCACCCTTGTGATCGGGGGCGATTTCGGCGGGCTGTGGAAGACCCATTCTATTGAAAACTATTACGGCTTCGAGCACCCGATCAGCGGTCGGGACTTGCTGGAAACCGGTGTGCGGCAGGCCGGGCATCTGGGCGTCACGCTGCTTGACGGCGAAGTGACCGGCATCGAATACGGCAATACGTATACCGTCAAGACCACCGGTGGAGAGTTCGCAACTCCGGCCGTGCTCATCGCCACCGGCCAGCCCGCACGGCGGCCGGATATTCCCGGCATCCGGGAATTCGAGGGCAAAGGAGTCAGCTACTGCACCACCTGCGACGGATTCTTTTTCCGCGGCAAAAAGGTGGGGGTGCTCGGCGGCGGCCGCTATGCGCTGGAGGAAGCCGGCGAGCTCAAGCCTTTCACTGCCGACATCACCCTTTACACCAACGGGGAAACCGTCGGCTTTGACGAAAAAGCGGCGCAGGCGGACGGCTTCCGTATCTGTGACAGCAAAGTGCGGGCTCTGCACGGCGACAGCCTGCTGGAAAAAATTGAGCTGGCAGACACGTCCGAGCCGCTGGATGGACTTTTCGTCGCCTCCGGCACCGCCTCGAGCGTGGATTTTGCCGTCAAGCTCGGTGTGGCCGTAAAAGACGGCTCCATCGTGGTCGACGGCCGGCAGGCTACCAACCTGCCCGGCATTTATGCCGCGGGCGACTGCACGGGCGGTTTCCGCCAGGTGGCCACGGCCGTGGGGCAAGGCGCCGTGGCCGGCCGTCACATCATCGAATTCGTCCGTCAGCAGAAAAAGACGACCGGCAAACCATGACTCATGCACAAAAGCGGCGCCCCGGCAGGGGGTTTGCCCATGCCCGGGGGCGGTTTATTCCGGGGTTAAA
>JAEWAE010000061.1 GCA_023391835.1 Bacillota bacterium
GCGCCGCCACCCAAAACGGGCGGGCTGCCCCGACTTTTTGCGTCAGGATTTCGTTGCGATGCAAACCTTTTGGGAGGCTGTTGCCACACGCGGAAAAGCGGCATCGACCCGCCCGAACGGATTTACAGAGAGAATCGTTCCGCGTGTATCATGCGGCTCTTGACGCCCGTGCTTTTCAGGCCTTTCCGGATACTTGCCCACATTGGCGCGGCCCGCAGAAAAAGTACTGCAGTTTGTCTCTCTCATACCCCAGCCCGGCCAAAGTCTGCTCGATGACCTAATGTATTAAAACTGACGCGCAACTTGAAAATAGCGGCCTCTTTACCGCAGATCGGACAGATATGCAAAGCATCCGATGCTTCGCCCGGAACGGGCCTTGCGCAACCGGCCGGCAATCTGGCGGCCGTGGGTATTTGCGCTGGTTTGGAGTATAATACTAACCCTATTAAAAAAGTTAATTCTATCGCTTTTTTAATGCCGTTTAGCGGAAGAAATTGCCGGATACGATCCGCAGTCCAATCGGGAAATAGTATAATAGAGGTAAAGACGGACGATATGGACAGCAGGAAAGAAGGGGTCGCAATGGATATGGAAACCGTCCGCTTCGACGGGGAAAAGAAGTTCCAGCTAAAGGATGTGCGCACCGACGACACGGGAAAATTTCACGCCAAGGCGGAAGCCGAGGAGGCCACCCGGCAAAATATCGGGATCATGATCGAAGAGCAGGGCAAGCTTTACGCCCAGGGGCGGCAGTCTCTGCTGCTTGTGTTTCAGGCCATGGATGCCGCCGGCAAGGATGGGGTCATCAGCCATGTGATGAGCGGGCTCAACCCCCAGGGTACGGCGGTGCACAGCTTCAAGCAGCCCACGGCCGAAGAGCTCAGCCATGACTATATGTGGCGGGTGAACCGGCACCTGCCCGCCCGGGGCATGATCGGCATTTTTAACCGTTCTTATTATGAGGAAGTGTTGGTGGTGCGGGTGCACGGCCTCGTCGGCAGTGAAAAGATCCCGGAAGAATTCACCGGGCACATATGGGAGCGGCGCTACGAGCAGATTCGCAATTATGAGAAATATTTGCGGGAAAACGGTATCGTGCCGGTCAAGTTTTTCCTCAACGTGTCGAAGGAAGAGCAGAAAAAGCGGCTGCTTTCGCGCATCGAGGATAAGGCGAAAAACTGGAAGTTTTCCGAATCGGATATCAAGGAGCGCCGCTACTGGGACCAGTATCAGCGTTGTTACGAAGAAGCCATCGGCGCCACGGCCACGCCCTACGCTCCCTGGTATGTCATCCCGGCGGACAAAAAGTGGTACACGCGGTATCTGGTCTCCGCCATCGTGGCGCAGCAGCTGCGCGACATGCACCTGAAATACCCCGAGGTGGGCCCGGATCAGCAGTCGGTGCTGGAAAAATACCGGGTGCTGCTGGGGGAGGACCGCTAGGCCGGACAATCGGCTTTACAACCGCTTCGTTCCCTGTTACAATAAAGGTGCGGCGGGGATGCCCGCCCCAAAAGGGACAAAGGAGCGTTTTCCTTGAAAACTTTGCCGACGCTGGCCCCCGACAAGGCGGAAGAACTGAAAAAGGAGTTCGTCGCCCTGCTCGAGAGCACCGGACGGGAGGGGATGCCCAAACTGCTGGAATGGCTGGAAAGCACCGATTTTTACACCGCGCCAGCCAGCACCCAGTTTCACGGGGTCTATGCCGGCGGCCTGCTGGTACATAGTCTTTCCGTCTTCCGGTATCTGCAGAATTTTACCAAGTCCGTTGAAGTGGACGAAAACTCGGTCAAGATCATCGGCCTGCTGCACGACGTGTGCAAGGTCAACTTTTTCACCCGCCAGGTGCGCAATGTCAAGATCCCCGGCGAACGCCGCTGGGAGGAAGAAGAATCCTACGGCATCGACGATCAGCTGCCCATGGGCCATGGTGAAAAATCGGTCTATATGATTATGAAATATATCGCGCTTACCGACGAGGAGGCGCTGGCGATCCGTTGGCATATGGGCGGTTTCGACGACGCGGCGCGGGCGTATGCCGGCGGCAAGGCGCAGAGCAGCGCCTATCGGCAATACCCTGTGGCGGCGGCGTTGAGCATCGCGGATATGTATGTGACGTATATTCTGGGCCAGTGAGCCGACGGGGTCGCCGCGGGAGGAAAAGCCGTGTTTGTACAGACCGAGCGGGTCGGCCGCGTCGACGCTGTGGCGCTGTTCCGGGCGGAAATCCTGCGCATGCAGGCGTCGGAGCCGGGCCGTCTGACGCCCGGCGGAGCCGATCATGACTCCGCCGGTGTGCCCGACCGGGTGGAAATCAGCCGCGCGGCCCGGCTGCTGGCGCAAATGGCCGCCGGGGGCGTGGCCGGCGAACCGTCGGATGAGCGGATGGCCGCATTCCTGCAGGCCTATGGGGGCATTTACGGCGTGGATTTCGGCTGCGGTCTCCCCGCGGGGGAAGCCTATGACCGCACGGGCCGCCGGGTACGCCCGGAAATACTCGAGGCGCTGCGGCGGGAGCTGCGCCGCTATGCCGCGGGGAGCGGCGGGGATGGGCATGAAAAAGACGCCGCCCCCCGCCCATCGGCCGGTCTGCACCGGCTGTTTGAACGGATACGGCGGCGTCTGCGGCATTTATTCGGCTGAATCCCGTTTGCGGCGGGCTTCAACGGCGCAGATGAAATCGTACATCGGCTTGAGCCGGGTGAAATCGTCGGCCAGCTCGTCGGCGAGCCGGGGCGAAAACAGCCGCTCAAAGTCGGTGGAGGTTTTTTCAAAGTCGAGATTGCGCAGGTCGAGCCAGAACCGGGCCGCTTCGGAGGCGTCGGGGTATTTGGTGCGTTTATAGCGCGGCGCGTGGACGGTGAAATCCTTGAGCTTATTGTAAGCCGCACGCATGCGGCGGAAGGCCGGCTCGCTGCGCAGCACCATCTGGCGGAAACAATCCATGGCCGCGGGGGTGGCTTCGTAATAGCCCACGCCGATTTCCATGCCGTCGGGGCCGAATACGAAGTAGAAGCCCGGCAGGCCCTCCCAGAATCTTTTGCGCCGCATGAAAGTGATCCACATCCAGTCGCGGTAAAGCGACTTGTCGTGGGAAAAGCGTGTATCCCGATAGATGCGGGAGATCGTTTTGTTGACGGTGGGCGACACGGTCAGCTCCGGGTCGATGGCGAGCATGGCGGGCGTGAGCGCCTTCACCAGCTCCCGCATGGGGGTGAGCACCAGCTCGTCGTAAACGGAACGGTGGGATTCAAACCACTCGCGGCTGTTCTGAATCCGGTTTTCCACCAGAAAATCCAGCGCCTGGGGGCGGAAGCCTTCAAATGCCATGGGTCGATTCTCCTTTGCCGGGGCTGCCGGCGAGATCAAGCCCCATCGGCTGATGGGGGCAGCCCTGCTCGTCGTAAGGCTCGCCGCTGGGGCAAAACCCCAGTTTTTCGTAAAAGGGCACGGCGTGGCGCTGGGCACCCAGCTCGATGCGTGCCGCGCCGAGACAGGCGGCCTTGCGTACCACCCGGCGCATCAGCTCGGCGCCCAGCCCCCGGCCGCGGCAGTCTTTGCGCACGGCCACACGGCCGATGTGCCACACATCGCCCGGGCCGGTGAGCAGCCGCAACGTCGCCACGGGCCGCTCCTGCTCATAGAGCGTCAGGTGGAGAGCGCCGGCATCGGCGGCGTCGAATTCATCGCTGAACCCCTGCTCGCGGACAAAAACCTCCTCCCGGATGGCGGCGGCATCCGCAAAATTTTCTTTCCCGCGGGACCAGACGGCACGCAGCGGCATACGACGGCCTCCTTTACCGATAAAGCGGCCGGAATTCTGCCGGATGGCGGCCGCCGAATTCAATTTTTCCGATAGGTATCCGACTTTTAATTATAGCTTTTCGGCGCGGCGGCGTCAAACGGAAATCGCGGCCGTCGGCAGAATTCACAAAATAGACATTGAAACCTGCAGCCTCCCGTGTTACCATAGTACAGGCCCGTGCAGACGGGAGCCGCAGATCGTGCCGGCGCCAGGCAGCCGGCGGAAACAGGAGAATGCCGGAATGAATATCGCTTTTTTTCTGACTCCGAAAAAAGACGTGGCGTATGAGACCACGACATCCACCATGCGGCAGGTGATCGAGCGCATGGAATATCATCACTATACGGCCGTGCCGATTTTGGATGAAGAGGGGCATTATGTGGGCACCCTGACGGAAGGGGACCTGCTGCGCAAGCTCAAAAATACCCCGGGGCTGGATTTCAGCGGCACGAGCAAGGTGCTGGTTTCGGAAATCCCCACCCGCACGTGTAACCGCCCGGTACACATCACCTGCAATATCGAAGATTTGTTCCACACCACGCTGCACCAGAATTTCGTGCCCGTGCTGGACGATATGGAAAAATTCATCGGCATTATCAAGCGCAGCGCCATCATCGAATACAGCTTTAACAAAATGTACCATCATCAAGCCCAGGCCTGACGACTGCGGACTCTACGCTCTTCCCGCGCTTTGCCGGCGGGGAAGGGCGTTTGCTTTGCCCGAAAATTTCTTGACAATCCGGCGGGGTTGATGTATAGTTATATACGCACTAAAAAAGTATACTTGCTGCATTGGTATGGGATGATTATGAGGATAACACAGGAGGGCGATTACGCCCTGCGCGTCGTGCTGGATTTATACCGCTATAGCAACGGCGGCCGTGTGGAGGCCAAGGTGATTTCCGCCAAGGAAAACATCCCGCTGCGTTTTTTGCTCAAGCTGCTGCGCAAGCTGTCGGCGGCGGGTATTATCCGCTCCTACCGCGGCACGGGCGGCGGCTATGCCATCGACAGACCACCGTCGGAAGTGACTGTCCGGCAGGTCATCGAGGCGATCGAGGGCCCCATCACGGTCAACCGCTGCCTGGGGGACCCGGCCGCGTGCAACCTTAACCGCACGTCGACTTGCGGAATATGCCATGTGCTGGGTGATATCCAGCAAAAGCTGGTTTCCAACATGGATGACGCGACGTTTGAGACGGTGCTGAAAGCGCATCGGGAAAAGTAACGGATACAGGGCGCGCCCTTCCGGCCGAATGGCCGGGAGGGCGCCTTTTTGCGCCCGTGCGGCGTCGCGGACCAACAGGGGCGTACGTGAATAATATGGAATGGGCCGGTGCGCCTGTGGCAGCGGCCTGTAGTGGTGGCATCCTGAACGCAGAAAAGGAGCATGGGTATCCATGAATGCTGCACAGACCCCCAAAATGCTGGACGCCGCGTCCATCCCCCAGTTTGTCAGTCAGCTGACCGTGCCGCCCGTTCTCCGTCCCATCGGTCAGGCGAACGCCGTGCACGGGGGAACGGTCCGCTATGTGGTGGACGCCGTCCCCGTCAGGCAGCAGATGCTGCCCGACGGATTCCCCGCCACCGAATGCTTCGGCTACGGCGGGCGGGTATACGATTCCCGCGGAGGGCCGGCCTATTACTGGCGTGGCACGCCGGGCCCCACCATCGAAGCCCGGCGGGGCGAAGCGGTCACCGTGCTCTGGCGCAACCGGCTGACCGGCCGGCATCCGCTGGCCGTCGACCCCACCCTGCACTGGGCGAACCCAAACCATATGCCGATGGAGCCGAAAAAACCGTGGCCGGGCTTCCCGCCGGGGTTCGCGGCCGCCCAGTACCCGGTGCCGACGGTGACGCATCTCCACGGTGGGGAAACGGCCCCGCCCAGCGACGGTTACCCCGAAGCATGGTCCGCTGCCCGTGGGCAGAAAGGGCCCGCCTTCCTCACCGCCGCCGCCATATATCGAAACCGGCAGCAGCCAACGACGCTGTGGTATCACGACCACACGCTGGGGATGACCCGGCTCAACGTGTACGCCGGGCTGGCGGGGCTCTACCTGCTCCGGGACCCGGCCAGCCGGGTGGAGCGGAGCCGCCTGCTGCCCGACGGCCCCTGGGAAGTGCCGCTCTTTTTGCAGGACCGCAGCTTTTATGCAGACGGCTCCCCGGCCTTCCCCGCGGCGGGAAACAATCCGAAAATCCATCCCTACTGGGTGCCGGGCTTTGCCGGCAACACCATCACGGTCAACGGGCGCACGTGGCCCCGGCTGGAGGTGGAACGGCGGCTTTACCGCCTGCGGCTGGTCAACGGCTCCAACGAGCGGCTGTATCATCTTTATTTTTCAAACGGCATGCGATTTTATCAGATCGGCACCGACGGCGGGTTCCTGCCGCGGCCGGCGGCGCTCGATTCACTTCTTTTGGCGCCGGCCGAGCGGGCGGACCTGTTGGTGGATTTTTCATGTCTTGGGCCGGGCGAGACCGTCGTGCTGTGCAACGACGCACCGTTCCCTTACCCGACCGGCACGGCGCCCGACCCGGAAACCACCGGACGGGTGATGCGTTTCGACGTACCGGAGCGTGCCGCCCAGCCGGTGCCGGTGTGCATGCCTTTTTGTCTCAACTGTCTGCCGCGGCTGTGCCCCGACCGCCCCGGGCGTATCCTGACGCTGACGGCCGTGCCGGGGCCGAACGGGCCGCAGCAGATGCTGCTCGACGGCCTGCACTGGAGCAGCCCCGTGACGGAAACACCCGCCGTGGGCTCCACCGAGGACTGGTTTATCGTCAACCCCACCGCCAATGTACATCCGGTGCACCTGCATCTGGTGCAATTTTTGCCGGTGAGCCGCCGGCCCATCGACGCCGCGGCCTATTCCGCCCGGTGGACCAAGCTTAACGGTCAGCCGCCGCTGGATCATCCGCCCTGCCCGGTGCCGCCTCGCGACTTTTACACCGGCCCGGCCCGGCCGCCCGAGCCGAACGAGCGGGGGTGGAAAGACACCATCCAGGCGACCCCGGGGGAGGTCACCCGTATCCGGGTGCGTTTTGCACCGCAGGATATTCCGGCCGGCGGTGTGAAGCCCGGAGAGAACCGCTACCCCTTCCGGCCGGATGCGGAGCCTGGCTATGTGTGGCACTGTCATATTCTCGACCACGAGGACAACGACATGATGCGGCCCATGCACGTGGAGCTTTGAAGCAGCACCCGCAAAAAGCCCATACAGACGGTTCGCCTGTATGGGCTTTTTGGCATCCAAAAAATATCACGGAAGCGTGCTGCTGTAACAGGTCACCCTTTGACGGGCTCAGCCCCAGCGGGCGCCCCATAGCTTCATCTGCCGGATGATGGAGTGCAGGCTGCGGCCTTTTTCGGTGAGGGTGTATTCCACCGACGGCGGCACGGTGGGGTAGACCCGCCGCTCGATCACCTGCTGCTCTTCCAGCATGCGCAGCTTGGCGGAAAGCGTTTTGGAACTGATGCGGGGCAGGTTCCGGCGCAGCTCGCCGAAGCGGCGGGTGCCGTCGAACAGCTCTTTGAGAATGCGGAAAGTCCATTTGCCGTCTAGCACGGCCAGCGCCTTGTCGATAGAACATGTCGGGACGCACGGGCAGAGTGCCTCTTCGCTTTTGCAGGCCTGACACATGGGAAACGCTCCTTTCGGGGATTTTCGCCCTCCGGCAATCCCGATGAAGATTTCCCCATGAGAATACCATTTCCCCGGCCCGAAGGCAAGACGGCCGGGCAATTTTTTTGCCGCCCGGGGAAAATATGTGTCCCGGCCCCGCCGCCGTTGTGCCCCCGGCAGTTACCGCGAGGGAACCATGGGGTGCGTTGGTACCTACTTTTCAGACGCGCCGAATTGTGGTACCATTAAGACAAAAGTTTTTTCCGCCTGAGGGCGCCACACAACAGATCCGGGAGGGCCTATCGTGCAATACAGAGATTTTGGAAAACTCGGTTTTAAAATTTCCACTTTCGGCGTCGGCTGCATGCGGCTGCCGCTGGAGCCGGGCGCGGAGGATTCCACGCACATCGACGAGTCGGCGGCTATCCGCATGATCCGCACCGCCATCGACAACGGGGTAAACTATATCGACACCGCTTACCCCTATCACGGCCAGCACAGTGAGCCGCTGGTGGGCCGGGCGCTGAAAGACGGCTACCGCGAGCGGGTCAAGCTCGCCACCAAGCTCCCCACATGGCTGGTTAAGAAGCCGGAGGACTGCGACCGGCTGCTGGATGAGCAGCTGCGCCGGCTGGACACCGACCATATCGATTTCTACCTGCTCCATGCGCTGGATGCCGAGCGGTGGGAAAATCTGCTGAAAAACAATATTTTCGATTTCATCGCCCGGGCCAAAAAAAGCGGCAAGATCCGCCACATCGGTTTCTCTTTCCACGACGAGCTGCCGGTTTTCAAACGCATCATCGACGCGGGCGGCTGGGATATGTGTCAGATCCAGTTCAATATTCTCGACACCCACTACCAGGCGGGGGAGGAAGGGCTGCAATACGCCGCCGCCCACGGTATCCCGGTGGTGGTCATGGAGCCGCTGCGGGGCGGCAACCTGGCACAGCATGTGCCCGCCGACGTGCAGAAGGTATGGGATGAGTACCCCGAGCGCCGCAGCGCCGCGGAGTGGGCCTTCCGATGGGTATGCAACCACCCGGAGGTGGCTGTGGTGCTCAGCGGCGTGAGCAATATGGAGCAGACCCGCGACAACCTGCGCATCTTTGAGAAGGCACTGCCGGGCTCGATGAGCAAGCAGGAGCTGGAGCTGGTCGAGCGGGTGCAGGCCATCTATCGCAGCCGCATCCGCGTGGGGTGCACGGGGTGCGAATACTGCATGCCGTGCCCGGCGGGCGTCGGCATCCCCAGCGTGTTCCGCATATATAATAACGCCAGCCTTTTCGACCTGAAGCCCGAGCAGCGCGGGGCACAGTATGCGCAGCTCGTCGAAAAGAAAGAGGACGCCACCCGCTGTGTGCGCTGCGGCCGGTGTGAGACCAAATGCCCCCAGCACATCGCCATTCGCGACAAGCTGCAGGAGGCGGATGCCTTCCTGCGGGTGTGAACGGGGCCCAAGGCAAAAGAATTCGCAAATCCGCCGGATGCCGCATGGCCGGCACCGCGGTGAAAGGAACGCAAACGAATGGTGATTGAACCGAAAGTCAGAGGTTTCATCTGCACCACGGCCCATCCGGCCGGGTGCGCAAAAAATGTAGAGGAACAGATCGCATGTGTGCGCTCGCTGCCGGCCGGCAGCTTCGACGGGGCGAAAGCCTACCGCCGGGTGCTGCTCATCGGCGGCTCCACCGGCTATGGCCTGGCCACCCGCATCGCGGCGGCCTTCGGCGCGGGGGCGGCCACGCTGAGTGTGGCCTATGAGAAGCCCGCGGAGGGCCGCCGCACCGCCACCGCGGGGTGGTATAACACCGCGGCGTTCGAGCGGGAAGCCCAAGCGGCCGGCCTGTATGCCCGCAGCCTGATGGGTGACGCTTTTTCCCAGACTATGAAAGAAAAGGTCATCGACGTCATCCGCAAAGACCTCGGGCAGGTGGATCTCGTGATCTACAGCCTGGCAGCGCCCCGGCGCACCGACCCCCAGGGAGTGCAGTGGTCGTCGGTGCTCAAACCCATCGGGCAGGAATACCGCAGCAAGACCATCGACATGCACACCCGGGAAATTTCCGAAGTGTCGGTGCCGGCGGCCGCGCCGGAAGAAATCACAGGCACCGTGAAGGTGATGGGCGGCGAGGACTGGCGGCTGTGGATGGAAGCGCTGCTGGCGGCCGGAGTGCTGGCCGACGGCGCGCGCACGGCGGCGTATTCCTATATCGGGCCGAAAATCACTCACGCCGTCTATCGCGACGGCACGGTAGGCCAGGCCAAGCTCGACCTGGAACGCACGGCAGGCGCGCTCAATCAGGTTCTCGTCCCGGTGCACGGCCGGGCGCTCGTCTCGGTCAACAAGGCGGTGGTGACACAGGCAAGCTCCGCTATCCCGGTGGTGCCGCTCTATATCTCCATCCTTTTTAAAATAATGAAGGAAGCGGGCAGCCACGAGGGCTGCATCGAGCAGATGGCCCGCATGCTTGCCGAGAAGCTGCCCGGCGAGCCGGTGACCGATGCCCAGGGGCGTATCCGCATGGACGACCGGGAACTGTCGCCCGCCGTGCAGGCGAAGGTGGACGAGGTCTGGGCCCGCATCGACGCCGGCAATCTCCATGAGCTGGCGGACGTGGACGGCTACTGGCAGGATTTTTACCGGCTGTTCGGCTTCGGGCTGAAGGGCGTCGATTACGGGGCGGATATCCCGGCCGACGTACCGATTCCAAGTCTGAAAGCATAAAGAATGCAGGGCCCCACGGGTAAAACCGCGGGGCCCTTTTGCAGTTGCTTGACAAGGTTGGAGTAAGAGAATATAGTATTACTAAACAGGTAGACTAATGACACGGGAGGAGAACCGGTTGGATTTGCAGAAGGCACTTATTTCCACTGGGCTGACCGGATATGAGGCCCGGCTCTATGTGGCGCTGCTGGCGCAGGGCCGTATGAGCGGTTACGAAGCGGCCAAGGCGTCGGGCATTTCGCGCTCCAACGTCTATGTGGCGCTGGAAGGGCTGCTGGAAAAAGGCGGCGCCTGGCGGGAAGACGGCGAAGTCACCCGCTATGTGCCCGTGCCGGTGGATGAATACTGCCTGAACCGTTCCCGCGCGCTGGAGCAGGCGCTGGATTTTATCCGCGCCCACGCGCCCGAGCGCCGCACCGAGCCGGATGCGTACATCACCGTCAGCGGCGACGAAGCCATCCGCGACAAAATGCGCAACATGATCCGGCAGGCCTCCAAGCGGCTGTACGCCGCGCTGGACGCGGCGGAGTGCGTCCGGCTCATGCCGGAGCTCGCCGAGGCCGTGGCCCACGGCAAAAAAGTGGTGCTGCTCACCGGGCGGGAAGTCACTCTGCCCGGGGCGGCAATTTATCCTGTCGCCCACAGCGAGCCGGGGCGCATCCGGCTCATCACCGACTCGGCCTATGTGCTCACGGGGGGACTTTCCTCCCCCCGGAGCCGGGGAACCTGCCTTTTCACCGCCAACCCCACCCTGATCAACCTGTTTAAAGAGGCCATGAAAAACGAGATCACGCTGACCGAGATGCATACCGCCCCGGAAAAGGAGAATTGAGATAAGGATGAGCAAGCTATTTTTGGACGCCGCCGCGGCTCGTCGGCTGACGGAGCTTTATGGCAGTCCCCTTTATGTGTACGACGAGCAGGTCCTGCGCCGCAGGTGCCGTGAGATGAAAAACCTCGTCACCGGGGTGCCCTTTGGCGTGAGCTATTCGGCCAAGGCCAACAGCAACCTCGCCCTTCTGCGCATCGTGCATGAGGAAGGGCTGGAAGCCGACGCCATGTCCCCCGGCGAGATCTATCTGGAACAACAGGCCGGCTTTGCGCCGGATCAGATATTTTATATCGGCAACAACGTGTCGGCCGACGAAATGCGCTATGCGGTGGCGCACGGCGTGACCGTCAGCGTCGACAGCCTGGCGCAGCTGGAGCTTTACGGCCGGGTCAACCCGGGCGGCGAGGTGGCGGTGCGCTTTAACCCTGGCGTGGGGGTTGGCCATCACGCCAAGGTCGTCACCGGCGGCAAAAAGACCAAATTCGGCGTGCAGGCCGAATTTGTGCCCCAGGTGAAAGAAATATGCGCCCGCCACCGGCTGCGGTTGGTGGGTGTCAACCAGCATTTGGGTTCGCTGTTTCTGGAACCGGAGCAGTATCTGGGCGGCGTGCGCAATTTTCTGACCATCGCGGCCCAATTCGAGGGGCTGCGCTTTATCGACCTGGGCGGCGGCTTCGGCGTGCCCTATAAACCCGAGGAACATCGGCTCGACCTGGGGCGTCTGTCGGCGGCGCTGAACGCGGAATTTCAGAAATTCCGGGCCGAATACGGCGCGGACGTGCGCCTCAAGACCGAGCCCGGCCGCTATGTGGTGGCCGAGTGCGGCGTGCTGCTGGGCACCGTGCAGGCGGTGAAGGAAAACTACGGCCACACATATATCGGCACCGACATCGGCATGAATGTGTTGATGCGCCCGGTGCTTTATGATTCCTGGCACGAAGTGACGCTGCTGGGGCGGGAAGACGAGCCCGCCGCCGACGCGCCCGTGACGGTGGTGGGCAATATCTGCGAAAGCGGCGATATCCTGGCGAGAGACCGCATGCTGCCCGCCGCGAAGGAGGGCGACATCCTGGCGGTGAGCAACGCCGGAGCCTACGGGTATTCCATGGCGTCGGGCTATAACTGCCGGCTGCGTCCGGCGGAGGTGCTGCGGGGTGCCGACGGGCATTACCGCCTGATCCGCCGCCGCGACACGCTGGAGGATTTGATGCGCGGCTTCGTCACCGAATAATATAAACTTCCCATAATAATAAAAAGTGATTCTAATCCATTTTTATCGCCGTGCTGTGGCTGCAATTGAACCGTCGACTGAAACGACATAAAATCGGCTCTCCGTCTATAGACGGAGAGCCGATTTTTGTATAATAAGCTCGAAATATACAATTTGGAGCGTAAAATGGGAGTCAGATCTTCTGCTCGTACTGCTGAATCATGCGGCGGACCATTTCGCCGCCGATGGGGCCGCCTTGGCTGCCGTTTTCCCGCGCGGGGAGGTCGCCCTTATAGTGGTCGTTTTTTTCCTTGGTGAACTGCGTACGGCCGAGGGATTCCGCACATTCCATTTTGAACTGAGTCAGCGCGTCGTAGGCCTCAGGCACGAGCAGTCTGGATTTACGGTAATTTGCCATCTGGCTCATTCCTTTCCGGATCATTCAGAATTTGATGTTTCGGATGGGCCGGAATTGCCGGTGTGCATCCTGCTGTTAGTGTGAACGACGGGCCGGAAAATATGACGGGCAAATTTCGCCTTGACTGGCACTTTATGCGGGCGCGAAAAAAAGCGGCGCAGCCGATTTGGCCGCGCCGCTTTTTACAAAATGGAGTCGAATGGACGGTTATTCCTCACCGTAATAGGCTTTTTTGTAAATTTCCGCGATTTCGCTCACCAGCGGCAGCCGTGGGTTGGCCGTGGTGCACTGGTCGGAAAAGGCTTTGTCAGCCAGCTCGTCGACATGGGCCATAAAGACCTCCTCCGGTACGCCGGCGGCCTTGATGGACATGGGCTCGTGGCAGTATTCCATCAGATCGCGAATGGCTTTGATGAGGGACTGGACGCCTTCCTGAGTGGTGGAAGCGGGCAGCCCCAGACGCCGGGCGATGTCGGCATACCGCTTGTCGGCCACGAAATGGTCATATTTCGGCCAGCTTGTGAATTTGGTCGGGCAGGAAGAGCCGTTATAGGCGATGACATAGGGCAGCAGGATGGCGTTGGCCCGCCCGTGGGGGATGTGATACTCGCCGCCGAGCTTATGGGCCATGGAATGGTTGAGCCCGAGGAAAGCGTTGGTGAACGCCATGCCGGCCATGCAGGAGGCATTGTGCATCTTCTCGCGGGCCACACGGTCGGTGCCGTCCTGATAGGCACGGGGCAGATATTCCATCACGAGCTTGATGGCATGCAGTGCCAGCGCGTCGGTGTAATCGGAAGCAAGCACCGACACATAGGCTTCGATGGCGTGGGTGAGCACGTCGAGGCCGGTGTCCGCCGTGGTGGATTTGGGCATGGACATCACGAACTGCGGGTCGACGATGGCCACGTCGGGCGTGAGGGCGTAGTCGGTCAGCGGGTACTTGATGTTGTTTTTCTTGTCGGTGATGACGGCGAAGGCCGTGACCTCGCTGCCGGTGCCGGAGGTGGTGGGGATGGCGACCATTTTGCACTTTTGTCCCAGCTCCGGGAAATGGTAGGCGCGCTTGCGAATATCCATAAATTTCAGCCGCAGGGCGCGGAAGTCGTTTTCGGGGTGCTCATAGAAAAGCCACATGCCCTTGGCCGCGTCCATGGCCGAGCCGCCGCCCAGCGCAATGATGACGTCGGGCTGGAAGCGCTTCATGGCCTCTACGCCGCGCATGATGGTGTCGACCGACGGGTCGGGCTCCACATCCGCAAAGATTTCGCTGTGGCAATATTCTTCCCGGCGGCGCAGGTAAAAGAGCACCTTGTCGACATTGCCAAGTTTGACCATCATGGGGTCGGTGACGATGAAGGCACGGGAAATGTCGGGCATCTTTTCCAGATACTGCACGGCGTCGTATTCGAAATAGATCTTCGGCGGAACTTTGAACCACTGCATATTGACGCGCCTCTTGGCCAGACGTTTTTTGTTGATGAGGTTGACCGAGGAAACATTCTGTGAGGTGGAATTGTGGCCGTAGGAGCCGCAGCCGAGGGTCAGCGACGGGGTGTTGGTGTTGTAAATATCGCCGATGGCTCCCTGGGAGGAGGGCGAGTTGGAAATCACGCGGCCGACCTTCATGGCCTCGCCGTAGGCCTTGATGATGGCGTCGTTCTGGGAATGGATGACGGCGCTGTGGCCCATGCCGCCGATCTGAAGCATCTTGAGCGCGCACTTGAACGCTTCGTCGGTGGAATCGACCACGTGGTAGGCCAGCACGGGAGAAAGCTTTTCGTGGGCCAGCGGCACGTCGAAATCGATGCGGTCGAGTTTGGCAATCAGGATCTTGGTGTTTGCCGGCACCTGGATGCCGGCCTGGGCGGCGATCCACGGGGCGCTCTGACCGACGATTTTCGGGTTGACCATCATCGTGGGCTGGATGGCGTAGGCCGACAGCTTCTCGGTCTCTTCGGGCGTGGTGAAGTAGCAGCCGTTTTCCTTCATGCGGCGTTCGAATTCGGCGGAAATTTCCCGGTCGACGATGACCGCCTGCTCGGAGGCGCAGATCATGCCGTTGTCGAACGTTTTCGACAGGATCAGGTCGTTGACGGCACGGGGCAGATTGGCGGACTTTTCCACATAGCAGGGCACGTTGCCGGGGCCGACGCCCAGGGCGGGCTTGCCGGCGCTGTAGGCGGACTTGACCATGCCGGTGCCGCCGGTGGCGAGAATGAGCGACACGCCGGGGTGATTCATCAGCGCGGTGGTGGCCTCGATGGAGGGGTACTCGATCCACTGGATGCAGTTTTCCGGCGCGCCGGCCGCGACGGCGGCATCCCGCACCACGCGGGCCGCTTCGGAGGAAGACTTTTGGGAAGCGGGATGGAACGCGAAGATGATGGGGTTGCGGGTCTTGGCGCAAATGAGGGATTTGAACAGGGTGGTGGAGGTCGGGTTGGTCACCGGGGTCACGCCGGCCACAACGCCCACCGGCTCGGCCACATCCACATAGCCTTCCATTTCATTTTCATCGACGATGCCGACGGTCTTTTCGTACTTGATGTCGTGCCAGATATACTCGGTGGCGAACATGTTTTTGATGATCTTGTCTTCATAGACGCCGCGGTGGGTTTCTTCCACCGCCAGCTTGGCCAGGCGCATGTGGTTGTCGAGCCCAGCCAATGCCATGGCGTGGACGATTTTATCCACCTGCTCCTGGTTGAGCTGCATATATTCACTCAGGGCCTTGCGGGCTTTTTCCACCAGCGAGTCGATCATCTCGGTGGTTTCTTTTGTCCGGTCGGCCGCTGTGGCCGTCGGTGCCGCCTTCGTCTTTTCCGCTGCCATTGAAAATCCCTCCGTACTATTCAGATTGACAATGTTTTAACAACCACATTATATGATATTTCGACTGTGAAAGCAATGCCTTACCGTCGGATTGCCCAAAAATCAGCCCTATTCCTATATTATGCCCGAATAGCGGCACAATTATTGTCAAAAATATAACGATTATAGGTGAAGGTCCTCGCTCCAAACACAGCCGAGCGGCGGGAGCCGCCGGGCCGGTGCAAAAAACCGCCCCGCGGTGACGTGAGTCACAGCGGGGCGGTTTGCCATAAAAAAATCATTCGTCTTGCGGGCGGGAGGCGGATTCATCCCGCTGCTTGATCATATACGAAAGGGTCATCAGACTGTCGCCCAGATGGACGTTTTCCACCGTCAGTTCCGGATGCAGCAGGCCCAGATCGTAGTGACTGAAATTCCAGAACCCGGTGACGCCCAGTTTGATGAGCCGGTCGCACACGGAGGGTGCCGCCGACCGGGGCAGCGTGAGCACCGCAATGGCGGGCGTAATGCGGGCACAGAAATTTTCCAGCTCCGTAATATCCTGGACGATCAGGTTGCGCACCCGCGTACCGATAATGCGCGGGTCGTTGTCAAACAGCCCCGCCAGATGGAAGCCCATGTGCTCAAAATCGATGTTGGCCGCGATGGCATGGCCGATATTGCCGGTGCCGACGATGATGGCCGGCCGGGCGGCACCGATGCCGAGGATGGAGGAGACCTCCGCATGCAGCTGGTCGATGTTATAGCCGTAACCCTGCTGGCCGAATCCCCCGAAGCAGTTGAGGTCCTGCCGGATCTGGGAAGCGGTCAGCCCCATGCGCTGGCTCAGCTCCCGGGAAGAAATCTTGGCGAACCCCGCTTTGGACAGGTCGCCGAGGAACCGGTAGTAGCGAGGCAGTCTCCGGATAACGGAGAGGGATACCTTTCCATGCTTTGGCATAGCAGTCTGTGCACCTCACAAATTCTGCCCGGCGGATTCCAGCCGCCGGACGGTTTCAAGGACATAATCGCCGAACTGTGCGCACGTGGCGCCGTCGGACCGGCCGGTCACGGCGAGCCGATGTTCCTCAAACATGCAGATATCCAGCGCCCGCTCCAGCAGGTCCGCCTGTTTCTGGCAGCCGATGTGCGACAGCAGCATCACCGTCGCCCGCAGCATCGAGCAGGGGTCGGCGTACTGGACGCGGCCCTCCGCCACCATGCGGGGCGCGGAGCCGTGGATGGCTTCAAACATGGCGTAGCGCCTGCCGATATTGGCGCTGCCGGCGGTGCCGACGCCGCCCTGGAACTCGGCGGCCTCGTCGGTGATGATGTCGCCGTACAGGTTGGGCAGGATGAACACGCGGAAAGCGGTGCGGCGCTTTTTATCCACAAGCTTGGCAGTGGTGATGTCGATATACCAGTCGTCGGTCTCGATCTCGGGGTATTCCTTACCGATCTGCTGGCACAGCCGCAGGAATTTGCCGTCGGTGGTCTTGACGACGTTGGCTTTGGTGACGATGGAGACCCGGTTTTTGTGATTCTTGCGGGCGTACTCATAGGCAAGCCGGGCGATGCGCTCGGTGCCCTGCGTGGTGGTGACGGTGAAGTCGAAGGCCAGATCGTCGTCCACTTCCACGCCGCAGCTGCCCACCGCATAGGAACCCTCGGTGTTTTCACGGAAAAAGGTCCAGTCGATGCCCTCGGAGGGCACCTTCACCGGGCGCACGTTGGCGAAAAGATCGAGCTCCCGCCGCATGGCGACGTTTGAGCTTTCCATATTCGGCCAGGGGTCGCCGGCCCGGGGCGTGGTGGTCGGGCCCTTGAGGATGACGTGGCACTGTTTGAGCGCGGCGAGCACGTCGTCGGGGATGGTCTTGCCGGCCCTGACGCGATTCTCGATGGTGAGCCCGTCGATGGTGCGCAGTTCCACCCGCCCGGCATCCACCTGGGGCCTCAGCAGCCGGCGGAGCACCCGGGCGGCCTCCTCGGTGATGACCGGGCCGATGCCGTCGCCGCCGCACACGCCGATGACGATTTTATCCAGCTTATTATAATCGATGAAGCCGGTCTGTGCTTTCATGGCCTCGACCCGGCGCAGCTGGGATTCCACCAGCTGGGCGTAATGGGCGGCGGCCCGCTGAATCTTGTCCGGCGGATTGGTCACGCTGTTTGTCATTACTATCCCGGCCTTTCGAAAGGTATATGAGTCTAAAACGGCGGGTGGGCAGACCTGCTCAGCCGCGTGTATGGTTGATGAGCCCGCCGGCGAGCAGGATATCTCTCTGCCGGTCGGAAAGTGTGCAGTAAAGATGAATTTCGGCACCGCTGGTGCGGTCGCGCAGCAGCACATCCCCGGCACCGGCGGCGATCTGACCGCGCACGTCGGGCAGCTCCAGCTCGTCGCCCCGGGCTATTTTATCATAATCTGCCGGATCGCGGAAAATGAGCGGCAAAATGCCGGTGTTGACGAGATTGGCGTAATGGATGCGGGCGAAGGATTTGGCCACGACGGCCTTCACGCCCAGATACAGGGGTACCAGCGCGGCGTGTTCCCGCGAGGAGCCCTGGCCGTAGTTGACCCCGCCCACGACAATGCCGCCGCCCGCAGCCTTGGCCCGGGTCGGAAACTCGGGGTCGCACCGCGTGAAGCAGAATTTTGAAAGGTAGGGCACGTTGGAACGATAGGGCAGGATCTTGGAGCCGGCCGGCATGATATGGTCGGTGGTGATGTTGTCGCCCACCTTGAGCAGGCAGACGCCGGCCACCCGGTCGGGCAGGGCGTCGGCCAGCGGGAACGGCTGAATGTTGGGCCCGCGCACCACCTGCACCTCGGCCGCATGTTCCGGCGGGGCCGGCTGCTCAAAGAGGCTGTCGTCCACCAGGAAGCGGTCGGGCAGGCGGATATCCGGCTCCGAGCCGAGGGAGCGGGGGTCGGTGAGCACACCGGCGATGGCCGAAGCCGCGGCCGTCTCCGGGCTGACCAGATAGACCTTCGCGTCCGCGGTGCCGCTGCGGCCCTCAAAATTGCGGTTGAACGTACGCAGCGACACGGCGCCCGACCCGGGGGACTGGCCCATGCCGATGCAGGGGCCGCAGACGCACTCGAGGATACGGGCGCCGGAAGCGATGAGGTCGGCGAGGGCGCCGTTCTGTGCGATCATCGTAAAGACCTGCCGCGAGCCGGGGGCGATGACCAGGCTCACGTCGGGGCTGACCTTTTTGCCTCGCAGGATGGTGGCCACCCGCATCATGTCGAGCAGGGAAGAATTGGTGCATGAGCCGATGCAGACCTGATCGACATGGATGGGGCCGATCCCGCGCACGGTCGCCACGTTGTCGGGGCTGTGGGGCCGGGCCGCGAGAGGCTCCAGCTCGCTTAAATTGATTTCAAGCACTTCGTCGTATTTCGCGTCGCCGTCGGGCAGAATCTCCTCCCAGTCGCCCTCACGGCCCTGGGCGCGCAGGAAAGCGCGTGTCACATCGTCGGACGGGAAGATGGAGCTGGTGGCGCCCAGCTCCGCACCCATGTTGGTGATGGTGGAACGCTGGGGCACCGACAGGCTCAGGATGCCCTCGCCGCCGTATTCGATGATTTTGCCCACGCCGCCCTTGACCGTCAGGCGCCGGAGCACGGCGAGAATGATATCCTTGGCCGAGACCCAGGGCCGCAGCCGGCCGGTAAGCACCACGCGGGTCATGCGCGGCATAGGGATGTAATAGGCACCGCCCGCCATGGCCACCGCCACGTCGAGCCCGCCCGCACCCATGGCGAGCATGCACAGCCCGCCGCCGGTGGGCGTGTGGGAATCGGAGCCCAGCAGCGTGCGCCCCGGCACGCCGAAACGTTCCAGATGCAGCTGGTGGCAGATGCCGTTGCCCGCGCGTGAAAAAACGATGCCGTGCTTTTTAGCCACCGTCTGGATGTATTTGTGGTCGTCGGCATTCTCAAACCCCGTCTGAAGGGTGTTGTGGTCGACGTACGCCACGGATCGCTGGGTGCGGACCTGATCGACCCCGAGGGCCTCCAGCTGGAGATAAGCCATCGTCCCGGTGGCATCCTGCGTGAGGGTCTGGTCAATGGTCAGCCCGATCTCGGTGCCGGGCGTCATGTCGCCTGACAGCAGATGCGACTTTATGATTTTCTGTGCAAGGGTATACCCCATGGCTGCAGCTCCTTTCAAGCAGCGGGAGTGAAACGAAAACGGCCGGCATGCGGCAGCCGATGGCATGCGGGGCCGCAGGCGAGTCTGACAAAACATTACCACATATTTTAGAACAATACCGAGGCAATGTCAATTGATGGCCCGCAAAAGGGGAAAGCTGTTTGTTCCTATTAATTGCCTGCGGTTTTCGGCGGCTCCGGATTGACAGTTTCCCCCGCAGTGGTATAATGTAAAAAGGGTCAAATTCTGTAACGATTGTTACCATATGCGCCGCTGCCCGGCGTGCGCGGGTGACAGGGATCAAGAGGGCATATGAAATATTTTATCGGCATAGATATCGGTTCCACCACGGTCAAGGTCGTGGTGACCGATCAGGCGCATAACATCCTGTTTAAGTCCTACGACCGGCATATGTCGAAGGTGCGGGAAAAGACGGCCGAAGTGCTGCATTCCATCGCGGGGCAGTATGCGGGCGAGGACGTGTGCGTGGCCATCACCGGCTCGGCAGGTCTTGGCGTCGCCAAAGCCTGCGGCATCGACTTCGTGCAGGAGGTTTTTGCCACTGCCGGCGGGGTGGAGGCTTTCCTGCCCGGCACCGACGCCGTCATCGAGCTGGGCGGCGAGGATGCAAAGATCATCTTTTTCACCGGCGGACTGGAGGAGCGGATGAACGGCTCCTGCGCCGGCGGCACCGGGGCCTTTATCGACCAGATGGCGACGCTGCTGGGCGTTTCGCCCGATCAGCTCGACGAGCTGGCCTCCCGCCACGACAAAATCTATTCCATCGCGTCGCGCTGCGGCGTGTTCGCCAAGTCGGATATTCAGCCGCTGCTCAATCAGGGTGCGCGCAAGGAGGATATCGCCGCCTCGGTGTTCCAGGCCGTGGTGGAACAGACCATTGCCGGTCTGGCCCAGGGGCGCCAGATCAAAGGCAAGGTCGCCTTCCTCGGCGGGCCGCTCTCTTTCTTCAGCGTGCTGCGGGAACAGTTCGTCAAGACGCTCAAACTGTCGGAGGAGGACGCCATTTTCCCCGACAACGCCGCGTATTTCGTGGCCATCGGGGCGGCGCTTTACGCCGGCAAGCTCAACCCCATGAAATTTGACGATTTGGTGGATAAAATCGAGAACGCGAAGGAAGTTTCCTCCACCGAAAATTCGCTGCCGCCGCTTTTTAAGTCGCAGGAGGATTACGCGGAATTCCGCGACCGGCACGCTCAGTGTGCGCCGCAGTACGCTGACCCGGCGCAGTACCGCGGCGATGCCTACCTCGGCATCGACGCGGGCAGCACCACCACCAAGCTTGCTCTTGTCACGGCCGACAAAAAGATTCTCTATACCTTTTACATCTCCAATAAGGGCAACCCGGTGCAGGTGGTGCTCGAGCAGCTCAAAAAAATATACGAGATCTGCGGCGACCGCATCACCATCCGCGGCAGCGCCGTCACCGGCTACGGTGAGGATTTGATTCGCAATGCCTTCGAGGCCGATTTCGGCCTGGTGGAGACGGTGGCCCATTTTTACGCCGCACGGGAATTCGAGCCGGACGTGGACTTCATCCTCGACATCGGCGGGCAGGATATCAAATGCTTCAAGATCCGCAACGGAGCCGTGGATTCCATCATGCTCAACGAGGCTTGCTCCTCCGGCTGCGGCTCTTTCCTCGAGACGTTCGCATCGGCGCTGGGGTACACGCCGGCGCAGTTCGCCACGTTGGGGCTTTTTGCCAAGCACCCGGTGGAGCTGGGCACCCGCTGCACCGTATTCATGAATTCTTCCGTCAAGCAGGCTCAGAAGGAGGGCGCCGGCGTGGACGACATTTCCGCCGGGCTGTCGATGAGCGTGGTGCGCAACGCAATTTACAAAGTGATCCGCGCCTCCAGCCCCGAGGAGCTGGGGCACCACATCGTGGTGCAGGGCGGCACCTTTTCCAACGACGCGGTGCTGCGCAGCTTCGAGCGGGAAATCGGCCACTCGGTGACGCGGCCCACCATCGCGGGGCTGATGGGCGCTTACGGCGCGGCGCTTTACGCAAGGGAACGCGCGAAGGGGTACTCGGCGCTGATCGCCCCGCAGGCGCTGGAAAGCTTCCGTCATACCTCCCGGCTGGTCAACTGCGGACTGTGCGGCAACCACTGCCCGCTGACGGTCAACGATTTCGGGGCCGGGCGGCGCTATATCAGCGGCAACCGCTGTGACCGCCCGCTGGGCCGGCAGAAGAAAAACGACCTGCCCAACCTTTACCAATATAAATACAAACGCATCCGTTCGTATCAGCCCGTCAAAGGCCCGCGCGGCAAGATCGGCATCCCGCTGGTGCTCAACATGTATGAGCTTCTGCCCTTCTGGCATACCTTTTTCACGCATCTCGGCTTTGAGGTGGTCACTTCGCCGGAATCGACCCGCAAACTTTACATTCAGGGGCAGTACAGCATCCCTTCCGACACCGTCTGTTACCCGGCCAAGCTGGTGCATGGGCACATCGAGGCGCTGCTGGACGAGGGCATCACGACCATCTTTTACCCCTGCATGTCCTATAACTTCGACGAGGACCGGTCGGACAATCACTATAATTGCCCGGTGGTGGCCTATTATCCCGAGCTCATCGCCGCCAATGTGGCCAGACTCAAGGATATTCACTATATGCACCCCTATTTCGGGCTGCACCGGCCCCATGATTTCGTTAAGCGCGCATCCGCCTATTTCGGGCGCGAATTCGGCGTGGCTCCCCGGGAGGTGCGACAGGCGGCCAAGGCCGCCTATGCCGAGTATCACCGGTATATGGAGGACGTAAAGGCCGAGGGCCGTCGGGCGCTGGATTTTGCCAAAGCCCACAACAAGCGGGTGGTGGTGCTGGCCGGGCGGCCGTATCACATCGACCCGGAAATCAACCACGGCATCGACGCGCTGATTTCTTCCTACGATCTGGTGATCGTCAGCGAGGACTCGGTGGCCGATCTGGTCAGCGCCCCGCGGGTGAAGGTGCTCAACCAGTGGACCTATCACGCCCGGCTTTACGCGGCGGCCAAATTTGTCACCATGCGCCCCGAAACGGAGCTTATCCAGATGGTTTCCTTCGGCTGCGGCATCGACGCTATCACCGGCGACGAGACCCGTTCGATTCTGGAAGACGGCGGCAAACTTTACACGCAGATAAAAATCGACGAGATCAACAATCTGGGCGCGATCCGCATCCGTATCCGCAGCCTGATTGCCGCCATGGATTCCCGCGACGACGCAACGCATGCGCAGGACAAGGAGATTGTCAATGGCTAAGCTCAAATACGCAAAAGACGGCCGGCTGCTGTTTACCCGCGAGATGAAGCGGGAATACACGATACTGATGCCGATGATGCTCCCCATCCAGTTTTCGCTCATCCGCAACAGTCTGCTCATGGAAGGGTATCATGTCGAGATGCTCACCACCAACCATCGGGGCATCGTGTACGAGGGGCTCAAAAACGTACATAACGACACCTGTTACCCGGCGCTGCTGGTCATCGGCCAGTTTATCGACGCCCTCAAGAGCGGCAAATACGACGTCGACAAGACGGCGCTGATCATCACCCAGACCGGCGGCGGCTGCCGGGCCTCCAACTATATCCATCTGCTGCGCAAGGCTCTCAAGCGCAGCGGCTACCCGCAGGTGCCCGTGGTTTCGCTCAACATATCGGGGCTGGAAAGCAACCCCGGGTTCCACCTGACCTACAACATGGCACGGCGGATGATCAACAGCCTGCTTTACGGCGACATGATCATGCTGCTGGCCAACCAGTGCCGCCCTTATGAGCGCGAGCCGGGCGCCACCGACCGGGTGGTGCAGCAATGGATCGACCGGCTCACCGAAGAATATAAGCACCCGCGCAACCTCAAATACCGCCATGTGAAGGAAAACCTGCCGCGCATCGCGGCCGATTTCGCCGCCGTGCCGCGCCGGGTGGTCCCAAAAGTCCGTGTGGGCGTGGTGGGCGAGATTTACATCAAATATTCCTCTCTGGGCAACAATAATCTTGAGGAAATGCTCCTTTCCGAAGGGGCGGAGCCGGTGGTACCGGGCCTGTTGGATTTTGTCATTTTCAAGGCCGACAACCGCGCGGAGGACTGCAAGATTTATGGCGGCAATCCGCTGAAAAAATGGTTTTTCCAGTATATTGTCCGCATACTCGAGGGCAAGCAGCAGGATCTGATCGACGCGCTCAAAGCCACGCCGGAATTCCGCAAGCCCACCACGTATACGCACATCAAAAGTCTGGTCAAGGGATATCTCGGCTATGGCAACAAAATGGGCGAGGGATGGCTGCTCACCGGCGAAATGCTGGAGCTTGTCACTTCCGGTACGCCCAACGTGGTGTGCGCCCAGCCTTTCGGCTGCCTGCCCAACCACATCGTGGGCAAGGGCATGATCCGCAAGGTCAAGGAATCCCACCCCGATTCCAACATCGTGGCCATCGACTACGACCCCAGCGCCACCCGCATCAACCAGGAAAACCGCATCAAGCTGATGCTGGCCAATGCCCGGCTGGGCGCCGAAAAGAAGATGCAAGGCGCTGCGGCCCGGCCCGCGCCGGTGAGCGGCAAGGTGCCGGTCTGACGCGGAACTTTTCACCCGCGGCCGCATGATTCGGCCGCCGTCACGCATACTAATACCGGTTCTGCCCGAGGCGGAGCCGGTATTTTTGCCTTGCGTTGGGAGCCTCACGTCGGGGTCTCCGCAACGGGGAGCCCGTCACGGGGTTCACGACGCCGGGAGTATTTGACGGAGGTTGGGCCAATGGGCAATAAAAAGAAAAAATCCGGCAAAAACGGCCGTGCATCGGCCGCACCAGAAGATACCTCGCGGGAGCAGGCGAACGAAGCCGCCCGGGACGACGAATCGGAAGAAAGCGGCGAAACGGGCGCCGGCCAAGGTGAGTCGGCCGACGGCCGGGAGGGGATGGACGAGCGCACCCGGCAGATCATCGAGACCGGGTCGATCACTATGTCCAACGGCCGGCACCTGATCCACTGCCTGACAGTCATCGGGCAGGTGGAGGGGCATTTCATCCTGCCGCCCCAGAATAAGACCACCAAATACGAGCATGTCATCCCGCAGATTGTCGCGGTGGAAGAAGACCCCGCCATCGAGGGGCTGCTCATCGTGCTCAATACGGTGGGCGGCGACGTGGAGGCGGGCCTTGCCATCGCGGAGCTTATCGCGGGCATGCACAAGCCCACGGTCTCGCTGGTGCTGGGCGGCGGTCATTCCATCGGCGTACCGCTGGCGGTGTGCGCACGGCGCTCCTTTATCGCCAACACCGCCACCATGACCATCCATCCGGTGCGGATGAACGGCGTCGTGGTGGGCGTGCCCCAGACGCTGAGTTATTTTGACCGCATGCAGGACCGCATCGTCAATTTCGTGTCGGAAAATTCCCATGTTTCCGCCGCCCGCTTCAAGCAGCTGATGATGAATACCGGCGAGCTGGTCATGGACGTAGGCACCGTGCTCGAGGGCCGGGATGCAGTCAAGGAGGGCCTTATCGACGCGGTGGGCGGACTTGCGGATGCCATCGCCTGTCTCAACCGCATGATTGAGGAAGGGGCACCGCCCGAGGAAGAAAAACCGGCCCGCCGCCGGAGCCGACGCAAGACGGAAGAGCCCGCGCCCGCCGACAAAGGGCGGGGCCGCCCGGCGGCTGCCAGGCGCGCTCCCCGCGGGCAGGAGCCGGAGGCCGCCCGGCCCTGACGCCCGGGCAAGAGAGGGGAAAAGCTTATGCTGCTGTATACGGTGATGCCTTACGACGCGATTTTTCCGCCGCAGCCGGAGGGAGAGCCCGAGGAGCGGCCCATCCCCGGTGGGTATCTGGAGCTGACGCACACATCGGCGGGCTACACGGTTTCGCGCATCGATTCCACCGACCCGCGCATGTATCTGGGCCGTTTTGCGCCGGGGGACCGAATCCCGCCGGGGACGGTTGACACGATATGACAGGAAATATACAATATAAGTGATATACTGAAAATATGCGGGCGGCCCGGCAGCCGGGCCGCCTTTTTTCGGAAGGTGATGGGAACAGTGGCGCGAGTGAAGGCAAAAAGGAAAAAGACGGTGCCGCGCACCCGACGTAAAACGGCCGCCGCCACGCAGGAAGAACTGCGGGCGCGCCGGCAGCGATACGCGCTGCTGCTGAGCGCGGCGGCGGTGCTGCTGGGGGCGGTGGCACTGATACCCGGCGCCCATGTGTGGCGGGCGGCCCACGGGTTTCTGTTCGGCATGTTCGGCCCGTGTGCGCTGCTGTGGCCGCCGTTTCTGCTTTACATAGCGGTGATTGCCGCATTTGACCGGCCGGTCTTTTCCATTGCGGGCAAGCTGGCGGAGCTGACCGGCATGGTGGTGCTCATCTGCAGCGCCATCCAGATTTTTTCCGCCGGCGCGACTGCGGATGTCGGCCGGCTTTACCGTGCGGGGCAGCAGTGGCGCTCCGGCGGCGTGGCCGGCGGCGTGGGGTCGGTGTTCACGGGGCTTTTCGGGCGCACGGGCGCCGCGGTAACGGTGATCCTGCTCATCGTGCTGCTGCTTTTGCTGATGACGGGCGTGACGCTGCGGCGCATTGTGACGGCCGCCGTTCAGGCGGCTCGTGCCGCAAAAGAAAAGCGGCAGGCCGTGATAAAATCTGCGGCGGTCTATGTGGGCGCCCGCCAGGGCACGAAGCGGCACGGTGCCATCGACATTCCCCTGGGGCCGGAAAACGCCAAACCCGCGCAGCCCCGCCATGTGCCGGAAATTTTCCACCTGCCTGAGCGGCCGGAAAAACAGCCGGATTCGGGGTTGGACGAGCTGGTGCAGAAAATCACCCGCCTGAAGGAAGGCCCCGGCGACGCGCCGGCAGCCGGGGCGGAAAAATCAGTCTCTCAGCCCGCCGCACCCGCCGGCCCGGCGGCGGAGCCATCACGGCAGGCTGCGGCCGCCGCGGCTCCCGCGCCCGCTGCAACGGAAGAAAAGGCGCCCCCAACCCCCAAGCCCTATGTGCTTCCGCCTGTGACGCTGCTCACCGGCGCCCAGCCCGCCAAAAACGAGGACGTGGCCGGGGAACTCAAAACCAACGCCGAGCGGTTGGTGGACACATTGCGCAGCTTCGGCGTGGAAACCCGCATCACCGATATTTCCCGCGGACCCGCCGTGACCCGTTACGAGCTGCAGCCTTCCGCCGGAGTAAAAATCAGCCGTATCACGTCGCTGGCGGATGACATCGCCCTCAATCTGGCCGCCGGCGGCGTGCGCATCGAGGCACCGATTCCCAATAAGGCGGCAGTGGGCATCGAGGTGCCCAACAAGGTCGTCAGTGTGGTACATATCCGCGAAATCATTGACTCGGATGAATTCCGCAATGCCCAGAGCCGGCTCACGGTGGCACTGGGGCGGGATATCGCAGGCAAGGTCGCCCTGGCGGATATCGCCAAGACCCCCCATCTGCTCATCGCCGGCGCCACCGGCTCGGGCAAATCGGTCTGCATCAATTCTTTCCTCATAAGCCTGCTGTACCGCTCGGCCCCGGAAAAGGTGAAGCTGCTGCTCATCGACCCGAAGGTGGTGGAGCTGAGCGTGTATAACGGCATCCCCCACCTGCTGGTGCCGGTGGTTACCGACCCGCGCAAGGCCGCGGGAGCCCTTGGCTGGGCTGTCACCGAGATGAATAACCGGTATCAGCTTTTTGCCGAGCAGAATGTGCGGGATATCCGCGGCTACAACGCCCAGGCGGCCCGCTCGGGGCAGTTCGACCCTATCCCTCAGATTGTCATCGTCATCGACGAGCTGGCCGATCTCATCCAGACGGCCCCTGGCGAAGTGGAAGAAGCCATCCAGCGCCTGGCGCAGAAGGCCCGGGCGGCGGGCATGCATCTGGTCATCGCCACCCAGCGCCCGAGCGTGGATGTCATCACCGGTGTCATCAAGGCAAATATTCCTTCGCGCATCGCGTTCGCAGTCTCTTCTCAGGTGGATTCCCGCACCATTCTTGACAGCGCCGGGGCGGAAAAGCTCCTCGGGCGCGGCGACATGCTCTTTTTGCCGCTGGGGGCCTCCAAGCCCCGGCGCGTGCAGGGGTGCTTCGTGTCGGACGACGAGGTGGAGTCGGTCATCGACCATATCAAGAAAGGCGTCGAGGCGGAATACGACGAGGACGTGATGGATGAGATCGAAAAGCAGTCCGCCAAGGAAAAAGGCAAGGACAAAGAGGCCGATGCCGGCGGGGACGACGCAGACGAAATGCTGCCGCGTGCCATCGAGTGCGTGGTGGAGGCCGGGCAGGCTTCAACCTCACTGCTGCAGCGGCGCCTCAAACTCGGCTATGCCCGGGCGGCCCGCATCATCGACGAAATGGAAAGCCGCGGCATCGTCGGCCCCTTCGAGGGCAGCAAGCCCCGGCAGGTGCTTATCAGCCGCGAACAGTGGATCGAGATGAGCATGAATTCGGACGGGCAGTAGCCCTTTATACCTTTTGACGTTTGAAATCCCGGTAAATTCGCACCGGACTATTGATTTTTCCCGCCGCGGCGGATAAGATATACAGAGGGAGCCTGTGGTCGGCTTCTCAAAAATCAGTTTGCATAATTAAAAATCTAATCCTGCATGGCGGGCACAGGCTCCGCATCGGAGCCCACAAATGGAAAGGTTCACCGCCCGGCCGAGGGCCGCCGCCGGTGTAACCGGAAAGGGACAGATTTCAACATGAACCGCGACTTGCTCAATCAGATCCAGACGGCTTTTCCCACCTTTTCCAAGGGCCAGAAATACATTGCCAAATATATCACCGAGCATTATGACAAGGCCGCTTTTATGACGGCGTCGAAGCTGGGCAGCATCGTGGGCGTCAGCGAATCGACGGTGGTGCGCTTTGCCTCCGAGCTTGGGTACGAAGGGTATCCTCAGCTGCAGAAAGCGCTGCAGGAAATGATCCGCAATAAGCTCACCTCGGTGCAGCGGATGGAGGTCAGCTCCGACATACTCGGCGGCGGCGACGTGCTCGAAAAGGTCTGCAATTCCGACATTGATAAAATCCGCAAGACTCTGGCGGAAATTTCGCGCCCCGATTTCGATGGGGCGGTGGACGCCATCGTCAACGCCCGCAAGGTCTATGTGCTGGGCGTGCGCAGCGCCGCCGCGCTGGCGAGCTTTGTCGGTTTCTATTTTCACTTGATACTCGAAAACGTGCAGTTGGTGCACACCGTCAGCGACAGCGAAATGTTCGAGCAGATCATGCGCGTCGGGCCGCAGGATGCCGTCATCGGCATCAGCTTCCCGCGGTATTCCAACCGCACGGTCAAATCCATGCAGTTCTGCTCCGACCGGGGCGCCACGACCATTTCCATCACCGACAGCAACCTTTCGCCGCTGTTCCAGTATTCCCGCTATAACCTGCTGGCCAAGAGCGACATGGCTTCGTTCGTGGACTCGCTGGTGGCGCCGCTGAGCCTTATCAACGCCCTGATCGTGTCGGTCGGCATGAAGCGGCAGAGCGACGTGGTGCAGACCTTCGCCGAGCTGGAGCATATCTGGGATGAATACGGCGTGTACGCCAAGACGGAAGATAACCAGTGAGAGTCCTTGTCATAGGGGCCGGCGCGGCGGGCATGACGGCTGCCGGTTTTGCCGCCGGGCGCGGAGCGGATGTGACGATGGTGGAGCGCAACGCCCGCCCGGGCCGCAAGCTGATGATCACCGGCAAGGGCCGCTGCAATGTCACCAACCACTGCACGCTGGCCCAGTATCTGGAAAACATACCCGGCAACCCCAAATTTCTTTACAGCGCCGTGTCGGCTTTCGGGCCGGAAGCGACCATGGCCTTTTTTGAGAAACAGGGCGTGCCGCTGAAGGTGGAACGGGGCCGCCGGGTCTTCCCGGTGAGCGACCACGCGGCGGATATCGTCGACGCGTTGGCGCGTTTCTGCCGGCAGGCGGGCTGCCGCACGGTGGAGGGCCGCGCCACGGCTCTGCTGACGCGGGAAGGCCGCGCCGCGGGCGTGGAACTGGAGGACGGCCGCCATCTTGCGGCCGACGCGGTGATCCTTTGCACGGGCGGGGTGTCTTACCCAGCCACCGGTTCCACCGGCGACGGCTATGCGCTGGCGCGGCAGGCGGGGCACACCATCGTACCGCCGTCGCCGTCGCTGGTGCCGGTGGTGACTGTCGAGCACTGGCCCGCCGAGGCACAGGGACTGTCGCTGCGCAACGTCACTCTCACCGTCACCGACGGGGAAAAGCCAAGGCCTGTGTTTGAGGAGCTGGGCGAGATGCTGCTGACCCATTTCGGTGTGTCGGGGCCGCTGGTGCTGTCGGCCAGCGCCCACATGCGCGGCATGCGGCCGGGGCGTTACCGGCTGCATATCGACTTAAAGCCCGGCCTGAGCGCCGAGCAGCTCGACCGGCGGCTGCAGCGGGATTTTCTCAAATACGCGGGGCGGGATCTCATCAATTCCCTCCACGACCTGCTGCCGTCGAGTCTCGTACCGGTGGCGGTGGAGCTTTCCGGCCTCGACCCCCATTGCCGGGTCAGCCAGCTGACGCGCGAGATGCGCGGGACGCTCGCCGCGCGGCTGAAGGATATGCCTCTGACGGCCGCGGGTTTCCGCCCGGTGGAGGAAGCCATCGTCACCTCGGGCGGCGTGAGTGTGCGGGAAGTGGACCCCAAGACGATGGAATCCCGCAAGCTGCCGGGGCTCTATATCGCAGGCGAACTGCTGGATGTGGACGGCTTCACGGGCGGCTACAACCTGCAGATCGCCTTTTCCACCGGTTACGCCGCGGGCCATGCGGTGCCGGTCTGAATCCCGGCGATAAAAATCCGGGGCGGCGAACCCCTTTGGAAAGGAATGTTCCCAATGATGAATATCGCCATCGACGGCCCCTCAGGTGCGGGCAAAAGCACGCTTTCCCGCATGCTGGCGAAAAAGTTGGGGTATCTGTATATCGACACCGGCGCGCTTTACCGTGCGGTGGGCCTTTATGCGGTGCGCAAGGGTGTCGCGGGCAAGGATACCGCTTACGCCCGGGCCGTGGAAACGCTGCTGCCGGAAATCCGGCTCGATCTGCGCCACACCCAGGCGGGGCAGCGGGTGCTGCTCAACGGGGAGGATGTGAGCGAGGCCGTGAGGGAGCCGGAAATTTCGCGGGCCGCCTCGCGGGTCTCCGCCATCCCGGCGGTGCGGGCCTTTTTGCTGGAACAGCAGCGGGAGCTGGCCAGGCGCCACGATGTGGTGATGGATGGGCGCGATATCGGCACGGTGGTGCTGCCCGACGCCCAGCTTAAAATTTTCCTCACCGCGTCGCCGGAAGATCGGGCCCGCCGCCGCACCGCGGAAATGCGGCAGAAGGGCATGCCGGCGGATTACAACCAGGTGCTGACGGATATGATCGCGCGCGACCGGCGGGACCGCGAGCGCGCGATCGCCCCGCTGCGCCCGGCGCCGGACGCCGTGAGCCTGGATACCACGGGGCTGGAAATCGACGAGTCTTTTGCAAGGCTCTGCCGTATCGCCGGGAGCGTGATCAAATGAGCTTTTTCAGTAAAGCGCGCAAGCTGTCGCCTTTTTTGCGCTGGCTGCTGCGCATCCGCTTTGAAGGGTGGGAAAACCTGCCGGATACGGGGCCGGTGATCCTGTGCAGCAACCACCGTTCCAATCTCGACCCGGTGTTGCTGAGCGTGGTGCTCCGACGGGATCTGTTTTTTATGGCCAAGGCGTCGCTTTTCAAAGTGCCGCTGCTGAACATACTGATCCGTGCGCTGGGGGCCTTCCCGGTGGAACGGGGCGTGGGCGATTTGCGGGCCGTGGAACGGGCCATGGAAATCGTCCGGTCGGGCGAAGTGCTGGCGATGTTCCCCGAGGGGCACCGCCTGCGGGAAGCCGGGCAGCCCCAGCGGTTCCGCTCCGGCGCGGCGCTGATTGCGGCGCACACGGGGGCGCCGGTGGTGCCGGCGGCTATCCTCTGCGAGGGCCGCATGCGGTTTTTCAAAAAGAAATACATCCGCATCGGCCGGCCCATTCAGCCCTCCGAGCTGGGCCTGACCGTTACATCGCGGGAAAATCTGCAAAAGGCCAGCGGTCTCATCCGCGAAGCGGTGTGCGCGCTGATGGCGCAGCCCGCCGTGCGGTGACGGCGGCAACGGATAGGAGGTGCGTCGGTTGATTATCCGCGTAGCCAGATCGGCGGGGTTCTGTTTCGGCGTCAGCCGGGCGGTGGGCATGGTGGAAGACATGCTCGACCGCGGCGAAAAGGTCTGCACGCTGGGCCCCGTGATCCACAATCCGCGCCTGGTGGCGGAGCTTGACGCCCGCGGCGCCCGGGTGGTGGATGCACCCGAGCAGGTGCCGCCCGGCACCGCCGCCGTCATCCGCAGCCACGGGGTGCCCAGGGAAATTTACGACCGACTGCAGGCGGTCGGCTGCCGGGCGGTGGACGCCACCTGCCCCTTTGTGGCCAAAATCCACCGGATCGTGGCCGACCCTTCTCATAACGTCGTGCTCATCGCCGGCGACCCCAGCCACCCCGAGGTGGAGGGCATCCGCGGCCATAGCGCCGCGCCGTCATTTGTGTTTTCCAATATGCAGGAATTGAATCAAATGGTGGCGGAACACCCGGAATGGCGGCAAAAAAAGCTGGCGGCGGTGGCGCAGACCACATTTCATGCCGAACTATGGGCAGAGTGCTCCGAATTTCTAAAAAAAGTGTATACAAACGCGATTATCTTTGATACAATATGTAGTGCAACATCAGTAAGGCAGCGGGAAGCAAAAGAGCTTGCAACCGAATCCGATTTCATGGTCGTTGTCGGGGGAAGGCAGAGTTCCAATACACGGAAGCTCTATGCCGTCTGTGCGGAAATCTGCCCGTCGGTGCTCGTGGAAGGGGCGGACGAGCTTCCGCTCGACAAGCTCCGTCGGGCCGGCCGGATTGGTGTTACGGCGGGGGCTTCCACTCCTGCCCGCATAATAAAGGAGGTTCTAAACACTATGTCCGGTTTAGACAATGACAATATGGAAAGCGAAGATCTTGACTTCGCAGCGGCTTTGGAGAAGTCGTTCAAAATTCTCACCCCGGATGAGCGTGTCCGTGGCACGGTGATGGCCATTTCCCCCAACGAGGTGGAAGTTGACCTTGGAACAAAACATGCAGGGTATGTCCCTTTGTCTGAGCTGACCGATGATCCGTCGGTGAAGCCGGATCAGATGATGAAGGTCGGCGACGAAATAGATCTCGTGGTGCTACGTGTCAACGATCAGGACGGGACGGTCATGCTTTCGAAGAAGCGGGTCGACGCGTTCAAGAGCTGGGACAAAATCGTCGAGGCGAGTGAAAACAGCGCCACGGTCGAAGGCGTGGTCACCAACGTCATCAAGGGCGGCTTGATTGCGTCTGTGAGCGGCGTAAAGGTGTTCATCCCGGCGTCGCAGAGCGGTGTGCCGCGCAACGGCGACCTTGAGACGCTGCTGCACAAGCCGGCTCAGATGAAGATCATCGAGATCAACGAGGGCCGTCGGCGTGCCGTCGGTTCCATCCGTGCGGTGCAGCGCGAGGCTCGCAAGGCGTTGGCCGAAAAATTCTGGGAAACTGTCAAGATCGGCGACGAATTCACCGGCAAGGTCAAATCCCTGACCAGCTACGGCGCATTTGTCGATCTGGGCGGCGTGGACGGCATGGTGCATGTGTCCGAGCTTTCCTGGTCTCGCATCAAGAGCCCGGCGGACGTTCTCAGCGTGGGCGACACCGTCAATGTCTACGTCAAGGATTTGAACATGGACACCCAGAAGATTTCCCTTGGCTATAAAGACAAGGGTGAAAATCCGTGGGATGTTTTTGTGCGCGACTATCAGGTGGGCGCAGTCATCAACGTTAAGATCGTCAGCTTTATGCCTTTCGGCGCGTTCGCCCAGATCATTCCGGGCGTCGACGGTTTGATCCATATTTCCCAGATTTCCGATCGCCGGGTGGCAAAGCCCCAGGATGAGCTCACCATGGGCGAGACCGTCAAGGTGAAGATCACCGACATTGACACCGAGCGCAAGCGCATCAGCCTTTCCATCCGCGAAGCGGAAGGTGAGGATCTCAACGGCCCCACGGCGGAAGACGAAATCGCTAGGGAAAAGGCCGACAATGAGCGCCTCAAGGAAGAAAGCGCGGAAGAGCCCAAGGCTGACGAAGCCGAAAAGCCCGCGGAATAATTTGCTCTGTATCTTCCCGTATATGTAAAGCATAAAGCCGCCCGGCATCCTTTTCAGAATGCCGGGCGGCTTTGACATTGGCCGCCGTCAGCCCCGCCGGCGGATGGCGCCGGAATGGAAATCCCGCACGAAGGGGATGTCTTTGACCTCAAATGCGCGTCCCCGCAGGTAATCGAGCCGCCCGGCGGCGGTGGTGAAATCAAAGGCGACCCGGTAAGCCCAGAGCGCCTGATAATGGTAGCCATAGGGCCGGTTGAGGGCGTTGGTGCCGTATTTGCCGTCCCCCAGCAGCGGGTGGCCGATGCTTGCCAGATGGGCCCGGATCTGATGGGTGCGCCCTGTGATGAGCTCCACCTCGATCAGCGACAGGCCGTCGATCTCTTCCAGCACCCGATAGCGGGTGACGATGCTCATGCGGCCGGGGCCGGGCCGGTCGTCGATGAAGGCGCGGCGCTTGCCCTCATCCTTAGTCAGATAGCCGGTGAGGGTGGCCGACCGGGCGGGCATGCGGCCGTGGACGATGCAGAGGTAGCTTTTGCGGATTTCCCGTGCGCGGATCTTTTCGTCGAGGATACGCAGCGACTCGGCGTTTTTGGCCGCCAGCACGATGCCGCCGGTGTTGCGGTCGATGCGGTTGCAGAGCGCCGGTGCGAAGGTGTTTTCCTGCTCCGGGTCGTATTCCCCCCGGTCGTAGAGATAGTGCTGGATGCGCCCGATGAGCGTGTCGGACGAGCCTTCCTCATCCTCGTGCACCACAAGACCCGGCTGCTTGTTGACCAGCAGAATGTTGGCATCCTCATAGACAATATCCAACTGCGTCGGGGCGGCCTCGAAGGAGGGAGCCTCCTTTTGGGGGAAAAATTCGTCGTTCACATACATCTGCACCCGGTCGCCCTCCTGCAGCCGGGTGGAAATCTGGGCCCGGGCGGCGTTGACCTTGATGCGCTTAAGACGGATGTATTTATAAAGCAGGGCCTGGGGCAGATTGCGCGCGGTTTTCGACACGAATTTATCCAGCCGCTGGCCGGCGTCGTTGACGCCGATGACAAATTCTTTCATTAAGAAACTCCTTCCGGCGGGCATGGAATTTTCCACAGCCGGCCTTTTCAAAGTGGAAAAATAAGATTATAATAAGACTAATCTGCGGCAAATGAGGCGAAACCGCTTTTGCCGCTGCGGAAAACGGCCTGCAGACCCGTAAAATCCGTTTGCGGGCCGTTCCATCGAAGATTCGTCGGACAGGCTCCCTATAGTATAGCACAGCGGCGGGCTTTCCGGCAGGGGGATGCAAGAATCCACGTTTTCGCATGACGAATACCGAAAGGGCAGGGTGGCACGATGATCAGCAAAGAACGAGTGCTTGAAATATTCCGGCAGGCGGATGTGCTCAAAGAGGGGCATTTTCTGCTCACTTCCGGCCGGCACAGTGATAAATATTTGCAGTGTGCGTGCATTTTCCGGCATGCGCCTTACAGCGAGGAGCTTTGCGCGGCGCTGGCCGGGCAATTCGATGGGCAGAAAATCGACCTGGTCGTCGGCCCGGCCATGGGAGCCGTGCAGATGGCCTACGAGGTTTCGCGTCAGATTGGGTGCGAGAACTTTTTTGCCGAGCGCGAAAACGGTAAAATGACCCTGCGCCGCGGGTTTGCCATTCAGCCGGGGCAGCGAGTGCTGGTGGTGGAAGACGTGGTGACCACCGGCGGCTCGGTGCGGGAAGTGATGGATATCGTGCGGCAGGCGGGCGGCGAGGTGGCCGGCGTCGGCGCCATAGTCGACCGTACGGGCGGGGAGATCGATTTCGGCGTGCCTTTCCGCGCGGTGATTTCGATGGAAGTGAAATCCTGGGAGGCAGACGAATGCCCGATCTGCAAGACCGGCGCGCCGCTGGTGAAACCCGGCAGCCGCAAGCGTCCGGCGTAAGCGAGGCCGGGGTCCATGCCGGTCACCGGGATCGGATGCGCGAACGTTTTGTCCGGGAAGGGCTGGATCATTTCGAATACCACGAGATACTGGAACTGATCCTGTATTATGCCGTGCCCCGGCGGGACACGAACCTGCTGGCGCACCGGCTGTTGAGCCGGTTCGACGGCTCGTTTTCCCATGTGCTGGATGCGCCGCTGGAAGAGCTGACGCAGGTGGAAGGCGTCGGGAAGAACGCAGCTGTGCTCATCAAGATGTTTCCGGAAGTATGCCGCCGCTATCTGATGGAACTGAGCGAAGTGGGCACCGTGGTCAAAAACTCTGAGGAGGCCGCCCGGTGCCTGTGCCCGCTTTTTATCGGCCGCACCGCCGAGATGGTGGCGCTGATGTGTCTAGACGGCAAGGGCAAAGTGGTCTATTGCGGCACGGCTTTCGAAGGCAGCGTCAACGCGGCCGCCGTGAGCGTGCGGCGGATCGTCGAGCTTGCCGTACGCTATGCCACTTCGAACGTTATCATGGCCCACAATCACCCCCGGGGCGTGGCCGTGCCGTCGGAAGAGGACATCCGCGTCACCGAGCGGGTGGCCTCCGCGCTGCGGATGGTGGACGTGACGCTGCTTGACCATATCATTGTCGCCGATAACGACTGGGTGTCGCTGGCACTGACCCCTTCCATGGCCGACGTGTTTCCCCGGCGGCCGGGGTTCCGCGGCGCCTGAGCCTTGCCTGAGCCACAAAACGCCGGTCTGGGCCCAAATTGGCAAGACCGCTGTTTTTTGGCCCGGACCCAACAAAAATACCGGAAATTGCGGGGTTGCGGTTTACAAACCCCGATTTTATGGTATACTGATATTAAAAGAACGATGTTCCCAAGTGATTCCGGAGGCCTTATGGATCAATTCAGGCTTGTATCCCCCTTTCAGCCCACCGGCGACCAGCCGGCCGCCATCGAGCAGCTCACGGACGGGGTGCTCAAGGGCGACCATGCGCAGACGCTGCTGGGTGTGACGGGCTCCGGCAAGACGTTCACGATGGCCAACATTATACAAAACGTCAACCGCCCCACGCTGGTGCTGGCTCACAACAAGACGCTGGCCGCCCAGCTTTGCAGCGAATTCAAGGAATTTTTCCCCGATAACGCGGTGGAATATTTCGTCAGCTACTACGACTATTATCAGCCGGAGGCGTATATTCCCCAGACCGACACCTATATTGAAAAGGACTCCGCCATCAACGACGAGATCGACAAGCTCCGGCATTCCGCCACGTCGGCCCTGTCGGAGCGGCGGGACGTGATCATCGTGTCGTCGGTGTCGTGCATTTACAGTCTGGGCGACCCGATCGATTACCGCAGCATGGTGATTTCGCTGCGGCCGGGGATGAAGCGGGAGCGCGACGACATCGTCCGCAAGCTGGTGGAGATCCAGTACGAGCGCAACGACGTGAATTTTGTGCGCAACAAATTCCGCGTGCGCGGCGATGTGCTGGAAATTTTTCCGGCGTATTCGGGGGAAAACGCCGTACGGGTGGAATTTTTCGGCAACGAGGTGGATCGCATCACCGAAATCAATGTGCTGACGGGCGAAGTGAAGGGCATCCTCAGCCATGTGGCCATCTACCCGGCCTCCCATTATATCGTGCCCAAAGAGAAGATAGAGCCCGCGCTGGTGGAAATCGAACGCGAGATGGTCGAGCGGGTGGCATGGTTCAAGGAGCACGGCAAGCTGCTGGAGGCCCAGCGCATCGAACAGCGCACCCGCTATGATCTCGAAATGCTGCGGGAAATCGGCTTCTGCACGGGCATCGAAAACTATTCGCGGGTGCTTTCCGGCCGGGAGCCGGGCAGCGCGCCTTTCACGCTGCTCGACTATTTCCCGAAGGACTATCTGCTTTTTGTGGACGAGTCCCATGTGACGCTGCCGCAGGTGCGGGGCATGTATGGCGGCGACCGCGGGCGCAAGAACAATTTGGTGCAGTATGGTTTCCGGTTGCCGTCGGCCTATGACAACCGCCCGCTGAATTTCGACGAGTTTTACGAGCGGGTGAATCAGGCCGTCTTTGTCAGCGCCACGCCGGGGGATTTCGAGCGGGAGCACAGCACCCAGGTGGTGGAGCAGGTTATCCGGCCCACCGGTCTGCTCGACCCGGAAATCGTCGTCAAGCCCATTGACGGCCAGATCGACGACCTGCTCAGTGAGATACACAAGCGCATCGACCGGCACCAGCGGGTGCTGGTGACCACGCTGACCAAGAAAATGGCGGAGGACTTGGCCCGCTATTTTGAAAATATGGGCATCAAGGGGCGCTACCTGCACCACGACATCGACACCATGGAGCGCATGGAAATCATCCGCGACCTGCGGCTGGGCGAATTCGACGTGCTGGTGGGCATCAACCTGCTGCGCGAGGGTCTGGATATTCCCGAGGTTTCGCTGGTGGCGGTGCTTGACGCCGACAAAGAGGGATTTCTGCGCAGCGAGACGTCGCTGATC
>JAEWAE010000004.1 GCA_023391835.1 Bacillota bacterium
TTATGCCACAGGGCGGGGGGGCATTCTCCCGCCCGGCCCTGATTATATAAAGCGGGCGGGTGCCCGGGCGGGGGCGGTGTGCCGGCTGGGCAAGGGCAGGTGTCTGCCACCGGCACCTCCCGCCCGCGGGATTTCCTGCCCTCAGTTTCAGTTTATGCCCGGTCGTGCGGCGGGGAACATGCCGTGCCGTGCGCCTGCCGGCCCTAAAACCTGTTGACCTTTCTTTGCGGGTGGTTTAGAATAAAAAAGTGGTCTTATCATGGGAAAAGGTGCGTTTAAATTTTATGATTAAAATTTCCCCATCGATCCTCTCGGCGGACTTTTCCCGCCTGGGGGATGAAGTCCGGAAGGCGGAGGCCGGCGGAGCCGATTTGCTGCATATCGACGTGATGGACGGGCATTTCGTGCCCAATATCACCGTGGGCATCCCGGTCATCGCGGCGCTGCGCCGGGTGACCCGTCTGCCCTTCGACGTGCATATCATGGCGGAAAATCCCGGTCGGCTGGCGGCGGATTTTATCCGCGCCGGTGCCGATATTCTCACGTTCCATTACGAGGCCGAGCCGGAGGCGGCGGGCCTTGCGGCGCGCATCCGCAGTCTCGGCGCACAGCCGGGGGTATCCATCCGCCCGGCGACGCCGCCGCAGGTGCTTTTCCCACTGCTCGACCGGGTGGCGATGGTGCTGGTGATGACGGTGGAGCCGGGCTTCGGCGGTCAGAAACTCATCCCCGACTGTCTGGAAAAGGCGGCCGTGCTGCGGCGGGAATGCCGCCGGCGGGGCCTTGCGGTCGACATTGAGGTGGATGGGGGCATCACCGTCGCCACGGCGGCCGACGCGGCCCGCAGCGGCGCCAATGTGCTGGTGGCCGGGTCTGCCGTTTTCCACGCGCCGGACCCGGCGGCGGCCGTCCGGGAGATCCGCTCGGTTGCGCAGCGGGCCGCACAGGCGTGAGCATGCCCTGCTCAGTGGAAATATCGCAGGAAACTTTCCACTGCCCGGGTGCCGCGGATTGTGTGGCCGTGCTCGGCCAGCAGTGCTTCCCGCGCGGGGGTGGTGTGCCCGGCGCGGCCGTATTCCGACAGATCGGCCAGCAGCGCGCTCAGCCGTGCCCGGTCAAGCCCCATCCCCACAGGCGCGAATGTCAGATGATATTTTCCTCCGAAATCATAAAGGGAACTGTCGATCAGGGCAATGTCGGGGTAACGGGCGAACCGGTGGATGGCGTCAATGGTGTCGTCGATATTCACGCAGGTGAGTATGTAGCGGCCGTCGGGCGAGCGGCGCGGCGGCCGGCTTCTCGACGGCTTGGCACCGTTCTTGGGCCTTCGGGTCAGATAGAGCACGCATCCGTCGCCTTTGCCCGGCAGCACTTCGATGAGCAGCCGACAGCCACGTGCTGAAAATCCGCTGTTTTCACCCGCCTCCGACAGGATATCCTGCAGCATGCGGCGGGTACCCGGGCTTTCGGAACTGATGGAGCCGTAATCCAGGTCGTAGCGGTTCAGATCGGCGGAGCTGAGGCTGACCCGCAGTTTATCCGATCCGAGGGACTCTATATTCATGGCGGTAATCCTTCCTTTCGTGGGAGCGGGATAGGACCCGCCCCATGGGGCCCGGGCGGGCGGCATACCCGTTGGGAAAGACCTGCAGGCCCGGGCGGACAGGCTTTTAAATTCCGACTTACTATATTATAATGGGAATGTGCTTCCATGTGCAAGAGGTGAAAAAAGGATGGCAAAAGGTTTCCATGGTGGGCTTTGGCTGGATTTGAAAATCCAACCGGCCAGCGAACGTCCCGTCGAGGTGCTGCCCGCGCCGCGGCTGATCACGCTGCCGCTGCACGGCCGTTTCGGCGGGCATTGGGTGCCGTCGGTCGCGAAGGGGGATACGGTCGGTTTCGGCCAGGTGATCGCCCATTGGGCGGATGATCCGCAGTTCCCGCTCCGGGCGCCGGTTTCGGGATCTGTGAAATACAGCATCCCCGAGGGCGACGGCCGCCCCGCTGCCGTCGTCATTGAAAACGACGGCCGGGATTACGCCGCCGAAACGCCCCCCCAGCCCGCGGACCCCGGTGCGCTGACGGCCGACGACATTTGCGCGGCGGCCAGACGGGCCGGTATTTTCGTGGCCGAGGGCCGGGGCGAGCCGCTCTGGCGCAAGCTGCGGCGGATGCGGGAAGACGGGGTGGACACGCTGGTGCTCAACGCCGTCGAAACCGAGCCGTATCTCTGCTCGGCCCAGAAGCTGCTGAGCGAAAACCCCGACGACGTGGCCCGGGGGCTGGCGCTTGCCATGAAGGCGGTCGGCGCATCGCGGCTGGTGCTTGCCGTGGGCGACAGTGTGGCCCGCGAGGTGGTCGCCGACATGCTCGAAAGCGCCCATCTGGAAGGGGCGGATATGACCCTGCGCCGGGTGCCTCCTAAATACCCTTCCGGCAATGAAAAATATCTGACCGGGCTTTTGTTCGGCGGACGGGGCGAAAAACCGTCGAAGCCGGGCTTTGTGTCGGCCGAGGAGTGCCTGCACCTGATGAGGGCCGCGGTTTACGGCATCCCCCAGGTCACGCGCATCGTGACCGTGGCGGGCGAAGCCGTCGAGAATCCTCAGAACGTGGAGGTGCGGCTGGGCACGTCGGTGCGGGATGTGCTGGAATACTGCGGACTCAAGCTTGACCCGGAACGGGTGGTGCTGGGCAGCGCCATGCGCGGCACGGCAGTGGAAACCCTCGACACACCGGTGACGGCGGACGTATCGGCCGTGCTGGCCCTGGTGCCCGTGCGCCGGGCGGCCATGCGGTCGATGTGTATCAACTGCGGGCGCTGCGTACGTGTCTGCCCGGAAAAACTCATGCCCAACTATATTGCCATGCGGGCGGTGCTGGCGGATTTCGACGCCTGCCGCGCGCTGCACATCGAGAGCTGCATCGAGTGCGGCGCCTGCGCTTTCGTCTGCCCTGGCCGCATGCCGATCGTGGAACTGATCAAGAATATCAAAAAGGCCGCGGCAGCGGGCGGCAGAGATGGGGAGTGACTGGATGTGAGACTGACCGCCGCTTCTTCCCCACACATCCGTGGCGGGGACAACGTGCGTGTGACGATGGTCGACGTGGTGATCCTGCTGATCCCGCTGGTCGCCATGTCGGTGTTTTATTATGGGTTCCGCGCGTTGCTGCTGGTGCTGATTTCCTGCGCCGCCGCCGTGCTGTCGGAGCTGGTCTTTCGGCGTCTGATGCGGCGCCCGGGCGGCGTGACGGATTTTTCCGCCGTGATCACCGGAGCGTTCGTGGCGCTGAGCATGCCGGCGACAGTCCCGCTGTGGCTGCCGGCGGTGGGCTCCTGCTTTGCCATTCTGGTGGTCAAGCAGCTTTTCGGCGGCATCGGCAAAAATATTTTCAACCCCGCCGCGGCCGCCACCGCCTTCCTGACGGTGACATGGCCGGGCGTGATGTCGATTTTCCCTCAGACGTTCAACCGGCTGCCGCTTTTTACGACGCCTCACGGCTTTGAGACGGGGCGCAGCGTCCAGGCGGCTCTGCGGGCCGGCATTCTGCCGGACAATCACCTCTATGAGCTGCTCATAGGCGACACCCCGGGCAACATGGGCACGGGATGCGTGCTCATTCTGCTCATCGGCGGCGCCTATCTGCTGTACCGCCGCATCATCAACTGGCAGATCCCGGTCGCTTTCGTAGGCACGGTGGCGCTTTTCGCGGCCATTTTCCCCAGAAGCCCTTCCGGCCGGCCCGACTCGGTGTGGTTTGAGCTGACCTCCGGCTCGCTGCTGTTTGTGGCGCTGCTCATGGCCACCGACCCGGTCACCAGCCCGGTTACCAGCATCGGCCGCCTGATTTTCGGCTTCGGGTGCGGTTTTTTCACCGTGCTCATGCGCTATTTCGGCGTCTACCCCGAGGGGGCGTATTTCGCCGTGCTGCTGATGAATCCTTTCGTACTGGCGCTGGACCGTCTGTCGTGGCATATCCGGATGAAAGGAGGCAGGCTGCTCTATGCCAAGGAATAAAAAGCGGGATAGGAACCGGAAACTCCCGAAAGATTTCACCGCCGCCAAGCCGGCGGGCCCCGCCGAGGAGGAGGCCGGGCAGCCCGCGGTCGGGCAACCCACCCCCGCACCGGAAGAAACGGCGGCAGCCGGCCCGGCGGAAACTACTCCTGCAGTCCCCGCCCTTTCCGACATCCAGGCGTCAGCGGCGGAGCCTGCCTCTGCCGCACCGGAGCAGGCAGAAGTCACCGCTCCGGCGACGGCCAGTATCGCCAGGAAACTCCGTGCGGCCGGTACCGGCGGCGCGGCAAAGCTGCGGGCAGCGGGGGCCGCCGTGACCCAGCGGCTGCCCAGCCGTGCGGCCGTGCATGCGGGCCTGCGCACTTTCGGCAGAGGAGTATGGATGCGCGGCACCCGGCATAACCCGGTGCTCATGCGGGCGCTGGCCATATGCAGCGTGCTGGCCGTCGCCACCACGCTGAAAAACGGCCTGCTGCTGTCGGTTGCCGCCATCGCGGTCACCGTGCCGCTGGCGATGGCGATGGCGCTGCTCCGGTGCACGCCGCTGGAGCGGAAACTGCCGGCCTTTATCTGGCCGGCCGTGACACTCACGCTGGCCGGGGCGCTGACGATGCCGACGTGCTGGATTTCCTACTGGGTGGCGCCCAACGTGACCACGGCGGTGGGCATTTTCCTGCCGTTGACGGCACTCAATGCCACGCTGCTGGTGGAATCCGGCGCCGCGGCGCGCCGCTGCTCGCCGCTGGCCGCGCTGACCGCCGCATGCGGGGATTCCCTCGGCTTCGCCGCTGTGGTGATCGTCGTCGCCGCCCTGCGGGAAATTTTCGGCAAGGGCACCCTGTATGCCCGGCCGATTTTCGGGCAGATGCGGTTCGGTTTCTTGCTCACGCCGGCGGGGGCGTTTTTGCTGCTGGGGTGCCTGCTGGCTGCCGCCCAGTGGCGGCGGCAGCGACGTGCGGCCCTGCGGAAGGGAGGGGAAGGCAAATGACACATGGATTCACCGAAATAGGTTCGCTGGCCGTGGCGGCCATATTCGTCCAGAATCTGGTGCTGGTGTGGATGCTGGCCTCCGACACTTTTTTTAGCGCGCTGAAAAGCCCGGTTTCGGGTCTGCGTTTCGGCGTGACGGCTACGGTGGGCACGACGCTGGCCTCCGCTCTAGGATGGGTGCTCGGCCATTTTGTGCTCAGCCGGCCCGGGCTTTCCTTCCTGGCTCCGTTTGCTTTCGCCTTTGCGGTGGCGCTGCTCGATGTGGCGGCGGAGCTGGTCATCCGCAAATTTTTCACCGCGCGCAAGCGGGAACTGAGCCGGCTGGTGCAAGCGGCGGCGTTCAACTGCGTGATCCTGGGCCTCGTGCTCATCAATGCGCAGAATACCGCCCGCGGCATCCTCGGCACGATGTTTTACGGCTTCTGCGCGGGGCTCGGTTTCCTGCTGGCGCTTTTCACGGCCGCCAACGCCATGGAACGGGTGCGTTACAGCACACCGCCCAAAGCGTTTCAGGGCCTGCCCATCGCGCTGGTGACGACAGGGCTGATTTCACTCGCGTTTATGGGCTTTTCCGGAATACAAATTCCCTATTGAACGGCTTATATGCCGAATTTTCCGGGCACCCTATGGAATAAGGCTTCCGCTGCGGATTCGGGCGGCGGAACGGTTTTGGCTGCGGAATCGGGGAGGATTTGACGATGCGCAGATCTCGGTTGTTTTCAGACGGACGATATAAGGGCCGCTATACGTTCGGCACACGCAGACGGCGGCATCCGGTCGCTGTCATATTGGGGCTGGCCGCGGCCGCGGCCCTGTTTTTCGTGGGCTACAGCATCCAGCAGCCGCTGCTGGCATTGATCCATGGGCACTATGCCCCCAGCGCCGCGTCCTCCGTCACTTCCCATGCCTCCAAACCGGCGGCATCCTCCGCGTCGTCGGCCGCTTCTTCCGCTTCCTCCTCCGTCACCACCACTGACACGGCGGTGCGGGGGCTGTATCTGCCGGCCAACGCGCTCTCGGGCGGGGATGCCCTGACCCAGGCCATTGCCACAATGAAATCGGCGGGGCTCAACACCGCCATAGTCAATCTCAAGGGTGAGGACGGTGTGGTCAATTACGCCTCCAAGATTTCGGAAGTGCAGGGTACGTCCATCGTGGCCTCCGGCGCGCCGGACGGTGCCGCCGCGGCCCAGACCCTCACCCAAAGCGGCATCACTCCCGCCGCCAAAATCAGCTGCTTCAAAGACCCAGTGGGGGCCGATGCCATGCGGGATGCCGCCGTCAAATACTCCGGCAACCACAGTATGACCTGGCTCGACCCGACCAACCGCTGGCTCAACCCCTATTCGGATAAGGCCCAGCAGTATATCATCGACCTTGCCACCGAGGCGGTCTCACTGGGGTATAAGCAGATCTATCTGGATAATCTGGAATTTCCCACCGGCGACTCCAAAGCCTATTACGGCGATAACCTTCCTTCTAAAGAGGACTGCCTCAAGGCCTTTGTGGCGAAAGCCTCCCAGGCGGTGGAAGCAGCCGGCGGCAAGCTCAGCGTCGTCATGCCGGGCGACTCGGCCGTCGGGCAGGGCAGCGCCCAGAAGGGGCAGGACCAGAATCTTTACGGCTTTACCGCCGACTATTACAGCCCGAATCTGTGCCCGTCCCTTTTCAGCAAGGGGCTGACTGTCGGCGCCACGGCGGTGTCGGATTCCGACCCCGCCGCCACGGTGACGGCCGCGGCTCAGGCGGTGGCGCAGCTGAGCGCAGCCAAGGTTTCCAACACCGTGCCGCTTATTCAGGCCTATGCCGGCAGCCGGGCCTATACGGCGGATGACATCAACGCCCAGATTTCCGCACTGAGCGCGGTTGGCATCCGCAGCTATATCCTCTACGCGCCATCCGGCAGTTACAGCCTCACCGGCGTCAAGGCGCAGTAATTTTTAAAAATCATCAAGCATGTAAAAACGGCGGGCACGGGGTGCTGCAAATGAAATCTTATTCATTTGCAGCACCCCGCCGCTTTTTTGCCTATGAAAGGTCGGTGCCTGCCCGAAGTCTGCCATACATGGGAATACTGCGCTCCACACCGTGCAAAAATGTGTTTGTAATATTTTGCAGTTGGCAACAATTTGCGGTCATGTCTGCCCGTACATGGGAGAAAATAAAAACGATTTCCACCGCCAGCTTGAGCGCTGGCAGAAAATCAGCGGAATTCATTCAGCCGGCAGAAAGTGAAGGAGTGATTTTCATGAATCGTTTTGCAGGAACATTCGTTAAAGGCGTGGCGACCGGCATTGCCGTGGGCACCGCCGTGGGTACCGTAGTCAACCGCGTGGGGCACCCTATTTCCAACCGCAGCCGCAACCAGATGAAGCGTAACGCCGCCAAAGCTCTCCATGCGGTGGGCGACGTGATCCAGAATGTCCAGTATATGATGAAATAAGGCAATACGGCGTCAAAAAGCTCCCGCGTGTCACACGCGGGAGCTTTTTCTGCGGCGGAAAGGATTCTTATTTGATGACCCGCACACGGATGACATCCGGCACGGCGCGGAGGCTTTGCACGGAGTGATCCACGGCTTCCCCCGACACGTCGATGATCGTGTAGGCGTAGTTGCCGCGGGATTTGTTGAGCAAATTCTCAATGTTGATGTTATCCTGCGCGATGCAGGCGGAAATCTGGGAAATCATGTTGGGAATGTTGCGGTGGATGACCGTGATGCGGGTCTCGGATGACCGCGGCAGCTCCGCCGTGGGGAAATTCACCGAATGGCGGATGGAGCCCATCTTGAGGAAGTCGATCAGCTCACCGGCGGCCATGGAGGCACAGTTGTCCTCCGATTCCGGTGTGGAAGCGCCCAGATGGGGCACCGCCAGCACGCCGGGTACGCCCAGCAGCTCGTCACAGGGAAAATCCACCGTGTAGGAGGCCAGCTTGCCCGACTGGAGACCCTCGACCACGTCGGCGGGTACGGCCAGCTCCCCGCGGGCAAAGTTGAACACCCGCACGCCCTGCCTCATGGCCGCGAAGGCGGAGGCATTGAACATGCCGCGTGTCTCGGGGTTGAGAGGCACGTGGATGGTGATGTAATCGCATTTTTCGTAAATTTCCTGCAGGCTCGCGGCCCGATGGATCGCACGGGAAATATGCCATGCGGCGTCCACCGACAGATAGGGGTCGTAGCCGTAGACATCCATCCCCAGCGCACCCGCCGCGTTGGCAACCATCACGCCGATGGCGCCCAGCCCGATGACGCCCAGACGCTTGCCGGCAATTTCCGGCCCCACAAAGCGGCTCTTGCCCTTTTCGACGAGCTTGGGCACGTCGGCACCCGAGCCCTTGAGCGTCCTGGCCCAGTCGACCGCGTCCGCCACATGGCGGGAGGTCATGATCAGCGCGCCGATGACCAGTTCCTTGACGGCGTTGGCGTTGGCGCCCGGGGTGTTGAAGACCACGATGCCGGCTTTGCTGCACTGATCCACCGGGATATTGTTGACGCCGGCGCCCGAGCGGGCGATGGCCTTGAGGGAAGCGGGCAGCACCGCGTCATGGAGCGACGCGGAACGCAGCAAAAAGGCATCCGGGTTTTCGACCTCTTCGCCATAGCGGAATTCCCCCGCGGGGAAACGGCTCAGCCCGGCCGGAGAAATTTTATTCATGGTCTGGATTGTGAACATACGCACAGCCTTCCTTTCAAACCGATCCAACCAAACGGCGTATGAAACGGCCGGGCGGCATTGCGCACGCCCGGCCGATGGATTCAGGAGTTTTTCGTCTCAAATTCCCGCATGAATTCCACCAGAGCGCGCACGCCCTCCGCGGGCATGGCGTTATAGATGCTGGCACGCATGCCGCCCACCGTGCGGTGGCCTTTGATGTTGACAAACCCCGCGGCTTCGGCGGCCTTGATGAATTTTCTGTCGGTTTCCTCATTGCCGGTGACAAAGGGCACGTTCATCAGCGAGCGGAATTCCTTCTGCACCGTGCCGTGGAAAAGCTTCGACCGATCGAGATAGTCATAAAGCATACCGGCTTTCTGCCGGTTGATTTCGCCCATGCGCTCGACACCGCCCAGATTTTCCAGCCATTCGAGCACCAGCCCGCAGATATAGATGGCGTAGCAGGGGGGCGTGTTGAACATCGACCGGTTGTCGGCATGGGTCTGATAATTAAACATGGTGGGCGTGGCAGCCTTGGCGTGACCGATGAGGTCTTCCCGCACGATGACGGTCGTCAGGCCGGCGGGGCCCATGTTTTTCTGCGCGCCGGCGAAAAGCAGGCCGAATTTCGACACGTCGAGCGGCTCCGACAGGATGCAGGAGGACACGTCGGCCACCAGCGGCACGTCGCCGGTTTCGGGCAATTCGGTGTATTTGGTGCCGTAAATGGTGTTGTTGAGGCATATGTAAAAGTAATCGGCCTCTTTGTCGAAGGCAGCCGGGTCGAGCTTCGGAATATAGGTGAAGGTCTTGTCGGCCGAGGAAGCGACGGCCCGGCACTCGCCGTAGCGGCTCGCTTCCGCAAAGGCCTTTTTGGCCCACTGGCCGGTGATGACGAAGTCGGCGCGTCCGCTTTTACTGAGCAGGTTGAGCGGAATCATGGCGAACTGACTGGAGGCGCCGCCCTGTAAAAACAGCACTTTGTAATTGGAAGGGATGTGCATGACCCGGCGCAGACGTTCTTCACATTCCGAGATGATACTGTCGAAGACTTTCGATCGATGGGACATTTCCATCACCGACTGACCGCTTCCCCGATAGTCGAGCATCTCTTCCGCCGCCTGCCGGAGCACCGGCTCGGGCAGCATGGACGGTCCTGCCGAAAAGTTGTAAACCCTTTTCAATGATCTGACCTCCAGTTGATTGAAACCGCCGGTGGAAAAATCGCCGGCGGGCGGCCGTCGCCGCGGCCGCTTGCGTGAATGATTAGTCTCATTATAACCCGGTGAATCGCCAAGTCAACAGTTTTTGCGTATTTTGACCGGAAAGCGTGATTTTCGTGTACAATTGGGCGAAATTATGCATGATGGGCGGACACTCCGATTCATATATAATTCTTGAGCGGGGAGCCGCCGGGTGGTATAATGGATATGGAGATTCTGAGCTGATTCCGGTGCTTGCCGAGAGAAAGGCCCCGTTTTCCGTTGGCGCCGGGCCTTTCGGTCCTGCTGTGAGCCGACGGAGAAACGGGGCTTTTTTATGACCGTGGGGGATATGGCGCGCATCCTTGGCGCCGAGGTGCTCAGCGGGCGGGAACTGCTTGACACGACGGTGCGGACGGCCTGCGGCAGCGATATGATGAGCGACGTGCTGGCTTTCGCCAAGGCCGGCTCGGCGCTGCTCACGGGGCTGGTCAACCCGCAGGTGGTGCGCACCGCCCAGATGATGGATATGCGCTGTGTGGTATTCGTGCGCGGCAAACAGCCGGATGCCGGGATCATTCGGCTGGCCGGGCAACTTGCGGTGCCGCTGCTTGCCACGGGCTGCCCCATGTTCGTCGCCTGCGGGCGGCTCTATGCGGCGGGGCTCGGGCGCGGGGAAACCGGCGATGGCTGAAGCGTTGCGGCTGCATTACGACGTGGCGGGCAACGATTTTCTCCACGCCGGCGAAGCCTCCGGCAGCGTCAAGACGGTACTGCGGCAGTTGGGCTTTGAGCCGGAGGTGATCCGCCGTCTGGCGGTGGCCATGTATGAGGGCGAGATCAACATGGTCATCCACGCGGGCGGCGGCACGGCCGACGTGACGATCACACCCGCATGCATCGATGTGTGCCTGACCGACCACGGGCCGGGCATCGCCGACGTGACGCTCGCCATGCGGGAGGGATATTCCACCGCGCCGGCAGCCGTGCGCGAGATGGGCTTCGGCGCGGGCATGGGCCTGCCCAACATGAAAAAATACAGCGACCGGCTGGAAATCGACACCCACCCCGGCCGCGGTACGACGGTGAGGCTGACGGTCTGCACCCGGCCTCAAGGAAAGAGGGGGAGCCTGTGAGCGGCTTTTACCATTCGGTGACCCTGATCGCGTCGCGCTGCCGCGGCTGCATCAACTGCATCAAGCGCTGCCCCACCCAGGCTATCCGGGTGCGCAACGGCAAGGCGTATATTCTGACCGAGCGATGCATCGACTGCGGCGAATGCATCCGTGTCTGCCCGCACCAGGCCAAGCAGGCGGCCTTTGACGATGTGGCGCGGCTCAAAGATTACCGCTATACGGTGGCGCTGCCGGCTCCGGCTCTTTACGGGCAGTTCCCCGGTGAAGTGGGCATCGGGCGCATCCTGGCGGCCCTGCGGGCGATCGGCTTCGATGACGTGTATGAGGTGAGCGCCGCGGCGGAGCAGGTCACGGCCTGCACACGGGCCTATCTGAAGCAACCCGGCCGGCCCCGGCCGGTCATTAGCTCCGCCTGTCCGGCGGTGACGCGGCTGATCCGCGTGCGTTTCCCCGGCCTGTGCGGGCATGTGCTGCCGCTGTTGGCCCCGGTGGAGCTGGCCGCCCGGCAGGCCCGCCGCGCGGCGGTGGGGGCCACCGGCCTGCCGCCGGAGCAGATCGGGGTCTTTTTCCTCTCGCCCTGCCCGGCCAAAGTGACCTATGCCCGCATGCCGCTGGGCATCGCCCGGTCGGAGCTGGACGGCGTGTTTGCCATCAGCGATGTGTACCCCCGTCTGGCCGGGGCTGTCAAGCGCATGGAGCAGGCGGGCGTACCCGTGCAGACCCGGGGCGACGGAGTGGGCTGGGCCGCCACCGGCGGCGAGGCGCTGGCGCTTCGTGGCGATCGCTGCCTGGCGGCCGACGGCATCGAGAACGTCACCCGGGTGCTGGAAGAAATCGAGAACGGCAAGCTGACCGATATGGATTTCGTCGAGCTCAACGCCTGCAGCGCGGGGTGCGTGGGCGGTGTGCTCACGGCGGAAAACCCTTATGTGGCACGGGCCCGTCTGGGGCGGCTGCGCCGGAGCATGCCTAAGCGGGAGCCGTTGCCGCCGCCCGACGCGGTGCCCGCCGACATGGGCTGGACCGTGCCGCTGGAGTATGTGCCCGTGATGAAACTCGACGAGGATATGGCCGCCGCCATGCGCAAGATGCGGCGGATTGACCGGCTGCTTGCCGAGTTGCCGGGGCTGGATTGCGGTTCCTGCGGTGCGCCCACCTGCCGGGCCTTCAGTGAAGATGTGGTGCGGGGTACCGCCGACCCGGGGGACTGCATTTTCCGCATGCGGGACCGGGTGCGCCGGCTCATCGGGGAACTGTCTGCCATCGAGAGCTACACGCCCCCGCCGTTCCGGCGGGGGGAGGATGCGCCGGGAGCGGGGCCGGAGACACCGCCCGCCGGCGGCGGGAAGGAGGAGGCTCCATGACGGTGGCGGAGCTGGCCCGGCGGCTGGGCTGCCGGGTGGCAGTGGGCGGCGAGGCCCTTGCTGGGTCGGTGACCGGCTGCTATGTGGGCGATCTGCTCAGCTGGGCCATGGCCCACGCCCGGGCAGGGGATGCCTGGGTCACGGTGATGGGCAACGTAAACGTCGCAGCGGTGGCGGTGCTCACCGGGGCAGCCTGCGTCATCCTGGCCGACGGGGCGGAGCCTGACGACGAACTGCTGGCCCGCGCACGGGAACGGAATGTGCCCGTGCTGCTCAGCGACGAGAGTGCCGCCGCTCTGGTGCGCCGCATCGGGGAGACCCAATGAGCGGCGGCCCATGCCTGGATGTGTGGTATGATCTGCACATCCATTCCTGCCTGTCGCCCTGCGCCGACGACGATATGACCCCCTGCGACCTGGTGCGCATGGCGAAACTCAAGGGCCTCGGGCTTATCGCCCTCACCGACCACAACAGCTGCGGCAACTGCGCCGCCGCCATGGCGGCTGGGGAGCGGGAGGGTGTGCTTGTGATGCCGGGAATGGAGCTTTGCACACGGGAAGAAATCCATGTGGTGTGCCTGTTTGCGCAGTTGGCCGGAGCGTTGGAGTTTGAGCGTCTGGTGCGCTCACGGATGCCGGATATTTCAAACCGGCCCGAAATTTTCGGCCGGCAGATTCGAATGGATGAATGGGACCGCCCGGTGGGGGAAGAACCCCGGCTGCTGCTCACGGCCGCCGACGTCGGCTTCGACCGGGCGGCGGCGCTGGCGGGCTCCTGCGGCGGGGCGGCTTTCCCGGCTCACATCGACCGGCCGGCCTACGGTGCGGTGGGCGTGCTGGGTTGCCTGCCGCCGGGCCTCGGGTATGCCGCGGCCGAGCTCTCGGCCGCCTGCGACCGGGAAAAATTTCTTGCCGGGCGCACGGATATGGCCGGGCTGCGGCTGCTTACCGACTCCGACGCCCACTCGCTGGGGCGCATCAGCGAGCCGGTGCATCGGATGATCCTGCCCGCCCTGACCCGCCGGTCGGTGGTGAAGGTTTTGACCCGATCATAAAACCATATTAACAAGTCATATATATAAAAAATAATCGGCTTGCCAAATGAAGGAAGCCATGGCGTGTATTCGTGCCTATTTATGCGATTTCTGGCATAAAACGTGGAATAGTTACAAAAAAACCATATATTTTTATGCTTCAAATCGGTGGATATTTTACCACTCATATGTTATACTTTTCACAACATGCAGTGCCGGCCTATATGTCAATTATTTAACGATACGGATACCGGCGGCAGCTCACGGCAATTCCAATTAAAGCGGGGCCAGGCTGTGCCTTCGCTTTTTCCGGAATTGTTGCGGCGAAGAAAGGATGGCAGCCATGCAAAAGCGCAAAACCTGTGTTCCGTTTGGGGGCACGGCCGAGCAGCAGGAAAAACTCCGGCGGGTCATCGAGGAACACCGGGGGCAGAAAGGGGCGCTGATGCCGGTCCTTCAGCAGGCGCAGGATATTTACGGCTACCTGCCGATTGAGGTACAGCAGCAGATTTCCGACCAGATGGGTATCCCGCTGGAGGAAGTTTACGGGGTCGTCAGTTTCTATTCCCAGTTTTCGCTCAACCCCAAGGGCCATGTGCGCATCAGCGTGTGTCTGGGCACGGCCTGTTATGTCAAAGGCTCGCAGGCCGTGCTTGACCGCCTGGTGGAAAAGCTGGGCATCCACCCCGGCGAAGTAACCGGGGACGGCGCGTTTTCGCTCGACGCCACCCGGTGCGTAGGCGCCTGCGGGCTTGCGCCGGTGATGATGGTCAACGACGAGGTATACGGCCGGCTGGTGCCCGATGATGTGGATCGTATCCTCGAAAAATATCAGTCCGGGGTATGATGCAGGATCTGTCGCTGCATATTCTGGATCTTTGTGAAAATTCCCTCGCGGCGGGGGCCCGCCTGGTCACGGTGGCGGTGGAGCAGCGGCCCGGTGAGGACCGGCTGACCGTGAGCGTGCGGGATGACGGCCGGGGTATGACGGCGGAGCAGCTGAGGCGGGTGTGCGACCCGTTTTACACCACCCGCACCACCCGGCCGGTGGGGCTGGGCGTGCCGATGTTCCGCTTGGCGGCCGAGCTGACGGGGGGGAGCTTTTCCATATCCTCGCAGCCGGGGCGGGGCACCGAGGTGCGGGCGGAGTTTGTGCCCTCCCACATCGACTGCCTGCCGCTGGGCGACATGGCCGCCACGATGTGCACGCTCATTTCGGGCAGCCCCGGCGTGGATTTTGTGTACACGCGCCTTTATGACGACCGGCGCTTTGAGCTGGACACCCGGCGGATGCGGGGCATCCTCGGGGCCGTGCCGCTCAATACGCCGGAAGTGCTGGATTGGGTCGGCGGTTTCGTACGCGAAAACGAAGCGCACGCCGCCGGCCGCGGGAAAGGAGAACAGTCCCTATGAAAACGCTGGAGGAACTGGCCGCCATCCGGGATCGGGTGCAGGAGCAGCTCAATATCCGGGAAAGCGGCAGGGATACGGTCCGGGTGCTGGTGGGTATGGCTACCTGTGGCATCGCGGCGGGCGCGCGGCCGGTGCTGGCCGCCTTTGTGGATGAGGTCGCCAAACGGCACCTGACGCATGTGATGGTGTCGCAGACCGGCTGTATCGGCATATGCCAGTACGAGCCGGTGGTGGAAATCATCGGGGAAGACGGCCAAAAAGTCACCTATGTGCATATGACGCCGGAAAAGGCCCGCCGGGTCGTCAACGACCACCTAGTCAACGGCAACGTGGTGGAAGAGTACACCATCGGCGCGTCCATCTGAGGCCGCGGCAGGAAAGGAATGAACGAAGCGCTATGATACGGTCGCATGTGCTGGTCTGCGGCGGCACCGGCTGCACCTCGTCGGGCAGCGAGCAGATCATTGAAACGTTCAATAAAGAAATCGCTTCTCAGGGCCTCGCGGAGGAGGTCAAGGTCGTGCGCACGGGCTGCTTCGGCCTGTGCGCCCTCGGCCCGGTGGTGGTCGTGTACCCGGAGGGCGCGTTTTACAGCCGCGTGAAGGCGGAGGATGTGCCTGAAATCGTGTCGGAGCACCTGCTCAAAGGGCGGGTCGTCAAACGGCTGCTTTATCACGAGACCCTCGACGGCAGCCGCATCCGTTCGCTTAACGAGACCCCGTTTTATAAAAAGCAGCAGCGGCGTGTGCTGCGCAACTGCGGCGTCATCAACCCCGAGAATATCGAGGAATACATCGCCATGGACGGCTACCGCGCACTGGGCAAGGTGCTCACCGAAATGACGCCCGAGCAGGTCATCGACACTGTCAAGCGTTCGGGTCTGCGCGGCCGCGGCGGCGCCGGTTTCCCCACCGGCGTCAAATGGGAATTCGCCCGCAAAAACGACGCCGACCAGAAATATGTCTGCTGCAACGCCGACGAGGGCGACCCCGGCGCCTTCATGGATCGCTCGGTGCTGGAGGGCGACCCCCATGCGGTGCTCGAGGCCATGGCCATCGCGGGCTACGCCATCGGTTCCAATCAGGGCTATATTTATGTGCGGGCGGAATACCCCATCGCCATCAAGCGGCTGGCCATCGCCATCCGGCAGGCGCGGGATTACGGCATGCTGGGCAAAAATATTTTTGACAGCGGCTTTGATTTCGACATCGGCCTGCGGCTGGGAGCCGGCGCCTTTGTCTGCGGTGAGGAAACCGCGCTGATGACCTCCATCGAGGGCAAACGGGGTGAGCCGCGCCCGCGCCCGCCTTTCCCGGCCGTCAAGGGGCTTTTCGGTAAGCCAACCATCCTTAATAACGTCGAAACCTATGCAAACGTCGCCCAGATCATCCTGCACGGGCCGGAATGGTTCAACTCCATCGGCACCGAAAAATCCAAGGGCACCAAGGTCTTTGCGCTGGGCGGTAAGATCACTCACACGGGGCTTGTGGAAATTCCCATGGGCACGACTCTGCGGGAGATCGTGGAAGAAATCGGCGGCGGCGTGCCCAACGGCAAACGATTCAAGGCGGCCCAGAGCGGCGGCCCGTCGGGCGGTTGTATCCCCGCCTCTCTCATCGACACCCCCATCGATTACGATCGGCTTTTGCAGATCGGCTCGATGATGGGTTCGGGCGGGCTCATTATTATGGATGAAGACACCTGTATGGTGGATATTGCCAAATTCTTCCTCGAATTCACCGTGGATGAATCGTGCGGCAAATGTACGCCCTGCCGGGTCGGTACCCGCCGGCTGCTCGAGATCCTCACGAAAATCACCGAGGGCCGCGGCGAGATGGAAGATCTTGACCGGCTCGAATCCCTCTGCTATTACATCAAGGAAAATGCGCTGTGCGGCCTGGGGCAGACCGCGCCCAACCCGGTGCTTTCCACCCTGCGGTATTTCCGCGACGAATACATCGCCCATGTCAAATCCAAGCGCTGCCCGGCGGGCGTGTGCAAGAAGCTGCTGCACTATGAGATCGACCCGGCCAAGTGTAAAGGCTGCACCCTTTGCGCCCGCAACTGCCCGGCGAACGCCATCACCGGCACCGTGCGGCAGGTGCATGTGATCGACCAGGCAAAGTGCGTCAAGTGCGGCGTATGTCTGAAAAACTGCAAATTCGGCGCCGTGAGCCGCCGTTAAGTCAGGAAGGAGCACCCGACGGTTATGGAACCAGTGAATTTAAAAATCAACGGCATGCCGGTGTCGGCGCCCCGGGGCACCACGATCCTGGAGGCGGCCCGGCAGGTCGGCATCCGCATCCCGACTCTCTGCTATCTCAAAGATCTCAACGCCATCGGCGCCTGCCGCATCTGCGTGGTGGAAGTGAAGGGCGCCCGGTCGCTGGTCGCCTCCTGTGTCTACCCGGTGGCGGAGGGCATGGAGGTGCAGACCAACACCCCCAAGGTGAGGCAATCCCGCCGCACCACCATCGAGCTGCTGCTGTCGGCTCACAATCGGTCGTGTCTTTCCTGCGTGCGCAGCGGCCAGTGTGAGCTGCAGAAGCTGGCGCGGGATTACGGTGTCGAAAACGCCGCCGAATACGCCGGCGCCATGCCCGACAGCGAAATCGACGACAGCACCGGCGTACTCATCCGCGACAATTCCAAATGCGTGCTCTGCCGCCGGTGCGTGGCGGCCTGTTCCCGGCAGCAGGCGGTGGCGGTCATCGGACCCAACGACCGGGGCTTTGACACTCACATCGGCTGTGCCTTCGACCGTAAACTGAGCACGGTGCCCTGCGTTTCCTGCGGCCAGTGCATCACCGTGTGCCCCACGGGCGCGCTGCACGAGCGGGATGATACCGATAAAGTGTGGGCGGCGCTGGCCGACCCCGGCAAGCACGTCATCGTCAACACCGCCCCCAGCGTGCGCGTGACGCTGGGCGAATGCTTCGGCATGCAGCCCGGCACCAACGTCAAGGGCAAAATGGTGGCCGCGCTGCGTCGTATCGGCTTCGAAAAAGTCTTTGACACCGATTTTTCCGCCGACCTCACCATTGTGGAAGAGGCCAACGAGCTGGTCGGACGCATCCAAAACGGAGGCAAGCTGCCGATGATCACCTCCTGCTCCCCCGGGTGGGTCAAGTACTGCGAGTACTATTTTCCCGACTTTATCGACAATCTTTCCACCTGCAAATCGCCGCAGCAGATGTTCGGCGCGGTGGCCAAGACATGGTACGCTCAAAAAGCAGGCATCGACCCGAAAGACCTCTTTGTCGTGTCGGTTATGCCCTGCACGGCCAAAAAGTTCGAGGCCCGGCGGGATGACGAAGCGGCGGCCGGCGTACCGGATATCGACGTGGCCCTCACGACCCGGGAACTGGGCCGGATGATCGAGCGGGCGGGCGTGGATTTTGCCGCGCTGCCGGATGAGGAATTCGACCAGCCGTTGGGCGAATCCACCGGCGCGGGCGCCATATTCGGCGCCACCGGCGGCGTGATGGAAGCTGCGCTGCGCACCGCGGCCGAGACCATCACCGGCAAACGCATCGAGAATGTGGATTACAAAGAGGTCCGCGGCACGGCGGGCGTCAAGCAAACGGTGTATGACCTGGGCGGGCTGAAGCTGCGCGTGGCCGTCGCCAGCGGCCTTGCCAACGCCCGGCGGCTGCTGGAAAATATCCGGGCCGGGCAGGTCGAGGCGGATTTTGTCGAGATCATGGCCTGCCCGGGCGGGTGCGTCAACGGCGGAGGTCAGCCCGTGCAGCCGGCGTCGGTGCGCAATTCCGTCGATTTGCGCGCGCTGCGCGCTGCCGCCCTCTATGAGGAGGATGCGGGTCTGCCGCTGCGCCGCTCCCACGAAAACCCGGTCATCCGGGAACTTTACGACCAGTATCTCGAGAGCCCCGGCAGCCATCGGGCCCACGAGGTGCTGCATACGTCGTATGCACCGCGCAAACAGTACCCATGAAATTTTCCCTAAACGCATAAAAGGGGCGCCGCAGTTATCTGCGGCGCCCCTTTTATGCGGCCCGCGATCGGGCGAGCCGTCGGGTCAGTTGTGCTTGAGCCATTCCAGCGCCGACTGCACATAGGCGGCCGCGCCGACATAGAGCACACTGTCGTCGAACGTGGCGCTGGGGTGATGATTGGGGTAGGGGTGCCCATCCGCCGCGCAGCCCGTGGCGAGGAAAAGCGCCCCGGTGGGTACGTGCTCGCTGAAATAGCCGAAATCCTCCGACCCCATGTTGCGGGCATTGGCTTCGCCGACCAGCCGGGCCAGGTTGACCACGCCTTTGGGCCCGACCATGGCGGTGCAGGCTGCTTCGGCCTGGGATTCCACCGCCGCGTCGAGCACCAGCGCGGGGCAGGAGCGGATGAATTCCACCTTGGCCTTGGCACGGAAAGTTTCCGCGGTGCCGCAGGCGATTTCTTCCATGCGTTTTTTGATGAAGGCCCGGTTTCCCTTACCGAAGGAACGGATGGTGCCCTTGAGGCAGGCGGTGTCGGGGATGGCGTTGTTGGTTTCGCCGCCCTGCATCATACCCACGGTGACGACCGCCGGGTCCAGCGGCGAGGTCTCGCGGGAAGTGATGGCCTGCAGCGCCAGATAGATGTGGCAGGCCGCGTTGAGGGGGTCGACCGTCTGCTGCGGGTTGCCGCCGTGGCCGCCGCGGCCCTGCACGGTGATGTTGAACCAGTCGGCCGCGGCCAGCATCGGCCCCGCGTTGCTGGAAATCAGCAGGCCGGCTGGCGCGTTCAGCGGCAGACCGGTTTGCACATGCAGCATCAGGGCAGCATCCACCTTCGGGTTTTCCAGCACGCCGGCGGCGAGGACGCCTTTTGCGCCCTCCAGCGCTTCCTCGTTGGGCTGGAAAAGCAGCTTCACCGTGCCGCAGATCTCGTCCTCATGCACCTTGAGCAGTTTCGCGGCACCCAGCAGCATGGATGTGTGCATGTCGTGCCCACAGCCGTGCATACAGCCGTTCTGCGACGCAAAGGGAAGACCGGAAGTTTCCCGGATGGGCAGGGCGTCCATATCCGCGCGCAGCAGATAGGTCTTGCCGGGCTGCTTGCCGCCCGCCAGCACCACCACGCCGCTTTTGCCGACCTTTTGCGGCTCATATCCCATAGCGCGCAGCTTATCGGTGACGAAAGCCACCGTATTAGTCAGATCAAATTCCACCTCGGGGCGTTCGTGCAGATACCGGTGCCAGCCCGTCAGCTCTTCCTGCAGGGCCTTGGCTTCTTTAAGAATCGGATGCATATACATTCTCCTTCGGATTTGTTAGTGAATGCAAAAGGGCCGCAGGGCGGCCTGTCTGCCTGTGATATTTTTCGCATGGTGATTATAGGCCCGGCGGCATATCCGATCAGTTGGGCAACGCGACAGCTTCCGCCTGGGGCAATGGCTCCGCCGCGGCTGCGCCGGCCGCTTCGTGGCGGGCCGCCAGCCGGCGTGCCATGCCGATGGAAACGGCCAGGGTCGCCAGCATGAGCACACCCGCCGCCGTCAGGGCTACCCACGCGGGGTCGTATGTATGCGCACGGTCAAAAACAGCGCCCGTGACGGGGCTTGCCACCGCGGCTCCCACCATTTCGAAGGCTGTGACCACGCCGGTGAGCAGGCCCATATCCCTTTTGCCGAATTCATTGACCACCATCAGCGGGGGCGCCACCGTGCCGAGACATGTGCCGAAGCCGAAAAGCACGGCGAAGGCGACCGGCCCGGCCACCGTGTGGGAAAACAGCAGCGCCGTCGTCGCCAGAATCGACACGATGCTGCCGAAAATCGTGCCGGCCATCATTCCGAACCGGTCATAGATGGCCCCCAGGCTGACTTTGCCGACGATGACCACCAGCAGATAGAGCGAAAGGATGCGCGAGGCAAACGCCGTCGTGTGGCCGCCCGCCGCCATGGCGGCCGGGATGTTGAGGATGACGCCGCCGTTGACCATACCCATGAATACAAAGCCTGTCACCAGCATCCAAAAAGCACCGCTGCGGCGCACGACTTTCCAGCCGAGCTGCGCCGTGACAGGCGCGTCATGGCTGTGTCGGCCAGTCTGTTCGGCTTCGCCGGCGCCGTAGGGGGCAAGGCCTACGTCCGACGGGCGGTTTGTGAAAGCGGCGACGGTCAGCGGCATGCTGGCCACCAGCGTCACGGCCGCCAGCACCAGGAAGGCCGTGCGCCAGGAATACGCGGCGATCAGCCAGCTGACGATCGGGCTGAGCACCACGCCGCCGAAGCCGCTGCCCATCAGGGCCAGCGAGACCGCGAGGCCCCGCTTTTGCTCAAACCAGTTGGTGATGAGGATGGAAATGAGCAGCCGCGTGCCGGCCAGCACGCAGAAACCGGTGACGAAAGCCAACGCATACATCTGCCACAGCTGTGTCACGAAGGACCAGGCGGCCAAATCCAGCACGATCAGCCCGACGCTGACCGAGCCGATGAGCCGGGCGTTGTAACGGTCGAGCACCCGCCCCAGCACCAGGGAAGCCAGAATTCCCACCAGCGCGCTGATGGAACTGCACAGACTGAATTCGGCCCGCGTAATGTGCAGATCCCGTGTGATGGGGATCTGGAACAGACTGATGCAGTTGACAAAAATGGTGTAGCAGGTCGCCATGATCAGAAACCCGCCGATCACGATCAGCCAGCCGCGGAAAAACTTCGGTCTTGCCATTGTGGACTCCTTCCTGTGAGACCCCGGCGATGGATGCGAAACATGGGAATGCGAATGAACGGTTTCTTCCATTATATAAAAGCAGGATGTCAATGTCAATTATGCAAAAATACTCCAAAGCAATCGCAAAATTGACCTATTTAGGAATAATGACGAAAAACTGTATTTTTCATACGTCATTTTGCAAAGAAACAGTCCGCGTACGGCGGACACTGCGCCACGGTGGGGCGAGAATTTTATCCCCGGAAAGACACGGCGGATCGGATGGGAAAGGTATATCCCTTTACAATCCGGCCGGAGCATGCGATAATAAAACACGCGCGGTACGCGCAGAATACAAAAGATATAACTGTCCGCCAGGGGCTCCAGAGGGAGGATTTTCCGTCCAATGAATCCGGAAATGACAGAATCAAAAAAATGGGCCGTACTCGTCATCACGTCGCTGTCGGCCTTTATGGCCACGCTGGACGGCAGCATTGTCAACATCGCGCTGCCTCCGATGGCTACGGAAATGCATGTTTCCATCAGCTCCGTGCAGTGGGTGGTTACCTCCTATCTGCTGACCATCTCGGTGCTGCTGCTGGTGTGGGGCCGGTTGGCGGATATGTTCGGCAAAAAGCGTATTTTCGCCTCGGGCTATCTGATGTTTGCCGTCGGCTCGGCGTTGTGCAGCCTTTCCCATTCCCTGCCGCTGCTGGTGGGGGCCCGGGTGGTGCAGGCGGTGGGGGCTTCGGCCATGATGTCGCTTTCCCAGGGCATCGTCACCGGCACATTTCCTTCCACCGAGAGAGGACGAGCCCTCGGTTTCGTGGGGGCCATGGTGGCGCTGGGCAACCTGGTGGGGCCAAGCCTGGGCGGCGTGCTGGTGCACGCGTTCGGTTGGCCTTCTATTTTCATCATCAACGTGCCCATCGGTGCAGTGGGCGCGGTGCTGGCTTTCCTGGTGATTCCGGAAATCGGCGGCTCCGCGGCCGGCCAGACCTATGATTTCGGCGGCACCTGGCTCTTTGCCTGCCTGCTGCTGGTACTTTTCCCCGGGCTTTTGCTGGTGCAGCAGGGGACTCTGCCGGTCTGGGCGGTGCTGCCTACGCTGGCGGTTTCGGCCGGGCTTTTCGTGCTGCTTATCGTGCGGGAGCGGCATACGGCCGCCCCGCTCATTAATCTGGAACTGTTTCATATACCCGAATTTTCCTTCGGTCTTACGGCGGCGTTCCTCAGCTTTATTTCCATCAACGCCACGCTGCTTTTCATGCCCTTTTACCTGCAGGATCTGCGGGGCTTTTCACCGCTGGCGGCGGGGCTGATCATTTCGGCATACCCCATCACTTATGCCGTCATGGCGCCGCTGAGCGGCTGGCTTTCCGACCGCATCACCTACCGCCCGCTGACGGTGGGCGGCATGGCCGCGGCCGGCGTGGCGCTGCTGCTGCTGGCCACGCTGCGTTCCGACACGCCTATCCCGCTGGTGGTGGCGTATCTGGTGCTCATGGGCGGCGGAGCGGCGGCCTTCCAGTCGCCCAACAATTCCAGCGTCATGGGCTGCGTGCCCCGCAGCCAGCTTGGCATCGCCGGCGGGATCAACGCGCTTTTTCGCAACTTAGGCATGGTTACGGGCACCACCCTGTCGGTGCTCATCTTCGCCTTCCGTGCCAAGCTGAGCATCAACAGCCTGAGCGGTTCCCAGTTCAGTGCCCGGGCGTTTCTCGCAGGGCTGTCGGCTATATTCCTATTTAATGCGGCATGCAGCTTCGGCTCCATGCTGCTGAGCCTGACCCGGGCCGTAGCGGTCCGCCCGGGCGAACCGTCCGCCCCCAACGACTCCGGCCGCCCGTGAGGCGGGGCCTTGTGCCCAGGGCCCTGTGCGTAGACCCCTGCATGCAAGCTCCTGCACGCAGGTTTCACGCGGAATTTTTTCAAACCGCTGGACAATTGCACCGGCGTGGTGTATAATGATGTAAATTTAAATAGGGGCGCGGTAATGCGCCGACCGCCTTTTAAACCGGTCCTGTGAGGCCGGAAAGGGTATGAGTCTTTGAAGTCCGCACGAATATGGTGCGGCGGATTGGCCTAACAGCCCGGGACTTTACCCAGTGGCTGTATTTTTATACGAAGTGTATGCATAATTATTACAAAAAACCGATTACTTATACATGAGGAGTGGCAGGATGCAGGGCATTAAAGCGGAAATTATGGATGAGGCTGCCATGCGGCGGGCCATTACCCGCATATCCTACGAGATCATTGAGCGAAACAGCGGAACGGCCGATCTGTGCGTCGTCGGGGTGCGCCGGCGGGGTGCGGAGCTGGCCGAGCGCATCGCCCACCGCATCGGTGAAATCGAAAACTGCACGGTGCCCACGGCGTTTCTGGATATCACCGATTATCGGGATGACCGACCCGGCCGCAAGGCGCAGGGTGTGCCTGTGCTGGAACCGGCCGTGCCTGTGACCGACCGCCATCTCGTGCTGGTGGACGACGTGCTTTTTACCGGCCGCACGGCCCGGGCCGCCATGGATGCCATCATGGATATGGGCCGCCCCCGCACGCTCCAACTGGCGGTGCTGGTGGACCGCGGCCATCGGGAGCTGCCCATCAGCCCCGATTTTGTGGGCAAAAACGTGCCGACCTCCCACAGCGAGACGGTGGAGGTGCACACCACCGGTTTCGACGGGGAAAATCGGGTCGTCATCCTGCAAAACGTCTGAGCCGGTCTGCCGGCGGAAAGGGACCCATCCATGGCGGAAGAAGCATCGTTGCTCATACGGGGCGCACGGGTCGTCGACCCCGGCACGGGGCTGGATACGGCGGCCGATATCCGGGTGACACAGGGCCACATCGCGTCGGTGGAGCCGCGCCTTTCCCCCCGGCCGGGGGAGCGTCTTATCGAAGCGGGTGGGCTGTGCGCCGCGCCGGGGCTTATCGATATGCACGTCCACCTGCGGGACCCGGGCCAGACGGAAAAAGAAGACATCCTTACCGGCTGCGCGGCCGCAGCGGCGGGCGGCGTCACGTCGCTGGCCGCCATGCCCAACCTGCACCCCGTGGCTGACTGCGTCGAAGTGCTCGCCTATGAGCGGCAGAGGGCGGCGGGCACCGGCGTGCGGCTCTATCCCATCGCCGCCGTGACGGTGGGGCAGCAGGGCGAAGCCCTGACGGATTTCGAAGCCCTCGCGCGGGCCGGCGCTGCGGCCTTTTCCGACGACGGGCACCCGGTGCGGGATGCCGCCACCATGGCCGAGGCCATGCGCCGGGCCGCCGGGCTGGGGCTGCCGGTGATTTCCCACTGCGAAGACCCTTCGCTGGGCGGCGGGCTGGTCAACGAGGGTGCGGTTTCCCGGGCGCTGGGGGTCAAAGGCATGCCTGCCGCGGCGGAGGAAGTGCAGGTGGCGCGCGAAGCGGCTCTGGCCGCCTCCCTGGGGGTGCCGGTGCATATCGCCCATGTGAGCACCGCCGGCTCGGTGGCAATCGTGCGGGATTTCCGCCGCCGCGGGGTGAAGATCACCTGTGAGACCTGCCCCCATTATTTCAGCCTCGACGAGTCGCGGGCGCTTTCGCGGGATGCGGATTACCGCATGAATCCCCCGCTGCGCACGCCGGCGGATGTGACGGCCATTGCGCAGGGCCTGCGGGAGGGCACCATCGGCGCCATCGTCACCGACCACGCCCCCCACACTCCGGCGCAAAAAGCCGACTTCCTCACCGCCCCCAACGGCGTGGTAGGGCTGGAAACCTCGCTGGCGGCGGGCATCACCTGGCTGGTGAAACCCGGCATTCTGACATTATTCCAGCTTGTACAAACAATGTCGACAAATCCCGCGCGGATTCTCGGTATCGACGCCGGTACGCTGCGGCCCGGAGCCCCGGGGGACATCGTGCTCTTCGACCTGGCGGAAAGCTGGGTCGTGGAGCCGGAACGCTTCCGCTCCAAGGCCCGCAACACTCCCTATAAGGGCATGACTCTCACCGGCCGGGTCAAAGCCACCATCTGTGCGGGAAAAGTCGTTTTTATGGATAATTGACCGAAATTATACGATATGGAAATTTTCGCCCGATTCCGGGCGGGCCGAAAGGGGAAAGCACCGTGCCGTTCGACAGACTGGCGGAAGCAATCCGCCGCAAGCAGAATCCCACCGTGGTGGGGCTCGACCCCAACCTTCAGAAGATTCCGGACTGTATAAAATCGACTAGTTTTGACAAAATCGCCGACCCACTCGCAGCGGCGGCCGACGCGGTGGGGCGCTTTAACCGGGGCATCCTCGACGCGGTGGCGGATATCGTCCCGGCGGTCAAGCCTCAATGCGCCTATTATGAGGCGCTGGGCTGGCCGGGGGTGAGGGCACTGGCCGAAACCATCGCCTACGCCCGTGAAAAGGGGCTTTTCGTCATCACCGACGGCAAACGGAACGACATCGGCGCCACGATGGAGGCCTACGCGGCCGCCCATCTGGGCCGCACAGAAATCGGCGGCCGGCCTGCGGAGCCTTTCGGAGCGGATGCGCTGACGGTCAACGGGTATCTGGGCACCGACGGCATCGCGCCGCTGCTGCCCATATGCCGCGAGCTCGACAAGGGCATTTTCGTGCTGGTGCGCACGTCCAATCCTTCCGCCGGTGAGGTGCAGGATCAGCTGATCGACGGCGAGCCGCTTTATGAGCGGATGGGCCGGCTGTGCGAGCAATGGTCGCAGCAGGCGGCCGGCGCCCCGGTGAGCGGCTACGGCTGCGTGGGCGCCGTGGTGGGCGCCACCTGGCCCCGGCAGCTGAGCGAGCTGCGACGAAAACTGCCGCATACCTTTTTCCTGGTGCCGGGCTACGGCGCCCAGGGGGCGGGGGCCGCGGATATTGCCGGCGCGTTCGACGCGCAGGGCGGCGGCGCGGTGGTCAATTCCTCCCGGGCCATCCTGTACGCCTGGCAGAAAGAGGGCGGTGACGGCCGGAATTTCGCCGGGGCGGCCCGCCGGGCGGCCCTGCGGATGAAAGAGGAAATCGGCCGGGTCTGGCCGCACGGGTGAGAGGCTTGCGCCGCATCCGTTTGATCGATAAGAAAGGCTTGGGGGTTTTCGATGAGCAAGGCATATTTGCTGCTGGCCGACGGGACGGTTTTTGAGGGCACCGGGATCGGGACATCCGGCACGACCATCGGCGAGATTGTGTTCAACACCGGCATGACCGGCTATGAGGAGGTGCTGACCGATCCCTCCTATTACGGCCAGATCGTCACGCAGACCTACCCGCTGGTGGGCAATTACGGCGTCAACGGGGAGGACCCGGAGTCGGGCCGCTCATGGGTCAGGGGCTATATCGTGCGGGAAGAATGCGATTCCCCCAGCAATTTCCGCTGCGAGGGCACGCTGGACGGTTTCCTCAAAGAGCAGCATGTGGTGGGCCTGTGCGGCATCGACACCCGCCGGCTGACCCGCATCATCCGGGAAGAGGGCGTGATGAACGGCGCCATCACCAGCGACCTTTCCCAAAAGGATGCGCTGCTTGCGAAAATCCGCGCCTATGCCATCACCGGCGCGGTGGAAGCCGTGACGGTGCCCAAAGCCGAGACCTACCCCGGTGAGCCCGGCGGCATGAGAGTTGCGCTGCTCGATTACGGCTATAAGCACAACATCCTGCGCAGCCTCAAAAAGCGCGGCTGCACGGTGACGGTGTACCCCGCCCTGACAAAGCCCGAAGAAATCCTTGCCGCCGGCCCCGACGGCATCATGCTCACAAACGGCCCCGGCGACCCGGCCGACTGCGTGGGCGAGATCACGAACCTGCGCACGCTTTTCCAAAGCGGGGTGCCGATATTCGGCATCTGCCTGGGCCACCAGCTTATGGCTCTTTCCCAGGGGGCCAAAACCGCCAAGCTCAAATACGGCCACCGGGGCGCCAACCACCCGGTGCGCGACGTGGCAAAGGGCCGCACCTATATCACCAGCCAGAATCATGGCTACGCCGTGCTGGGCGACACGCTCGACCCGGCGGTGGGCGCCGTCAGCCACGTCAACTTCAACGACGGCACCGTCGAGGGCATCCGCTACAAGAGCCGGCCGGTGTTTACGGTGCAGTTCCATCCGGAGGCCTCGCCCGGCCCTCACGACTGCGCCTATCTGTTCGATGAATTTATGCAGCTCATGAAAGAAACGAAAGCGGGAGGCCACACACATGCCTAAGGATCCGACAATCAAAAAAGTGCTGGTCATCGGCTCGGGGCCCATCGTCATCGGGCAGGCGGCCGAATTCGATTACGCGGGCACGCAGGCCTGCCGCGCCCTGCGGGAAGAGGGCATCGAAGTGGTGCTCATCAACTCAAACCCCGCCACCATCATGACCGACAAGCTTATGGCCGACCATATCTATATCGAGCCCCTGACGCCCGAAGTCGTCAAGCGGGTCATCGAGAAGGAGCGCCCCGACAGCGTGCTGCCCACGTTGGGCGGTCAGACGGGGCTCAACCTTGCCATGGCGCTGGCGGAGGAGGGCTTCCTCGAAAAAGCCGGCGTGCGGCTGCTGGGCACTCGCCCCGAGACCATCCGCAAGGCGGAGGACCGCCAGGCGTTTAAAGACACCATGCTGTCGATCGGCGAGCCGTGCATTGCTTCCGAAGTGGTTACCACCGTCGAGGAGGCCGTGGCGTTTGCCAAAACCATCGACTACCCGGTCATCGTGCGTCCGGCCTATACCCTCGGCGGCAGCGGCGGCGGCATCGCCGACACCGAGGAAGAGCTGCGGGATATCGCCGAAAACGGCCTGCGCCTGTCACGCATCCATCAGATCCTGGTGGAAAAGTGCATCGCCGGCTGGAAAGAGATCGAGTATGAGGTGATGCGCGACGCCAAAGGCAACGTCATCACCGTCTGCAATATGGAAAATATTGACCCGGTGGGCATCCATACCGGCGATTCCATCGTCGTGGCACCCTCCCAGACGCTTTCCGATAAAGATTACCAGATGTTGCGCTCGGCGGCGCTCAACATCATCACCGCCCTGGGGGTGGAGGGCGGCTGCAACGTGCAGTTCGCGCTCCAGACCGACAGCTCGGAATACGCCGTCATTGAGGTCAATCCCCGTGTGTCGCGCTCCTCGGCGCTGGCCTCCAAAGCCACCGGCTACCCCATCGCCAAGGTGGCCGCCAAGATCGCCGTCGGCTATTCCCTCGACGAAATACGCAACGCCGTCACCGGCAAGACCACGGCCTGCTTCGAGCCGGCGCTGGATTACTGCGTGGTCAAATTCCCCAAATGGCCGTTCGACAAATTCGTCTATGCCCGCCGCACGCTGGGCACCCAGATGCAGGCCACCGGCGAAGTCATGGCCATCGGCAACTCCTTTGAGCTGGCTATGATGAAGGCCGTGCGCTCCATCGAGCTCAAGCTCGACACCATGACGCTGCCGAAATTCACGAAGCTCACCGACGACGAGGTGATCGCCCAGCTTCACAAGGCCGACGACGAGCGCATTTTTGCGGTCTATGAGGCCGTCAAGCGCGGGGTGGATTTCGACACCATTTACGACATCACCCGCATCAACCGCTGGTTCCTCGCCAAATTCAAAAAGCTTGCCGACATGGAAAAATCCCTCGCCGCGGGTGAAGTCACCCCCGAAAAATATGAGAAAGCCAAAAAACTCGGTTTCCTCGACGCAACTATCCGCAAGCTGGCGGGGCAAAAGGAACTGCCCGCCAGCCTACGCCCGGCCTATAAGATGGTCGACACCTGCGCCGCCGAGTTCGCGGCCGAGACGCCCTATTTCTACTCCACATGGGATGAGGAAAACGAGGCCGCCAAGCATATCGCGGCGCACCCCACCGGCAAAAAGAAAGTCATCGTGTTCGGCTCCGGGCCGATCCGCATCGGCCAGGGCATCGAGTTCGACTACTGCTCGGTCCACTGTGTGTGGGAACTCAAACAGTGCGGCTATGAGGCCGTTATCGCCAACAATAACCCCGAGACGGTCTCCACCGACTTCGACACATCCGACCGGCTCTATTTCGACCCCCTGACGCCCGAGGATGTGGAGGGCATCATCGAGACCGAAAAGCCGTGGGGCGTGGTGGTGCAGTTCGGCGGCCAGACGGCCATCAAGCTCACCCGGCACCTGAGTGAAATGGGTGTGCGCATCCTCGGCACCGGAGCGGACAGCATCGACGCCGCCGAGGATCGCGAGCGCTTCGACGAGATTTTGCAGGCGACGGGCATCCCCCGCGCGGCGGGCCACACCGTCATGACCGCCGAGGAGGCCCTCGCGGCCGCGCGCGACCTGCAGTACCCGGTGTTGCTGCGCCCCTCCTATGTGCTGGGCGGGCAGAATATGATCATCGCCTATAACGACGCCGACGTGACCGAGTATATGGGCATCATCCTGCGGCAGGGCATTGAGAACCCCGTGCTCATCGACAAATACCTCATGGGCCGCGAAATCGAAGTGGATGCCATCTGCGACGGCGAGGATATCCTCGTGCCCGGCATCATGGAACACATCGAGCGGGCGGGCGTCCATTCGGGCGACTCGATTTCGGTCTATCCGCCCCAGAATCTCACCGATGCGGAAAAGGCCACCATTTACGATTACACCGAAAAACTCACCAAGGCCCTGCATGTGGTGGGGCTGGTGAACGTGCAGTTTGTCATCTATAACGGCCGGGTATACGTCATCGAGGTCAACCCCCGCTCATCCCGCACCGTGCCCTATATCAGCAAGGTCACGGGCGTGCCGATGGTCGACCTCGCCACCCGCTGCATGCTCGGCTATAAGCTGCGCGACATGGGCTACGGCACCGGCATGCACCCGACGGGCGACTATATCGCCGTGAAGGTGCCGGTATTCAGCTTCTCGAAGCTCCACGACGTGGATACGCTCCTCGGGCCGGAAATGAAATCCACCGGTGAGGTGCTCGGCATCGCCAAAACCTTCCACGAGGCGCTGCTCAAGGGCCTCACGGCGGCTGGCTACCGCATGAAGCACCCGGGCGGCGTGCTGCTGACGGTGCGCGACGCCGACAAGCAGGAAATCATCCCCGTGGCCGAGCGGTTCCGCAAGCTCGGGTACACCATTTATGCCACCGCCGGCACGGCAAACGTCCTCAATCGGAATATGATCGCCGCCAATGTGGTGCGCAAGCTCAGCGAGCCCAAGCCCACCATCATGGAGCTGCTCGAGAGCGGCAAGGTCGACTATGTGATCTCCACCTCATCCAAAGGCCGCATCCCGCAGTATGAGGATGTGAAGATGCGCCGCCGGGCGGTGGAGCGTTCTATTCCCTGCCTGACGTCACTCGACACAGCCAACGCCCTGGCCACCTGCCTGGAAATGAAGGAGACCATCGCGGATATTGAGCTGGTGGATATTACAAAGATCTGAAGATATGCTATAATAGAAGAACATGGTCCGGACGCTCCGCGTCCGGATGACGGGAGGGGCGGTGAAAATCGCCCCTCCCGTCGAGCCGGGGCTGGAAAGAGACGGACGGAAAAGGGGAATGGACTTGACCATCGCGGCGACGCCGTGCCGTGTGGCGGAAAAACGCACGCTGGCACGGGGAATATACGATATGTGGGTATGCTGCCCGGCGGCGGCCGAGGCAAAGCCCGGGCAGTTCGTCGGGGTGCTCTGCGGCGGCTTCGAGCTGCGCCGCCCCATCAGCATCTGTGAAATCGACGCCGCGCGGGGCATGCTGCGGCTGGTTTTTCAGGTGCGGGGGCAGGGCACCCGATGGCTCAGCGCCGTGCGCGAGGGCGAGTGCGTCGATATCCTGGCCCCGCTGGGCAACGGCTTTATCCCCGCGAAGCCCGGGCAGCGGGCTGTCTTTGTGGGCGGGGGCATCGGTGTGCCGCCGCTGCTGGAGGCGGCTAAGCCCTATGGGGCAAACGCCGACGCCATCCTCGGGTTCCGCACCGCTTCGCTTGCGATCCTGGGCGACGATTTTTCAAAAATCTGCCGCACCGTCACCCTCGTCACCGAGGACGGCACGGGCGGCGAACGGGGTCTGGTGACCGCACCGCTGAGCCGCCGGCTGGACGAGGCCCCCTGCGATGCCGTCTATGCCTGTGGCCCGCGGCCGATGCTCGCCGAGGTGGCCGCCGAGGCCGCGCAGCGCCGCATTGCCTGCTTTGTGTCGATGGAAGCGCGCATGGCCTGCGGCATGGGGGCGTGCCTTTCCTGTGCCGTGCCGGCCAAGGCACCGGGCGGCGGGCAGCAGATGCTGCAGGTGTGCAAGCACGGGCCGGTTTTCGATGCGGCCAAACTCATCTGGTAAGGGGCGGAACACGATGGAAGACATACAGAGCCGGCCGGCCGGCGTGCGGGAGCCTTCGCTTGCCGTCACCGTCGCGGGCGTGACATTTAAAAACCCGGTGATCGCCGCCTCCGGCACATTCGGCTACGGGCGGGAATACGCGAAGGTTTTCCCACTTTCGGAACTCGGCGGCATTTCCCTCAAAGGCATGACGCTGGAACCGCGGCAGGGGAACCCTTCCCCCCGCGTGGCAGAAACCCCTTCGGGCATGCTCAACTGTATCGGGCTGCAAAACCCCGGCGTCGAGTATTTCATCCGCTATGAGCTGCCGTTTCTCAAAAAGCAGGGCACACGGCTGATATGCAACATTGCGGGCAGCACGCCGGCGGATTACTGTGCGCTGGCCGAGCGCCTGAGCGAGACGGATGTGGACATGCTCGAGCTCAACATTTCCTGCCCCAATGTCAAAGAGGGTGGTCTTCAGTTCGGTGCGAGCTGCCGCAGTGTGGAGGATATCACCGCCCAGGTGCGGCGGCACTGCCGCAAGCCGCTGATGGTGAAGCTGTCACCCAACGTCACCGACATCGGCGAGATCGCCGCGGCGGCGGAGGCGGCGGGGGCCGACGCCCTGAGCCTGATCAATACGCTGCTGGGCATGCGCATCGACATCCGCACCCGACGGCCGATGCTGTCGAATAGTGTGGGCGGGCTGTCGGGGCCGGCGGTGTTCCCGGTGGCACTGCGCTGCGTGTGGCAGGCCGCGCAGCGGGTCAAGATCCCGGTGATGGGCTTGGGCGGCGTCGCCACCTGGCAGGACGCCGTGGAAATGCTGCTCGCCGGTGCCCGGGCGGTGCAGGTGGGCACGGCCACTTTCCGCGACCCCTACGCCATGCGCAAAATCCGCGACGGTCTGCGGGACTATCTCACCGAACAGAAAATATCCGACATAAGCGGGCTTTGCGGCGGCGTCCGTCCTTTCGGGGAGGGTCGGCGGTGAGCCGAGGGCCGGGGAGGCAATTTGCACCATGACACGCATTTATCTGATTCGCCACGCGGAAGCGGAGGGCAACACCCGCCGACTCTTCCAGGGCCATTACGACGGCGCGGTGAGTGAAAACGGCCGTCTCCAACTGGAAAAGCTGCGGCAGCGGTGCCGGGAGTACCCCTTTGCCGCCATCTATTCCAGCCCCCTGAAACGGGCGATGGAGACCGCCCGCGCCGCCCGCGGTGAGCGGAAACTGCCCATCGAGACCGACGAGCGGCTGATGGAAATTTGCGGCGGCCGGTGGGAGGGCAAGCCGTGGGGCGAGATCCCGCAGCTTTACCCCGAGGAAAACCGCCTCTGGGAACATGAGCCGTGGAATTTCGAGCCTGAGGGCGGCGAGCCCATGCGCTCGGTCTACGCCCGCATGCGGCAGGTCGTCACTGAGATCGCCCGCAAAAATCCGGGGCGGACGGTGTGCGTCGTATCCCACGGCTGCGCCATCCGCAATTTTCTTTGCTGGGCGCAGGGGTGGCCCATCGAGCGGCTGCCCGACGTGCCCTGGGTGGATAACACCGCCGTGAGCGTGATCGACTTCGACGACGCGCTCACACCCCATGTGTGTGTGCTGGGCGATAATTCCCATCTGTCGGGCGGGCTTTCCACCATCGAAAAACAGAGCTGGTGGAAAAAATCCGGCCCGACCCGGGATGAGAGCGCCCCGGCGGAGGGCGGTCGATGAAGATATTGGGCGTGGATTTCGGCGATGCCCGCACGGGGCTCGCCGTGTGCGACGCGGGTGAGCGGCTCGCGTCGCCGGTGGGCGTAATCCATGAGAAATCCACCGAGGGCTTCCTGAGCCGCGTGGCGGCGGAGGCCGCCCGGCTGGGGGTGGAGCGCATTGTGGTGGGCTACCCTAAGAACATGAATGGCACGGCGGGCCCGCGCGCCGAGAAATCCGAGCGGTTCGCCCGGGCTCTCGGCGAGCGCACCGGTGTCGACACCCGGCTGTGGGACGAGCGGTGTACCACCATGGCGGCGGCGGTCTATTTTAACGCCACCGACACCCGCGGCAAAAAGCGCAAGGCCGTCATCGACGCCGCGGCCGCCACCATCATCCTGCAGGATTATATCGATTACCGCCGGCATGGCGGCGAGGAGCCCGACAAGGGCTGAGGAACCGTCCGGCCCGTATGAAAAACGCGGCTTCGGCCGCCGTGAGGTGACACACTTGACCCAGAAGGATCGCATCCGCAATTTCTGCATCATCGCGCATATCGACCACGGCAAATCCACGCTGGCCGACCGCATGCTGGAACTGACCCGCGCCGTGCCCCAGCGGGAAATGGAAGACCAGCTGCTCGACAACATGGAACTCGAGCGCGAGCGCGGCATCACCATCAAGGCCCGGGCGGTCAAGCTCAACTATCTGGCCGACGACGGCAAGGAGTATGAGTTCAACCTTATCGACACCCCCGGCCACGTGGATTTCAACTATGAGGTGTCGCGGTCGCTGGCGGCCTGCGAAGGTGCGCTGCTGGTGGTGGACGCTTCTCAGGGCATCGAGGCCCAGACGCTCGCCAACACCTATCTGGCCGTCGATCATGGGCTGGAGGTGCTGCCGGTCATCAATAAGATCGACCTGCCCGCCGCCGACCCGGAGCGTGTGAAAAAGGAAATCGAGGATATTATCGGCATCCCGGCTCAGAATGCGCCGCTGATTTCCGCCAAAATGGGCACGAATATCCACGCGGTGCTCGAGGAAGTGGTGCAAGGCGTGCCCGCCCCCGTCGGCGACGAAAAGGCCCCCCTCAAGGCGCTGATATTCGATTCCTATTACGACAGCTACCGCGGCGCTATCGCCTATATCCGCATCGTCGACGGCTCGGTCGCGACGGGCGACCGCATCCGCATGCTGGCTACCGGCGCCGAATTCGACGTGGTCGAGGTCGGTTATATGCGTGCCACCCGGCTGGAAGCGGCGGATGCCCTGACGGCCGGTGAGGTCGGCTATCTCACCGCCAGTATCAAAAACGTGGCGGATGTGCGCGTGGGCGACACCGTCACGCTGGCGGAGGGTGGTGCCTCCGAGCCGCTGCCCGGCTACAAAAAGGTCAACCCCATGGTCTTTTCGGGCATCTACCCGGCCGACGGTTCCCGGTATGAGGACCTGCGCGACGCGCTGGCAAAGCTCCAGCTCAACGACGCCTCCCTTTCCTACGAGCCGGAAACGTCGGTGGCGCTGGGCTTCGGCTTCCGCTGCGGCTTTCTGGGCCTTCTGCATATGGAAGTGGTGCAGGAGCGATTGGAACGGGAATTCAACCTCGACCTCATCACCACGGCGCCCAGCGTGGTCTATCGCCTGACGCTGACAAATGGCAAGACGGTCTATATCGACAATCCCACCAATTACCCCGACGCGGAAACGATCGCCGTCGCCGAGGAACCCATCGTGGACGCCCATATCTTCACCCCCTCCGACTATGTGGGCAACATCATGCACCTGTGCCAGGAACGGCGGGGGGATTTCAAGGGTATGCAGTATCTCGACCCCACCCGGGTGGATATGCATTATGAGCTGCCTCTCAACGAAATTGTCTACGACTTTTTCGACGCGCTCAAATCCATCTCCCGCGGGTATGCTTCGTTCGATTATGAGCTCCACGGCTATGCACCCTCCAAGCTCGTGAAAATGGATATCCTGCTCAACGGCGAGGTCGTCGACGCGCTTTCCTTCATCGTCCACGCCGACAAATCCTATGCCCGCGCCCGGCGCATCGTCGAAAAGCTGCGGGATAACATCCCCCGCCAGCTTTTCGAAGTGCCCATCCAGGCGGCGGTGGGCGGGCGGATCATCGCCCGCGAGACCATCAAGGCCCTGCGCAAAGACGTGCTGGCCAAATGCTACGGCGGTGATATTTCCCGCAAGAAAAAGCTGCTGGAAAAGCAGAAAGAGGGCAAAAAGAAGATGCGCCAGCTCGGCTCGGTGGAAGTGCCCCAGGAGGCGTTCATGGCCGTCCTCAAACTGGATGAATGACGTCCGCACCGGGCTGCCCGGGCTTTATGTGCACGTGCCCTTCTGCGCGGGGGGCAAATGCCCCTACTGCGATTTTTACTCGGTGCCTCTTTCTCCGGCTCTGCGGGAAGAATACCTGACCGCCGTGGAACGGGAGCTTGACCGATGGAGCGTGCGGGCGCAGGGCGCCGTCTTCGACACAGTCTATTTCGGCGGCGGCACGCCCTCCCTGCTGGGCGACGGGCTGTGCCGGCTCTTCGGGCGCATCCGGCGGGATTTTGCCGTCGCCCCCGACGCCGAAATCACCCTCGAAGCGAACCCCACGCCTGTGGGCGGCGCCTCGCGGGCGAGCGCCTCGCAAGCGGGCGCGCCGCCGGCGGATTTCGCGGCGCTGCGGCAGGCCGGCTTCAACCGGCTGTCGCTGGGGCTGCAGTCGGGCGTGGCGCAGGAGCTGCAGGCCCTGGGCCGCCGCCACACACCGCAGGACGCCGCGGCCGCCGTCAAGGAGGCCCGGGCGGCAGGGTTTGACAATATCTCCCTCGACCTGATGCTGGCCGTGCCCGGCCAGACGGCGGATAGCCTGCGCCGGTCGGTGGATTTCACGGCCGGGCTGGAGCCGGCGCATATTTCCGCCTATCTGCTCAAAATCGAGCCGGGCACGGAGTTTTATCGCAAACGGGCGACGCTTTCGCTGCCCGACGGCGACGGGCAGGCCGATCTCTATGAGCTTGCCTGCCGGGAGCTTGAGACCCGGGGCTATCGTCAGTATGAAATTTCCAACTTTGCCCGCCCGGAAATGGAGTCCCGCCACAACCTCAAATATTGGAACTGCAACGACTATCTGGGCATCGGCCCGGCGGCTCATTCGCTGTGGCGCGGCCGCCGGTTTTATTACCCCCGCAGCCTCGCAAAATTCATTCATTCCGGGCACACTGAGGATGAGGGGCCGGGCGGCGGCTGGGAAGAATACGCCATGCTGCGCCTGCGGCTGGCCGACGGGCTTTGCCGCGCCGCCCTGCGGGAACGTTTCGGGGTGGAGCTGGAACGGCTCGATCTGTCGCAGGTGCCGGAGTGGCGGCGCGCAGGGCTGGTGACGTATGACGGCGAACGGCTGGCGCTGACGCGCAAAGGCTTCCTCGTGAGCAACCCGCTTTTGGCCCGGCTGCTGCCATAAATGTCCGGTTTGTAAATATTTTTCGGAAAAACGGCCGGACTATTGACAACCGCACCGAATGGTGTTACATTCATAGTTGTTAGCACTCTGGGCTAGCGAGTGCTAACGCCCGGCACGGAGGGTGCCGGTGCGGTCGCCCATGCGTTTCATTCGGGGTGAAGTATCATGGAGTTGGGAGACAGAAAGAAACGTATATTGAGTTCGATCGTCAAATACTATATTGCGACCGGCGAACCGATGGGCTCGAAGCTGCTGGCTAAAGAGACGGGGATGGGGCTTTCTTCCGCCACGCTGCGCAATGAAATGTCCGAGCTCACCGAGATGGGGTATCTGGAGCAGCCGCATACGTCGGCCGGCCGGGTGCCCACGGAGCTGGGCTACCGGGTCTACGTCGACAGCCTGATGGAAGCGTACCCGCTCCAGCTGGAGGAAAAAGCCCGCATCGACCGGGTGCTGCGCTTCATGGGCAGCGACCTGGAAAAGATGATTCAGAAATCCGGGGAGGCTCTCGCTTCCATCACCGGATGCGCCACGGTTACCGTGGCGCCTGCCGATAACGGCGCCGAGCTGCGCCGCATCGAGCTGGTGCCGGCGGGGCGGCGTTCGCTGCTGGTGGTGATGCTCACCTCGGCGGGGCTGGTGAAAAATCGGTTTTACCGGGTGGAAGACGATCTAACGGCTGAAATGCTCACCTTTTTCCACCGCCTGGTCAATGAGAGTCTCTGCGGCCGGGCCCTGCGGGAAATCACGCCGGAGCTGTGTAAGCAACTGGAAGGCGAGCTTTACGAGTACACCTTTGCGCTGCGCCCGGTGCTGCGGGGTATTTTCCGCGACGCCTCGTCGCTGACGGATTCCGAAGTGTTTCTCGGCGGGGAAGCCAATCTGCTGGCCCGGCCGGAGATCGGCTCCGATCGGGCGGCGGATATCCTGCAGTGCCTTGCGCATCCGGAGGAGCTGGCAAAACTCCTGATCGACTCGCGGGAGGGTGTGTGGGTGCGCATCGGCAGCGAGCTGGGCTCCCCGATGATGAGCCAGTCGAGCGTCATCGCCGCGCCGTTTCTCGTGCGCGGCATGGATGGCGGTGCCATCGGCATCATCGGGCCCATCCGGATGCATTATTCCCGCCTGATGTCCCACATTGACTATTTTGCCAAGGCGCTGAGCAGCCTGATTCACGACACCTTCGAGGATGGTTAGCGTCGGCCCCCGCCGTGCGGGGGCTCACGATTTCAGACGAAAGGGGCATTCCGATTTGAAAAAGAAGGACGACGACACGAAGAGCCAGACGGCTGAAAACCGGCCGTCCGGCCCGGAAAAAGATCCGCAGGCACAGACCGCCGCCGAAGCCGGGGCGGCTGAGAAGGATACGGCGGCTCCCACGGCGGATCAAAAAACCGGCGAAACACCCCAGACCGATAAAGAGGCCGCCGGGGAGGCCAAACCGGACGAAAAAGCCGGTGAAAAGACGGTTTCCGAAACCGACGTGCTCAAAATCTATCTGCAGCAGTCGATGGCGGAAATCAAACGTCTTAAGGGCGAGCTGGAAACCGCCCGCGGGGAAAAGGAAACTGAGGAGACCGATTTGCGCGGCGTCCGCGAGAAGTACAATTCTCTGGCCCATGAATATGAAAACTACCGCCGCCGCACGGCGGAGGAAAAGGCGGAAATTCACGACGACGCGGTGGCGCAGGTCGTCACTTCGCTGCTCCCGGCTCTCGACAGCCTGGAACGCGCCATGGATTTTTCCGATTCCAACGCCGAAAGTTTCCGCAAAGGGGTCGAAATGACCCTGCGGCAGCTTTCCGACGGATTTAAAAAGCTGGGAGTCGAGGAAATCGAGGCGCAGAGCCAGACCTTTGACCCCAACATACACAGCGCCGTGATGCATGTGGAGGATACGAACCTTGGCGAGTCGGTGGTGACCGACGTGCTGCAGAAAGGCTACCGCATCGGGGAACGGGTCATCCGGCATTCCATGGTCAAAGTGGCCAACTGAGCGCATTTATTTGAAAATTCCTCATTTCAATCGTATGAATTGAGTATATTAGCAGGAGGTACAATCCGATTATGGGCAGAATTATTGGCATTGATTTGGGCACTACGAATTCCTGTGTGGCAGTGATGGAAGGCGGCGAGCCGGTCGTCATCCCCAACCCGGAAGGCGCCCGCACCACTCCGTCGGTTGTCGCGTTTGCCAAAAACGGCGAACGGATGGTCGGCCAGGTCGCCAAGCGGCAGGCTATCACCAACCCCGACCGCACGGTCATTTCCATCAAGCGGAAGATGGGCAGCGACTTTAAGGTGACTGTGGACAGCAAGTCCTACGCGCCGCAGGAAATTTCCGCCATGATACTCGGCAAGCTGAAATCCGACGCCGAGGCGTATCTGGGCGGCCCAGTGACCGAAGCCGTCATCACGGTGCCGGCGTATTTCACCGACGCGCAGCGCCAGGCGACTAAGGACGCCGGCCGCATCGCGGGGCTGGATGTCAAGCGCATCATCAACGAGCCGACCGCCGCGGCGCTGGCTTACGGTATCGATAAGGAAAAAGACCAGAAAATCATGGTCTACGATCTGGGCGGCGGCACCTTCGACGTGTCGGTCATCGAAATGGGCGACGGCGTGCAGGAAGTGCTCGCCACGGCCGGCAACAACCGCCTGGGCGGCGACGATTTCGACCAGCGCGTGATCAACTGGATGGTCGAGGGCTTCCGCAAAGAGAACCACATCGACCTTTCCAAAGACAAGATGGCCATGCAGCGCCTCAAGGACGCGGCGGAAAAGGCGAAGATCGAGCTTTCCGGCATGACCAGCACGCAGATTAATCTGCCCTTCATCACGGCGGACGCCACTGGCCCGAAGCATCTGGATATGACGCTGACCCGCGCAAAATTCAACGAGCTGACCGCCGATCTGGTCGAAGCAACCATGGGCCCGGTGCGCCAGGCGCTTTCCGACGCAAAGCTTCAGGCTTCCGACCTTGACAAGATCCTGCTCGTGGGCGGCTCCACCCGTATCCCGGCCGTGCAGGATACGGTCAAAAATCTTACCGGCAAGGACCCCTTCAAGGGCATCAACCCCGACGAGTGCGTGGCCGTGGGTGCCGCCATTCAGGGCGGTGTGCTCGGCGGTGAAGTGAAGGGCCTGCTGCTGCTGGATGTGACGCCGCTTTCCCTGGGCATCGAGACCCTCGGCGGCGTGTTCACCAAGATCATTGACCGCAACACAACTATCCCGACCAAAAAGAGCCAGGTCTTTTCCACCGCGGCGGACGGCCAGACTTCGGTGGAAGTCAACGTCCTGCAGGGCGAACGCCCCATGGCCCGCGACAACAAGCAAATGGGCGTGTTCCATCTGGACGGCATCCCGGCGGCTCCCCGCGGCGTGCCGCAGATCGAAGTCACCTTCGACATCGACGCCAACGGTATCGTGCATGTGTCGGCGACCGATAAGGGCACCGGCAAGGAGCAGCACATCACCATTTCCTCCAGCACGAATATGAGCAAGGATGACATCGACCGCGCCATCAAGGACGCGGAGAAGTTTGCAGATGAGGACAAGAAGCACCGCGAAGAGGTCGACGTGCGCAACGGAGCCGACCAGATCGTCTTCACTTCCGAAAAGACCCTCAGCGAGCTGGGCGATAAGGTTTCGGCCGACGACAAGAAAAACGTGCAGGATAAGATCAATGCCGTTAAGGATGCTCTCAAAGGCACCGACATCGACAAGATCAAATCCACCCAGGACGAACTTTCCAAGGCCGTGTACGAGGTTTCGTCGAAAATCTATCAGGCTACGGGCGGCGCGAATCCGGGTGCGGGCCCCAATCCGGGCAGCGGCGATTCCGGCAGCGGTGACGTCCATGACGCGCAGTATCACGAAGTCAACGACGACGACAACAAAAAGTAAGGTGCGGCACTTCCCATATGGTTCCGGCGCAGGTCTGCCTGCGCCGGAACATGTGTGCTCGGAAAAAGCCGGCATGTGTTTCAGTCTGCAAGTATTTAGAGTGGTGATTTGGATTGGCTGAAAAACGCGACTATTATGAGGTGCTGGGTGTCAGCAAGGGCGCGTCTGAGGACGAAATCAAGAAGGCTTACCGTCAGCTCGCCAAAAAGTATCATCCGGACCTCAATCCGGGCGACAAGACGGCGGAAGCTAAATTCAAGGAAGTCAACGAGGCCTACGAGACGCTTTCTAATTCGGAAAAAAGGGCGCGCTATGACCAGTACGGCCATGCGGGTGTGGACCCTAACTTCGGTGCAGGCGGCGGCTACTCGGCAGGCGGCTTTGATTTCGGTGACTTGGGCGATATCTTTTCCAATTTCGGCGATATATTCGGCTTCGGGGGCGGCGGCTCGGGTTCGCGCCGCAACGGGCCCACGCGGGGCGGTGATATCCAGATTCATCTGTCCCTCACCTTCGAGGAAGCGGCCAAGGGCTGCAAGAAGATCGTGGAGGTATCCCGCATCGAGCCATGCAGCGTGTGCCACGGCAGCGGGGCCAAGCCCGGCACTCATCCGGAAACCTGCCCCGTGTGCCACGGCAGCGGCACCGTGCGCACGACGCAGCGCACGCCTTTCGGCATGATGTCTTCCACACACCCATGCGAGCGCTGTGGCGGCACCGGCCGGGTCGTGCAAAACCCCTGCACCAACTGCCATGGGGAAGGGCTGGTGCGCCACCGGCATAAGTTGGAGGTCACCATCCCGGCCGGCATCGACGAAGGACAGGTGCTGCCGCTGCGCGGCCAGGGCGACCACGGCCGCAGCGGCGGGCCGGCGGGCGATTTGCTGCTGGTGATTTCCGTGCAGCCGCACGCGATTTTTTCCCGCAAGGGGTATGACGTATGGTGCGAGGTGCCAGTTACATTTCCACAGGCGGCGCTGGGCAGCGAGATCACCGTGCCGACGTTGGATGGCAAGGTGGCCTATAACCTGCCGGCCGGCACCCAGCCGGGCGAGGCGTTCCGCCTGCGCGGTCAGGGCATCCGCAATCTCGGCCGCAGCAGCCGGGGGGATGAGTACGTACGCATCGTGCTGGAAGTGCCCAAGAATCTCAACGAAAAGCAGAGGGAAATCCTGCGGCAGTTTGAGGCATCCACCGAGGGCGGCGGCCACTATGAGAAACGCAAGAGCTTTTTTGAAAAGCTCAAAAATGTGATGGGTTTCTGAGAGACCCGTCGGGTATAAAAAAGGGAACCGGAATTTTCCGGTTCCCTTTTTGCGGCCCGTATGGTAATTTGCATCAAACCACTATATAATGGAAATGCAGCCGCGCCTACGCGGCCATACAGGGGAGGAAAAACCATGAGCTTTTTCACAGGCCTGTTAACTGTTTTTTCCATCGGAATAGCCGCACTTTTCGTCTATGCGCTGGTGCGGGCGGTGCGCTTTTTCGACCGGGCCGATCAGGCGCTGGATATTTACCTGTCGGAAAAGGCGCGGGAACGATACAAAAACTGGCCGCCGCGCAATTAAGTGTGGGTACGGCTGGGTACATAGACCGGCTCCCGGTTTTTCATCTGCGCCGGGGAAAACCCTGTCACCCGCCGGAACGAGCGGTAAAACGAGGTGTAATCCCCGAAACCCGCCCCGGCGCAGGCTTCCGCCGTGGTGGAGCCGTTTCGCAGCAGCCGCTCGGCCAGAAAAATCCGCTTGCGGATGACATAGTCGATGACCGACACGCCGATGAGCTTTTTGAACATCCGGCTCAAATGATACTTGCTCACATAAAAATGCGAAGCGATCTCGTCGAGCCGCAGCGGCCGGGTCAGGTTTTCGTTGATGTACTGAATGACGCCGTTGATCAGCCGGCAGCTTGTCTCGCTCTCGCCGGGCGAGCCGGCGGGCGCCGCCATACTGCGGGCGAGATTCGCCAGCATCACGCCCAGCAGCCGCCCCGCTTCGAAGGGGCCGGTCTGAGGGCGGAGCCGTGCGATTTCGTCGAACTCCCGGAATATACGGAAAAGTATCCCATCTTCGGATATATAATAGAGATTCTGCTTCCCCATTTCCCGCTGCAGGAAAGGGTCCAGCAGCGTCCGGGGCAATTCGCCTTCGCTACCGATGGCGTCGGACGCGAAATTGATCACATAGCGCTCATAGTCGCATTGCCCGGTCTGGCGGAAACAATGCACCTCGCCGGGGCGGATGACGAGCAGACTCAGCGGCCGGAGCTCATACCGGTTGCCCTCAATGACATAGTAACCCTCTCCGCTGACAAAAAGATAGACTTCATAGCAGTCGTGGCAATGCAGCGAAAACGGCTGCAGCGCGTCCCCCTGATCCAAATTATGACCGAATGCCATGCTGGGCAAACAAAACTGCGATACAGAAGCCATGGGTCATACCTCCCATCCCCTATCCTATCCGGTTTTCACAAGATTTGCAATATGCGGAGGAAAGGAATGTGCCGCGGCGATGCCCAAATTGGATGCGGCTTTCTGGCGAATCCGACGGATGGCGCGGGAAATCAGCGGCTCCACACAGGGGTGCCGCCCGCCGTTTTGCGCTCCGTGTAGGACATGCCAGCCAGTATCTTTTTGAGCGCGCCCACAGCCGTCCCATAGGCTTCCTCGCGGGAATGGTAGGTGAAAGGCGGGGTCTTGTTGTCGGAAGTACTTTCCAGATCGGAAAAGCCCGTGAAGAGTGCCAAATGGGGCTCGACGGTCAGGAAACGGGTGCCTTCCTTACGGGCGAACCGACTCAGCAGTTCCGGCACATGGCCGTCGCCTTTGCCGGCGGGGGTCACTTTGCCGCTTTCCATCAGAGCGTCCTTGATGTGGAAATACTCGATGTAGGGTTCGAGCATATCCCACGCCGGCACCGTCTGCACCGACTCCTGGATGAAGTTGGCCGGGTCGAAGATGCCAAGAATCTTGCCGTCAAAGGTTTTGAGTATGTCGAGGCACCGTTCCGGCACATTGCCGAAAATACCCTTTTCATTCTCGTGGCAGCAGACGACGCCCGAGCCCTCGCAGGCCTCGACAAAGCGCGAAAGCCGCTCCATGACCGTATCCCGGCAGGAGGCGGGGTCGGTGCCCTCGGGAGTGTAAAAGCTGAACATCCGGATGTACCGGGCGCCCAGGACCCTGGCAATTTCCACACAGCGGCGGAATTTATCCAGATGCGGCTCGAAGGGATCGTTGACGCCGATCTTGCCCATGGGCGAGCCGACTGCCGACAGCACGACCCCTTTGGCACGGAGCTTTTCCGCCACGGACTTGGCCTCGGCGGGGGTCAGGTCGGTCACGTTTTTGCCGTCCACGTTGCGCATCTCGATGGCGTGCACGTCATTTTCCTGTGAGAAACGCAGCTGGTCGTCCAGCCGGTCCGCCGACTCGTCGGCAAATGAAGAGAGTATGAAATCCGCCATAATATCCTCCTACTACGCCGGGAGGCCCTGCCAAGGGCCATCCGGCTTGCACAATGTGTAAATGATGAGAATCATCTATATTATACCATGGGCCGCTTGCGGCGGGCTTTGCGGATGCAGGGCAAAACATTGCACATATTGCGGGGCTTCGGCGGAAACAGATTGGCAAGATATGCAAAGCTTTTGTCCGGTTTGACAATGGCTCCCAATCAAGCGGCATGATACAATAGGGGCGTAATCAACGGAAAAATTTTTGTGGAAAATAGTCAGGAGGATCGCATATGATTCTGGGAGCTCAGCTGTATACACTCCGCAACGAAATGAAAACGGTCGAAGGCATTGAGCAGGGGATGCACCGCGTGGCGGCCATGGGCTATCACACCGTGCAGGTTTCCGGCATCGGGGCCATCGAGCCGGAGCGCCTGCGCGCCATCTGTGACAAAGAGGGCCTTTCCATCGTCATCACTCATACTCCGCAGGACAGACTGCTTCACGACATCGACAAGGTCATCGCGGAGCATAAGATTCTCGGCTGCAACCTCATCGGCATCGGTTCCATGCCTTCCCAATATCTTTACAGTCTCGAAGGGTGCGAGCAGTTCATCAAGGATTACAACCCCATCGCGCGCAAAGTGGCGGCGAACGGCATGCGCTTCATGTATCACAACCACAATCAGGAGTTTGAAAAATTCGACGGGCGCACCATTTTCGACCGTCTGGTGGAGGGGCTGGACCCGTCCGTGGGCTTCACGGTCGACACCTACTGGGTGCAGGATGCCGGATGCGACCCCGCCGCGCTCATCGAGCGTCTGCCGGGCCGTGTCCCGGCGGTGCATTTCAAGGATATGGCGTATGTCGACCGCAAGGTTGTCATGGCGCCGGTGGGCGAGGGCAATCTTGACTGGAAACGCATCGCCGCAGCCTGCGAAAAATCCGGCACGAAGTGGGCGCTGGTGGAGCAGGACACTTGCCGCGAAGACCCATTCATCTGCCTGGAAAAGAGCCTGCATAACCTGCAGAAGCTGGGCTACCGCTGAGCAGCGGGCCTACACAGGGGGAATAACATGCTCACAGTCAAGCCCGATTCTCTGGTGCTTTTCATCGGTGACAGTGTCACCGATTGCGGGCGGCGGCGGGAGGACCCGGATGATTTGGGTCCGAGCTACGCCCGCAAGGTGCGGCAGTATCTCGACATATTCTGCGGCGAGCGGCATATCCGGGTGCTCAACCGCGGCATCAGCGGCAACCGCGTGCGTGATCTGAAGGCCCGCTGGCAGGAGGACTGCCTCGGCCTGCATCCGGACGTGGTGAATATTCTCATCGGTATCAACGACACCTGGCGGCGCTACGACAGCGCCGACCCCACGTCCCCACAGGCGTTTGAGGCCGACTACCGCGATATCCTGAGCCGCACGGCCGCTGCGGGCGCGCAGATTTCCATCATGGAGCCGTTCCTCATGCCCCATATTGCCGACCGGCAGCAGTGGCGAGAGGATCTGGACCCGAAGATTCAGGTCGTGCGCCGCCTGGCGCGGGAATTTCACGCCACATTCATTCCGCTGGACGGCATCTTTGCCTCCTGCTGCACGCAGCGGGATATTTTCGAGCTGTCGCAGGATGGCGTGCACCCGGTGGACGGCGGCCATTCCGTCATTGCCCGGGCGTGGCTTTCGGCGGCGGGCCTGCTGCGGCCCTGAGTGACGATACTTTTCGATATAAACCGGGGGGACGGCTGATAAT
>JAEWAE010000019.1 GCA_023391835.1 Bacillota bacterium
CCCCCTTTTGCTTCATAATGCGGTTGGCAAACCTGCATCTATTTTAGCAAAAGGAGGTTTTCTTGTATCTAAAGATTTTTATCCTCACCAGCATAGCTGGTGGTTATTTCGCGCTAAAGCTATAATATGAAACAGGCCGCCACCCGCATGAGCGGGCGGCGGCCTGTTTGTATCGGGTCACGAAATCAATCAGGCTTTTTTGCCCGATTTGAGCGCTTTTTCGGCCTGCCGCTGCGCCTTGAGGGCGGCGGCTTGCTTTTCCTTGTGGCTCACCCATGACACCCAGAGGGGACCGGCGATGCAGATGGTGGAATAACAGCCGGTGACCACGCCCACCATCATAGGCAGGGCGAAACTGGTAATGGAGTCGAGGTGATACACCAGCGAGAAGGCGCACACCACGGCGATGGCCATAAACGTGGCAAGGGTGGTGTTGATGGAACGGGAAAACGACTGATTGATACTGCGGTTGGTCACATCAATGAAATGCACCTTGGTACCATACAGCCGGCGGTTTTCACGGATCCGGTCGTAAATGACGATGGTGTCGTTGACCGAGTAGCCAAGGATGGTCAGCAGCACAGCCACAAAGTTGTCGTTCAGCGGAATCCGGAAGATGGAGAACGCTGCGAAAACCATCAGCAGGTCATGCAGCAGGGCGGCGAACGCCGTCAGGCCGGCGGGCAGGCCGCCGATGTGGCGAAAACGAATCCAGATATAGATAATGATCAGCAGTGACGCCAACGCCACGGCAAGGATGCTCTGCCGCAGGAACTGGGCACCCATATCCGGGTTGACGTTGTTGGTCTGATAGATGGAAACGCTGTTGTCTTTGAATTTGGTCGTCAGCGCGGTGGTCATAGCCGTCTGCTGCACGTTGCTCAGGCTCACCTTGCCGGCGCCCTCGGCCCGGGAAACGGAAAAGATCAGCAGCTTGTCGTTGGTGCCGGTGATATGGTCGGTCTGGAGCGACACCTTATATTTGGTACTACCGGAATTGATGGCGTCGGCCGCCGCCGTGCGGGCGGCGTTCTCGTCGATGGTGCCGGTGTACTGATATTTGAGAATGGCACCGCCGGTGAAGCTGATATCCATCTTCACGCCCATGATGGCGGAAACCAGAATACCGGCCGCAATCAGCACGATGGAAATGGTATAGTAAATCCGCCGTTTGCCGATGAAATCGATGTGCAGCCGGGTGCGGCGCTCATCGAGCAGCTGCTGCTGGGCCGACTGACGGGCCGCCGCGGCGCGGGAAAGCTTGACCGACGGCTTTGGGGAATCTTCGTCCGGCTGGATCTCGGCCGGCTCCGGCGCCTTCGGGCCGTAAAGAGTGGCCTTGCGGGCAAACGGAAAGCGGGAAACGGACTTGAGCATCAGGCGGGACACGGTCAGGCCCATGATGAAGTTGAACACCACGCCGATGACCAGCGTGTAACCGAAGGACTTCACCGAGCCGGAGCCGAGCCACATCAGGATCGCGCCGGCAATGATGACGGTGATGTTGCCGTCGAAAATGGCCGAGAAGCTGCGGTCGAAACCGGCGTCGATGGCGCCGTCGATGGTCTTGCCCACCCGCAGCTCCTCACGGATACGCTCGGCCGTGATGACGTTGCAGTCCACGCCCATGCCGATGGACAATATGATACCGGCGATGCCGGGCAATGTCAGCGTGATCTGCGGGATGGAAATGGAAAGCAGCGTGCCCGCCACATGGCCGCACAGCGCGATGACGGCGATCAGACCGGGCAGACGGTAATAGATAATCATGAAAAGCGCGATGAGAATAAACGCCAAAATACCGGCGTAAACCATCACGTTGAGTGCGCTCTTGCCCAGTGTCGGGGAAATGGTGGAAAAGTTGTCGGTCACCAGCTCAAACGGCACCGAGCCGGAGTTGATCTGGTCGGCCAGCTTTTTGGCGGAAGCCGCCGTGAAGCCGCCCTGAATGACGCCTTTGCCCTCGGTGATGGGGTCGTTGACACCCGCCGACTCGATCTTTTCGTTATCGAGATAGATATCGAGGTTCTTGTTGTTATTCTTAATCCAAGTGGTGGCGTCGGCGAAAGCCTTGACCGCCGAAGCCTTCAGCGTGAAGGAAACCTCGTAGGAATTATCCTCGGGGTCGACCTCCACCGAAGCACTTTTGACGTCGCTGCCCTTGGCAATGGCCTGACCGTTGTTGTAATCGTCGCATTTGAATTCCAGCTGAACCATAGAGCCCAGCTCTTTGATTTCGGTCTGCGGGTCAAAGGTTTTGGTGCTCGACTGGTGCGGGATGCGCACGATGATGCTGGGGTGGGTGGGGTTATCGTCTGCGTAGATTTCCCGGTCGAGTATGTTTTTCTGATCCAGACGGTTTTTCAGCATGGTGGTAGCGTCGTCCATCTGCTGCTTAGTGACGGTCGTCCCCTTCGGCGGCGTGAAGGTCACGTCGATGCCGCCCGAAATGTCGATGCCAAAGCGGCTCTGCGACGCCGGTTTGATCAGATACGTTTTGCTCCCGTCGCTGTTGTACCATATGCCGAACACCGCAAGGTACGCGATGATCAGGATGGCGATCACCGACAGGACGAAAGCCGATTTCCCCACTCGTTTGAACACAGGCGTCCACCTTCCAATCCGTAATTTTGCGCCGTCGCCGCCCGCCGTCAGCCGCCGGGGGCTCCGAAAAAACCGCGCGCCCCACAGTCCGGGTAAGGGGGAGCGCGCGGACACAATATGCAACAGAATCTATTATAGGGGGACGGGCCGGAAAAGTCAATTCATTCCCCGGCCCCGGCCCGCGATATTATACATTCAGCACAGGTTTGGCCCCGAGAACATTGTGCTCTTTTTCTAAAAGCGGAAGCACCGTGCCGCCGACATATTCTTCCACCTGCCGGCAGGCGCGGCCGGTGAAGGCGGCGGGGTCGAGCAGGGCGTCGATTTCCGACTCCTTCATGCCGAAAAGCGGGTCGCCTGCGATGCGGGAGATCAGGTCGTTTTCCAGCCCCTCTTCCTTGACGCGGCGGGCGGCGGCCATGGAATGCTGGCGGATGCGCTCGTGGAGCTGCTGGCGGTCGCCGCCGCGCTTGACGGCATCCATCATAATGGTCTCGGTGGCCATGAAGGGCAGCTCCCGTTTGACGCGCGCCGCCACGACCTTGGGGTAGACCACCAGCCCGTCGGCCACGTTGATGTAGATGTTGAGGATGGCGTCCACCCCAAGGAACGCCTCGGCCACCGCGATACGCTTGTTGGCCGAATCATCCAGTGTGCGCTCGAACCACTGGGTCGCCGCCGTCACGGCGGGGTTGACCGTATCCACCATCACATAACGGGCCAAGGCGGTCATGCGCTCGCAGCGCATGGGGTTGCGTTTGTAGGGCATGGCCGACGAGCCGATCTGATGGGCCTCGAAGGGCTCTTCCATCTCTTTGAAGCTCTGGAGGATGCGCAGGTCATTGGCGAATTTACTCGCGCTCTGGGCCACGCCCGAAAGCGTGGCGAGCACGGCGCTGTCGACCTTGCGGGAATAGGTCTGACCCGACACGGGCACGACCTTCTCAAAGCGCATCTCTTTGGCGATGAGTTCCTCAAGACGTGTGACCTTCGCCTCATCCCCGTCGAAAAGTTCCATAAACGAGGCCTGCGTGCCCGTGGTGCCTTTCGAGCCGAGCAACTGCAGGCTGTCGATGCGGAATTGCAGCTCGTCGAGATCCATCATCAGGTCGTGAATCCACAGCGAAGCACGCTTGCCCACGGTGGTCAGCTGGGCCGGCTGCAGATGGGTGTAGGCAAGGCAGGGCATCGCCCGATAGCGCATGGCGAAATCGGCCAGATGGGCGATGACATTGAGCGCCTTTTTGCGCACAAGCTCCAATGCCTCCCGCATGACGATGATGTCGGTGTTGTCGCCCACATAGCAGGAGGTCGCTCCCAGATGGATGATGGGCCGGGCCGTGGGGCACTGCACCCCGAAGGCATAGACGTGGGCCATCACGTCGTGACGTACCTCACGTTCCCGCGCCTCCGCCACGTCGTAATTGATGTCGTCGGCGTGGGCCTCCATTTCGGCGATCTGCCCGTCGGTGACGGGCAGGCCCAGCTCCTTTTCCGCCCGGGCCAGGGCGATCCACAGCCGGCGCCAGGTGCGGAACTTTTTATCCGCCGAAAAAAGATACTGCATTTCGGGGCTGGCGTAACGGGTGCAGAACGGGCTTTCATAACTGTTTTTGGCCATTGGAATCGACTCCTTTGCAGATGGTAACGGATGTTTTCCTGTCTTTTTCCCATCTCGGGCAAACGCGGCGCCCTTCAGGCAATATCGAGATTGGCAAAAGCATTGAGCTCCGGCCCGGCGGTATGACCGGCCCGAAACTCGTAATACGCCTGCGCGCCCACCATGGCGGCGTTGTCGCCGCACAGCGACAGCGGCGGCATGTAAAGCGGCAGGCTGCGGGCCCGGCAGTCGGCCTCGAGCCGCGCGCGCAGGCCGGAATTGGCCGCTACACCGCCGGCGAGCGCCACGGCCCGGCACCCGCGGGTGTCGGCCGCCAGCATCAGACGGGAGGCGAGCATATCCACCACCGCCTGTTGGAAAGAGGCCGCCACGTCGTCGGGGGCAATGAGCTGCCCTTTTTGCTGCCGGGTGTGCACATAATTGATGACGGCGGTCTTGAGCCCCGAGAAGCTGAAGTCATAGGGGGCGCCGTCCACCTGGGGACGGGGGAGCTTCACGGCCGTGGGGTCGCCCCGCCCGGCCGCCCGGTCGATGGCCGCGCCGCCGGGGTAGGGGAAGCCGATTGCCCGCGCCGCCTTGTCGAAGGCTTCGCCCGCGGCATCATCCCGCGTGACCCCCAGCACGTGGAAGGCCGTGTAGCCGCCCACCTCGACGATATGGCTGTGCCCGCCCGACGCCACCAGACACAGAAACGGCGGCTCGAGCTCCGGGTGGGCAATGTAATTGGCCGCAATATGGGAACGCAGATGATGCACCGGGATCAGCGGCCGCCCCAGCGACATGGCAAGCCCCTTGGCAAAATTGACTCCCACCAGCAGCGCACCGATCAGGCCGGGGGCATAGGTCACCGCCACGGCGTCGACCCCCTCCCAGCCACAGCCGGCCTGCTCCACCGCCTGCCGCGCCAGCGGCACGATGGCCTCGGTATGGCAGCGGGAGGCAATTTCCGGCACAACGCCGCCATAAAGCCGGTGCACGGGCACCTGGGAGGCCACCACGCTCGCCAGGACCTTGCGCCCGTCTTCCACCACGGCGGCGGCCGTCTCGTCGCAGGACGATTCAAAAGCCAGTATCTTCAATGCGAATTCTCCTCACCCTCGGCCGGGATTCCCGCAAGCGGGGCCGTAAAATTTGGTCATGATCAGCGCGTCCTCCCGCGGACGCTCGTAAAAGCCGGGGCGCACGCCCTGCCGCACGAAGCCCTCCCGCTCATAAAGCCGGATGGCCCCGGCGTTGGAAACCCGCGCTTCCAGCGTCAGCAGCGAAAAGCCCCGGGCCCGGGCCTGCCGGTCGAGATACCGGAGCAGCGCGGTGGCCGTGCCCTGCCGCCGGCACGCCGGGTGCACCGCCACGTTGTCGATATAGCCCTCGCCGCAGACATGGGTCATGCCCGCATAGCCCACGGGCACACTCTCCCGCACGGCCACGACAAAAAGGGCGGCGGGGTTTTCCAACTCCTCTTCCAGCATCCACGCCTGCCAGGGAGTGGAAAAGCACAGCCGCTCGATTTCCGCCAGGGCCGGGATATGGGCCGCTTCCATGGGCACCACCGTGATACCCGGCGTCACACCCATCGCGCGGCCTCGCCTTCCACGGCGGCGGCGATGGCATCCCGGCAGCGGCGATAGGCCGCGGTATCCCCGCCGTAAGGGTCGGGGATACCGCCCCCCAGCACCCGGATGCGCCCCGCCGCCCCGGGGCATGCGGTCTTGAGCGCCGCCGCATGGGAAGCGGACATGGCGTACACGCCGTCGGCGCGGGCGATATCCTCCCGCGTCGCGCTGCGCGCCCGGTGAGCGGAAAGGTCGATGCCCCACTCGGCCATGGCGGCCAGCGCCCCCGCGC
>JAEWAE010000005.1 GCA_023391835.1 Bacillota bacterium
TGGCAATGTGGAAGTGGCGGAATGGTCGTCCCTCTCGATTTATCCTGATTTTGCATTATGCCGTTTTCTCCTATGGAAAGAACCCATCCTTCGCTTAATGCGTCGGATGGGTTCTTCGACAATCTGAGGCGGGCAGTGTATGCTGCCCGCCTCTTTTTTATATGCCCCCACGGCTCAGATCACCGTGGCCGCCGCGCGCCCGCACCAGCAGGCGAACAGCGCCAGGAAAAGGTTCAGCCCCGCGTTGAGCGCGCCCATGACATAGCGTCCGTCCGCCAGAAACGACACCGTTTCGTAGCTGAAGGTGGAAAACGTCGTCAGCCCGCCCAGCACGCCGGTGGTCAGAAAAATGCGCATGTCGGCCGAAATAGGCCAGAAGCTCGTGCCGGCTTCCATGATAAAGCCAATCAGCAATCCGCCCGCCATGTTGACCAGCAGCGTGCCAAGCGGAAAATTGCCGCCATATTTTGTCGTAAGACCCGACACGACATATCGCAGCGCGCTGCCCAGAAATCCGCCGACGCCCACGATCAGGATGCGATGATATTGCATAGGGTACCGCCTTTCCCTGAATTTTTCCGGCCGGCAGGGCCGGAAGGGAAGCGGCTCTGCCGGGAGCCGCCTCAAAAAGGCATAAAAATGGCTCCTACTTTAATCGGATTAAAGTAGGAGCCATCAGCATTTCATGCATAAGGCGAGCTCCATCGCCGGAATAGGCACAGTATATCACATTCGTCCGGGCTTGTCCAGAGACAAGCGGCGGAAAAGCACACGCGCAATCACGCGGCGGCCTATTATGCGCTTTTTTGGCGCCGCCGGCCGCTTTACGCAAGAATCACACGGGTTTTACCCATCCGTTACCCGGCTTTGACGCTCTCCATATTTTTCTATGATATAGTAAACAGGAATTTGAAACCGCATCCAGAGGAGGGAATGTTCCGAATGCTGAAATCTGCGAACGCGGAATGGATGTTAAGCGGCGGGGCCCGCTCACAGTCGGCTGCCCGGGCCTCCGGGCGGCAGGGCACCGCGCGCCGGCCCGTTTTCCAGCGGCTGGTGCCCTATCTTTTTCTGCTGCCGGCCTGTGCCTGTTTTGCCACGTTTCACTTTTTCCCTTTTTTCCGCACCGTTTATCTGAGCCTTTTCCTCACAAACAACGAGGGCCAGGCCCGGGTCTTTCGCGGGCTGAAAAACTATATCCGCCTGTTTACGTCGGCGGATTACCCTAAAGTGATGCTCAATACGGTCATTTTTGCGCTCATTGTGATCGTAGGCTCCCTTTTTCTGGGCTTTGTGGCGGCGAATCTGGCCGGTGTGAAGGGAAGGGCGTTCGGCATTTTTCCGCTGCTGTTCACCATGCCCATCGCGGCGGCGGCCGGGTCGTTCGGCCTATTGTTTGAAAAGATGTTCGACCCCACCATGGGCATCGTCAACAAGCTGCTGCACCGGAACGTCCGCTGGTTTTCCGACCCCCGCACCGCTCTGGTCATGCTGGCCGTGATCACCGTGTGGCTGATGTCGGGCAGCAATTTCCTATATATCCATGCGGGGCTGCAGAATATCCCGCGGGAAATTTTCGAAAGCGCGGAAATCGACGGCGCGCACGGGCTGGTGCGGCTCTTTGCCATTGTGGTGCCCTGCCTGTCGCCCATCCTGTTTTTCGTGCTCATCACCGATATCATGGCGGCGTTCCAGGCATTCACTCAGATCAACGTGATCACGCAGGGCGGCCCGGGCAACGCCACCAACGTGATGGTTTACAGCATCTACCGCGATGCGTTTTTCAATTTCCGTTTCGGCCCGGCGGCGGCTCAGTCGGTGCTGCTGTTTCTTATTATCATGGCCATCACGCTGGTGCAGTTCCGGAATGAAAAAAGGATGGTGCATTACGAATGAGGGTCTGGGTACTTGCCAAAAAGAGCCTGCTGTGGCTGCTGACGCTGGCGCTGGCGCTCATCGTCTTTTTCCCGTTCTGGTATATGTTTGCGGCCAGCGTGACGCCGGACTCGGATATTCTGGCCAACCGCATCACACTGTTCCCCCATACGCTGTATTTCGGCAATATCGTGCGGGCGCTGACCCATACGGCGCTGCCCCGGCAGTTTGCCAACACGGTGATCGTGGCGCTGGCCATCCTGGTGCTGCAGATCGTTACGTCTCTGTTGGCCGCCTATGCTTTCGCGTTTATGCATTTTAGGGGTAAAAAGTTTCTCTTCATCGCCGTGCTTTCCACCATGATGGTGCCGGGGGAGGCCACTATCATTTCGAACTATCTGGCCGTCAGCTCCTGGCACTGGCTGGATACCTACCAGGTGCTCATCATTCCCTATTCCGCGTCGGCCCTCGGCATTTTTCTTTTCCGGCAGTATTTCCGCACGATGGCGAGAGAAATACAGGAGGCCGCCATGCTCGACGGCTGCGGGCATCTGCAGTTTTTGTGGAAGATCGCGGCGCCGCTGGCCCGGCCGATGATCGCGGCTTTCGGCGTCACCTCGTTTCTGGGGTCCTGGGGGCAGTATATGTGGCCGCTGCTCGTCACCAGCCGCAATGAGATGCGCATGGTGCAGGTGGGGATCAATTCGCTGCAGGATGCGGACAGCACGCTTTCCATGGGTCTCTCGCTGGCAAGCGTCGCGCTGGTGACGCTGCCGTCGCTGCTGGTGTTTCTTTTTGGCCACCGGCAGTTGGTGGAAGGAATGATGGCCGGCGCCGTCAAAGGGTGAACGGGAGCCGTCTGAAAAGCGAAGGACCATCTTTGCCCCCGGGCGGGATTTCAAATAGATCGTCATTTTCCATATGAGGTCATACAGGAGGAAAAAGCATGAGGTTTTTCACTTGGAAACACCGCGCAGCATCGGTCGTGTCGCTTTTGTGCGCCGGCGCGCTGCTGCTGGGAGGCTGCTCTTCCGCCGGGTCGTCCGGCGCGGCCGCCAAGCCGGTGGATCTGACCAGCGGGCCGGAAGTGGATCTGGTTTTCTGGCACTCGATGGGCGGGACCAACGCGGCGGCCCTGCAGACCATGGTCGACGATTTCAACACCCAGCACAGCGGCCACATCAAGGTGACCACCCAGTATCAGGGCAGCTACGACGATGCCGTCAACAAATTCAAAAGCGCCATGCTGGCCAAAAGCGGCCCCGACATCATGCAGTGCTACGACCTGGGCACCCGGTATATGATCGACAGCGGGTTCAACGAGCCGGTGCAGGATTACATCGACCGCAGCAAGTGGGATTTAAAACAGATCGACCCGAATATCGCCGCCTATTATACGGTGAAAAACAAGCTCTATTCCATGCCGTTCAACTCTTCGACGCCGCTGCTCTATTACAATAAGGATATATTCAGTCAGGCGGGTATCACCTCCGTCCCCAAGACGTTTGAGGATATCATCGCCCTCGCCCCAAAGCTGACTAAAAAGGATGCCTCCGGGAACGTGACTCAGAGCACCATCGGCATGTATGTCTACGGCTGGTTCCTCGATCAGTCGCTGAGCAAAATGGGCCTGCCGCTTTTCGACAACGGCAACGGCCGCACCAAGGGCCCCACAAAAGCGGTGTTCGATCAAAACGGCGGCGCCGCGGCCTATCTCAAGATGTACGACCAGCTGCTCAAAAGCGGCGCCATGCCGGCCTATGCCATGAAGGACGCCGACGGCCAATCCGCCTTCGTCAACGGCAAGCTCGCTATGTATGTCAACAGCACGGCGAGCCTGGCCAGCCTGCTCAAGGCCATCAACGGCAAATTTGAGCTGGGCGCGGCCAATTTCCCCGGCGTCGATTCCAAATCCACCCACGGGGTCTCGGTGGGCGGCGCCTCCCTGTGGATGACCAAGAACAGCGACGCCCGCCTGCAGGCCGCCAAATGGGAATTCATCCAGTTCATGGTCTCCGCCAAGGAGCAGGCCTTCTGGAATACGAAATCCGGCTATTTCCCCATCAATGTCAACGCCTACAACGAGCAGACCTTCAAGGATAACGTCCAGAAATACCCGCAGTTCCAGGTGGCCATCGACCAGCTGCACGCTTCGAGCAAATCGGATGCCGGCGGGCTCTGCGCCATCTATACCCAGGTGCGCAACGTGGAAGAGACCGAAATGCAGAAGGTGCTCAACAATCAGGAAAGCGAAAGCGATGCCGTCAAGAGCATGACAAGCCAGATCAACAGCGCACTGAAGGACTATAACGACGCCAACAGTTGACCCTTGTTTTTCCGCCATGCCAAGATAAAAAGATCCGCTCCCCAAAACCGGGAGCGGATCTTTATGTAGGCGGTAAAAGGAACTTATTTGCCGTATTTGCCGTAAAGCGGCCCGAAATTGCGGCAGGCCCGGTAATCCGCGCCCTCCGCTTCCGTCGTGCCGAAGGCGCTCCAGGTCGAGGGGCGGAAAATCCGCTCCGCCGGCACGTTGTGCATGGCGACCGGGATGCGCAGGATGGAAGCCAGCGTGATCAGGTCGCCGCCGATGTGGCCGAAGCTGATGGCGCCGTGGTTGGCGCCCCAGTTATTCATCACCGAGTATACGTCGGTGAAGGCGCCCTTGCCCGTGAGGGTCGGTGCGAAAAAGGTACTCGGCCAGCCGGGGTCGGTGCGGCCGTCAATGGTCGCAAAGACATTCTCCGGCAGATCCACGGTGTAGCCCTCGGCAATCTGCAGGAAGGGCCCGAGGCCATCCACCAGATTGACGCGGGCCATGGTCACCGGCATACCACCTTCGCTGAGAAAATGGGCCGAATATCCGCCGCCGCGGAAATATTCGGTGTTGGCAGGGCACCAGGTGGTAGCCGCCAGGCAGTTTTTCCGGTCCTGCTCGGTGACTTCCCAGAAATGCTTCATCACCGGGCCGTCGCCCTCGCCGCGCATCTTGCCGGTGGCATCCAGCGTGGTGGCGCCGGAATTGATCAGGTGGATAAAGCCGTCCGCCGCCTTGCCTTCCGGCACCCAGCCGGTGACACGCCGCACCGAGTCGGGGCTCCAGTAGGAGCGCACGTCCGAAAAGATCTGCGCCCGGCCCGTCAGCAGGTGATTCATCAGCATGGCCACACAGTTGAGACTGTCGTTTTCCGTAGCGAACGGGATGGGTTCCCGGTTGCCGTCCCAGTCAAAGGAGGTGTTGAGGATCGTTTCCATAAAGTCCCCGTTGGGGAAATGGTCGGTCCACTGCCGCTGGCCCTGGAACCCGCCCGCGATGGCGTTGTGACCCTCCGCTTCCTCGCGGAAGCCCATTTCGGCCAGCTTGGGGTTGCCGGCGAGCAGATCCCGGGCGATGAGTGCCATCTTGACGCTCATTTCCCAGTCGGCCTGCTTACGCTCAGGCGAATGACGGTTCTGGGCCTTATTGAAATCGCGTCCCTCGGGGCAGTTCGCCTTGACCCAAGCGAGGGCCTTTTCATATTCTTCGTGGTCGTAAATGCCCTCTTCGACGCGGCGGGTGATCTCGGACATGTCGACATACTCGTTGCGCATGCCCAGATATTTCTGGAAGAAATCCGGGTTGACGGTGGAACCGGCAATGCCCATCGCCACGTTGCCGATGGAAAGATAGGATTTGCCGCGCATCAGAGCGGCCGCTACGCCCGCCCGCGCGAATTGCAGCAGCTTTTCGCGCACGTCGGCGGGGATGACCGAGTCGTCCGCATCCTGCACATCCCGGCCGTAAATGCCGAAAGCGGGGATGCCCTTCTGGCTGTGGGCCGCCAGCGCGCAGGCCAGATAGACAGCCCCGGGGCGCTCCGTGCCGTTGAAGCCCCAGATAGCCGTGGGCAGGGTGGGGTCCATCTGGATGGTTTCCGTGCCGTAGCACCAGCAGGGTGTGACGCTGATGCACACGCCCACACCGGCGCGGGCAAATTTTTCGGCGCAGCGAGCCGCCTCGGCTACGCCGCCGATGGTGCTGTCGGCGATGACGCATTCCACCGGCTCCCCGCTCGGGTAATTGAGATTCTCACCGATGAGGCCGGCCACTGCCCGGGCCATACCCATCGTCTGTTCTTCAAGAGACTCGCGCACGCCGCGGCGGCGCCCGTCGATGATCGGCCGGATGCCAACTTTTGGAAGACTGCCGTTGGACCAGATGCTCATGATTGACCTCCTGTATTGCCGCCCGGATAGTCGGCGGCATAATATGGGACAAATCCGTCCTTTTGCGGAGCTATTTTGCATGCCCTTTTTATCTTAGTTGGAATATCTATGCAAGTCAATTGAATATCGAGCACATTGCGCAGTTTATCGGCAAAAAAGTCAGACTGAAACTGTGAATAGCGACAAAAGCGATCGGCTTCCGGCACATAAAAAGGGGCTGCTGCCAGACGCATAGGCATGCGTCTGGCAGCGACCCACCGCGCGAGGATCATTCCGAAAGGCCCGGAGGACGGCTCTGCGGTTTATTCCTGTATCAGCAGACGCGGCGCGGCCAGCATGCCGGTGGGCCGGAGCTGATACTCGTAGGCCCACTTGATGCCCGTGGAACGCCAGGCATCCGGCCCATGCCAGCGCAGCGCGTAGTCGGCGTTATGTACGGCGCCGAAGGCGTTGAAACGGTTGCCGAAAGCGGTGATTTCCAACGTATGGGGCCCCGGTTCCGGGCTCCCCAGATCCAGCCGGTAAGGGGCGAAGGCAATGGGGCCCTTCGCCTGGCCGTCCAGCGTCACGGTGAGCAGCGGGCAGCGGAAGTGGGATATTTCGAGCTGCGTGGGTTTGCCCGTGCCTTCAAAGGTGCTGCGATAGGTGACGTTGCCCGCATAAAACGGCAGCCCTTGGGTCACCCAGCTGCCAAAGAGCGGCTGCGGCATCCCGCCCGTGATGCGGGCGGCACGGCCGTGCACCGATACGGAGAAGCGGCCCAGCAGGTAGCACCACTCGATGTCGGTGGAATGGCCGAAGGGGATTTCCGCCACCAGCGCGTTTTCGCCCGCCGGCATGGGCGGCAGCGCCACGGTGCGGATGCTCTCATCCACAAACCACCCGTCGTCGGCGGCCGTTGACACCGCAGTGCCGTTCAGACTCACCCAGGCGTCCCGCGGGCGTTCCATGGCGAGGTGCAGCCCCGTCAGCGGGATAGCCGACCGCACGGTGAAACGCAGGCGCAACGTGTGGGTCGGCGCGCCCTCCGGCGGTAGCACCCACGGCTGGGCGTGCCCGCCCGTGCGCAGCGGCCAACCCAATTGGCCGCGGAAGAGATTGTCGATGCGCAGCAGTTCTTCCTCCGGTTGCCAGTCGCCGTCGTCGAACGCGAATTCCGCCATGTCGAGCAGCTGGACGTTAGGCTCCGAGAACTGTACGGATGTCGGCTCCGGCAGTTGGATGGCCGACGTCTTGGCCTCACGCACAGGGAAGGCCGGCCCGGCGGGCGGCTGCCCGGCGGTGCTGTGGGCGGGTGCGAGCCGCAGCAGCAGGCTGTCGTGGCCATAGACCCGCCGGGTGATCACCGTCGTGCCGTTTTCCAGCCGCGCGGCGCAGGGGGCGATGGAGCCGGTCATGGTGTCGTAAAGCGTCGCGTCCCACTCCCCGCGGATGCGCAGTACGAGGTCCTCGGGGAAGGCAAGGTCGGGATTGGGCATCGGGAAGGCGTGGCACAGGAAAAGCCAGCGGTCGTCCCCGTCCTCCCGCATCTGATAGAGCAGATTTTCCGCGCGGGCGCCGTCGGCCCTGCGCACGTCGATTTCGCGCTCCTTTGCCAGTGCACCCATCAGCCCGCCGCGGGTGAGGGGCGCCGTCTCGCATTCCCGGGCGAAGGCGGCCGGTTCCTGCGACGGCTCGGCGTCCACCAGACGGGGCACGCCGCCTGCGAAGACGACCCGCCCGCCCGCGGCGCGGAATTTGCGCAGCGCGGCGAGGGTGGTCGAGCGGATGGTCTCGCACCCCGGCACCACCACGGTCTCATAGGCCATTTGGCCCACCCGCAGACGGGCCGTGCCGCCGTCCTTTTTCGCCTCGCCGAGTTGGGAGGGCAGCAGCGATTCCGACACAAAGTCGAAATCCACGAGCCCCAGCAGCAGCCAGGAGGTGAGATCCTGAAAACTGCGGTCCATTTCATCCCGGGCAAGGGCGGTCTGCTCCCGCGGGCCCCAGTGGAGCCAGTAGGATTCCACCGGATGGATGACCGCCACCCGCACGTGGGGCCGGCCCCGGGTCAGGGCGGTGTTGAGCCGGGCAAAGTGATTCTCGACGAGAGGATATTCCGCATACCACGGCGACTGATAGCCGATGGAGGCCGGGTAATCCCGCTTGGCTTCGCCCGCCATCGACACCCACGTCAGATGGGGCACCCGCACGGTCACACCCAGCGCGGCCTGCCAATCGCCCTGCAGTTTATGCCCGCGGAAGTCGAAATCCCACCCCGTGACGCCGTAAAGCTCGCTGAGCACGCCCGGCCGGCCGTATTGGTGGCTGGCGCTGGCGGCCTGCTTGGCGGTGGTGAATTCGCGGTTGTCGCACAGCATGTCGATGCCCGGCAGCTGGAAGGAACGATAGGAACGCATGCATTCGCCCAGCGCCCGTGTCTGGGAATAAAGGGTGGGTTCTTCCATCATGTGACCGGTGAGCATGATGCCGTGGGCGGCGCACCAGCCGCCGATGGTGTCGGCAAAGGCCGACGAAAACCGCTCGCTCACATGGTCGTGGTAGTGGTACCGCGCGGTGGAGACCGCCTCCCCCGGCAGCTCCCAGAAAAGCTCGGGCAGGCTGTCCAGCAGGCTCTTGCCGTAAGCCGCCCGGTAGGTCGTGTCGAAATCGTCGGTCCAGGGCAGCCGCACCTCCTCCTTCGAGGCGGCGAAGGGCAGACATTCCTTGGGCGAAAACTGCGGCTCGTCGGTGAAAATGGCAGGGATGGAGCCGCCGAAATCGTCGCCCACCGCCCGCCGGTAGGCCTCATGGGTCACTTCGACGAATCGGCGGATGGCGGCCGGGTTGAGGGTATCCACATAAGACTGGTTGTTGAACCACGGACTCGGCCCGCTGACTTCCAGCCAGGCGTCCCAGCGGTTAGCCCCTTCGGCGGCCGGCTCTCCCTGTCTGAGCAGACGGTAATCGGTCAGGCACCCGTCGCCGTCGAGCCGGATTTCGTATCCGGCCAGCCAGCGGCGGGTGCTGCCGCCGGGCGACCGGGCCGAGGAATCGAATACGGTCCGGGCTTTTTCATGCGCCCCGGCCGGGGTGAATACCAGGTAGCGGGAACGGAAGCGTTCCTCTTTCGTCACCAGCCCGCCCGCGGCGCCGGAGGGCCAGCGGTCCTCGTCATAGAGCCAGCAGAGCATTTTGTCGTCTTTGGCACGCGTGTCGCAGGCCTTGACCAGTTCCATGAATTCGGGGCTGAGATAGGGGGTGGCCATGCCCGAGCGACAGTGGATGTGGAATCCTCCGAAGCCCATCCGGCGCAGCTGCTCGATTTCGCGCAGCAGCAGATCCTTATCCAGCCGGCAGTTCCACGCCCAGAAAGGTGCGCCCCGGTATTCCGAGCCGGGGTTTTCAAAAAGTGCGGGCGAAAGCTCCGAAGCGGTGTTGTGAGGGTACAGCAAAATACGCGGCCTCCTTTTTGTCGCCGGCGCCGGGAGTTGACTTCCGGCGCCGGATTTTATATAGTAAGGATGACAAACCCATTGTACCGCGATTCGGCGGCGGATGCGCGGGCCGATCTTCCCATGCTTGGGGGGTGATTTTCATGGGGACACAGCCGGAAACCCTTGCCTATTATGACGACGGGCAGGATAAATTTCAAAACGGGCAGATGATTTTTCTCAACCACGCGGTGGAAGGGCAGCAGCGGCACATGCACGCCCATAATTATATCGAGATCGCCTATGTGGCCTCCGGGCGGGGCATCCATCGGATCAACGGGCGGCAGTTCACCGTCGCCCGCGGCGATCTGTTCGTCATCAATTACGACGTGTGCCATGAGTTCCGTTCGGTGCCGGAATACGGCGCGGGCAGCCTCGAGATATATAACTGCATTTTCCGTCCCGAGTTCATCGACCGTTCGCTCATCCATTCCCGCTGCTTTTCCGATATCAGCCACGTGTTCCTTTTCCGCTCGCTGTTTGAAAAGGGCGAGGCGGAAAACGACATCCGTATTCTGGGCGGCGACCATCCCGAAATCGCGGAACTTTATGAAAAAATGTTCCGCGAATACCGCACCCATGGCTATGGGTATCAGGAAATGCTCCGGGCCTATCTGGTGGAGCTGCTGGTCCACATTTTCCGCCTGTGCCGCGAGGGCGAGCCACGGGAGGCTGCCGCCCGGGAGCAGGCGCTGTTCGACCGGGTCGTGCGCTTTTTGCAGCAGCATTACAGCCAGGATGTCCGTCTGGACGACCTGGCGGCCATGACTTTCCTCAGCCGCAATTATTTCTGCACCCGTTTTCGGGAATGCACCGGCATGACCGTGGTGGAATATCTGCATAAGCTGCGTATGGAGGAGGCCTGCCGGCTGCTGCGGGAAAGCAACGGCCGGGTCATCGACGTGTCCCAGGCGGTGGGCTACGGGGATCTCAAGTTTTTTAACTCCCTTTTTAAGAAGATCGTCGGCTGCACGCCGAGCCAGTACCGCACCCGCTGCCCGGCCGGTGAGCCATACAGACCGACATAAAAAATACCCTCCGGCAAAACCGGAGGGTATTTTTGAGGCTGCGCAGGTTTCAGAGCCCACGGCGGAGTTTGCGCCGGGCCAATAGGCACACGGCAAGACCGGTGACGACCACCACGGCCGCGGGGGCCGGGTTCTCGCCGCCGCCGGTTTTCGGGTTGGCGACTGTCCCGGCGGTATCGTCGGCTGTCGCGGAAACCGACGGACCCGTCGTCGAGCCGCCGGCGGACAAAGCCCGCACCGGCACACCGCTCAGGTCATAGAGGGCCGCCGCGCCGGAGCGATAATTCCGATACGCGGTGAGGGCCATCAGCGCCTGTTGAGTGGCCATGGAGTCGGCGGTTCCGCCGGTCTGATGGAGGAAACCGCCGTCCGCGCTTTTAAAAGTGAGCAGATTGTCCAGCGCCGAATGGGTGACGCCCGCGACGGTTTTGAGCAGCGGCGCGTAGCTCTGCGGGTCCAGCTTCAGGGCGCTCAGGGCGATGACCGCCTGGGCCGCGCTCTCGGAGGATTCCGCGGTTGAGCTTGCCGGGATGAAGCCGCCGTCACTCTGCTGTGCGGCGGAAAGATAGCTCAGCGCCTTGTCGACGGCGGTCTGCACAGCCGCCTGATCCCGGTGGGGAGCCAGCGCGGTGAGCGCCATGGCGGTCAGGTCGGGGTCACTGTCCTGATCGGCTGCCAGGGCAAAGGCACCGTCCGATTTCTGATAGGACAGTACGCGGGCGATAAGCGCCGCATCATTCACCGTCGAGCCGGCGGGGAGGGCGGCATCCGCGCTGTCCAGCGCGAGCAGGCCGTATATCTGGGCGCTCAGGCCGTCGGAGGCGAGAGTTGAATCCGCGCAAAGCCGGCCGACCAGATCGACCCCGTAAAAATCGGTGGGGTCGACGCCTGCGGCGCGCAGGAAGAGAATGGCTTTTTCCAGATCGGTGGGGCTGCCGAAACTCCCGTCGTTCTCATCCATTTCCTCTTTGGCCATGGCGGCGTAATCGACGGGCAGCGTCTTGCCCGTCCGGGCCAGTGCGAAAAGGCTCCAGTCGCTGGCGGGGCTGTTGGCGGTCAGCCAGGCACCCGCGCCGTCAATGGTGGCGGCCACACTGGCTTCGCTCACCGCCAAAGCGCCGGAATAGGTCACGAAAGAGGAAAAGTGCCGGGTCCAGACGATGAGGTCGGCACCGTCGTCATAATACCCGTCCGGCCCGGAGCCGAGCGTGTCGGCGGAGAGTTTCGGCATCGTGTGAAAGACGCCGCCTTCATCCACATAGCCGGCGCATTTGCCGCTCGCTCCCGGCAGGGTGAGCCGCACCGGCTCGCTCAGCGACAGGGCCGTGGAGCCGCCCACCGCGACGGCCGCCGCCGAGACTTCACCCACCGTCACGCTCACCGCGTGGGGCAGGGCAAGCACGCCGCCCCAGCCCGAGCCGGCGACGGTCGTGGCGGAGGGGAAGTCAAGGTAAGCCACCGTATGGTTGCCGTTTTCCGCCGCAATGTGAAAGCCGGCGGGAATCACGTGACCGTCGGTACGGATATAGCTGGTCTTGTCGCCCAGAGCGACAAGCGAAGTGACGTTTGTGCTGCCGGTAAGATCCAGCGTACGCTGGGTATCCGCCACGCCGATGGTCTGCCGGGAGGCGGCCGTCTGTGTCACAGTGACCGCAAACGTCCGACTCGGCATGCCGGCGCCGCTGACAGCGAGGGCATATGTGCCGGCCGATGCGGTCAGCCCGCTCACCTGCCCGTTTTCGTCCGTCGTATATGTATGGCCGCCGAATTGCACGCTGGCCCCGGCCGCCGGCGCGTAGGCGGCCCCGTAGGTCTGCGGATCGACGGATGCTTTCCGGATCGTCACGGAAAAGGCCCGGCCCGCCGTGGGGCTGCCGCCCTCAAACGAGAGCATGGGGTAGCTGGTGACGAAAAAAGTTACCGTATCGCCATCCTTGGGCGTGAAGGAGCCGATGCCCGCGTCGCAGTAACCGTCGTTGACATAATAGTTCCACCAGCCGCCGTCCGTGGGCTGGGAATCAATCTTGTTTACATACAGCCCATAGGAGTAATTGACAATGTCATAGCCGATATGCCTAGTGTCCAGCGCCGCCTCCATGATCTTGTCGAGGGTTTCGCCCCGGGTAAACGCCACGTCATCCTCATAGATGGGGGCGGATTCCCCTTCAATGGTCAGATGGAGCGTACCGGAGGCCGCCGCGGCCCGCGCCGCGGGCGGAAAGACCGCCATGGCCGCCAGCAGCATCCCGCTGCACAGTACGGCCAGACATTTGCGCAGGAAATCCTTTCTTTTCATTCTCCTGTCCTTCTTTCTGATTCGGTGGATGGCTTCTGCGCGGTGATGCCCTCATGCGCCTTTCGGCATAAAAAGGCCGGCTCCCCCGCAGAAAGAGCCGGCCAAGGCGCCCGGCAGTCCGGCCGGGGCCCGTCGTGCCTCCTTTCCCGCCGAAAGGTGCGCGTGAATCGTGCGGGCAGGTCTCCTGGCTTGACTTCATCCCGGTGATCCGGCCTTCCCGGCAAAAGCCGGTGGCATTTCGGATCCGGTCCGTCTCACAGTAGCGGGGGCTGCAGCGGATTTGCACCGCTTTCCCTATTATCGCGGCCGTACACGCCGCGCACCCGTGCGATATCGCATATGCAATTCTCTATGTATTGTAGGCTTTTGCCGGGCCGGCTGTCAAGCGCGGCCCGGCGGTCTCAGCGCAGGCTGGCGTGTACCTGGGCCAGCAGGTCGCAGGAAGACTGGAAACGTCCCAGCTCCTCGTCGGTGAGCGACAGCTCCAGCGACCGCTCGATGCCGTTCCGGCCGATGACGCAGGGCAGGCCCGCGTATACGCCGCTGCGGCCATATTCCCCGTTCAGCAGGGATGAAACCGTCAGCACGCTGTGCTCGTCGCCGAGGATGGCGCGCGTGATGCGAAGCAGCGACATGCCGATGCCGTAATACGTCGCCTTCTTGGCCTCGATGATGCGCTGAGCCGCGTCGCGTACCTCCTGCCGGATTCCTTCGAGCTGCCCGAGGCTGTATTGGCCCCCCGACTCTTCCACAATGCGCAGCACGGGCTTTGTGGCCACCAGCGCCTGGGACCACGGCACGAATTCGCTGTCGCCGTGCTCGCCCATGACGTAGGCGTGGACGTTGCGGGGGTCCACCCCGAAATAGTCGCCCAGCAGATAGCGCAGCCGCGCCGTGTCGAGGGTCGTGCCCGTGCCGATGACCCGGTGATGGTCAAAGCCCGACAGTTCCAGCGCGATCTGGGCCATGACGTCGACGGGGTTGGTGGCGATGAGAAAAATGCCCTTGAAGCCCGCCGCGACGATGGGCCCGACGATGGAGCGGAAAACCGCCCGGTTGCGTTGGAGCAGATCGATGCGGGATTCACCCGGCTTCTGCGCCACGCCGGCGGCGATGACGACGATGTCGGCGTCGCCGCACTGCGAATAATCCCCGGCGGAAATTTTCATATGGGAGCCCGAGAAGGCAAGGCCGTGGTTCAGATCCATCGCTTCGCCCTGGGCGCGTTTCGTGTCGATGTCGATCAGGAGCAGCTCGTCGCAGGCGTTCTGGTTAAGCAGCGCATAGGCGAAACTCATGCCCACGAGACCCGTCCCCACCAGCACGACCTTTCGGCTTTGTATGATCATAATAATGTACCTCCGTTTGAATCATCGGGGAACCGGAGATGCAGGCTCCCCTTATCATCATACCGCAATTTACCAAATGAATCAACCGGCGGATGTTTCATCGGGGCGGGTAAGGGTGATCAGCCATATCTGCGGCACGGCGCAGATGCGGATAGGCGGCCCCACGGTGCCGATGCCGTTGGAAACGATGAGCGTGGTGCCGCCCTCGTGGATGACGCCGGTCAGATACTTGAGTTTGGCGGAGCCGGGCCACGGCGGTACCCATTTGCCGCGGAAACTGACCTGCCCGCCATGGGTATGGCCGCACAGCATCAGGTCGATCATGTTGCGCGGCAGCGACTCGGCGTAATCGGGGTGATGGGTCACCAGAATCATCAGGTCGTGGCGTTCGGTGCCTTCCAACATCGGGCGCAGATCCTGCACGTCGGTGGTCAGGTCGCCCACGCCGCCCAGCCGGATGCGGGAATTCCCCCGGGTTATCCAGAGCGCGTGATTATCCAGCGAGCCGATGCCGGCCTCCGCCATGGCCCGGCGGGAAAGCGAGGCGTCGGTGTGGCGGTCGTGGTTGCCCAGCACGCCGTAGACCCCCAGCGGGGCGGAAAGATGCGCCGCTTCATGGAAAAACGGCACGATGTGGTCGCGGTCGTGGGTCACATAGTCCCCGCCCAGCAGGATCATGTCGGGTTTCAGGCCGTTTGTCAGCTCCACCAGCGCCCGCACCCGATCGATGGGGAAGGTGCGGCTGTGATGGATGTCGGACAGAAACGCGATAGTGACGCCCACGAAATCCGCCGGCACATCCGCGCTGGCAAAGCGGTACCGTCGGATCTGGATTTTTTCAATTTTATTCAAAGGCTACTCCTCCGGAAAACAGCCCCGGTCGTGTGAGGGCAACTTGAAAGGCCCAAAAGTGCGGCTTAAAATGCGGCTTTACGTTTATCCCGGCCGTCAAACACTGGTACCCGGATATCTACACATTCTATTATATCATTTCCGCCGGCTCTTACGCATGACGACTGGTTAAAAATGCCGCCCGGCCTTTCCGGCGGCATATTGCGCCGGCCGCCGGACAAACTATTTCCAAATCATACGCAGCGGAGCGGGTGCCGCCCGCCCCGGAAAGGGATGACCGGTATGTTTGGAATCACACACAGACGCACTTTAATCCGGGTGCTCAGCTATACGGTGTCGGCTTTTTGCATCGCCGTCATTTTCGCCATCAGCGGTTTTGTGTCGGCCTACAAATTCCGCATGGGCATCGAGTATTCCTATCAGCGGGCCCTCAGCGAGCTTTCGGAGCATGTGGACTCCATCGACGTGGCGCTCCAGAAAGGTTACTATGCCGGCACCTCGGCCCAGCTGGTGGGGCTTTCCTCCCAGATCTGGGCCCAGGCCGGCGCGGCCAACAGCAATATTGCCCAAATGCCCCTGACCAGCGTCAATCTGGAAAATACGACGCGATTCATTTCCCAGGCAGGGGATTACGCCAATTCCCTGAGCCGCGAGCTGGCCGCCGGGGGCAACGTGACGGATGCCGACCGCGCCCAGATCAAGAGTCTTTCCGATTCCGCTAAAAAGCTGTCGGCCCAGCTGGCCGATCTAACGGGCAAGCTGCAGGCGGGGCGCATCCACCTTTTCAAATCCGAGTGGCTGCTGCATTCCTCCAATATAAAGCAGACCGTCGTCCAGACCAGCGCGGAGGACGGCTTCACCAGCATCGAGAAGAGCCTGTCGGGGCTGCCGTCGATGATTTACGACGGGCCTTTTTCCGACAACGTGATGCGTAAGGAACCGCAGCTGACCAAGGGCAAGGCCGATATCAGCCGCGAGCAGGCCCGGCAGAACGCGGCCTCTTTCCTGCAAATCTCAGCGCAGTCCCTCAGGGACGCGGGGGAAACGGCGGGCACTCTGCCCACGTGGAATTTTACCGCCGGCACGGTGTCGGTCTATGTGACGAAGGCCGGCGGCTATGTGGCCCGGTTTATCGACACGCGCACCCCCGCGCAGTCGAAAATCGACGCGGATGCGGCCCAGTCCCGCGCAGGCGAGTACCTCAAGACCCGGCAAATCGGTTCCATGTCCGCCACCTACCGGCTCAATTCCCGCAACATCTGCACGGTCAACTTTGCCTATACTCAGAATGGCACGGTCTGCTACCCCGACCTTGTCAAGCTGGGAGTGGCGATGGATACGGGGGATATCATTTCGTTTGACGCCACCGGCTATATCATGAATCATCAGAAGCGCACCCTTGGCAGCCCCGCCGTTTCCCGCGCGGCGGTGACGTCGAAGCTCAGCCCGGTACTCAAGCTCCAGAAGGTGACCATGGCGGTCATTCCCACCGACAGCGGCGAAGCGTATTGTTACGAGATGCGCTGCCTGGGCGAAAATAACCAGACGATTATCGACTACTTCAACGCCTCCACCGGAGTCGAGCAGCAGGTGCTCATTCTGACCGACACGCCGGGCGGTCAGATACCGCTCTGACCCGTCGGGCCCGGCAGGTTCAGCCACCCGCCGGGCCTATTCATGCCAGGAAAAATATGCTACAATAAATATAATTGACGCGCGGGCAGGGGGGCGGAGACATGTCGAAAAAAACGGCGCTGAAAATCGGCTTCGGGCTGATCCTGACGGCGGTGATCCTCTGGTACTCCATCCGTTCCCTGGGCGGTCTCCATGTGGAAAGACTCCACGGCATGCGCATCCGCTGGGGCTATGCCGTCCTTTCGGTGCTTATTTTCACTTACGCCAACTATATCCGGGCGCTGGCGTATACCCGGGGCATCGACCCCCTTATCGGGCGGCTGACGGCTTTCCGCATCGTGGGCATCGGCCACGCCGCCAACATGGTGCTGCCCATGCACGCGGGGGAAGGGCTGCGCATGCTGTTTTTCCCGCCCGAATACAGCGTGGTGCGCCGCACCGAGCTGCTTGCCGTGCCGGGTGCGGCGGATTTCGTGGCCATCATCCTGCTGTCGCTGTTTTCGGTGCCGTTCGCGGGTTTCACCGACCCCCGGCTGCTGCGGGCCCTGTGGATCATCACCGCCCTGTGCCTGCTGGCGGCGGCACTGGCCGGGCTGGCGGTGCGGCTGGTGCCCCGCCTGCGCCGCTATGTGCAGAAATACCGCGGCCCCGGCACAGTGAAGATGATGGGATGGGTGATGCTTTCATGGGTGCTGATGCTCGCGTCCACCTGGGCCGGGCTGGCGGCCGCGGGTTTTCCGCTGCTGCGCGCGGCGCGCATGTCGCTGGCGATGTTCGCCGCCACCAATATCATCAATTTTATTCCGGCCTCCCCCGGCGGGCTCGGGCTTTTTGAATACGGCACCATCCTCGGCCTGGGGCAGGTGGGCGTCGCCCGGGGCCCGGCCCTGATGGCGGCACTGCTGCTCCATGCCATCCAATATGTGGCGCTGCTGCCCATGGGGGCCGCGCTGTATGTTTCGGCGCTCCACGGCCGCTACGGCGAGGCGCTGCACCACGGCGCGCACAAGGCGACGGCGGCCCGACGTTAAGCGCCGCGCCGCCGGGCCGTCGGCCGGTGCGCCCGCCCCAGCCGCTCGGCAAACCACGGCAGCACCCCGACGGCCGGCAGCAGCCCCGGCAACAGCGACAGCAGCCGGCTGCGGGTGTAAAAATAGACCGCTCCGGCCAGCAGCGTGACACAGCTGTCGCTGAGATAATAGGCGGCGGAGGCGGCGATGCGGTCGCGCCAGAAACCCTCCGGCAGCCGGCGGCGGGGCCGCCCGGGCAGCAGACCGCGGCTGATCAGCCGGTGGCGGAACATCCACCGGCGCACCCGGCTCACCGCCATGCCCGCCGCGCCCCAGCTGTGGAATATCGGCTCGAGCCACCACAGGGCATGGCCGATGTGTGCCTGCAGCAGATAGACCGGCGCCCGCTCGCGCCCGCGCAGCAGTTTTGCGGCCGCCGCACGCAGCAGCATGCGGGTGCCTTTGACCGCCGCCATGCCCACCACCACCGGTGCCACGGCGGGCAGGGAGGCGGCCCGGATCAGCCGGCTGATGAAGACCCCCGCCAGCAGCGGGTTGGCAAAGACCAGCAGCGAGGCCGCCGCCGACAGCGCCGTGCCCGCTGCCGCGCGCCGGCGCGCATTCGTGCGCATTGCCGTCCCTCCTCCGCTTTCGGTTTTACCGATGTTAGTGTGGGCGGGGGCGGCCGTTTCATACAGACGGCCCGCGGTGCGAAATACGGGATTATCTCCGGCCCGGCCACTTGAACCCGGGGGATTCCCTGTGGTATAATAAAGCGGTATTTCTATGAAATGGATTGCTATGGATATGACACGGTATGTGCCGGATCCGGTCGGACGGGCCCGCCGCCCAAGCGCGGGCCCGTCCGTGCGTGCGCGGGGACGTGGGTACGCGCGGCGCGGCCGTCAAAAATAACGGGGGGCTTTTCGTCAATGGAATGGACAGGTCTGAATGAACTGCGGGAAAAATATCTCGCCTTTTTCGAGAGCAAGGGCCATCTGCGGCTGCCAAGTTTCCCGCTAGTGCCGCAGGGGGACAACAGCCTGCTGCTGATAAACTCCGGCATGGCTCCGATGAAAAAATACTTTCTGGGCCAGGTCACGCCCCCGCGCAAGCGGGTGACCACCTGCCAGAAATGCATCCGCACACCGGATATCGAGCGCGTAGGCAAAACCGCCCGGCACGGCACCTATTTCGAAATGCTGGGCAACTTCTCCTTCGGCGACTATTTCAAACACGAAGCCACCGCCTGGGGCTGGGAATTCATCACGCAGGTGCTCCATCTGCCCACAGACCGCGTCTGGGTCTCCATTTATCAGGATGATGACGAGGCTTTCGACATCTGGACCAAAGAAGTGGGCGTGCGGCCCGACCGCATCGTCCGTCTGGGTCGGGAAGACAACTTCTGGGAGCACGGCTCCGGCCCCTGCGGCCCCTGCTCCGAGCTTTATTTCGACCGCGGCGAAAAATACGGCTGCGGCAAGCCCACCTGCGGCGTGGGCTGCGACTGCGACCGGTATGTGGAATTCTGGAATATTGTCTTTTCGCAGTATGACAGCGACGGCAAGGGGCATTATACCCCCATGGCGAAGCCAAACATCGACACCGGCATGGGGCTGGAACGCCTCGCCTGCATCATGCAGGAGGTGGGCAATCTCTTTGAGGTCGACACCGTGCGCAACATCATGAATCGCTGCGGCGAGATCGCCGGCGTGAAATACGGCGCGGACGAAAAAACCGACGTGTCCCTGCGGGTCATCACCGACCATATCCGCAGCACCGTCTTTATGGTGGGTGACGGCATCCTGCCTTCCAACGAGGGGCGGGGCTATGTGCTGCGCCGGCTGCTGCGCCGCGCGGCCCGTCACGGCCGGCTTCTCGGCATCAAAGGCAGCTTCCTGGCCGGCCTGGCCGATCAGGTCATCGACGAAAATAAGTCCGCCTACCCGGAACTCGACGGCAAGCGCGGCTATATCCGCCACGTCATCGCCATGGAAGAGGAGCGCTTCGCTTCCACCATCGACCAGGGGCTCTCGATGCTTTCCACGATGACCGATACGCTCAAGACCTCCGGTCAGAAAAAGCTTGCGGGCGCCGATGCTTTCCGGCTGTACGACACCTTCGGATTCCCGCTCGATCTGACCCGTGACGTGCTCGAGGAGCAGGGCCTGTCGGTGGACGAGGAGGATTTCCGCACCCACATGAAGCAGCAGCGCGACCGGGCCCGCGCGGCCCGCGCGGCCAGCGAAAACGACGCCTGGGCCGAGGCGCTGGATACCGATACCCCCGAAACACAGTTCGAAGGCTACCAGACATATGAGTGCGCCGCCTCGGTGGCCGCCATCCTGGAGGAAAACGAGCGGGCCGGCATGGCTTCCGCCGGGCAGAAGGCCGCCGTCATCCTCGACCGCACGCCGTTTTATGCCGAGAGCGGCGGCCAGGTGGGCGATACCGGCGTGCTCACCACCGCGACTGCCGTGATGCGCGTCACCGACTGCCGCAAATCCCCCACGGGCCGTTTCCTGCACATCGGCGAGGTGATTTCCGGCACCATCGCCGTGGGTGACAAAGTGACCGCCAAAGTGGACGTGGTGCGCCGCCAGTCGATCATGCGCAACCACAGCTCCGCCCATCTGCTGCAGGCCGCGCTGCGCAAGGTGCTCGGCGACCACGTGCATCAGGCCGGCCAGTTGGTAGACGGCGAGCGCGTGCGCTTCGACTTTACCCACTTTGCCGCCCTCACGCCCGACGAGATGGAAAAGGTGGAGCAGGAGGTCAACCGCGCCGTCTTTGCTGCCGCGCCGGTGGTCACGCAGGTCATGTCGGCCGAGGAGGCCCGCAAAACCGGCGCTATGGCGCTTTTCGGCGAAAAATACGGCAGCATGGTGCGCGTGGTGACCATGGGCGATTTTTCCGCCGAATTCTGCGGCGGCACCCATGTGAAAAACACCGCCGACATCGGCCTTTTCCACATCGTGTCGGAGTCTTCCGTGGCGGCGGGCGTGCGGCGCATCGAGGGCGCGACGGGGGCGAATATCCTCACGCTGCTGCATCAGCAGGAGGGGGAGATCCGTGAGACGGCCGAAACGCTCAAGGCCGGCATCGCCGATCTGCCCCAGCGGGCGGCCCAACTCACCGCTCAGCTCCATGAAAAAGAGCGGGAAATCGAGACCCTCAATACCCGCATCGCCGGGCTGCAGATGGATGCGCTCAAGACCGGCGCCAAGACGGTCAACGGTCTGACGCTGGTGTGCGCCTCCCTCAAGGGCGTCACGCCCGACGCGCTGCGTCTGATCACCGACCGCATCCGCGAGGGCAATCCCGCGTCGGTGGCCGTGCTGGCGGGCGTGTCAGAGGGCAAAATTCACTTTGCCGCCGCGTGCGGCAAAGACGCTGTCAAGCGCGGAGCCCACGCGGGTAATATTTTGCGCACGGTGGCCAAGATCACGGGCGGCGGCGGCGGCGGCCGGCCGGACAGCGCCACTGCCGGCGGACGCGACATTTCAAAGCTCCCGGAGGCGCTCGCCGCTGTGGAGCCATTGCTCGCACAACTGAAATAACACGCCGGCTCCGGCCGGCACGGCGAAGGGAGGGATACGGATGGACTGCCTTTTCTGCAAAATCGGGGCGGGGGAGATCCCGTCGAAGACCCTTTACGAGGATGACTTGGTGCGCGCTTTTTACGACATCGAACCCCAGGCGCCGGTGCATTTTCTGGTCATCCCCAAGATGCATATTCAGTCGATCACTGACGTGACGGCGGAAAACAGCGCGGTGATCGCGCACATTTACGAAGTCATCGCCAAGCTGGCCAAGCAGCTGCATATGGAAAAGGGCTACCGGGTCGTGACCAACGTCGGCGAGGACGCCGGCCAGTCGGTGCCGCATATCCATTTTCATGTGCTGTCGGGCCGGCTGCTTGCCTGGCCTCCGGGCTGACCGCCCGGCAGGCAACATAATATGGGAGGAAATCGCATTGAAGACCTATACCCTGCAGGTGGCGGGCCTGACGCGGGAACTGCCGCTTTGCGCGCTTAACGATAAACTCGACATCGCCGCTTTCATCATGTTCGGCGACGTGGAACTGACCCGGCGCTGTGCCGAGGAACTCATCAAGCTCGTGCCCGCGCACGACGTGCTCATCACGGCGGAGGCCAAGGGCATCCCGCTGGCCTATGAGATGGCGCGGCAAATGGGCGTCAACCGCTATCTCGTGGCACGCAAAAGCCCCAAGCTCTATATGAAAAACCCGATGAACGTCACGGTGAAATCCATCACCACCGCCGCCACCCAGCGGCTGTATATCGACGAGGAAGACGCGAAATTCATGAAGGGCCGCCGCGTCCTTATCGTGGACGACGTCATCAGCACCGGCGAATCGGTGGAGGCAGTGGAAGCTTTGATCGAAAAAGCCGGTGGCACGGTGGCCGGGCGGATGGCCGTACTGGCCGAGGGGGATGCCGCCGCACGCAAGGATATCATCTATCTGGCACCCCTGCCGCTGTTCCCCAAGAAGTGATTTTTCGGCTGTCTCGATTCCCGGACGATCTGCCCGGGAATTTCATTATCTCTCTCCCCGCGCCTTTTCCGGAAGGGGACACGCCATGAAACGTCCGTTTGCGGTGATCGGTTTTTCCGTGATACTCTGCCTGACGGCCGCCTCTTATTGGAACGCGGCCGTCGCGGGTGTCATGGCGCTTTTTTTGGCCGCCTGCGCCGCGGCGGCTTTGCCGCTGCTGCACGGCAAGACCCGCCTGGCGGCAGTGGTGGCGCTTGCCGCCGGTGCGGCGGCGCTGGGGGCTTATGCCGGGGTGATGCACTGGCGGGTGGAACCGTTGGAACGCTTCGACGGCCGCACGGTGGAACTTTCCGGCACGGTGACCGATCTGCCGACCAGGTCAGGGGATTCCACCGTCTGCATCCTGCGGGTCGCCGCCGCCGACGGCAGCACCCGCACGGCATTGCATGGGGCGAAAATCCGGCTGACCCTCAGCGGCAGCGCGGATGCTTTCGACACCGTGACCGTGTAGGCGAAACTTGCCGTGCCGACGAGCGGGGGCGGCTTTGACAGCCGCCGCTATTACCGTTCCAAGGGCATCTATCTCACCGCCAAAGCCTCCGGTACTCCGACGGTGCAGGCACCGGCCCGCCGGCCGCTTTATGCCTACGCCGTCGCCATCCGGCAGTATGTGTCGGGCGTGATGGCACGCGTTGTGACCGGGCAGTGGGGCGCCCTCGCGGCCGGTATCCTGATCGGGGACGTGTCGCAGCTTTCCGCCCGGGTGAAAAGTGATTTCACCGCCACGGGCATTTCCCACTTGCTGGCGGTTTCGGGCACGCAGACGTCGCTGATCATGCAGGTGCTGCTGATGGGGTTGGGCGCGCTGCGCATCCGGCGCCGGCCCGCGGCGGCCGTCACGGCGGGCGCCATCGTCGGGTTTCTGGCGGTGACGGGCTTTTCCCCGTCGGTCATGCGGGCGGGGGTCATGTCGCTGGTCTATCTGGCCGGGCTGCTGATCGGGCGGGAGGCGGACGCCCTCAATTCGCTGGGCTTCGCCGTGCTGGCCCTGTGCGCGGTCAATCCCTTCGCCGCTTCCGACGTGGGGCTCCAGCTATCGGCTGCGGCCACGCTCGGGATGATCACACTGTCATCCCCCATGGCGGCACGGGTGAAACGGGCGCTCACGCCGCTGCCCGCCGTGCCGCGCCGGCTGCTGGCGCCCTTTGCGGGGGTGCTGTGCGAGACCGCGGGCGCGAGCCTGCTGACCTTCCCGGTCATCCTGCTGGTGTTTCGCCGGCTTGCGCTGGTCACACCGCTTTCCAATTTGCTGGAGGTGCCGGCGGCCACACTCGTCACGCTGGCCGCGGCTCTCGCCGCCCTGATCGCGCCGGTGCCGTTCCTGGGGTTCCTGCTCACGGCGCTTGGCATGTTTCTGCGCATTCTCACGGCGGGCATGATGGCCTGGGCCCACCTGCTGGCCGGCATCCCGTTTGCGACGGTTTCCACCGCTTACGGCTTTGTGGGCATCCTGTTTGGCTTCATGGTGTTGGCCGCGGCGGCGACGTGGCTGTGCCGCGGGCGGGGCGGCGACTGGCGGGTGCTCACCGTGTGCGTCGCGCTGGCGGCCGCGGTGGGGGTGCTCAGCCATCTGGCCGCCGCCGACGGTGTGCTGACGCTGGCGGCTGTGCCGGTGACGGCCGGCAGCAGCGCTGTGCTGGTGCGGCAGGGCCGGGCGGTGGTCTTTGAGTTATATGGCTCCGGTGCCGATTACGCGGTGGAACAGTATCTCAAAGCCCGGAATGTGCAGCACATCGACGCGCTGATCCTGCCCGGTTATGATAAAAACCGGGTGGAGCGGGCCAACGGCCTGATGGATGATATGCCCATCGGCCGGGTATTCGTGCCCGGGGCCTACACGAGTGAAGAGAATCGGCGCACCACCGCCGTGGCGTCGCCCACCGAAATCGACTGGCAGGGGGTGCGCATCACGCTGCTGCCGGGTGAGCAGGGCAAATTCCTGCTGGCCCGTGCGGTTTACGGCAGCAGTACGGCGCTGCTGCTGGGGCACACCGCCGACGATGCGGCGGGTTATGGCACCGCTTCGGCTCTCAAATCCGAAGTGCTTTTCTGGGGCGGGCCGCTGGGTGAGCCGCTGGCACAGGCCGTGTCGCCGACGCTTGTGCTGCGCTCTGCGGCGGCGCAGGATGCGGGCGGGCTGACAAAGCTCGTCGGCCTTTCCAGCCGTATCGGTGTGCCGGCGCGGGACGGTGTGTCGGAGGTGCTGACACGGGGCAACGGCCGGTATCTTTGGGAATCGGACGGCTCGGGAGGGCTATCATGAGTCTGGATGTGTTGAAAAAACAGTTGGCTTCCGGTCAGTTGGCGAGGCTTTACCTGCTCTACGGAGATGAGGGATGGCTCAAGACCCATTACTGCAGCCGCATCGCCAAAGCCGCCGTCGACGGTATGGAAAGTTTCAATTTTCACCGCTTCGACGGGGAGGTCGACCTGGGCCGCCTGACCGCGGCGCTGGATAATCTGCCCATGATGAGCCGGCGCAAATGCATCGTTCTGCGGGATGTGGACCCGGACGCCTTCAAGGCCGACCAGTGGAAGGAATTCCAGACCATCTGCCGGAATATCCCGGAGGATGCGGTGGTGGTCCTCCATTACGACGCCGTGGCCTACAGTAAAAAGAGCAGCCGCTGGCGCACGCTGATAAGCCTTGCGGGCAAGACGGGGCTTGCGGTGGAAATCGGCCGCCAGAGCGCGGCCGCGCTGAGCCGCTGGCTCCAAAAGGGTGCCGAGACGCAGGGGTGCTTCCTGTCGCCGGAAAATGCCGAGTATATCGTCGAGTGCTGCGGCGACGACATGAATACGCTCACCCGGGAGCTGGATAAATTCTGCGCCCGTGTCGGCTCGGGGGAAATCCGGCGCGGCATCATCGACGCGCTGGCCGTGCGTTCGGTGGAAACGTCGGTTTACGACCTGGCCCGGTCGGTGACGGCGGGCAATCTGGAACGGGCGCTTGCGGTCATCGCGGAGCTTTACGCGCAGAAGGCCGACCCCATATTTCTGCTGTCGACGCTTTCCGGCGCCGTATGCGATCTGTTCCGTGCCCGGGCGGCGCGGCTTTCCGGCGCGCGGGAGCGGGATATCATGGAGGCGTTCCATGTGCCGCCCAACCGCGGCTTCACCGTGCGCAATGCCATGCGCGACGCGGCGGATATCCCCATCGCCGTGCTGCGGGAGGATCTTTCGCTGCTTCTCGCGGCCGACCAGCGGCTCAAATCCTCCGGCGGCGACGGCCGGGTGGTGCTGGAACGACTGGTGGTCGAAATGACCCGGGCCGGGAAAGCGGGGCGCCGCGCATGATTCATCTGAATGAAGCGGTCATTGTCGAGGGCAAATACGACCGCATCAAGCTCCAGTCCGTGCTCGACGCCGTGATACTCGAGACACACGGTTTTTCCATCTTTAAGGATAAGGAGCAGATGGCGCTCATCCGCCGCATGGCCGAGACTCACGGCGTGGTGGTGCTCACCGACAGTGACCGGGCCGGGTTCCTCATCCGCAATTATCTGCGCGGCGCGCTGCCCGCCGGGCGGGTGAAGCACGTATATATCCCGGATATTTACGGCAAGGAGCGGCGTAAGCGCCAGCCCTCCAAAGAGGGCAAGCTCGGCGTGGAGGGCATCCCGCCCCGGGTGCTGGAAGAGAGCCTCCGCCGGGCCGGCGTGCCGTTTGAGACGGCGGCTGCACCTGCACAGCGCATCACCAAGGCCGACCTTTACGAAGCAGGGCTTACCGGCCGGGAAAACAGCCTGGCGCGGCGCACCCGGCTGCTTATCCATCTGCAGCTGCCCCGGCGCCTTGCTCCCAACGGCATGCTGGAGGTGCTCAACGCGCTGCTCACGCGGCAAGAGTTTTTCGCCTTGGCGGAAAAACTCGACGCGCCGGCCGAAGGGGCCGATTCTTCGGGTATGACGGGTGCGTGACGACATAACCGAGTGCAAAAAGCACCGGGCATTCCGCACAGCCGGTTCTGCGGAGTGTCCGGCACTTTTTATAGTGCAGGCGAATGCGGGATCGGCACGGCCCGGCGCAGAAACGCCGAAACCTGCCGGGCGTTTTTCAAAATCCGCGTCTTTTCGGGATAGTCGGCCATGATCTGACGCCACTGCCGGCGCTTGGCCCGGGTGCGCCCTTTATAGAGAATCCACCATAGGAATTCCCGGTCCAGCTTTTCGGGGCAGTCGGCGGTCATGCTGTCACGGGTGCGGCCCCGGAACTGCCGCAGCCTTTTCCAGGCCCGGAAAAGGCAGACCGCCCGGGGAAAAAGCAGCAGCAGTACGATGTCGGCCTGCTCCAAGCGTTCCCGCATACACAGATTTGTATAATTTCCGTCGATCACCCAGGCTTCGTGACACAGGAAATCCGCCACGATGGCCCGGCTCTCTTCCGTGCCGCGCTCCTTCCACCCCGGCAGGAAGTGGACGGTGTCCAGAAACAGGGCGGGTGCGCCGAAACGGTCGGCCAGCTGCCGTGCCAGCGTGGATTTGCCGCTGCCGCTGTAACCCAGAATGGCGATTTTCATAGCTTGCTTTCCCCATATGTCATGCCGTCGGAGCCGCCGCCCCCGCATATTTCCGCCGCGCCTTAATTTATTTCACGAGTATTGCCTGAATCATAGCATCCTATGTGTTTCATTTTACCATAGTCTGCGTTTTTATGACAGCCCCTGGGTTATGCATACCGTTCCAGGCAAATACCCGTATCGCGCTCGGTCAATACACCGTCGCTTTCCGCTCAAGCTGCGCCCGGAGCGCCGCGGGGTCGGTGACCGGCTGCAGGCAGGTGCCGCCGCTGCAAAGATAGGCGGCCGCGAGGCGGCCCACCGCCTTGTAATTTTTCGTAAAGGGGGCAAGCTCCGCCATTTTCTCATAGCCCGCGCCGCAGACGGCCGTCACGTGAAAGGGGGCGAAGCGCGGCAGTGCAAGGAGCATTTTTTCAAGCCCTTCACCGTTTGCGATAATGAGCTCGCTGCTATCGGATTTCGCGTGCTCGAACGCGCAAAGCAGTCCGCAGTATGCGGCGGGGCAGCTGTTTACGCCTGCCGCCGCACTGTCGAGGAGAGCGCCCAAGCGGGCCTCAAATTTCGAGTCGCCCGTGAGACGGGAAAGCTTTATCAGATTCTGCGCCATCACCGAGTTTGCCGAGGGCAGCGCGCCGTCGTAGTACTCTTTCTGCCGCACAGGCAGATCGTCTATATCGCTGCCGCTGAGGTAATAGCCGCCCTGCGCCGTATCCCAGAAAAGGCTGTCGGCACTGTCTGTGAGCCGAAGTGCCTCCCCGAGCCAGCGCGGCTCAAAGGTGGCCTCATACAGCTCGATAAGTCCCCAGATGAGGCAGGCATAATCGTCGCAGCCCGCGGGGATGCCCGCCTCGCCCGCCCGCCACCGCGCAAGCAGCCTGTCGCCGGCAAACAGGTGGCGGAGTATGAAATCGGCGCATTGACTCGCGTACCCGATATAGGTCTTGTCATGTAAAATGCGCCCCGCACAGGCAAGCGCCGCCGTCATGAGACCGTTATTCGCGGTGAGCACCTTATCGTCGCGGAAGGGCTGGGGCCGCCTGCCCCGGTATTCGAGCAGCCGCTTATTCACGGATACGGCAAAGTCCGCGTCGGCAGCGGAGGGCGTCTCCTTTAGCAGGTTGGGAATGCTTCTGCCTTCATAATTTCCGCGGGCAGTCACATCATAGAGGGCGCAGAAGCGCGCGCCTTCGGTACTGCCGAGCGCCTCCTCGACCTCCTGCGGGCGCCAGAGATAACACCTGCCCTCCCCCTCCTCGCTGTCGGCGTCAAGGGCGGTATAGAAACCGCCCTCTGTGTCATGCAGGTCACGCAGCACGAATGCGGCCGTCTCCCGTACCGTGCGCGCAAAACCTTTGTCAATGAGCACGCTCGCCTCCGAATAGGCATAAATGTGCAGCGCGTTGTCATAGAGCATCTTCTCAAAGTGGGGGACGAGCCAGCGCGCATCGGTCGAGTAGCGAAAGAAGCCCCCGCCGATTTGGTCATAGAGGCCGCCCCGCCGCATGCGCGCAAGGGTCGTGCGCACCATATCCACAGCGCCGCCCTCTTTTTTCGCGAGGCCGTACCTCATGAGGAAAAGAGTGTCCTGGGGTGACGGAAATTTGGGCGCGCCGCCGAAGCCCCCGTTTACGCTGTCAAAGCTGCGGTGCAATGCGGCGTAAGCCGCGTCGTCGACGGTTGCCTTCAAGGCGGCGCTTTTTGTGTCTCTTTCCGCAATGTGCCCAAACAATCCTGCCGCGGCCGCGTCGACTTCGTCCCGTTTGTCGCGCCACATGCCGGCAATATATCGCAGCAGCGTGATAAAGCCCGCACGGCCGTAAGAGTCCTCCTTCGGGAAGTAAGTCCCCGCGAAAAAAGGCTCTTTTTCCGGCGTTAGGAAGCAGCTCAGCGGCCAGCCGCCTGAGCCGTTCAGGGCTGTGCAGGCGCTCATATAGAAATTATCTACATCCGGCCGCTCCTCCCGGTCGACTTTGATGCTCACAAAGCTCTGGTTGAGCGCCCCTGCCACCTGCTCATCCTCAAAGGATTCGCGTTCCATCACATGGCACCAGTGGCAGGTCGAATAGCCTATGCTCAAAAAGACAGGCTTGTCCTCACGCTTTGCTTTCGCAAAGGCTTCGTCGCCCCATGGGTACCAGTCCACCGGGTTGTGGGCGTGCTGGAGGAGGTAGGGGGATTTCTCGTGTATCAGTTTGTTTTCATACTTCGGCTTTGCATCGTTCGGTACGCTCATGATATACGCCCCCCAATAATCATTGCCCGTACTAGTATGCATAAAAAACCGGCCATTATCGAGCATTGCCGTGCCGGATGTTTCGCTTCGAAGACGATTCCTCCATCATTTTATTACTTTATCCGGACTATATAAAGCCGGACCCTGGCCGGAGCGGGGTTAGGCGGCGTGCAAATGTGTGTCGGGCGTCATATGCCACACAAACGGACGGCCGGTTTCGGCCGCTTTGAAGTTTATCCGGTCATGTGCTATACTAGAATTTCCAGCAGAAGATCTCGGTCAACGGCTGTTTTGCACAACTGCTGAGATTACATATCGTATATAAAGAGGCTATTATGAACGAAAAGGAAGTTGCAGAGATTCGCCGCCGTTTCCGACAGGAAAAAAGCAATATCACGCACATACGCGGATGCTTTGTCAACGATCAGCGTGAGATTGTTTCGGAGTTCGATCAGTCTCTTATTTCGATGTCGCAGGAAGAAGCCCAGAAATTCCTGGCTATTATCAAACGGACGCTGTCCGGCACCCTTGGGAAAAACCTGATCGATATCACGTTTGGAACGCAGCAGGTCGTGGACGGTGAAGAGCATAAGCTGCTGATGGAGCTTAAAAATTCCTCCCTGAAGAATGACGAAGCCGTCCAGACTTTTTTTCAGCGGATCATCCAGACGCTTTCCATCGAGGGCAATTATCTGATTCTGCTGGCGCATGATACATACGACATTCCCTACCGCTCAAAAGACGGCGAAAGTCAGGCGGACGCTTCCTCCGAAGTATTCTCTTATTTTTTGTGCAGCATCTGCCCGATCAAGCCGACAAAGCCCGCGCTGGGCTACTACCCGGCCGAAAATGAGTTTCATAACTGCAAAGAGGACTGGATCGTGTCGGCGCCGGAGCTTGGCTTTATGTTCCCGGCCTTTGACGACCGCAGTGCGAATATTTACAATGCGCTCTATTACACACGCGATATCAAAGAGAGCCATGCCGAATTTGTCGACGCGGTGTTTAAAACCGATACCCCCATGCCGGCCGCCGAGCAGAAAGAGGCATTCCAATCCATGCTGGGGGAAACCTTGGCCGACGAGTGCAAGTATGAGGTGGTGCAGTCGGTCCACGCGCAGCTTTGCGAAATGATCGAAGACCACAAGGCCAATCAAGAGGAAGACCCCTTGGTAATCTCCAAAGAAACGGTGAAAAGCGTGCTGCAGTCCTGCGGAGTCCCCGATTCGAACGTGGCCGCTTTTGATGAAAAATACGACGCGGAGTTTGGTGCCAACGCCGCGCTCAGCCCGCGCAACATCGTGGATGCCAATAAATTTGAAGTGCATACCCCCGATGTGACAATCCAGGTAAAGCCGGAGTGCAGCGATCTGGTGGAAACCCGCATGATAGACGGTGAGAAATACATCCTCATACGCGTCAATGCAGGGGTCGAGGTAAATGGCGTGAATATACATATTTCCTGACAGAACCAAATGAATATGGGCTTGCGCATCCCCGTGTGCCTGTTGCGGTTGGGGGAGGCCGTGCTTCGTCTGGTCCTTTTGGCGGAAAGGCGAAGCATTATCCGGAAGCGCTGGAATGAAATAGTGGGTCATACCCCGTACTCCGTCTGAAATAGGACGGAGTTTTTTAATGTTTCGCACGGCTATTTGCTGCGGCTGCCCGTTGACATATGGTAAATCATCTGTAAAAACGCATCTTGACAAGTCGGCATAAAAGGGATATGATTTGCCTATCGGAAACTATAAATACTATATTAGTTTATTTTGTATTGGAGGCCCTTACATGTCGGTGCGATCGAAAACCAAAACTATTATGTTCCCCGTGGTGATGATCAGTCTGGCGTTGGCCCTGCGGCAGATGTCCATGACGATTGTGGCTCCGTTTATCTCTACCTACTGTAAATCTCTGATCGGGTACACGCCCTTACTTGCGGGGCTGGCCGTGGGCGCGTTCGGCTTGATGCAGGCGCTTTTCCAGATTCCGTTCGGTATGCTCAGCGACCGGTATGGCAATAAACGCGTGCTGCTTTCCGGTCTGACTTTTGTCATCCTCGGTTTTATCCTCGGCTTTTTTGCCCACAGCATCTGGATGCTGATTTTGGCGCGCGTGCTGCAGGGCAGCGGAGCGGTCATCGGTGTGGGGTATTCGTGGGTGGCAGGGCTCGCCGACGATCAGAGCCGGACAAAGGCCATGAGCATTCTTGGGGCGTTTATCTCCGGGGCCGCGGCCCTTGCCTTCGCGGTCGGCCCGCTGCTGCGCGGCGTGATGTCGGTGAGCCGGATGTTTCTGGCAGGCGCGATTCTCCTTTCCATCAACTCACTTTATATCCTGTTTTTCCTGAAAGATGCAGGGAGCGGCGAGAAAGCCCCCGTTCCACAGCCCGGTGAGATCGCCGCCTTGCTGCGGAACCGTACTTTTGTTACAATGAATATGGCGGCGTTCCTAAACAATTTTATGATGATGTCCGTCTTCTATGCCGCGCCGATCTATATGGACCGGGTGACCGGGCAGAACGGAATGTGGAAAATTTTTGTGCCGGCAATCCTCATTGCGATCCTGTCTATGAAAGCCACCATTAAATGGGTGGACAAAGGGTATGCAAACGTGGTTCTTCTGGTGGCGTTCGCGGTTTCTTTTCTGAGCATCCTGTTTTACTTCCGCCCGTTTTCTTTCCTCTTTTTACTCCTGGGGACTACCTTCTTTCTGTGCGGATATATCATCATAGCCACCGTTGCGGCCACCCACGCCAACGAAGTGCTGGAGGACAGTCTGCGCGGTACGGGGAATGGCATTTTCAATTCGTTTCAGTATATCGGCAATTTCGGCGGCGCATTGGCGACCGGGGCCGTATGGGGAATCTCCCAGCAGGCGGCTTGGCTGATCGTCATCGGTGTCGGAGTGGCCGGGTTCCTGATGGTTATTTTCAATAAGCCGGAAGTCGCCGAAAAAACGGAAGAGGAGGTTTCCGCACATGAAGGATAAAATTCTGGATGCGGTGGCACGGCTGATCGAGCGCTACGGCTTGAAAAAATTCACGGTGGACGAAGTGGCCGCGGAGCTTCGCATCAGCAAAAAAACGCTTTATCAGTATTTCAGCGGCAAAGACGAGATGATCCGGGAATATTTTGAAGAAAATATGACAAGCGACCGGCAAAGCGTTTTGAATGTCATGCATAGCGAAAAGGACTTTTTTGAGAAAGTCCACGCCATCGTCCATTCCAGCCATCGCTATCGGATGCCGATGCCGGTGCTGAATGAGGCAAAGCAGTTTTATCCGGAAGAATGGGCGAAAATCGAGCAGCTGAAGCAGTTCAAATTGGACGCTTTTCAAACGCTGCTGAAACAGGCCGCGGACGAGGGAATTTTGCGTCCCGACGTTCATTTCGGCGTTCTGTCTTCCATGCTGGAACGGGTCAGCGGTATGTTTATCGATACGGAGTTCCTGCTGGAAAATGGGCTGAAGGCCACGCAGGCCATCGACGAGGCGCTTGGCATTATCATCAATGGCATTGTAAAAAAGGACGGCGCCATATCCGGGTCACACTGAATGGGATAAGCGGCGAGTTCCAGGCGGTGAATGACACTTTGGCGCTTGACACGCCGCAAATTGGTGGTATACTTATCGGTATTATTCAAATTCAGACTGATTCCTGATTTGAGCATGACCAAATGCCGAGAAGGAGAAAGTAAGCGGCTGTGCCGGCCCAAAGAGAGTCCCCGCTGGCTGGGAGGGGACGGCGGCCCGCCGCTGAAAATGGCTCCGGAGCGGCGCACCGAAGCGGTAACGCTAAGGCTGCGACGGAGGTTGCCCGTTATCGCGACAGGGCGTACCCGGCTGGGCCGACGCGTCTGTGAGGGGCTGCCCGCTTCCCGGCGGGTCGGCAATAGAAGTGGTACCGCGGATTGCATCCGTCTTCTTATTTGAGAAGGCGGGTGTTTTTTTATCTTTGGCCCGAAACGGGCCGTCTTGCCCAAAAGGAGTGTTGGACGATGAAAGAAGAGACTCTGTGTATCCATGGCGGCGACGAGCCGGTCGACTGTACCGGCTCCCTGAGCGTGCCGATTTATCAGACTGCGACCTTCGCGCATCCGGGCGTAGACCGCAGCACCGGCTACGGCTATTCCCGCGTACAGAATCCGACGCGGGAACACCTGGAAAAGGTCGTGGCCCGGCTGGAGCGAGGGCATGACGCGATGGCGTTTTCCTCCGGTATGGCGGCCATCGCCGCGCTCATGGAACTATTTAAGATAGGCGATCATCTGATCGTTTCGGATGATCTCTACGGCGGTTCCGCCCGGCTTTTCACCGATATCAACGAAAAAAACGGACTGCGGTTTGACCATGTATGTACGGCCGACCCGGCGGTGGTGGAGGCTCACATCCGGCCCGAAACCCGGGCGATCTTTGTGGAAACGCCCACCAACCCGATGATGGAAGTTACAGATCTTGCCGCCGTGGCGGCCGTTGCCAAAGCGCACGGCCTGCTGCTGATTGTCGACAACACATTTCTCACGCCGTATTTTCAGAAACCGATCCCGCTGGGAGCGGATATTGTCGTGCACAGCGGCACGAAATATCTGGCCGGGCACAACGACACGCTGGCCGGCTTTTTAGTCACCGCCCGGCCGGAGCTGACCGAAAAGCTCCGCCGCATTTATATCACCACCGGCGCCTGTCTGGCGCCTTTCGACAGTTGGCTGCTCCTGCGGGGCATCAAAACCCTCCCTGTGCGGATGGACCGGCAGCAGCAGACGGCTTTGCGGCTGGCCGTCTGGCTTCGTGAGCAGCCCCAGGTGAGCCGCGTCTATTACGTGGGCCTGCCCGATCATCCCGGCTATGCCGTCAGCCTGAAACAGGCCACCGGTTTTGGGGCCATGATCTCATTCTCAGTTGATTCCGCCAAGCGGGCCGCCAGCCTTTTGGAAAAGGTGCGGCTGATCCGTTTTGCCGAAAGCCTCGGCGGCCCCGAAAGCCTGATGACCTACCCCTGCAAGCAGACCCACGCCGATGTGCCGGCCGCCGAGCGGGAAAGGCTGGGCGTCACCGACCGGCTGCTGCGGCTTTCGGTGGGACTGGAAGCTGTGGAAGACCTCATTGAAGACCTTGCGCAGGCATTGGCATAAGCACCGTTTAGCCGTTCTGATCCAGCAGCCGGTGATTATTATCCCTTTGCCCAGTCGGCGCGCGACAACGGCCGGGAACTGGTCGACAACCCTTTCAGGCGCCTCTTCAGCGGCTGGCCGGGGACCTGACCGTAGGGGTCAGATGGTGTTTTATCACATAGCAAAAGCACCGATGAACGGCCGTTTTATGCCGTGCATCGGTGCTTTTCGTGTGGCATTGGCTCGATTTATTAAATGCAAACTTTAGACGCGGGCACAAGCAAAACGGCCCCCACGTTGTGAAAAGCGCGTATTGTGTACAGGCTCGGTCTGCTGGGAAGTGTGGTCAGAGAAAATGCGGTATAAATTATAGTTTCATTCAAATATGCATTGATAGGCACTAAAGATTTTATCGCCTTTTTTCTCCAGATCGAAGCTCTTTCCAGGAGCATGATCGCGGGCACAAAAACGCGCCCATACCATCAAGGTACGAGCGCGAATTGGCCGCGGTGACTTGCCGCTGGTCGAGGCGACAGGATTCGAACCTGCGGCATCTTGGTCCCAAACCAAGCACTCTACCAAACTGAGTTACGCCTCGAAACGCTGCATCATTATATACCCTGAGGCGGTCAGTTGTCAATCCGTTGGCAGACCAGGCACGACTGTATACATCGGGGAAATTTGTGAAGAAAATATTGACAATCGCTCCGATGTATAATAAAATATAGCAGAACCTTTGGTGTCGAATTCAGTCGACTCAGGTCGTATATAATTGAATATTTAATCGCAAATCGGTCAAAAGACCGTGACGCAAAGCTAAAGGGCCTCTGAGCATTTGCTCGTGGCAGCCAGTTGCCTATTACCTGATAGTTAACAAGGAGGTAAGCGCAAGCATCGGGTATGCTTGCGCTTTTTTGTTCGGATGACGTTTTGTACGGTCCAATTTGGATTTTTTGTCCTCTTCGTGGTCCGAATAATACTATTAATCCTTTTCCACTATCGAAAAATTGAGTTTGGTCTTTGGGGGGAAGTGAAAAAATGACCGGTTCCATCAGCACCATACCACTGGAAGTCGGCAGTCAATCGCTGGATGCTCTCTGGCAGAGAGCCCAGGCGATTTCTGACAATATCGCCAACGCAGATACGCCCGGTTACCAGCAGAAAAGCGTGTCTTTTGAGGAACAACTCGCCGGCGCGCTGAGCGACGGCCAACTGACCGCTCAGGAACTCAGCGGGGTGAGCCCCCAACAGACGCAGGAAGCCGCCGGCGGCACCCCGGATGGTTCCGCCGTGGATATGGAGCAGCAGATCACCGAGCTGATGCGCAACCAGCTGCAGTATAACTATATGGAGCGAGCGGTTTCGGATAATCTCGGCCTGCTGAAAACGGCGGCCAGCGAAGGGAAGCGGTAAGCCATGTTTCTCAACTCTCTTAATATCCCGTCATCCGGCCTCACGGCCCAGCGTCTGCGGATGGATGTGATTTCACAGAATATCGCCAATCAGGATACCACCGTCGGCACCGACGGCCAACCGTACCGCCGCCACACGGTCACGCTTCAGGAAAAGACACAGACCGATTTTCAGGGCTATCTCGACCAAAGCGAGGGCCCGGGCGGCGTGCAGGTGTCTGCCGTCAGTGAGGACCCTTCCGATTTCAAGCTCGTCTACGATCCCTCCGATCCCAGCGCCGGCGCAGACGGCTACGTGCGCTACCCCAATGTGGACGGCGTCACCGAGATGACCGACCTGATGGAGTCGTCTCGTTCCTACCACGCGGATGTCACTGCCTTCAACGCGCTTAAAGGCATGGCGGTGAATGCACTCGACATCGGCAAATAATCGGCAGATTGAAGGAGGCTTTTTTTATGAATGTTTCGGCCGTTTCCTCGCTTGCTTCCGCGGCTAATTCGTCATCCGGCCTTACCGGCACCGCCTCGACGGCTTCCGGTGCGGAAATGTTTCGGGATGTGCTTGACAGGGTCATCGACAACGTCAATACCACCGACTCGGCCTTTCAGGGGGATATGCTGAAAGCGGCGGAAGGGGAACTCGATAACCCACATCAGCTGCTGGTCGATTCCGCTAAGGCCGGCGTGGCGGTGCAGTTGGTGACCAGCGTGCGCAACGACGCCCTGCAGGCCTACAGCGATATTATCAAAATGAGCGTCTGATCCGGCTGGTCCGGCCGGCACAGATGGGAGGAATCACTTTTTCATGGAAACAAGCCTCAAGCGCATCGTCTCAAAAATCACCGGCTTTTGGAAAAATGCCGGCAAAAAGACCAAAGGACTGCTGATCGGCGCGTCCGCCTTGCTGGTGGTGCTTGTCGTAATTCTTGAGGTGGCGGTCAACCATGTTTCCTACACACTGCTTTACAGCGGGCTGAGCGATTCCGAAGCGGGCCAGATCGTGACCCAGCTCAAATCCATGAGCGTCAGCTATCGCCTCAGCGGCAGCCAGATCTATGTGGATAAAAGCAAGGCGGACGAGACCCGCATGGAGCTGGCGGAAAACGGCTACCCCCAGAGCACGCTTAATTACTCGGTCTATACCGGCGGCACCAGCTGGGCCACCACCGACAGCGATAAAAAACGCATGGCGCTGTATCAGACCCAGAACCGCCTGCAGGATACGGTCAACACCATCCCGGGCGTCAAAAGCAGCGTGGTGACCATCGGTGAGAGCGACGATACCGCCTATGTGCTGGAAAGCGACAAGGTGCCGGTCACGGCCAGTGTCAAGCTCAGCCTGCAAAACGGCACCACGCTGACTCAGAAGCAGGTCAACGGTATTGTGCAGCTGGTCTCCCACAGCGTGGCGGATCTTTCCTCCGACAACGTGACGGTGCTCGACAGCGACGGCAACGACTTGAGCTCGGCGGGCAGCAGCCTCTCGGGCTCCACTTCCGACCAACTGGAGCTGCAGTCACAGGTGGAAAGGGAGATGCGCCGCAAAGTGCTGTCGGTGCTCACCCCAGTTTTCGGCAGCGGCAACGTAGTGGTGGCGGCCGGCGCCACGCTGGATTTCAGCGACCGCACCACCAGCTCCGTGACCTATGCCTCGCCCAACAGCGGCAGCACAGTGGGGCTGCCCTCCGCTCAGAGCGGGGCCGCCACCGTCAGCGGTACGGCCGGCACCGGTGCCAGCGGAGTGGCCGGGGTCAACAACGGCACGACCGCTTATACCACGACCGGCTCTTCCACGGCCTCCGGCGGGGCGGTGACCCAGACCAATTCCCAGGCAAGCTACCTCTATAACACCGTCAACGAGCAGGTGCAGAGCAAGGGTGCCACGCTCAAAAATCTGACGATTTCCGTCCAGGTCAACAGCAAAAGCCAGTCCGCCGCCAATGTCGACGTGGCGAGCATCCGGCAGGCCGTGGCCTATGCGGTGGGCATGACCGACCCCGCCAACGTGTCCGTGCAGCTGCTGCCCTTTGCCACGGCCGCCACGTCCTCTGCGGCGACAAAGACCCAAGGGAGCATGCCGTCTATGCCTGTTATTGCGGCGGCTGTCGGCGTGGGCGTCGTCCTGTTGGCAGCTGCGGCGGTGCTCCTGTGGCTGCACCGCCGCCGTGTGCGCCGGGAAAGAGAGGAAGCCGCCGCCGCGGCCGCCGCCGCGGAAGCGGAAGCCGCGCGGCTGAAGGCGGAGCTTGCCGAGAAGCAGAAGCAAAAGCAGAAACCGGCGCCGGAACCCGGCAAATCGCTGGAAGAGAAGCTTGAGGAGTCGGGCGACAACGAGCTTAAAAAACAGATTTCGGATTTTGCCGACCAGAAACCGGAGCTGGTGGCTCAGCTTTTGAAAAACTGGCTCAAAGACTGAGATACGTTTTCAATAAGGGAGGTGTCGAAGGTGACTCACACAGAAACGAAAATTACGAATAAACGCAAAGCAGCCATGGTGATTATTTCCCTCGGGCCCGAAAAGGCCGCAAAAATCTATCACTATCTGAAGGACGAGGATGTGGAGCAGCTGACGGTGGAAGTCGCGTCTCTCCACTCGGTCGGCGCTACGGGCATCCGGGAAGCGCTTCAGGAATTTTACGAGCTGTGTCTGGCTCAAAATTACATATCCGACGGCGGTATCGACTACGCCCGTCAGGTGCTGGAAAAAGCTTTTGGCGCCCCGAAAGCGAATCAGATGATCAGCCATATCACCGAGTCGCTCCATGTCCATTCCTTTGAGTTTCTCCGCAAGGCAGATCCCAAGCATCTGCTCAGCTTTATTCAGAATGAGCATCCGCAGACTATTGCACTGATCCTGCTTTACACCACGGCGGAGCAGGCGGCCGCCGTCCTCTCGGAGCTGCCGCGGGAAAAACAGGTCGACGTGGCCATGCGCATCGCCACCATGGACCGCACCTCCCCCCAGATCGTCAAGGAGGTGGAAACGGTGCTGGAACGCAAGCTTTCCACTCTCACAAGCGCCAGCCTGACGGAACTCGGCGGGGTCAAATCTGTCGCCGAGATCCTCAACCGGGTCGACCGTTCCACCGAGCAGACCATTCTGGAAGAATTCCACAAGGTCAACCCCGAGCTTTCCGAAGAGGTGAAGCGCCGGCTGTTCGTGTTCGAGGATATCGTGTATATCGACGCACGGGGCATTCAGCGCTTCCTGCGCGAAATCAACACCAAAGATCTGGCGCTGGCACTCAAGGGTGCCAATCAGGATGTGGCCGACCTGATTATGAATAACATGACCAAACGCATGCAGGATACCGTGAAAGAGGATATTGAATATCTCGGCCCGGTGCGCGTCAGCGAGGTGGAAGAGGCCCAGCAGAAAATCGTGCAGGTCATCCGCAAGCTCGAAGAGACCAACGAAATCGTCATTAACCGCGGAGGAAAGGATGAGATCCTTGTCTAGACTGCTTCGGGCCACCCGAGTCCTGGTGGAAGAACCGCTGCAAATGCCACTGACCGACCTGCCGCTGCCCCCGCGGGAAGAACCGCCCGAGGAGCAGGGACCCACCGCCGATGAGCTCCGGCAGCAGGCTCTGGCACAGGCCGAATGCATCCGGCAGGATGCTGAGCGGGATGCCGCGGCGCTCTATGCATCCGCCCGTCAGGCGGCAACGGAGGAGGGTTGGCGACTGGGCGAGGCCCGTGCCCGGCAGACCGCACAGGCTGAGCTTCGCCGGGCCGAGGAAGAACAGTCCCGGCAGCTCCGGCTGCGGCAGGCGGAGGGGGAGCAATCCCTGGCCGAAGCCCGCGCCGAGGTGTACCGGCAGGTGACGGAGCTGGCTGCCGCTCTGGCGGGGCATATCCTCCGCACACGCATCGACGCCGATACGCCGCGCATCCGACACCTGGCGGAAGAGACGTTTGAAACCGGTATGCCGCACGCCGCGCTGCATGCGGCCGACCGTCAGCCGGTGGGGAAGGGGGCTGACGCCGTTGCCTGAATCGTCTGTGGATATCCGGCCGGAGAAAATCGTGGCAGCTGCCCGTCGGGAGGCACAGGAAACGTACCGCCGCGCCGCCGCCCGCGGCCGGGAGGACGGACTCAAAGAGGGCGGGCAGGCAGCCGAAGCGGAGGGCCGCCGGCAGCTGCAGGCGCGCCTGCAGACTCTGGCGGAAAAGACCCGGGCGGATGAGGAACGTCTCACCGCCGATTACCGCGGGCAGGCGGAAACGGCACGCAAAGGTCTGACAGAGCAGGCTTTCCGCTTGGCACGGAAAATCGTGGAAACTGAGCTGCACCGGGACGACAGTCTTTTTTTGGGCCTGGTGCGCACGGCGGCGGCCCATCTGGGCAAACCCGACCATCTGGTGCTTCGCGCCGGGCCGTTGGGCATGACGGCCGCCCGGCATTACCGCATGGAGCTGGAAAAGCTTTTTGGCGGGTCTGACCGATACGAGGTCTGCCTGTCGGGTCACGACGACGGGCTATGTGTAATCGAGACGTCGGAAGGCAGCGTGGACGCCGGGGTGGAAACCCAGTTACGCCGGGCGGCCCGGCTGCTCGGCCTGCCGGACCCGGAACCGAAGCCGCTGCCGACGGCCGTGCCGTCGCAGACGATACGTACCGCCGAAGAATGAGGGGAAATATTTCATGTCGGTCGATCAACTGATGGAGCTGATTGAAAAATCCGATCTCACCGTCCGCCGCGGCACGGTGGAACGGGTCGTGGGGCTGGGGCTCGAGACACTCGGCCCGGCGGCCCGCATCGGTGAGATGTGCCGCATTTTCCCCGCCGGGGAGGGCGCGCCGCTCCGTGCCGAGGTGGTGGGGTTCCGCGGCCGGCATATGCTGCTGATGCCCTACGATGTGCTCACGGGCATCGGGCCGGGCAGCGTGGTGGAATCGCAGGGCGTGCCGTTTCGCGTGCCCGTGAGCCGGGCCATGGCGGGGCGGGTGCTCAACGGTCTGGGCAGCCCCATCGACGGCGGCGGCCCTATCGCGCCGGAGGCGTGGTATGACACCGACACCGAGGCTGCCAATCCCCTCGATCGACCCCGCATCACTGAGCCCATGACGCTGGGCATCCGGGCCATCGACGGGCTGATGACCTGCGGGCGCGGCCAGCGCATCGGCATTTTTGCCGGCAGCGGCGTGGGCAAATCCACACTGCTGGGGATGATCGCCCGCAATGCCCAGGCGGATATCAACGTCATCGCCCTGGTGGGGGAACGCGGCCGTGAGGTGCGCGATTTCATCGAAAAAGACCTGGGGCGGGAGGGCATGCGACGCACCGTGCTGGTGGCGGCCACTTCCGACCGCCCGGCCATGGAACGGCTCAAATGCGCTATGGTGGCCACCTCCATCGCCGAGTATTTCCGGGATCAGGGCCTGTCGGTCATGCTGATGATGGATTCCCTCACCCGGTTTGCCATGGCCCAACGGGAAATCGGTCTGGCCACGGGCGAAATGCCGGTTTCCCGCGGGTATACGCCTTCGCTTTTCCATGTGCTGCCAAAGCTTCTCGAGCGTTCGGGCAATTTCGGCAAAGGCTCGATCACCGGCATCTATACCGTGCTGGTGGAGGGCGACGACATGAACGAGCCCATATCCGACACCGTCCGCGGCATCCTCGACGGCCATATCGTGCTCAGCCGCGCGCTTGCGGCGCACAACCACTTCCCTGCCGTCGACGTGCTGCAGAGCATCAGCCGTCTCATGCCGGAAGTGGCGGATGAAACCCACCGCCGCCTGGCCGGCCGGATGCGCAACCTGATGGCGACCTACGCCAATTTTTCCGATCTGATCGCCATCGGCGCCTATAAGGCGGGCGCCAGCCCCGAAGTCGACGAGGCTATCCGTTACCACGGGCCCATCGACGCGTTTCTTACCCAGCGAGTGGAGGAAGCATCCACATTGCCACAAACGCTGGAACGGATGGAGCAGGCCGTCGCCGCGGCGGATACCGCCCTGCCGGATGCCGCCCCGGCCGACGAAACGTCCGCGCAGTAAAAGGGGGAATGTGCCATGGCCCGATTCCGTTTTCGCCTGCAGGCCGTGCAGGAGCTTCGCCATCATGCAGAAAAAGAGCAGCAGGATGAACTGCTGCGGGAAAAGCAGCGGCTCGACGGGCTGCAGGAGGAATCCGACCGTCTGGCGGCGGCATTTTCCCATTGGTCGCTTCGGTATCTGGAAAATAGCTCCCATGGCATGCCGGCGGCCGAAATCGTCCGGCTGCGCGGGTATCTCGACGAGCTTGCCCGCCGGATTCGGGAAAACGCCGCCCAGGTGGAACGCCAGCAGGCGGCGGTGGAGCGGGCACGCACCGAGCTGGTGGAGCGCATGCGGGAACGCCGTACGGTCGATATGCTCCGTGACAGGAAATTCGCGGAATACCGGCTGGAGGAAAGCCGCCGGGCGGATAAAGAATTGGAAGACTGGATGGCCTGCCGGGCCTGACCGGCAGACCGGAAGCCGTAAAGAGGAGGGAATGCCATGAGCGCAGAGATGCTGTCCGCCGTCCGCCTGGCCGACTGCCGGAGTACGCAGCAGGCTTCGGGGCGGCAAGATTCGGACGGCACGTCTTTTGCCCGCGCACTGGGGGAGGCGGTCGCCTCGTCCGACGACACGGGCACCGATGCGTCGGCCGCGTCGTCGGGCAGCGCGTCGGCCGCGGCGGGGAAGGGCACGGGCCGGGCGGACGGCGTAGGGAGCGCCGTCCGCAGCTCCCGGCAAGATGCCGACGCTTGCGGAGGGGACCATACGGAGTCCGACGGGGATACGGCCGACGGCGACGCAACGCAAAAAACAGATGTGGTTTCGGCCGGGGCACTCCTGTTGCTGGCGGCGATGCTGCCGGGCGCGGCGGTGACACTGGTGCAGACCGCAGGGTCCGCCTCCAGTCGGACGGACGGGAGCACCGCCGTGGCAAAGGCAGCCGCGACGGTTACTAAGGATTGCTCCACGGTGGCCCTCTCGGCGGCCGGCTTCTCGCCGGCTGGGGGGGCGCAGTCCGCCGCGCCCGTTAAAACGGCTCCGGGGGATAAAATCATGCCGGAATCCATTCCGGCAGCAGCAGGTGCTCAGCCGGCCATCCTGCCGTCGACCGGCGGGGTGTTGTCCGCTTCGTCCGACAAAACGGTCTCGGAAAATACGATCGTGCCGGATTCCGCCCCGGCAGTTGCGGCGGGCACTCAGTCGGCCGGCGGTGTGGCCGCAGGGAAATCCGCCGCTATGGATTTCGCCGTCATCAATTCCGCCGATGCCGGGGAGGGCCGCCTGGTTTTTTCCGCCGTCCCCGCCGCCGCGTTGCGTGCGGCAAAGCCCGTGGCGGCACAGTCAGCTGCGGCCGAAGACTCGGCTGTGACCGTCGCGCCTTCCGCCCACCCGGCTGTGTCCGGCATTGGATCTGCGGGAAAAATGGTGCCGTCGGCCGTCCCGGCCGATGCTCACCGCGCGGGTACCGGGGATGACAAGGCGGATGAGTCCGCCGCATCCGGGCAGACATTCCGGCCGGACGCCGCCGTGGGGGCTGCTTCGTCTTTGGCTGGCCGTGCGGAAACCGCCGCCGTTTCTGCCGCCGGAACAGAAAAAACCGGCCTGACCAGTCAGGTGGCCCGGCAGATAGCGGCCGCTCTGCAGGATAACGAGGCCGCCGCTCATACGCAGCTTCGTGTGCATCTGAGCCCGGCGGATCTGGGCGGTATCAATCTGCGTTTCGCAACTGAAAACGGCCGCGTCACGCTCCAGATCACCGCCGACAGTTCCCGCACAGGCACGCTGCTGGCGGCCCATCTGGATGATCTGAGCCGGTCGCTGGCACAAAGCGGCGTGACGATGGACCGCACCGAGGTTTTCTGCCAGACGGGGACGGGCGGCCAATCCGGCTTCGGCAGTTGGCAGGGGGGCTCGCCACCGGGGTCGCAGTCAGGGTCCCTATCGGGCTTTTCGTCCCAGACCGGCCCGGGGCAGGGGGATGGCCGGCAGCCGGGAGACGGGGCTGCTTCGGGTACCCGGCTGACCGCTGCGGAGCCCGGGGGGCCGGAGCCTTCGCCGGCCCGGGTTTCATCGGACGGCATGAGTATTTTCGCATAAGGGGGGTCAATCCATGAATACCGTCACCGATGCCGCATCCACCGTCAGCACCGCTTCTTCACTTGCGGCGGCCGCCCAGTCGAATTCCAAGTCGTCTTCCGACAATCTGGGAGTTTCGATGAGCGACTTTTTGAAGATACTGTCCGCCGAGCTGCAGTATCAGGACCCGATGTCCGACTCTTCCTCGGGTGGGAGCAGCAACACCGACTATATCTCGCAGATGGTCGAGTATAGTCTGCTTGCCCAGGTGCAGTCGATGACTTCCCAGATCAAGTACGCGTCCGCCCCTTCGGCCATCGGGCAGACCGTGCTGTACACCGGCAAGGATGACAGCGGCAACGTCACTTACACGACGGGCACCGTGTCAGCCGTGGAACTGTCGGGCGATTCACCCGCTTATCTGGTGGACGGCGTGTGGGTCGACCAGTCGAATATCGAAGGATTTTGTAAAGCGGCGCCAACCACCGGAACAGGTGGAACCACAGGAACAAGCGGAACAGGCACCTGACGCAGCCGCGTAAAAACCGCCGCCGGCTTCGTGCCGCGGCATGACAGGGAGGATGTATCCATTATGATGAAATCCATGCAGTCGGCCGTCACCGGTCTGCGCGCCCAGCAAACCGCCATGGACGTGATCGCCAACAACATCGCCAACTCCAACACCGTTGGGTTCAAAGCCAGCAGCACCACGTTTTCCGACTTGTTTTATCAGACGCTCAACAACGGCAGCGAATTTGTCGATCCGTCCCAGGTCGGTTACGGTGCGCAGGTTGCCGGCGTTTCCAAAAACATGACCAACAGCGGGTATACCTCGACCGACGATTCCACGGATCTTTTCATCGACGGTGGCGGCTACTTTGCGCTGGCGACATCCCAGGACGCCACTACCGCCAACTATTACACCCGCGTGGGCAATTTCACTTTTAAGGGTGGTTACCTCGTCGACCGGACCACCGGGGCCTTCGTGATGGCCCGTAACACCGACGGCTCTCTGTCGGCGCTGCGCATCGACTCGAGCGCGGGTGCCGCCGTCACACTCGTACCGCAATCCGGCACCGCCGTCGCCATCAACGACACCACCACCACCAATTACCCCAACGGCTCTTTCGCGGCCCTCACCGGCATCACGGTCAATCAGGACGGTACCGTCAGCGCCTCGCTGGGCAGCACCTCCGGCAAGCTCTGCGGCCCGGATGGCAAGCCGATCCAGATCGCGCTGTGCCAGTTCCAAAACGACGGGGGTCTGACTCAGGTGGGCAACAATTTTTACTCCGCGTCGGAAAGCTCCGGCCCGGCGGTTGTCGGTGCGGCCGGCACAAACAACACCACGGTGCTGCGCACCGGCGCATTGGAATCTTCCAATGTCGACATCGCCAAGGAATTCACCAATATGATCACCTCCCAGCGCGGGTTCCAGGCCGATTCCCGCGTCATCACCGTGTCCGACTCCATGCTGGAAGAGTTGGTCAACCTCAAGAGACAGTGATGCGGAAATCCGCTCGCGGGCTTCCGCGTCCTCCAGTGAAAGGATGGTGCGCCGTTGATCCGAGTCACAAAACTCAAGGGCGAAGCCTTTTTCGTCAACCCGTTTGAGATCGAATTTATCGAAGAAACACCGGATACCGTCCTGTCGCTCAAAAGCGGCCGGAAGGTGCTGGTCACCGAAAGCGCCGAAACGGTCATCGAACGGATGGTAGCGTTTTACCGTACGGTGATGGAAGGGGTCCACACGCAGGAGCCGGCCCGGATGGGCGGGCTGATGTCCCTTGGCACGCAGGAAGTGTCGCAGGAGGATGCCCCGCCCGCCGACGAGTAAGCGGCCGATACCATCCGCATCAGGGGGGATATTATGGCGGACGTGCTTACCCAATCCCAGATCGATCAGCTGCTGCACTCTTTCAGCAGCGGCGATCTTTCGGCCGGCGATCTGGCCGAGGCGGAAAACGAGTCAAAGGTCCGGCCCTACGACTTCAAAATTCCCAAAAAATTCAATAAGGATCAGCTCAAGACGCTCAACATCATCTATGAAAACTACGGGCGGCTGCTGGCCTCCTATCTTTCCGGCGCGCTGCGCAGCTTCTGTCAGGTCGAAGTGCTCCACATCGAGGAGCAGCGATACTTTGAGTATTCCAACGCTCTGCCGGAAAATATCCTCGTGGGCGTGCTGCGCATGCCGCCGCTGGAGGGCACGAGCATGCTGACCGTGAGCCAGGGTCTCGCGTTTTCCATCATCGACCGGCTGCTGGGCGGCCAGGGGGAGCGGTACGAAGTGGACCGGGAATTCACCGAGATCGAGATGACCCTCATCGAGCATACCGTGCGCGAAATGTGCCGGCTGCTCCGGGACGCCTGGATGAACGTCTATCAGATCACCCCCGAATTTATCCGGCTGGAAAACAACAGCCGGCAGAATCAGCTGGTTTCCCCAAACGAGACGGTGGTCATCGTCATGCTCAATGTGCGCATCCGCGACGTGGAAGGCAGCATCAGTTTCTGCATTCCCTACGTGATACTGGAACCGGTCATTGAAAACCTCAATACCCGATACTGGTTTACCCAGCACACAAACGAGCCCCGCGATGCGGAAAAAAGCCGCGAGCGGCTGCGCAAGCGGATCGCTCCCATTCCTGTGGATCTGCGGGCGGTGCTGGGCACCGGGCGGCTGACGCTCGATGAGCTCATGACCCTTCGCCCCGGGGATGTGATCCAGCTGGATCAGCGGGTGACCGAGCCGGCGGCACTGATGTCCAATCAAGATAAGTGGTTTATCGGCACGCTGGGGAGCTATCACGGCCACCGGGCGATCCGCGTCGAAACAATACTGAGGGAGGATGGGCAGGATGAGCAGTCCCATTGAAGAATCGCAGAAGCCGCAAGGCACCCTGACCGGGGAACAGGCCGATATTATCGGCGAGGTCAGCAATATCAGCATGGGGGCGGCGGCCACGGCGCTTTCCAATATCATCCGGCAGAAAGTGACCATCACGTCCCCCAAGGTGGAACTGCTCAGCGACGACAATCTGGCAGCCATCCGGCGGATACCGTCGGTGGAAGTGGTCGTTTCTTACACCGCGGGCATCAGCGGCAGCAATATGCTTGTCATCCGGGAAAAGGACGCGGCCGAAATCGTCCGCGCCATGACCGGCGGCATGCTGGATGAGTCCGAAGAGGGCTTCGGGGAAATGCATCTGAGTGCCATCGGCGAAGTGATGAATCAGATGATGGGCTCGTCGGCCACCGCACTGTCGGGCTTTATCGGCCGGTCGGTCAACATATCCACACCCACTGCTTTCATGCTGACCGAAGAAAATTCGGAAAAATCCATGGAGGCCTTCCAGGGCGAGCGGGAGCTGGTGCTGGTTCGCTTCCTGTTTACGGTGGAAGATACGATCCACAGCGACCTATTTATGCTTATGACGCCTGGATTCGCCCGGGAACTGGTGGATCGGATGATGGCCAAGGTGGGCGAGCCCGGGCCGGTCGCGCAGCAGCCATCCGGCGAGGGCGCGTCGGCGCTCGACAGTCGGGCGGCCGAAGCGGTGCGGCGGGCAGCGCCACAGACGGAGGTTTCCGCTCGTGTGGTGGCGGCCGCAGCCGCGGCTTCCGGCGTGGCCGCGGTGAGGGAAACGGCTGCGGCCCCCAGTGCAGCCGCTGTAATGCAGGCGGCTGCAGCTCCTGCCCGCACGGCCGTGCGACCGGTGGTGCTGCCCACTTTCGATAAGCCGCCCGATCTTCTTTCACCGGATGAGGCGGCCAATTTCAGCCTCATCCAGCAGGTGCCGCTGGAACTGTCGGTGGAGGTCGGCCGGGCCCGTAAAAAAGTGCGGGAGGTGATTGACCTGTCGGTAGGTTCCATCATCGAGCTGGATAAACAGGCGGGCGACCCGGTGGATATCATCGTCAACGGCCAGCTTGTCGCCCATGGCGAGGTGGTGGTCATCGACGAAAATTTCGGAGTCCGGGTGACGGAAATCGTGGGCAAATGACGAGCGGAGGGAAAGACTGTGCCAAAACGAATTTTAATTGCGGACGACGCCGCTTTTATGCGGATGATGCTCAAAAACATTCTCAAGCAAAACGGCTATGAAATCGCCGGCGAGGCGGAGGACGGCCTGCAGGCTGTGGAAAAACAGCAGGCGAGCCAGCCGGATCTCACCATATTGGATATCACGATGCCCAATATGGACGGTATCGAGGCGCTCAAGCACATCAAGCAGTCTCAGCCGGATGCGAAGGTCATCATGTGTTCGGCCATGGGGCAGGAATCCATGGTGGTGGATGCCATTCGGGCCGGAGCGCAGGATTTTATCGTCAAGCCGTTCCAGAATGACCGGCTGCTCGCAGCCGTCACAAGGGTGCTTAACGCATGACTGTGGGACCGTTTCCCGCCGACAGGCTCGCTGCGAAAGGATGGTCGTCATGGAAGTCCTGCGGCTGATCGGGGCTTTACTGGTCATCGTCGTCATATTTTATCTGGCGTGGCTGGTGCCCCGGGTCGTCGCCAAACGCGGCCGCATCGGCACTTTTGCCGGCCGCCGTCTGCGGGTGGAAGAAAAAATCCCGTTGGGCAAAGACACCCAGCTGGTGCTGGCGCGGGTGGACGGCCGGGTGCTGCTGCTGGGCGTCACACCCGGCGGGATCACCCGTTTGGGCGATCTTGACCCGTCGCCGGATGAGCCGCCCGCACCGGAGCCGGAGGCCCGGCCGTTTGCCGATATTTTCCGGGAAGCTGTTTCGGAATCGCTGCCTAGGGGAAGGATGCGGGATGCATTTGACAAACTCACGCACGCTAAAACCGGCGACGGCCGACAGACGCAGACACCGGTTCGGCCGGATCGGTAAATTTGCCGCGGCCGCCGGAGCCTTCGTGGCGACGTTTTCCATCGGTCTGCACGCCGCAGCGGCGGATGCGGGCGTCAGCCTGACGCTGAACGGCCTGGAAACGCCCGCCGGCACGGCCAACACGCTGCAGATCCTTTTCCTGCTCACCATCATTTCGCTGGCGCCCTCTATCCTCATCATGATGACGTCCTTCACACGCATCATCATCGTGCTGTCGTTCCTGCGCAACGCCCTGGGCACCCAGCAGACCCCGCCCAATCAGGTGCTGGTGGGGCTGGCACTGTTTTTGACTTTTTTCATCATGTCGCCGGTGTTCACCCAGATCACCGAGACGGCCTATCAGCCGCTGGTAAAAAACGAGATCACCGTCGAGCAGGCCACCACAGCCGCCATGAAACCCATCCGGGAATTCATGTATAAGCAGACGGAAAAGTCGAGCATGAAAACCTTCCTGAGCATGGCGAAGATCAAAAGTGTCAGTTCCCTCGACCAGATCCCCACCCAGGTGCTTATCCCGGCCTTTATCGTCAGCGAGCTGCGGCGGGCGTTTATGATGGGGTTCCTCATTTATCTGCCGTTTTTGGTCATCGACCTGATCGTTTCCTCGACGCTTATGTCCATGGGTATGATGATGCTGCCGCCCACGATGATTTCGCTGCCGCTCAAGATCGCACTTTTCGTGCTGGTGGATGGGTGGAGCCTCACCGTGCAGTCGCTGGTTTCGAGCTTTGGGTGACGGGTATTTCGTGGCGCACGTTTCGTAATGAGCGCTTTGTACGGGGACGGAAAGGTAGGAAAATTCCATGACCAACGGCCAGATCATTGATATGGCGCAGCGTGCCATGGTGGTGGCGGCCGTTGTGGGGCTGCCGGTGCTGGGGGTGTGCCTCGTCGTCGGGCTGGTGATCTCAATTTTCGAGACGGCCACCCAGATCCACGAGCAGGCCATGAGCTTCGTGCCGAAGGTCCTCGCCGTGCTGCTGCTGCTGGCGGTGGCGGGCGGCTGGATGACCAACACGCTGTCGGATTTCACACGGCAGGTGTTCCGAGCCGTGGCCAAGCTGTAGCGGAGGGAAGCTATGGCGGTGAATGTCGGGAATCTGGATATCGACCTTTTCCTGTTAGTGTTTATGCGCTTCACGGGGATGATCGTTTTTAACCCCATATTCGGTCGGTCGGCGGTGCCGTCGGTGCTCAAGGTGGGCCTGAGCCTGCTGTGCGCGGCGGTGGTCACGCCGGTGCTGGGCGTGTCGGGGCCGGTCATCGGCAGCATCCCCGAACTGATCGTGGACCTTTTGATGGAACTGACGGTGGGCCTTGCCATCGGGGTGCTGGTGGATATCCTTTTCGCGGTGGTCATGGTCGCCGGGGAGCAGATGGATATGCAGATGGGCCTTGGCATGGCAAACCTCTATGACCCCGGCTCGGGCGTCACCGCGCCGCTGATGGGCAGCTTTTTCAATGTGCTCATGATGGTGGTGTTCCTGGCCGGCGACGCCCACCTGTCGTTCCTCGCCATGGCGACCGACTCATTCCGCGCCATCCCGCCGGGCACTGCCTGGCCCACCGCTGCCAGCGCCCGCTTTTTGGTGAATATGGCCGGAGACATGTTCTCCATGGGGCTGCGCATGGCGCTGCCGGTCATCGCCGTCGAATTCATTGCGCTGATTTCCATCGGTCTGCTGATGAAGGCGGTGCCCCAGATCAACATTTTTACCGTAGGCATTCAGCTCGAGACCGGCCTGGGCATCCTCATCGTGCTGATTTCCGTGCCGGTGATCGTGGCGCTGTGCGGGCGGCTGAGCACCTTTATTATTGAAAAAACGGCGGAGCTTATCCGCCTGATGGTCCGCTGAGGGCGGAAGGGGGCGAAAATCCATGGCCGGCGAAAAGACCGAAAAGGCTTCGCAGAGAAAGCGCGAGGACGAGCGCAAGCACGGTCATATTTTTCAGAGCCAGGATATCGTCACCGCTCTCTCGATGCTCGTGTTTTTCCTGCTGCTCAAGGCCATGGGCTCCGCCTTCACCCGGCAGATCACCGGCGGCATGCGCGGTCTGCTGGAAGGCATGACCACGGATGTTTCCGGCTGGGCATCAATGCGGGTGCAGCTGGTGCGTGCCGTCACGGTGGCGATGGGGGTGCTGCTGCCGGTGATGCTGGTGACGGTGGGGGCGTCGATCGTCGGCACCATGGCTCAGACCCGCATGCTGGTGTACCCCGGCGAGATGAAATTTCAACTCAACCGGCTCAGTCCCATCCAGGGCATCAAGCGCATATTTTCCGTCCGATCGCTTTTTGAGCTGGTCAAATCGCTTTTAAAAGTCACGGCGGTGGGAGCCGTCATCTACGCCCAGATCCGCCCACAGATCGGCCATGTGCTGCTGCTTTTCGACTCGGGGCTGGGCGATTCCCTCAGTTGGATGTTTTCCACCGTCATGGACGTGGGCTTCAAGGCGTCGATGGTGATGCTTTTCATCGGCGTGGGGGATTACTTTTTTCAGTGGTATACCTTCGAACGCGACATCCGCATGAGCAAGCAGGAAGTGCGCGAGGAGTATAAGCAGATGGAGGGCAACCCCGAGACCAAGAGCCGCATCCGCGGCCTGCAGCGCCGGATGGCCCGCCAGCGGATGATGCAGGCGGTCAAGACCGCCGACGTGGTCATCCGCAACCCCACCCATTTCGCCGTGGCGCTGCGCTACCGCGGGCGGGAACGGGGCGCGCCGGTGGTGGTGGCCAAGGGGCAGGACGCGGTGGCTCTGCGCATCGTGGCGGAGGCTGAGCGCCACCACATCTATGTGACGGAGAATATCCCGCTGGCACGGGCGCTTTATCGCTCGGTGGAAATCGGGCAGGAAATTCCCGCCGAGTATTACAAAGCCGTGGCCGAAGTGCTGGCGTATATCTATCGTCTGCGCCGCGCGGGCCGCATGTGACGGGACACGCAAATGCCCGCCGTTCCAATCCACCCTTGATACGCACGACTGGAAAGGGGATGAGCCGATCATGAAACAGCTCAAAAGCAGCCTCGCCTCGGCGGCGATCATCCTGGTTATCCTGCTCATCGTGGTGCCGCTGCCGACGCCGCTTCTGGATTTTCTGCTCATCGTCAACCTGTCGCTGGCGCTTACCATCCTACTGACGACCATGCATGTGACGAGCACGCTGCAGTTTTCGATCTTCCCGTCGCTGCTTCTGTTCACCACGCTGTTTCGACTGGCTCTGGAAATATCCGCCACCCGGCTCATTCTGACAAAAGACGGTCAGGCGGGCAGCGTCATCCACACCTTCGGCAATTTCGTCATCGGCGGCAACCTGGTGGTGGGGCTGGTGGTATTCCTCATCATCGTGGTGGTGCAGTTCATCGTCATCACCAAGGGCGCCGAGCGGGTGGCCGAGGTGGCTGCGCGTTTCACCCTCGACGCCATGCCCGGCAAACAGATGGCCATCGACGCCGACCTCAATTCCGGCCTTATCACCGAGGATGCGGCCCGCCGCCGTCGGCGGGATATTCAGCGCGAGGCGGATTTTTACGGCTCCATGGACGGTGCTTCCAAGTTCGTCAAGGGCGACGCCATCGTCGCCATCGTCATCGTGCTCATCAATATCATCGGTGGCGTCGTCACCGGCCTGATGAAAGGCGACGCCATCCTTTCGGTGCTTGAGACCTACACGTTGGCGACGGTGGGCGAGGGGCTCATGGCCCAACTGCCCGCGCTGCTCATTTCCACCGCCACCGGCATCATCGTCACCCGGGCCGCTTCTGAGAGCAACGTCAGCGAGGAGCTGGCCTCCCAGCTCTTTTCCCAGCCGATCGTGCTGCGCACCACCGGCGTGGTGCTGCTGGCGATGATGCTGATTCCGGGCTTCCCGTGGCAGGTGCTGCTGATTATCGGTTGCCTTTACATCGGGCTGAGCTTTACGGCTGCCCGGCAGAAAAAAACCGTCGCCCCGGCCGCCGCCGGCGGTGCGAAGGCGGCACCCAGCGAGCTGGAAACGCTGCGCAACCCCGACAACGTCTATGCGTATATGGAAGTCGAGACCCTCGAAATGGAATTCGGTTATCACCTTATCCCGCTGGTGGATGAGGCCCATGGCGGCACCTTTGTGGATAAGGTGGTCATGTTCCGCCGTCAGTTCGCGCTGGAAACCGGTGTGGTCGTGCCCAGCGTGCGCATGCGCGACAATGTCCAGCTCGACAGCGACGAATATGTCATTCAGATCCGGGGGGAGAAAGTGGCCGAGGGCACCGTGCGCACCGACCGGCTGCTTGTCATCAACCCGGCGGGGGATGATTTCACCATCGAGGGCACCGACACGGTGGAGCCGGCCTTCGGCCTCAAGGCCCGCTGGATCGTGCCCGAAAAACGCATGGATGCCGAAATGGCCGGCTACACGGTCATCGACCCGGCTGCCGTGATGATGACCCATCTGGCCGAGGTCATCCGACGCCATGCGGCCGAGTTGCTAGGCCGGCGGGAGGTCAATTCCCTGCTCGACATGGTCAAAAAGCATAACCAGTCACTGGTGGAAGAGCTCATCCCCGCAAAGCTTGCCGTGGGCGATCTGCAAAAGGTGCTTCAGAATCTGCTGCGGGAGCGTGTCCCCATCCGGGATATGGTCACGATCCTCGAAACTCTCGCCGATCACGCCGGCCACACCAAAGATGTGGATCTGCTTACCGAATTCGTGCGACAGGGCCTGCGGCGGACCATATCCCGCCGTTTGGCGCCGGAAGGCGAGCTGAAAGTGATCACGCTGGACCCCAGACTGGAAAAAGCCATTGGTGCCGGCATGCGACGCACCGACCAGGGCTCTTTCCTGACGCTGGAACCGGATAAGGCCCGCGCCATCGTCGACCAGATCGGCCGCTCGGCCGAGAAATTCACCGGACTGGGGCTGGAACCGGTGGTGCTGGTGTCGCCGGCCGTGCGGCTGGCGGTGCGCCGGCTCACCGAGCAGATGCTGCCGAATCTGGAGGTGGTCTCTTTTAACGAGCTGGAAAGCAGTGTGAAAGTGACGGCGGTCGGCGCGGTGGCGGCCTGACCCCGGCCCGAATGGGAAATGAGGCGATAAAAATGGTGACGGTTGCGGAAGAAAAAAGCCTCGACCGGCTCTGGGCCCGTTTTCGCAGGACTCGCTCGCGGGAGGACCGCAATGAGCTGGTGCTGCAATATGGGTGGCTGGTGAAATCCATCGTACGGCGGCTGGCCGCGGTGAGCGGCAACTATGTGGATGGGGATGATCTGACAAGCTACGGCATGCTTGGTCTCATCGAGGCTGTGGAAAAATTCGACGTGGAAAAAGGCGTGAGCTTCGAGGCCTTCGCCACCTATCGGGTGCGCGGGGAAATCATCGACTACATGCGCCGCAACGACTGGGTGCCGCGCAGCGTGCGCAAGCGGGTCACGGATGTGGAAAACGCAGTCTCCGAGCTTTCCACCCGGCTGGGGCGCCGCCCCACCGACGGGGAGCTGGCCGCGCGGCTGGGCGTGGGAGGCAAAGAGTTGCGGCAGACTCTGGCCGACCGGGAACGTTATAATCTGGTCTCATTTGAAGAGATGATTTACGACGGCACCCGTTCCTGCAGCGAGCCGGCCGAGACCGAGACGCCCGAGACCCATCTGCAGGAAAACGAGCTGCTCGATGTGCTGGCCCAAACGCTGGAGGCTCTGCCCGAGCGCGAAAAGCTCATTCTCACCCTGTATTACTATGAAGAATTGACTCTGCGGGAAATCAGCGGCATTCTGGGCGTGAGCGAATCCCGTGTGTCCCAGATTCACAGCCGGGCCGTGGGGCGCATGCGCAAAAGCCTGCAGGCTTACATGAATCCATGATCGTCCGCCGAAGGGCGGGGCAACGGGGAGGAACGCACCATGATTAAAAGTATGTATTCGTCGGCCACGGGCATGCTGGCGCAGGAGAGGCGGCTGGATGTCATCGGCGGCAATATTGCCAATGCGAATACCGACGGTTATCGGCGGGACGCGGTCACGCTGCGCAGCTTCAATGAAGAGCTTGTCAGCCGCCTGCCGGACGACGCGGCGGTGGGCAGCCTTTCCACCGGGGCTGCGGTCGCCTCGGTGCGGGCCGATCTGAGTCAGAGCGGGCTGCAGTCCACCGGGCTCACCACCGATCTGGCGGCCGAGGGCGACGGCTTTTTCGCCGTGGATACCGGCGGCACCGTCGCGTATACCCGCGACGGTAATCTGCATCTGGATGCGCAGGGGTATCTGGCGCTTTCCGGCGGGCAGAGATTACTGGGGGAAAACGGGCAGCCCATCTATGTGGGCACCGACCGTTTCGCAGTGGGCAGCGACGGCACCGTCACAGTGGGCGCGGCGACGGCCGGGCGCATCCGGCTGTACGCCTCCGCGCAGGCGGGCGGCACCGTGCGGCAGGCAGACGGCTTTTTCACCCTTGCCAACCCTCAGGCGACGAATGGAGCCGTCCGACAGGGTTATCTGGAGGATTCCAACGTCGACGTGGCGCAGGAGATGACCACCATGATGGCGGCCACCCGCTCCTTCGGCACCTGTCAGCAGGCTTTCAAAACGGCGGACGACACCCTCGACCAACTGCTGCAGGCCGGTTCCCTGCGGTCGTAACAAATAGGAGGCATCATCATGATCCGGGCTTTTTACAGCGGCACCACGGGCATGCGCACGCAGCAGACGGCCGTGGATACCATTGCCAACAATATAGCCAATCTCAACACGACGGGGTATGACGCGCAGACGGCACGCTTCGGCGATCTGCTGCACACCTCCATGCTGGAACCGGCGGATGCGGCGTATGCATCCGTCCGGGCGGGCAGCGGCGCAGGGGTCAGCTCGGTGCGCACCGATGCATCCTCCGGCGGGGAGCAGGAGACCGACCGGGCGTTGGATTACTGCCCCGCCGGTAACGGCTTTTTCGCTGTGGAAGGGGCGGACGGTGTCGTCCGCTACACCCGCAACGGCGCTTTTTCGATCGACATTGCCGGCGGGGCCCATCTGACGGATGCCCAGGGGGAGTCGGTGCTCGATGCCGCAGGCAACCCCATTGCGGTGGATGCCGACGGGAAGCCCGCCGCCGAGCCGGGGGTGTTCACCTTCCCGGCCGCTTCGCAGCTTGAGGCCCAGGGCGACAGCCGGTATATGCCCACCGCTTCTTCGGGCGCGGCGCAGGTTTCGAATGAGGGAGTGAACACCGGCCGCCTTGCCTCCTCCAACGTGGAACTGGGGGATGAGATGAGCCGTCTGATCCTTTCCCAACGCGGCTATCAGCTCAGCTCCCGCGTCGTGCAGACCGCCGACCAGATCGCCGAGCTGACCAACAACCTGTAAATCCGGCCGGGGATTTTGCAAATCCGTCGCCGCACGGCTAAAATCCGCCGGCTTTTGGCCGATATAATATGCAGAAAACGTAATGGTAAGATCGTGCCGCCGGCACGGCCGGGGAGCCGCCGGTGGGCGAGGGGGAGTATTCCATGAGAATTGATCGGTATCAGGCAGGGGAAGTGTACCGTTCCTTTGCAGAAAAGTCGGCGCAGGCGCAGGGTGCGGGCGATAAGACCGCCGCCGCCTCCGAGCCGGAGGACCGGGTCGAGATTTCCCGTGAGGCTTCGGATATGCAGCAGGCCCGCGAGCTGTCTTCCCGCATTTCGACGGGCGAGACGACCGAGGAGCGGCAGACACGCATTGCCGACATTAAAGACCGCATTGAGTCGGGCCGGTATCAGGTCGATTCCGCCGACGTGGCGCGCAGCATGCTGCTGGGCGGCAAAATCGACCTGCGCGCGTGAGGAGGACTCCGATGGCCGGATGGGAACAGGAACTGCCGGACGTGCTGGAGGAGGAAACCCGCCTGCTCCGGCGTCTGGCCGATTTGGCGCAGCAAAAGTATAAGCCGCTTCGGTTGGGCGACGTGGCACGGGTGGATGACTTCACCGGCCGTGAGCATGCCGTCGCCGAAGCTCTCGCCTTGCGGGAAGAACGGCGCCGGCAGATTCTTACCCAGGCCGGGCTGGCCGACCGCCCTCTGCGGGAGCTGGCCGCGATGGCCGAAGGCGGCGCGGGCGGGCGGCTGCGTGCCGCATTTTCCGCCATGACCGCCGCGTCCGCCGCTCTGCGGGCGGCCAGCCGGCGCAACTGGGAGCTGATCCGCACCCGGTTGGAATGGAACGGCCGACTGCTGCGGGTGATGGCCCCGGAGCGGCAGATGTATGACAGCCGGGGCGGTGCGAGCCGCAGCGGCTTGCCGACCGGCCTGGTGGACCGCAGGGTCTGACACCTCCGGCAGACAGCCGGTAAAACAAAGGGAGGTTTCCCCATGTCCAGCCTTTTTTCCGGGCTCAATACGGCCCGTTCCGGTCTGCTCGAGAGTCAGACCGCCATTGACGTCGCTTCGCATAATATCTCCAACGCCAACACCGAAGGATACACACGGGAGGCGCTTTCCATGGCGGCGCTGCCTGCCGACGGCACCAATTACCGCTATCAGCAGAGCGGCGCGCTGGTGGGCAACGGCGTGCGCGACAACGGCGTGACGCAGATTCGCGACGCCTTTCTGGATATGCGCTACCGCAACGCTAATTCCGAATACGCCGATTATTCGACTCAGAATGGCGGCTACACCGCCATCGAGAATATATTCAACGAATTCACCTCGACCTCGTCCACCCAGAACGCGGCCTACGGCCTGAGCGGTCAGCTGTCGAGCCTTGTGTCCGACCTGCAGAAATTCAGCAGTTCTTCCGACACGGGGGCGCTGCCCGCTTCCGTGCGGGCGGATGTGCAGAATATCTGCGCCACCATCCGGGATGATTACAGCAGCCTGACACAGCTGCAAAAGCAGGAAATGGGCAATCTCACCGACACGCTCACCGGCGGCACCACAGGCAAGGAAAACGACGGCGGCGTCAATGCGATGCTCACCCAGATTTCCGAGCTCAACACCTCCATAGCCGACTATGAGGTGAACGGGCAGAGTGCAAACGACCTGCGGGATTCCCGCAACGAGCTGCTCGACAAGCTCTCGGGGTATCTCGACATCAGCGTCACGGAAAACCCGAACGGTATGGTGCAGGTGGGCCTTTCGAACGGCTCCACCCAGCTGATCGACTCGGAAAATCAAGTCACCAAGCTCGCCGTTTCCACCGACGCCGCCACGGGGGCCGTCTCGGTCGTAAAGGACGGCACTTCCACCGCCGTGCAGATTTCCGGCGGGCAGATTGATGCTTATCTGCATATTATCAACGGCGACGGCTCGGGCACCGGCAGCTATGGCAACGACGGCATTCCCTATTTCATCCACCAGATCAATGCGTATGCCGGCGTGTTTAAAGATGTGATCAATCGCACCGCCACGGGGGATAGCTCGGGCGGCGATGTGCTGGTTTCCTGTGACACAGCTTCCGACCCGGATAATCCGGCCGCCACCATCAATCTCAGCGCCGGATGGCAGGAAAACCGCAGTCTCTTTTCCGATGAGTACACGGCTTTCCATCAGACATCCGCCGGTGCAAATGTGACGCTGGCCGCTTATGCCTCACAGTTCGTCACCAATCTTCAGTCCGCCAGCCTTTCCACCCTCCAGAGAGGGGGCATGATTTCCGGCGATGACTCTTCGGGTGTGTATGCGTCCGTCTCGAATGGGCTGCGTTCCGGGTCCGTAGCGGATTTTGCCGACTCCTTCACCAGCGATGTGGCCTTCGCAGCCGGCAATACCAAGAAAAACGCCGCCTCTGCCCAAACACTGTGCAGCGACGTGGATACCCAGCGGCAGTCGACTTCGAGCGTTTCCACCGACGAGGAAATCATCAACGTCATGAAATATCAGCAGGCGTACAACGCTTCGGCCCGTATGATCACGGTTATTGATTCCATGCTCGACAAGCTGGTCAACAGCACGGGCGTGACCACCTGAATGACCAATCGCGTAAAAGGAGAGTGCAGTCAATGCGCATTACAAGCAGCATGATGATGGATAAATATCGGGATTCCCTCTCGGAAAGTCTCAACCAGGTGGATGAGTACACCCGGCAGGTATCCGACGGCACGAAGTTTGCCCGCCCCTCGGATGACCCCGTCGATGCCGTCGTTTCTCTGCGAAATATCCGGCAGCTGGCGGTGAACGGCGATTATACCAGTAACGTTTCCGGGGCGAATACCTGGCTGGGCATCAGCGAGTCCGCTGTCTCGACGGTGGATAAGATCCTGCAGACGGCCGGTGAAACGGTGACGACCGCCAAAAACGGCACCGGGAATTCTTCCGACGAAAAGAACTATGCAGTTTCCCTTCAGAGCTACCAGCAGGAGTATCTGCAGACGCTTAACACGGTTTCGGGCGGGCGGTATGTATTCGGCGGCGACGCGGCCGGCGACCCGCCCTTCAAGATCGGTTCCGCCGAGGATATTTCATCCGGCAAGCTGGCGAATCTTTCCGGCAGCGGCATCACTTTCACCAGCACCGATGCTTCCGCAGGTGCCGGCAGCCAGAATATCGTGGGTAAACTGCTGTACCGCGTGCCCGCCACGGGCAAATATATTCCCGTCGAGGATATCGGCATTTCCTCCAATTTTTCAGACGATCCCACCAGCCTCGACTACTACAGCATTCATAACAGCGCGCTGCGCGAATCTTCCCCGGTCGATATGGGTCTGGGGGAGCAGGTGAAGGATTATCAGGTGGCCGGCGGCACGGCCATGGATATCGCCACCTCGGCGCTGGATTTTCTGGTGCAGCCGAGCACCGGCCAGACGATGACATCGCCCGCCCAGTCGGTCAATCTGTACGACGAGTTGGGAACAGTGGCCACTCAGCTGCAGAGCGGCGACACCAGCGGGCTGGGTAATCTGCAGGATCTTATCAGCAATACCCAGACCGAAGAGGGCAAAACCACCGTCGAAATCGGCGCCAAAGAAAAAATGTGCACGTTTTTAAAGAGCAAATTTACCGCCGACAACACAAATCTGCAGACTGCTCTCAAAAGCTCCATGGATGTGAACGCCAATCTGGCCATTACCAATCTGGTGCAGAGCAAGGCCTCTTATCAGGCGGCGCAGGCCATCTGCACCAACGTGTTGCAAAATTCGCTGGCCGATTTTCTCAAATGAGACCGGCGTCTTCCGGGGGACGGCCGGCTGAGAGGGGCGGCGGGAAATGGACCTGTATCTGCGCGTATCGCTGACCACCGCCCGATTGGATATGGAGGGCAATACCGCCCGCATGGATCTGCGCCAGCCGCATCCCCGACTGACCGTGCAGCGACACCCGAATACAGCCTCCGTCGAGTCCGAACACCCCCGGATCGACATCGACGGCACCGGCGCCCAGGCCATGGAGGGCCGCCAGGCCGTCACTGAGCTGACGGCCGGAGCGGCCCGGCAGGGGCTGGCCGATGCCCACACGGCGGCCGAGCAGTATAATGCCGAGGGCGCCGCAGTCGTGGATGGTCTGGCGGCCGGCCGGCTCGCGCGGGCCAATGCGGCCGGGCGGCACTGGGCCCCTTCCGACTGGGGGATCGGCTACATGCCTTACGAGCTGCCGCATATCGACTTTAGCGATAACATGTTTCATTACAGCCGGGAGCCGGATCAACTGACATACGACTGGGAGGTCCATCCCACGGCCGAAGCCGAAGTCACACGTCAGGCGGGGATGCACACCCGCGTGGCCAGGGAAGGCTCCGTGCAGATTGAGCTTGCACACTTGGATACGCGGGCCTGAAACCGCCGGAAGGGGAGCATGCCGGATGACCATCGAAACCAGACAGCTAGGCTTTGTGAATGTGGGGGAAGCGGATATCATTCGCTTTCCCCACGGCATTTACGGCTTTGAAAAGGCGCGGCGCTTCGTGCTGCTGGGGGATAAAAAGGAGGCGCAGAATCCATTTCTGTGGCTCCAGAGTGTCGATGGGCGGGAGCCGTGCTTCGCGGTGATCGACCCTCGGGCGTTTTTCGGCCGCTATGACCCGCCCCTGACCAGGGAAGACCGGCTTGCCATCGGCCTTGATGACGAGAAATATCTGCGCTATGTGGTGCTGGCCACGGTGCCGCGGGATGTGCGCCGGCTTTCCTTCAACCTCAAATGCCCCGTGATTGTCAATTCGCAGCGGAATATCGCCATGCAGGTGATCCTCGACGACCCGGCCTACCCCATCCGCTATTACCCGTTTGCGGGGGAAACGGGGGCGCCGTCATGCTTGTGATTTCACGCGGCCCCGGGCAGTCCTTCCTCATCGGCGATTCCATCGAGGTGACGGTGGTGGAGGTGCAGGATGGGCGGGTCAAAATTGGCATCGAGGCGCCAAGGGACGTGCGCATCCTGCGCCGGGAACTGCTCGACGCGGTGAAAAGTGAAAACGCCGAGGCCGCCGGCGTCGAGCTGAGCCTCGACAGTCTCGCCCGCGCTCTGCGCGGGAAATCCTCGCTTGACTCCCCCAAATCATCAAAACCCGCAAAATAATTTAGGCCCCGCCGCTAAAGTACGGCGGGGTCTTTCCGATATACTAGGTGTCCGAAGAAAAAGCCAAAGGGAGCCCCTAAGAGGCGCCCGGCGGGCGGGGGAGAATGGATTTTCCCCCATCAAAATCAGGGAGGAATACAGCATGGTCATCAACCACAATATCAGCGCGCTCAACACATACAACAAGCTGAGCGCCAACGAGAACGCGGCGTCCGCGTCCCTCGAAAAACTGTCCAGCGGTCTGCGCATCAGCAAAGCCGCCGACGATGCGGCGGGTCTTGCGATCAGCCAGAAAATGCAGGCGCAGATCAACAGCCTTGACCAGGCCTCCAGCAACGCGCAGGACGGCATCTCGCTTATCCAGACCGCTGAAGGCGGCATGAGCCAGATCCAGTCGATTATGCAGCGCATGAACGAGCTGGCTACCGAGTCGGCCAACGGCACGCAGGATGGCGACAACCAGACGGACCGCAATTCTCTTGACACTGAGTTCCAGTCTCTTTCCAAGGAAATCGACCGGATCGCCAACTCCACCCAGTTTAACGGCATGGATCTGCTCAACGGCAACTTGGGCGGCACTCTGGATTCGGCGACTGCCAACAGCTCGCTCCTCGGTGTGGGTGCTGTGAGAGACGTGCAGATCAACGGGCTGGCCGAAGCTGCCGCCGATACTTGGACTGTCTCGGCAGATGGCAAAAAGATTACTAACGGCGACTCCAGTGTGACGTTGTCGCTGACCAGCAACGGCGGCTCTCTGCCGGCCGACGGCGCGGCGAGTACGCTTGTGTATTCCGATGCGGCTGGCCGCAGCGTCAAACTGACGGTCAACGACGCATATGCAGTTGCCGGAATTGAAAACAAGACGCTGAAAGTCAACGCTGCGAGCAACAGCATCGACCTGCAGGTCGGCGCCAACAATACGGCCAACGACCGGGAATCAATTTCCATCGGGGATATGCGTATTTCCGGCGGTACGAATGCGAGCCTGAAGGCTCTGGCGGGCATCGACATTAAGACGCAGGCCAATGCGGAGTCGGCGCTTGATACGGTGAAGAATGCAGTCAACAGCGTTTCTTCCCAGCGCGCTCAGCTCGGCGCCTATCAGAACCGCCTCAACTACACCATCAGCAATCTGAGCACCGAGAGCCAGAACCTCCAGTCGGCTTCCAGCCAGATCACCGACGTGGATATGGCCAAGGAAATGACCGAATACACCAAGAACAACATCCTCACCCAGGCGGCCAACGCTATGCTCGCGCAGGCGAATCAGCTGCCCCAGTCGGTCCTTTCACTGCTCAAATCGTAAGTTTTCGGCTTTTCTTCGCGACGAAGGCGGGGCGTTTGCCCCGCCTTTTTGTGATGCCGACGACCGGCCGGAAACATTTTACAGTGAGCGGCCCCGCTGCGAAAACGGCCGCTGCGCGGGGAGTGCTGCGCCTGTTTTGGCGCCGCGGGCGCAATATTTCGCTCCCCGGCTCGCCCACGGCTAAAGAATCGCCCCGCGTAGCCGATACTGAATACGGATGCAAAACCACGGGAAAACCGGGAAAGGGGCGGCGGGCATGTCCACCACCACGAGTTCAACTTCTTCCACCTCGTCGACTTCCAGCACCAGCGGTGAGTATTCCAACGGCCGCTACTGGGGGCTTGCCTCCGGGCTGGATGTCGACACCATCGTCACCGGCCTGGTCGCCGACAAACAGACTCAGATCGACAAGGCCAACCAGCAGAAGCAGACGCTGGAATGGCAGCAGACGGCTTATCAGACGCTCATCAGTGCGTTCAACGCCTTCCAGAGCGCCTATCTGAGCACCACCGGCTCGTCGAGCATTTTGGGCGACAGCACCTATGCGGTCTATCAGGCCGTCAGCGGCAATTCCGCCATTTCGGTGCAGACCAGCGGTCAGACCACCGGGTCATCACACACCATTTCCGTGACCCAGAGCGCCATGGCGGGCTCCATCGCCGGCAAAGCGCTGAGCACGCCTATCACGGGCACGATTATCGGCAGTGGCAGCACCTGGGGCAGCAATCTGGCGGGCACCAGTTTCACGGTCAATGTGGACGGTGTGAGCAAGACCATCTCCATCACCCAGCAGGATATCGACGACAACGGTTCGAGCGCGGCTTCGGTCGCCTCCATGATACAGAATAAGATCAACACCGCTCTGGGCATCGACAAAGTCAGCGTCACGGCGTCGGCTGACGGCAGCTTCACCATGGATTCCGCCGCCGCGTATACATCCTCTATCAGTCTGACGGCGGGCACGTCGTCCGATTCCCTCGTGGCGCTGGGGCTGTCGACCGGCGCGAGCAACCGCCTGAGCCTTGGCAGCACGCTGCAGTCGGCGTTCGGCTACTCGGGCGGCACAATCACGGTCAACGGCGTGCAGGTGATGCTCGACGGCAGCGACACCGTCTCCCAGGCTTTCAGCAAAATCAATACCTCCGGCGCAGGGGTCAAAGTCAGCTATTCGTCGGTGACCAATTCCATCACGATGGCCGCCACCACGACCGGTGCTTCCACGACCATTTCCACCGGCACCGACAGCGGCAGCACTTTGTTTTTCAACGCGCTTTTCGGCGGTAGCGGCACGGCGACGAGTGGGCAGGATGCCATTTTCACCCTTGACGGGGTTTCTATGACCCGCAGCACCAACAGCTTCACCATCGGCGGGCTCAATTACACCATCAACGCTTCGGTCAGCAAAGGCGATTCCTCCACTTATCAGTCGGCCAATATCACCCTCACGCAGGATGTCAGCTCCGCCGTCAAAGGCATCACGGATTTTGTCAATGCCTATAATTCGCTGCTTGCCACGGTCAACGCCCAGCTCAGTCAGAAGCCGGATTCCAACTACCAGCCGCTGACCGACACTCAGAAGTCGAGCATGAGCGACGACGACATCACCAAGTGGAATGAAAAGGCCCAGGAAGGGCTGCTGTATAACGATTCCACCTTGAGCGGTATCCTCACGACCATGCGGAATATGATGTACCAGCCGGTGACCACTTCCGACGGCAGCACGTTGGCGCTTTACCAGATCGGCATCACCACCACCGATAAGTATGCGGACGGCGGCAAGCTCCAGATCGACACGACCAAGCTCACTCAGGCCCTGCAGAATAATCCTTCCGGTGTACGGGATCTGTTTGTGAAGCAGTCCTCCACCTATTATCATCTGGATATGGCCGGGCAGGATCAGCGCAAGACCGAAGAGGGCTTGGCCTATCGCCTGCAGGATGCAATCAACGACGCCACCTCGACGGGGGTTTACCCTTATGTCGGCTCCCTTGTGAAAATTGCGGGGACGACGAATGATACCTCCACCGATTACACCATCAATAAACAGCTCAAGGCTATCGACGACCAGGTCACCGAGTATAAACAGGAACTGACCGACAAAAAGAACCGGCTTTACAGCCAGTTCACCACGCTGGAAACGTTCATGTCCCAAATGAATTCCCAGAGCTCTCTAATCACATCTTTCCTGAATTCGGGGAGTGGTTCATAATGGTCAATCCTTATAGTGCCTACCGCCGGCAGGATCTGGCGACCACCGGCAAAAATGAGCTGGTCGCGAAGCTCTATGAATCGGCGGCACTGAGCCTGCGCCGGGCGAAACAGCATATCGGCGAGGGGCGGCTGGATAAGGCCAGCGCCCAGATGATCCACGCACAGAATATTATGATTGCGCTCAACGATTCGCTGGATATGAACTATTCTATTTCCGGCCAGCTGCGCACCGTATACAGCTATACGTTCCGCCGCATTCAGGAGGCGAATATCCATAAGGATACGGCCATCCTGGATGAAACGGCGGAGCTTTTGACCGGGATGCGCGACACATGGGAAAAGGCTGTGCACCTGAGCCGCATGACCCAGGGTACGGCCGGGGGTGCCGCATGAGCGCCGTCAAAGCGGGAAAGGAAGCGGGTACGGTGGCAGAAGAGACGCCGGAGCTTTGCCGCAGTCTGATCGACCACACCCGGCGTATGCTGGACTCGGCCGGCGGTGGCGATATCGACTCCTTCGGCGAAGCCCTCGCCGGGCGGCAGAAGGTACTCGACTCGATGAGCGCGCTGCGGGCCGCCCGTCCGGATGCGTTCGCCGGCTGCGGGCCGCTTCTGCGTGAAGCGGCCGCGCTGGATGCCCGGGCCACCCGGGCCTTTTCGGCAATGCTCGTGCAAAAACGGGAGGAGCTGCGCCGGGCCAACCGTTCTTTCGGACCGCTGATGCGGTATGCCGACAGCCGGTTCGGCCTCGCCGCCGGCATGATACTCGACCGGGTGGAATGATCCCCCGACGCCGCGCTCGTCCGGTCGGTCCGGAACCATTCGATCCATTGGGGGAATCAAACGGATGAACATATTTTTACTGCTCGGCATGCTGATCGGTTTCGGCGGCATCGTGGGCGGATTTATGGCTGAGGGCGGCACGGCGGCCGCCATTATGAAACTGCCGGCACTGATGATCGTGCTGGGCGGCACCGTCGGCATCGCGTTCATCGCATGCCCCATCGGCAGCATTCGGCTCATTCCGCGGGCGCTGAAGACGATCCTTTTTCACCGCAAGCATAAATACCCGGAGCTGGTGGATATGCTTTGCGATATCGCCAAAAAGGCGCGCAAAGACGGGCTGCTGTCGCTGGAAAGCGAGGCCAATCACGCCACAAATCCCTTTATCCGCATGGGGCTGGGGTATATTGCCGACGGCGTCGACCCGGATTTTCTGAAAAAAGTGCTCACTAATGAGATAGAGGCAGAGACCCGCAAGCTTTCCGACGCGGGGCGTGTTTTCGACAGCATGGGCGGCACCTCCCCGACCATGGGTGTGCTCGGCACAGTGATGAGCATGACCACGGTGCTCGGGCACATGGGCAGCGACACTTCCAAAATCGGCATCGAGATCGCGGGCGCCTTCGTTGCCACCCTTTATGGCATCGGCATCGCAAACTTGGTGTGGCTGCCGCTGGGCAGCCATATCCGGCTGACGGCGGAGGCTGAGGAAAATTATCTCAACGTCATACTGGAAGGGCTGCTCGCCATTCAGGCCGGCGAACCCTCCTCCCGCCTGCGGGACAGACTGTATGCCCGCATCGGCAACACCGGCAAGGGCAAAGCCCGGACGGAGGAGCCCCAGGCCTGAATCCCGCGCCCGGCGCGGAATCAATAGGGAGAAGACCCATGAAAAAACCACCGGAAAAAGATAACAGTGAACGGTATCTGCTGACCTACGCGGATCTGATGAATCTGCTGCTGATTCTTTTCATCGTGCTTTACAGCATGAGCAAGACCGATGTGCAGAAAGCCACTCAGGTCGCCAATGCCATCCGCGGCGGCTTCAATGCGGCCGCTCTGACGACGAGCTCGAGCTCCGGCACTGCCTCATCGGCGCAGGGCGGGGGCGGTACGACCTCTTCGGGCTCCGACTATTCGGGCTTTTATGATAAGCTTATCGCTCTCATCAATCAGGCAGGTCTTTCCAATCAGGTGACGGTGGTGTCTGACAGTTCCGACGTGGTCATCACGCTGAAAGACTCGGCCCTCTATGCCTCCGGCAGCGCCACCATGAACCCGGAGGCGGTCAACCTGATGACCTCCATCGCCGGGCTGCTCAAACAGGTGGATTACGCCATGATCATGATCGAGGGCTACACCGATACCGACCCCATCCACACCAGCCAGTTTCAAGATAACCTCGATCTGAGCACCGCCCGGGCGAGCAACGTGTTCCGGCTGCTCAGCTCCTGCGGCGTCCCGGCGGATAAAATGACCTCCACCGGCTATGGGGAATGGCATCCGGTCGCACCCAACGACACCGTCTCCAACAAGGCCCTCAACCGTCGGGTGGTGCTGACTATTTTCAAAAACGCTCATAACCTGACGCCCACTCAGATCATCGCGGCCAAGGAACTGCTTGGCCTGGATTCCAGCCTTTCCAGTCAGGCGGCTCTGCAGAGCGCCGCGTCCGGTTCATCCACGGCGGGTTCTTCCGCAGTGGCATCGGCGTCTTCCGCCGCTTCGTCCGGGAGCAAAAATTCTTCCGCTAAGTCGTCTGGGGGCAAGAGCTCCTCTGCTTCAAGCAGCAAGAAGTCTTCGGCGGCCGACTCGGTACCCAAATAGCGCCGACGCAAAAAGCGCACGGTCAACGGCCGTGCGCTTTTTGCTGTGCAGCCCATCCCGGCGTTTCGCTTGGAGCAATCCGCACATGAAGTTTCGCGCCCGGCTTGACTTTGCCCCAGTGGATTGTTACACTTATATTTACAGCAATTTCAAAAAGGAATGGCAGAAATTATCTCGGGTCCGACGGTTTCCGACAGCGGGATTCGATAGCGGTTTTTGCGGCCTTTCCCGAAATGGCTGGAGCTTAAATCGGCAAAATCCCGTGCCGCGGCCGCGGCACCGAAGGAGTGTCAACTTTGGAAAACAGCGCGAAAACGATGGAAAAAATCGTGGCCCTGTGCAAAAACCGTGGATTTGTCTACCCCGGTTCGGAAATATACGGCGGTCTCGCCAACGCATGGGATTACGGCCCGTTGGGCGTGGAATTCAAGCGCAACGTGAAAAACGCCTGGTGGAAAAAATTCGTGCAGGAGTCCGACACCAATGTGGGCCTCGACAGTGCCATCCTGATGAATCCACAGGTCTGGGTGGCGTCGGGCCATGTGGGCGGCTTCGCCGACCCGCTGATGGATTGCCGCGACTGCAAGACCCGCCATCGGGCGGACAAGCTCATCGAAGACGCCACCGGCGTGGTGGCCGATGGGTGGACTTTTGAGCAGATGCAGGATTATATCAAGGAAAAGGGCATCAAGTGCCCGGTCTGCGGCTCCCAGAATTTCACCGATATTCGCAGCTTCAACCTGATGTTCCGCACCTATCAGGGCGTCACGGAGGATACGAAATCCCAGCTTTACCTGCGGCCGGAGACAGCTCAGGGCATTTTCGTTAATTTCGCCAACATCGCCCGTACCACCCGGCGGCGCATTCCCTTCGGCGTCGGGCAGATCGGCAAGTCCTTCCGCAACGAAATCACCCCCGGCAACTTTATTTTCCGCATCCGGGAATTTGAACAGATGGAGCTCGAATTTTTCTGCAAACCCGGCACCGATCTCGAGTGGTTCCGCTTCTGGAAAGATACCTGCCACGGCTGGCTGCAGAGTCTGGGACTGAAGGACGGGAACCTGCGTCTGCGTGACCATGAGCAGCAGGAGCTTTCGTTCTATTCCAAGGCTACCACCGATATCGAGTATCTCTTCCCCTTCGGCTGGGGCGAGCTGTGGGGCATTGCGGACCGTACCGATTACGACCTGACCAATCACATAAAACAAAGCGGCAAATCGCTGGATTATTTCGACCCGCAGACCAATGAGCGGTATGTGCCCTATGTGATCGAGCCTTCCCTGGGTGCGGACCGTGTGGCGCTGGCCTTCCTGGTGGATGCCTACGACGAGGAGCAGGTGTCGGAAAAAGACACCCGCACCGTGCTGCGGCTGCATCCGGCGCTGGCCCCCTACAAGGCCGCGGTGCTGCCTCTTTCCAAAAAGCTCAGCGAAAAGGCGCAGGAAGTGTACAAGCAGCTCAACGCGCAGTTCCTGGTCGATTTCGACGACACCGGCTCCATCGGCAAACGCTATCGGCGCGAAGACGAGATCGGCACGCCGCTTTGCTTCACCTATGATTTTGACTCGGAAAAAGACGGCTGCGTGACCGTCCGCGACCGCGACACCATGCAGCAGGAGCGCATTCCCATCGGCGAGGCGGCTGCCCGCATCGCCAAACGCCTGGTTTTCTGATTATAGCCGTTTATCTGCACGGCCAAGGGCCCGGGAAAAGATCCTTCGATCTTTCCCCGGGCCCTTTTGTCATGCGGATTGGCTCCCGTTTCGGCCCGGACGCTGAATTCACAATTTTTTTATAGAAATCTAATACGCCTCTAATATGTGAATTTTATCATTTTCACATGAGGTGATGACATGCACATCGAAACCGCTGCCGGGCAAAGCGGCATCCGCCGTGATTTTTCAGGGCTCGGAACAATGAATCACATTCAAATATTTAATTGCTTTAAAAATCAATTGCTTGATAAGGCCGTGAGACGCGTTTCCGAAATCGACGGCAAAATGTCCGCCTTCGATCCGGGAAGTGAGATATTCCGCTTGAATCAGGCGGCGGGCCGGAAACCGGTGGCCGTCAGCGAGGAAGCATTTCTCCTTTTGAAACGGGCAAAAGAATTCGCCGAACTTTCGGGAGGGGCTTTTGATATGACGATCCGTCCCCTCGTGGCATTGTGGGGGATTGGCAGGAAATCGGATTTCATCCCCCAACAACCGGAAATTGAAAACGCCCGGAAGCTTGTGAATCATAACGATCTTATCCTGGATGAGTCAAAGTGCACGGCTTATCTGAAAAAAACCGGGCAGGCCGTCGACCTTGGCGGCATCGCAAAAGGATATGCCGCCGACGAAGTCAAATGCCTGTTGACAGAGGGCGGTGTGCCAAGCGCATTGATCGACCTCGGCGGCAACATCGTGGCCGTCGGTTCCCGGCCGGACGGCGAGCCGTGGCAAGTCGGCATACAAAATCCGGCCTCGGTGAGAGGGGAATACATTGGTACGCTTGCCGTGACGGATAAAACCGTCGTCACTTCCGGGAGCAACGAGCAATTCTTTGTCAAAGCCGGCAGCCGGTATCACCATATTCTCGACCCGCGCACAGGAAGGCCCGCCCAAAGCGGCTTGCTGAGTGTGACAGTGGTCGGCATAAGCTCTGTGGCAGCCGACGCGCTGACGACCGCGGCCTTTGTGCTCGGCATGGAAAAAGGCGCAAAATTCCTGAAAGCGCGGGGCGTGGAAGCTGTTTTCACAACGGAAAATTATCGGATTTACCTGACTGAGGGATTGATCGGTCAGTTCACCGTCAATACGGGGCATCGTTCCGGGGGGGCAAATTGAAAATCGGAAAAATACAGGTCAAACCATTACGGCTGCTCCGTGCGGCATCACAGATTCTCTTTTTTATCTTCCTGCCGGGATTGTACGTCAGTGCATTCAGTGGAATCAAAGACATCTATCTCAGCATTTATTCGCACCATTTCATCATAACAGCCCTCCTGCCGCAAATCGTGGAGGCAATTGCGATCATCCCTGTCACCCTGTTGCTGGGGCGGTTTTTCTGCGGATGGATGTGTGCGTTCGGCACGATGGGCGATTTTATCTCCCTGCTTTCGCACAGGGTTTTCAAACGGAAATTCAGAATGAATGAGACGGCGGACCGAGTGCTCAAATACGTCAAATATATCTGGCTTGGTTTCCTGATCGTGGCGGTGTGGAGTTTCGGTTCCAAAGCGCTCCGCACGGCGAATCCGTGGGACGCTTTCGGCATGCTGCTGACGCCCGGCAGCGCTCCTGCCTTTTCGTATGTGCTCACGAATCTGGCCCCCGCCCTGGTCGTTTTACTGCTGATTATCGGCGCGTCATTTTTTGTGGATCGCTTCTTCTGCCGGTATCTCTGCCCGCTGGGCGCGTTTTTTTCCATTATTTCAAAACTGCGGATCACCAGTATTCAAAAGCCCTGCACCAAATGCGGAAGGTGCCGGGTCTGCACCAACAGCTGCCCGATGGGGATCCCCCTTTATCGGAAGGATGCCTTCAAGTCGGGAGACTGTATCAACTGTTTTGAATGTGTAGCCAACTGCCCGCGTAAAAACATCCGCTTTGCGGTTTCAGAAGAGGATGTCCGTCCCGCAATCGCCGGCGCGATGACTGTCGCGGTGATGGCAGGGATCTATTATGCGGGGTCGTTTGAGGCAAGCGTATTGACCGCAAACACGGCAGTCGCCTCAAGTCCGGCTGTAAGCCGCTCCTCCTCGCAGCCGTCCGCCAACTCGGGCGTGCCTGAGACGGCGGGGTCAGACGCAAGCCAGAGTTCCTCGTCTGCGCCATCCGCCGCCTCAAAATATAAGGACGGGACCTATCAGGGTTCCGGAGCGGGTTTCCGGGGCGGTACGACGACGGTTTCCGTCACCGTCCAAAACGGTAAAATCACCGATATCAGGGTAGTGTCCACAGGCGACACGCCAAGATTCTTCGACCGCGCCTATTCGGATATGGTGCAGTCGATCATCGGCAGCCAAACGGCGAACGTGGATGCGGTGTCCGGCGCGACCTACAGCAGCAACGGAATCATGCAGGCCGTGGCGAGTGCATTGAGTAAGGCTTCAACCGGCCGTTGAGCGGCGGCACCGTTTCGCCGTTTTTCGGCCAGTCGTTTAACCCTTGCACCCGTTTTTCGCATAAATATAATTGTATAGAATTCCATGCCGGATTTCATCGGTGATGATTTCCGTCAACACGTTTATATGCACACGGTTTTGCATGGCGTAGAGAATTTTGCGGTATTTCTGTACGGCGTTCTGCTCCCCCAGCAGGGCGCGTGCCACGCCCTCGCAAAAATTCGCGGGCGGCGTAAACTGTTCTTCCGGAGCCTGTGGAATCATACTTCCGGTCAACTCATAATACAGCTGACGGAACAATGCATTATGCCCGATTTCGTTATCCCGGATGCCGGAAATGATTTGCCTGTCCTCATTCGAGGGGGCCTGCTCCATCAGCCACGAATAAAACATCCGGTCTTCGCTTTCACCGGCCACAGCCTGTTGAATCAGTGTCAGCGCACCCTGCAGATTCTGCGGATAGACAAAGATATTGCCCGCCTGCGCCTGCTGGGCCGTCATTGCGGGCATGGCCATCGTCTGCATGTACGGGGTCGCCTGACCATAAGTATAGGGGTCGAAGCCGCTATAACCATTGTAATTCATCATTTCATCCTCCTGACAGATTTCTTTTTATTATATGATGCGTGTTGGGAACAGGTGCGCCAAACTGTTTTAAATATTCGATGCTTTAATGAGAATTATTATGAATATTAAATAAATAATAGATTAAAAAATCACTTGACATAGGCAAATTGCATATGCTATGATATACACACCTCTTTGCACTGCATACGAATCTACAGTACAAACTGAGCAGGCGATGAACTTTCAGGGCGGGTATGCCCGTGAGTTTGTGGGGCTGGGCCGTCAAGGCAGCAGGCGTATCAAGAATTGCCTGTGGGACAGTTATCTGTTCCACAGGTATTTTTATACCTATTTCGGACAGTATTGGATTGATGCAATGCCATAGAGCTATCGTACGGGTGCCTGACACAAGGTGGTTGGGCAAATAACGGCGGGAGGTAACTCGTTATGACAGAACAAGGCAATCCCATCCTGAATGGGCTGACGACTCAGCAGGTGAAAAGCCTTCAGGCGAAATTCGGCAAAAATGAGCTGACGCCTGAAAAGAAAAAAAGTATTTTTCGCGAGATCCTGAAAACTTTGTCCGAGCCGATGTTTATTTTACTGCTTGTGGCGGCGATCATTTATTTTATCCTGGGCGAGCCGCGCGACGGTGCGATTATGCTGGTCTTTGTGGTCGGTATCATCGGCATCGACGTGATGCAGGAATGGAAAACGGATAAAACGCTGGAAGCGCTCAAGGATCTTTCCGCGCCGCATATCAGGGTCATACGCGACGGCACGGAAAAAACGATCAATAGCGCGGATCTGGTCCCCGGGGATCTGATGCAGATTGCCGAGGGTGTGAAAATACCCGCCGACGGCGAAGTGCTGCGGGCAAATGACCTTTGCGTCGATGAATCTTCTCTGACCGGGGAGGCGGAGGGTGTCTGGAAGATACCGGCAGACCACGCCGACAGCGGCCGGAAGGATGTCTGGAGACGCGACTATTGCTACGCGGGCACCCTGGTGACCCAGGGCAGCGCGACGGTTCGCGTCGATAAAACCGGTGCGGCGACCGAGTATGGTAAAATCGGCATGCACGTCGCCAATGCACCGGAAAACCCGACGCCGCTGCAAAGGCAGACCGGCAAGCTGGTGAAACTCTGCGCGGGCATCGCCGCCGTGCTTTTTGCGCTGGTTGGCTGCGCCACATGGGTGAATATTCCCGATCATCTGTTTCAAGACAGGCTGATCGAGAGCATCCTTTCCGGTGTCACGCTGGCCATGGCAATGATTCCGGAGGAGTTCCCGGTTATCCTGACCGTGTTCCTTTCCCTGGGTGCGTGGCGGCTGGCCAAAAAGCAGTCGCTTGTGCGGAAGCTCCCCGCGGTGGAAACGCTCGGCGCAGTTTCGGTGCTCTGCGTGGATAAAACCGGCACCATCACGATGAACCGGATGACGGTCCGGGAAAACTGGGCGCCGGACGGCAATGAAAAGCACCTGAGCGAGATCATGGGCATGGGCTGTGAGACGGAACCTTACGACCCCATGGAAAAGGCCATGCTTGCCCATTGCGAGAGCCTTGGAATCACGCGCGAGAGGCTTTTTGGCGGTGAGCTTGTGACGGAGTATCCGTTTACCAACGAGGCAAAAATGATGGGCCATGTCTGGAAACGCCAGGATGGCACCCTCGTCGCCGCCAAAGGCTCGCCTGAGAGAATATTGAAGCTTTGCAGCCTGAATGAGGCGGAAGAAAAGCAGGCGCGGATTCAGCTGACCGGGATGTCACAACAGGGTTTACGCGTGATCGCCGTGGGGCAGATGAAGCTTGCCTCTGCGGATGCCGTTCCGCGGACGCTGCCGGAGTGCAGGCTGCAGCTGTGCGGCCTCGTCGGCCTCGCCGATCCCCCCAGGGAATCGATTGGGGAAGATATCCGGAATTGTACCCGGGCCGGTGTGCGTGTCGTGATGATAACCGGCGACAACGGTATGACCGCAAGCTCCATTGCCAAACAGATCGGCATGCCGAATTGGGAAACGAGTATCACCGGTGACGCGCTGGACGGTATGAGCGATGAGGAGCTTCGCGAGCGGGTACGCGACGTCAATATCTTTTCCCGCGTGATCCCGGAACATAAAATGCGCATCGTCCAGGCGCTCAAGAAAAACGGCGAGATCGTCGCCATGACGGGCGACGGCGTCAACGACGCGCCTGCACTCAAATACGCCGATATCGGCATCGCTATGGGCAGGCGCGGCTCGGAGGTTTCCCGTGAAGCCGCCAACTTGATTTTGCTGGATGACAATTTTTCCACGATTGTGGAAACGATCCGCGACGGCAGAAGAATCTATGACAATATTAAAAAGGCCGTGGGGTACGTGTTTACCATCCATATCCCGATCGCGTTTTCCTGCCTGCTGGCGCCGATGCTCGGCATCGATCCGGCAAGCCTTATGCTGCTGCCGCTCCACGTTGTGCTGCTGGAGCTGATTATTGACCCGACCTGCTCCATCGTTCTGGAACGTCAGCCTGCGGAACGCGACATCATGGAGCGTGCCTCACGCAACCCCAATGAAAAAATACTGAGCGCCCGGAGCCTTGCAAAAAGTCTGCTGCAGGGCTTTGCCATCTTTGCCGCGTCCTTCGGCACCTACTTGGCCGTCTTGCAGAATCATCCCGCGACAGGCGCTCCGGTGGCCCGTGCAATGGGCCTTGCGGTGATCTTTATAAGCAACCTCCTGCTTGTGCAGGTCAACAGTTCGAATTCCGATTTCGTGTTTCAGTCGATCAAGCGGCTGATGAAAGACCGCGTCATGTGGGCCGTCACACTGGGCACGGTATTGGGGCTGGCGCTGATCCTCTACACGCCCGCTTCCGGGTTCCTCAAGCTGGCGCCGCTGACGGGTCTGCAGCTATGCACGGTGATAGGAGTTTCCCTTGTGGCCGTACTGTGGTATGAGCTTGTAAAGCTTGTGAAATATTGCAAAGGCGCACGGAAATAACGAAAAATACGTTGAAGCCGCCTGGCGCTTCGGCCGCCCGGGGAAAATCCCTGCCTCATGCGGAAAACAGGGGCCGCTGATTCCATAGACTTTTTGAGCCGGCAAGTGGAGTGATCCGCATGCCGGCTCTTGGCAATTCTATGGCTATCCGACATAATCTGTCACCCCGCCACAAGGAACGTTCTGCCGATTATCACATACCATATAGCGATCCAAGATTGCGCTTGAAAGGCAGTGGTACATATGCCCCCATGCCCTGCGGGAACATACCCATATACGATCCGGCCCGGTGATTCCTTGTGGCTGATTGCACAACGTTTCCAGACATCGGTTCAAGAGATCACGCGCGTAAACCCCGAGCTAGACGTCAACCGCCTGTATATTGGACAAATAATCTGCATCCCCCAGCGATACGGCCAAGCGCCTGCGCAGCCCACGCCTGCGGGCATCAGCCAAGCGGAGCAGATGCTGAGCAACTATATGCGTCTGCTGTGGGAACAGCACGTTTATTGGACGCGGATGGTCATACTCAGTATTGCCTTTAATTTGCCCGACGCGGAGTTTGTGACGAATCGGCTTCTGCGTAACCCCAAAGATTTTGAGGCGGCACTGAAGCCGTTTTATGGGGAAAATATTGCGGCCCGATTTGCGGAGCTGTTTACAAATCACCTGACAATTGCCGCCGAGCTGGTCAAAGCGGCGAAGGCGAACGATAGTGCCGCAGCCGCCGATGCAGAAAAACGGTGGTACGCGAACGCCGATCAAATCGCCGCCTTTTTGGGCGGCATCAACCCGTATTGGTCGGCGCCGGAATGGCAGAGAATGCTGTACAATCACCTTGCCATGACGAAAACCGAGGCCGTTGACATCCTGACTCAAAAGTATGCGGACAGCATCGACGTGTTTGAAAATATCGAGCGGGAAGCACTGGTAATGGCCGACATGATGACACAGGGGATTGTCCGGCAGTTTCCGCAATATTTCAGGTAAGTGCCGCCTGGCAGAAAAAGCATCCCCAAAAAGCAGCGCCGTCTGTTGTCCCCCCCACACACAGACGGCGCCGCTTTTTCACACGGCTTCCCTTGTGCCGCCATGGAAATCGGCAGCCGCGGCCGCAGGGGAATCCAGCGGCTCTGCCCTTAATCCGATTCGGATTTTCGCCGCTTAAAATGGCATTAGCAGCCTCCGGTGATTTGAGCTGACCGTTCTCAATGGTCAGCCGTTTATTGGCGCATTTCCGGCTTTGGGTGTCGCTGTGCGTGACCCATAGAATGGTGATCCCTTCCCGGTTCAGTTCCAGAATTACATTTTCCACGGTTGCGGTGGCATCGGCGTCCAGAGCGGAAGTCACTTCATCCAGCGGTATACCCAATAAAATCCGGCCGGCAGAATGCTCTGCCGGCCGGGCTTGAATGGATTATCTGCCTTTGACCGTCACAAGGTCGGAAAAATTCCCCTGATACAAAATCTGGAGCGAATCCTTGGGAGGCCCTTCGAGAAGTTTGCCGTCGGACGCGGCAAATCTGCCTCCGTGAGCCGGGCAGTCCCATGTTTTTTCCGCGACGTTGAAATTGAGCTCCGTGGTCATGTGAGTGCAGGAAATATCGAGCACTGTCACATGATCGTCTAAATCCCGGTAAATACCCGCTCTCTGCCCGTCGAAATTGATGACCCGCCCCTCGCCGGGTTTCAAATCCCGGATGCTCTCGGGTTTTTCAAACTTCGATTTTATCAGTTCGCCCACGGAGCCGAATACTTCCGTGATCGTTTTCCCCATCGAGCTGGAATAATCTCCGCGTTTTCGGGAGTATAGCTGCTCATACCGGCAGTTCCCGTTCAGAATGAGCTCTGAAATCATATTGCCCGCCAGCGTACCGTTTGACAGCCCCCACTTTTTAAAACCGGTCGCCACGTAAATATTCGAATGGTCTGAAAGCCTGCCGATATAGGGAATCTGATCCGGCGTGTCGTAATCCTGCGCCGACCACTTGGCAAGCAGCTCGTTGACACCCGCAATACGTTCCGCGTACTGGATCAGGCTTTCAAAATGCAGCTCCATATTGTCTTCGCCGCGCGCGGTCGCGTGGTCTTCACCGACGACAATCAGAATGCGTCTGCCATCCTCGATGTGGGTGCGGATCGAACGGGTCGGTTCCCCGGAACTGATATAGCTGCCGTCCGGCCAGCCTTTTTTGGCCTCCAACGCGATTCCATAGGCCCGCTTGGCGTATAGACGTGTATAAAACAGATTGGGCCCGTCGTAAATGGGAAATTGGGTGGCCATCACGAGATGCCGGGCTTTGATCACGATGCCGTTTTCACAATAGACGGTTTTAATATCCCCGTTTTCCACCTGAGTCGCTTTGGTATCGCAGTAGATTTTAGCCCCCTTTGCGACCGCTTCTCTGGCAAGGGCTTCCGCATACCGGACAGGATGAAAAACAGCCTGATGTTTGAATCCGAGCATGCCAAAGTTATCCGGCGGGAAATCCGGCTCATCCATATATTTCGCATCGATTCCAAGCTCTTTGGCGACTTCGAATTCCCGCTGGACTGCATCCCGATCGGCTTCGGAGGAGGCAAAAATATACGCTGTGCTTTCGGCAAGCTGGCAGTCGATTTTATTTTGCGTAACCTGCATATTTATAAAATCCAGTGCGCTGGTCTGCGACTCGGCATAGCGCTTTGCAAAATCCATCCCATGCTTGTCGGCAATCATACTATACACAATGTCATGCTGGATGGTGATTTTCCCGGTTGTGTTGCCCGTGGTGCCGTCGCAAAGCCCACCGGCTTCAATAAGAATCGGGGCGGCTCCCTTGAGCGCAAGGCAGTAGGCGCAGGTGATCCCCGTAATTCCGCCGCCGATAATCAGAATATCGGTCTCGAGGCTTTTATCGAGCCGTGGGTAGTGTGCCTTTGTGGCGGTTTTATTCCAGAAAGATATCGTATCTCCACTCATTTTTTCACGCTCCTTCTGATCATACATGCTTAGTATGACCTGAAGCTTTGAACCGATTCAGGAAATACGACTTTCTGCTTTGAATGTGCTCTTTTTCTGTGTGCGGACGCAAAACCACTCCTGTTGTCGGGGCCGGCCTTACCTCACCTATGTATTATAGATAATTTCAATCCACACTCCCGCGTGGGGAGTGACCCGATGTACTCCAGCAGCCATGAATGTTGATCTGCATTTCAATCCACACTCCCGCGTGGGGAGTGACTATCTACCGCCCATTCGTGCGCAATTCCCGCGACATTTCAATCCACACTCCCGCGTGGGGAGTGACCCGCAGCAGAATGATTCTCCGTGGGTAAAATCAGACTATTTCAATCCACACTCCCGCGTGGGGAGTGACATAATTTCACCGAGGGTTTTTTAAGCTGGGCCGTATTTCAATCCACACTCCCGCGTGGGGAGTGACAGCAAGTGCTGTCAAATGTCCCCGTATTCGAATGCATTTCAATCCACACTCCCGCGTGGGGAGTGACGTGTGCCGATCTACGACCGCAGCACAGTCAAGAAATTTCAATCCACACTCCCGCGTGGGGAGTGACGAGCTCAATCAGGGCTACCAGTCGCAGCTCACGAAATTTCAATCCACACTCCCGCGTGGGGAGTGACGGCCAAAATTAAGGACCCGCGAATCCGCGTCAGGATTTCAATCCACACTCCCGCGTGGGGAGTGACTCACGGCCATCTGTAGCCACGTAGGCGTGACGCTCAATTTCAATCCACACTCCCGCGTGGGGAGTGACGCGGGCCTCCGCTACTGTTACCGGCAGATAAGTGGATTTCAATCCACACTCCCGCGTGGGGAGTGACAGCCTTAACAGTAAGGTCATCCTTCAGCGGGAATATTTCAATCCACACTCCCGCGTGGGGAGTGACTCAGCGCCAACCGGCATCGGGTGGTCGTCGATCAATTTCAATCCACACTCCCGCGTGGGGAGTGACGCATCGGCATGTATATGTGGAATGCCTTCAAGACATTTCAATCCACACTCCCGCGTGGGGAGTGACACATAGCTGTGTCAACCACAAAATGGACGTTTTTCATTTCAATCCACACTCCCGCGTGGGGAGTGACGGGAAATTTTGCACAGACAATGGAGTGGGTGTCATTTCAATCCACACTCCCGCGTGGGGAGTGACGCCGTCGGCTGGAGGAGGGGAAGGAAGATGGCAGATTTCAATCCACACTCCCGCGTGGGGAGTGACGACTGGCAGGCGGAACGGGCACAGATCGAAAAAATTTCAATCCACACTCCCGCGTGGGGAGTGACTTGACGCCCGCGCCTTTCATGGCCGCGGCGAGAATTTCAATCCACACTCCCGCGTGGGGAGTGACTGAAAGGCGCGGGCGTCAAACTCGATGCCAATACATTTCAATCCACACTCCCGCGTGGGGAGTGACGCCTGCGCAACCGGGCGGCCGATGCTTTACAGATGAATTTCAATCCACACTCCCGCGTGGGGAGTGACGGCTCAACGTGGGGAATCGACATAGACTCCAATCCATTTCAATCCACACTCCCGCGTGGGGAGTGACCCTTCGGTGCCGATCTTTACCGGGAGTTCTATATATTTCAATCCACACTCCCGCGTGGGGAGTGACCATGCAGCGCGCCCTGACGACGATCCGTGGATGATTTCAATCCACACTCCCGCGTGGGGAGTGACCGTACTTGGCGTGATAGCGCCGCACAATGCCGTCATTTCAATCCACACTCCCGCGTGGGGAGTGACCAATGGCTATTGCGACGAGCACCAATCTCTGGCATTTCAATCCACACTCCCGCGTGGGGAGTGACGCCGGTCTGCATGACTTGCGGGATAACCTCGTCGAATTTCAATCCACACTCCCGCGTGGGGAGTGACCGAAATCGTCGCAGCAGACGATCAAGCGGTAGAAATTTCAATCCACACTCCCGCGTGGGGAGTGACTCGGAGAAAGATGCACGCCAAGTCAATGCGAGGAATTTCAATCCACACTCCCGCGTGGGGAGTGACGACAGAGCATTTAAATCCGGCCGGAAACTATTGCATTTCAATCCACACTCCCGCGTGGGGAGTGACGCCCTCATCCGGCAGGAGGTGCGCGTGGTCTACTGATTTCAATCCACACTCCCGCGTGGGGAGTGACAAGCAGTGGGACACTGAGTACCCCAGGGGGTAGCATTTCAATCCACACTCCCGCGTGGGGAGTGACTTGTGCGGGGCATCGACACCGCAAGCTGGAATATTATTTCAATCCACACTCCCGCGTGGGGAGTGACCGGATGACTCTGACGGCCGATTCCCACCCGTGACATTTCAATCCACACTCCCGCGTGGGGAGTGACGCCGCATAACTGTCCCTTGAGCCCTTCGGGATGTCATTTCAATCCACACTCCCGCGTGGGGAGTGACGCCACCGGATGCCGTGAGCTCATTCCTATCACGCAGATTTCAATCCACACTCCCGCGTGGGGAGTGACGGTGCCGCCGTTCGGGACGGCATGCAGAAGTTTTATTTCAATCCACACTCCCGCGTGGGGAGTGACCCGGATGTGGCCGCAAAGATGGGCGTGGCTGAATCAATTTCAATCCACACTCCCGCGTGGGGAGTGACATTTTCGTATGCGGTTATGGAGCAACACAACATGATTTCAATCCACACTCCCGCGTGGGGAGTGACTTTGTCGAGGAACGTCTGGTAGGTCTTGCTGCCATTTCAATCCACACTCCCGCGTGGGGAGTGACCAGCCTGCCCATCGCTACCATCCTCCAATTTTTCATTTCAATCCACACTCCCGCGTGGGGAGTGACCATCTCTGGTCGCATATTTTTTCAGTGCCAAAATATTTCAATCCACACTCCCGCGTGGGGAGTGACCATAGCAGCCATCCGATGTATTGCACAACGCGATATTTCAATCCACACTCCCGCGTGGGGAGTGACAGCAATCATATCCAAAATTTTTTGTCCTCAATGGATAGACTGCATAAAAGACCGCAGCTAAACGGCATGTTAGTCCGCACATCCGCGACCTGACCGTCTTATAAACAACATATTTCCCGGAAAAATCGGTGCGAAGACCGCACTCTCGTCGTGGGAGCTTAGGGTTCGCACCGACTCAGACGATCAGAGGATCTTCCACGTCGAAAGTTGGCTTGGCGCCGAAGTGTTCCACCTTTGTCTTGTAATGGTCGCCCAGGTAGTAGAAGCGCAGGCTGTCTTTCTGCGGGTCAACAATCTGTTCCAGCGCGTGTTTGACCATGGCGCACCGGGCGGCGTCCATTACACATTCGAATACGGAATTCTGCACCCGCTGCCCATAATTGACGCAGACCTTGGCCACTCGCCGCAGCCGTTTTCTTCCGGCCGGAGTCTCCGTATTCACGTCATACGTGATTAAAACCAGCATATGCCCATCTACTTCCACAAAAACGGCGGATAGGCATCCAGATCACCCCGCAGACAGCGCGCCAGCAGCAGCGCCTGCGAATAGGGGATAAGCCCCCACTCCATTTTTTCTCCCAGCATGGGGTGGATGATCGTCTCCTGCTTCTTTTTCTGCCAGGCCACCAGAATGGTCTTCTGGGTCTCATCCTTCATGATGACGGCGCCACTTTCCTGCCGGACGAAACCGCCGCCGTGTATCTGCCGGGTGTTGATAAGGGTCAGCACGAAACGGTCCGCCAGAATGGAACGGAATTCCTCCATCAAGTCCAGCGCCAACGAGAGCCGACCGGGCCGGTCCCGATGCAGGAAACCGACATAGGGGTCAAGCCCTACGGTTTCCAGCGCGGAAGCGGTGTCGTGGGCGAGCAGCGTATAGACAAACGAAATCAGCGCGTTGACATTGTCCATCGGCGGGCGGCGATTGCGGGTGCGGAAGAAAAACGACTCTTTTTGCTGCAGAATCAAATCGTCCAACGTCGAAAAATACTGCGTGGCCGCTTCACCCTCGATGCCGCGGATCTCTTCGAGTGTCCGAGCCTGCTGCAGACGTGTCAGGGCCTGCGCGATATTCACCGAAGCATGCTTCAGCTTTTCCGTGTCCAGCCGCAGGGAGTAGTCCCGTACGGCGCGCTCCAACACCCAGCGCGAATTGAACAGCTTGCCGGTGAGAATCCCTTTCGCAATGGCGGTGCTCTCGGTTTCGCTGTCGGAGGCCCGGTACTGGGCTTTCCGCAGCAGCACATTCCCTTGTTCCCATCCGCATACCCGTGCCAGAAACCGACCGTGCATGGTGAGAAAGGTCAGCGCCACTCTGCGCTCGGCACAGGCACCCATTAGGGCCGGGCTGGCGCCCGTATAGCCGAATGCCACGATGCCGTCCAGATTGTGCAGCGGGATACGCCGCAGATCCTCGCCGCCCTTTTGAATGACGACGTTTTCGCCGTCCAGCGCCAGATACGCATCCGGCGTGGTCACGTACAGCGTATTCCCGAGGATTCTCATGACGTTTCCTCCAGACGCCTGCGTATATATGCCGCGGCGGAGCCGGTACGGTACAGCCGGGGTAGGCACAGCCCCTTGAGTGAGCAGGCGTTGCAGCTTTTCGTCGGGCGAACGTGCGGAGTAGCCCTCCGCCGGTACAGCTCGTGCATCTCTTCCAGCATGTCCCGCACTTTTTGGCGCAGGCCCTCATCCAGCGGCACGGCCGTCCGGTGGGCGGTTTCGCCATAATAGAGATACGCCCCGGCAATCGGCGGGCACAGAAGCATTTCTTCCAGACACATGGCCTGGCAGCAAAGCTGCAGCCGGTCAGCGTCATTCTCTTTGGGCGTGCCGCGCTTATACTCGACCGGCACCGGCTGCCAGAGGCCCTCTCGCCCCGCCAGCGGGATGCCGTGGGGCGAGACGTGGAATTCCACCACGTCGCAGACGCCGTTGACGCCCAGCGTCCGCGAAAAGACGGCCATGCCCCGGGCAATCAGCCGGTCGCCGCGCTTTTCTTCCGAAAAAGGGTCGTGAGCGGCGTCGTGCAGAATATGTCCTTCAGCCGTGCGCAGATTTTCGTCCCACTGCATTTCAATGTAGGCAAGCGCCCACTGCCGGCGGCAGAAGGCAAAGTGCTGAAGCCCCGCCAGACTCAAAAATTGATTTTCTTCATATTCCATCGTAAACGTCCGGAATCAAGCCGTCCAGCGGCTCCACGGATATATCGAAATAGTCTTCGACGGAAAAAGGCAGGTTGACATTGGGAATTTTCTTCCCCTCGATCGGGACGATGCGCAGAGACCGGTGGACTTTGGCGGACGGATACTGGCCGATCTTGCAGTTGTGCTGCCACCAGCAGACTTTGCAGATTTCCATACTCCCGTCCGGCCGCGCGGAAGAGCTGTCGTTTTCAAACAGGGTTTCCAAAGCCCTGTGGATTTGTGCGGCGTCTTCCTCGGAAAAACCGGTCTTTTCCGCCAGCTGACAGTTGATGCTGCCATAAAAGACGTACACGCCGAACGGCACGGTATGCTTCATGCCCATGGTGTCGGAGGATTTCTTATCCCCGGTGATGCTGTTGACGCTTTTGGTGATCTGCAGGCTCGCGATGTCGATGGGCAGCACGCTGAAAGCCGGGTGGACGGAGACCGGGCCGCGCACACCGATGGAAACGTCGCTGCCTTTAAAGGCAAACACCTGGCCGAAGCTGCGGACATCCATCCACGTTTCGCAGGCGATTTTCGCATAGCTCTCGCTGTCTTTGGCTTTTTCCGCGCGCTTGAGCTCATCCACGGAGTCGGCACGCTCCTTCAGACTCTTGTAGCCGTCCACGCGCTTGTCGTCGGATTGGACGAAAACGGCCTGCCCCATATCCATCAGGCGGTTGCGAATTTTCCGCTTGATGCAGACATCCGAAATCTCGCCGTATCCGTCATAGGTCTCGCGGGGGCGGTTCCCGTTGAGCGGGTCCCCGTTCGGGTTTGCATTTTTGACCGAAAGAATCACGGCAAAATCAATTTTGTGAGAAAGAATACTCATTTTTACTCTTCTCCTTCATTTTGCTTGGCTTCGCTTTTCGCACGAATGGCTTCGTCCCGCTCTTCCCGGAATTTCTGCATCTGGCAGGCATATCCCAGCAAATAGACCTCACTGAGGGGTTCGTTTGTAAAGTCCTTTTCCCGAATCTGCGAGATGACTGCGTTCAGCCCGTCACAATAGGGGAGCCCTCTCGGCCCCAGCTTCTGAATATAGGGCAAAAGTGCATGATACAGTGTTTTCCACACTCTGGCGGGATGCTGGCTGAAAGCGGCCTGCATCCGCTGGGCGTTGGTGTTCCGGCTCTCGCCCATCTGTCTGAGCGCGTAGCTTTCTAGCTGCTGCGCGTATGCGAGCGCCCGGCCGAAAAGGTAATTCCGGTCTGTTTCCCCGGTATCCAGTGACATGGTCCACCTCTCCTTATATTCGTCCGCATTTTCCATGCAAATTTTATCATTGTGATATTTCCGAATCAGCGCACAGGCGACCGCGAGCACCGTTTGCAGATCCGTGTCATCCAGCGCGGCCGGATTGGATGCGCGCCGCGCCGCGCAGAGCATGATGTCGCGGGGCAGGACGGCGCTGTCCACGATGCACGGCAGCAGGCGCTGCACCATGTGCTTTTTCAGCTTGTCGCTCGCCTGCCGGCCGTAAGCGGCCTCCACGATCGTTTCCGGGCTCGGCGCGCCGACGAAGGGAATCGGCCGCTTACCCGGAGCTTCCGCCTTTTTCGGGAAAGCCAGGAACCGCCACCGGCATGTCTCGTGCCAGCGTGCCACCCGCGCCAGCAGGTCTTTTTCGCGTATTTCCCGGTAATAGAAAATTGACAGCCGCCCCGGCGTGGCGGAGTCAAGACCGATCACGCACGCCTCCTCGCTTCCGTTCAGCCGGCCGCCGTAGCCTGCCAGGGCAGCCCGAAAATGCTTGGCGAAGTTTTCGCCGGTGGGAACCGACGCGGCGTCCGGCTCCAGGTCGAGCAGGGCGTCCAGCGAGTTTTCACACGGGTTCACTGTCGGCCCGCCGTCCGTCCGCCACGCGAGAATGACCTGATCGCCGTTGATGTAAGCCTGCCGGGGAATCAGCCACTTCAGGGCGTTGTGGGCCTTCTCGGTGGTTTCCCGCCCGACGCAGAAAGCCTGCGAAGCCGTATCGAACCGACCGCGGAAGGTGAAGCCGTCCCGATCGTTGGCGGAAATCAGCTTGGCACCATCCCCCGGCCGGCGAATATATTTGGGGCTGGTTTTTGAAACCGGTATCTTCCGACCCAGCACATAGCAGTAATCCCGGTCGGCCGGGAGACTGTTTTGGTAGTCGATGAAACTCCGCCACACATCCTGGTCTTCCCAGATGCGGCTGCTCAGGTCCTCGGCTCCGCTTGCCGACACGACCTGGAATCGAATGAATGCGTCTGTCTGGTCGCCTGTGACGGCTTTGAAAATGGGAGGCGTGTCCTCTTTGGCGCCTTCCCATTTGGGCGGCAAAGCACCTGTACCGTCCGCATACAGCACTTTTTCGCGGATTAGGTCGGCCATCAACCGGCCATTTTGCAGATATTTCCGCACCGCCCGGACTTTCAGCTTGCCAAACGGCGACTCGCACCACCCCGACAGCTGCTCCATATACGCGGCATGGCGGCCCGCTTTTTTGCCCTCCAGGGAGCGGTAGTTTGTGTAGTCCCCGGCAAGATACGACAGGTTGTCAAACAGCGGATGGGGGAGAACGGGGTCGCTTGTGCGGGAAGCGGATTTTTCCGTGCAGGGTATCAGCGTCGTGCGCTGGCGCTTATTTTCCAGCACCCGTGCCCCACGCAGGCAACCGTCGGTGTCGAGCGTTACTTCGATCTGCGCCTGCTGAGTGGTGTGATAAATCGGCATCAGCGGCGGTTTTGCCTCGCTTTCCCGCACGCCCACGAGGCTTTCGCAGTTTTCGTATGTATCATAGAGCTTTTGCATCCATCCCACGGTAATCGGCCTCCTCCGCGAATGAATCACAGCGGGTTATCCAGCCTGTGCAAATGCATCTGCCTTTGCGCATCGCGGCGTAAAGCTTGTACGGCCAAGCCTGCGCTCCCGCCGCCTTTCGCCCAAAAACGTCTGAAAATACCATAATTATACACCTAAGGATCGGAAACCTCAATATATGCCAGTACTGTAAGAAGATAAATGGGATACAATATTTATCCAGACTTTTTGGCACCGTTTTCCTGTTAAGAGGAAAGAAGGCCTGCGTATCCGGCACCGATTTTACAAGCGGCATAATCGGGCACATGAATTTCAAGGCGGAAATAGTGCTTCTGCGTGCCGCCCCCGGCTGGCGACGGACTGCTGGTGGGACCGCCTCCGATACCCACACGGGCGATGTGGGAGCACGCTAAAAGCCGTCCGCCGAGCGTATACATAACCCACAATATGAGGGTGCATTTTTATACGGCATCTATGGATAAGCGAAAAAAAGCAAAATCGGGTAATTACGTGTTGCTTTTGCCCTATCAACGTATTAAAATAATAAGTACTCCGTTGAAATTGGCGTCAGCAGGTCAATGCTGACGTCTTTTGCGGTTACCGGCGTGTATAGTGCTGGTATACATATACAGCCGGCCATTCGGTCAAGGCGGTGAAACCCGTATTGAAAATCGACATCATCAACCCGGACAGCGGCATGACCCGGGAGGAACTCTCCCAGCGGGTAGCCCTTTTAAAACGATGCGCCCGGGCGGACACGGAACTCACGATGGAATGCCCCCGCAAAAATAATATCTGCGTCGATTCCCTCCTGGACGTGGCCCTCGATGCACCCGAGATCATCGAAATGGCGCAGCGCGCCGAGCAAAACGGTTTCGACGCGGTGGGGCTTTACTGCTTCAGCGACCCGGGTATCGCCGCCTGCCGCGAATGCCTTTCGATCCCCGTTATCGGCGGCGGGCAGGCGGCCATCCTGACGGCGGCATGCCTGGGCGACAGCTTTTCCATCCTGACCACGTCGCAGCGGCGGGTCTCGCAGAAAAAGGAATTCGTCCGGGCTTCGGGTGTGGATTACACGCGGCTCGCGTCGGTGCGAAGCGTGGAGCTGCCGGTGAAAGAGGCGGGCCGCGCCCCGGATGAAACGATTCGTCGGCTGACTGTCTCCGCCGCCCGGTGCGTGGAGCAGGACGGCGCCGACGTGGTGATTTTGGGCTGCCTGAGCTTTGCCGGGCTGGCGCCAGCCGTTTCGGCCGCCGTGGGGGTCCCGGTGGTCGACCCGGCGTTCTCGCTGGTCAATATGGCGGAGCTGGCGGTGGCCCAGGGCCTCAGCCAGAGCAAACGGTCTTATCCTTTCCCGCCCGGGCGGAGCCGCCACATCGGGGCGGGGGATTATGCAGACGACGATCGAGCAACCAGATAAAGGAGAATCCATATGAAAAACAAATTCATAAAAGCCATCGCTCTGATCGGCGCGACGGCTGTCTGCGCGGCGGCATTCGCCGGATGCAGCCGCGTGTCGACCGCATCCACCTCCGCGTCGGATAATTCGTCCAAGCCCCTTTCCGGGAAAAGCTACAAGATCGCCCTCAACGCCACTTTTGCTCCGTTCGAGTCGCTGTCGGTGGATTCCAAGGGCAATACCGAGTACGTCGGGTTCGACATCGACCTTCTTAAAGCGATGGCCAAGGATCTCGGCTTCAGCTACACCATCGACAACATGGATTTCAACGGCCTGGTGGGCGCGCTCCAGAGCAGCCGCGACGATTTTGTCATTTCGGGCATTTCACCGACGGCGGAACGCAAAAAGACCGTGGATTTCACCGACTCGTATTTCACCTGCAAAACCGCCGTCATTGAAAAAAAGGGCGGCAAGATTACCGACGTGGCCGGTCTGAAGGGGAAAAAGATCGCCGCGTCCTTCGGCACGGATTATGAGACCTTCGCCAAAAGCGCCGGCGCCGTCGTCTCGTCGATGGATTCCAGCACACTGGTCATGCAGGAGCTGCTGAGCGGCCGTGTGGAGGGTGCGATCCTGGATGCTTCCCAGGCGGCCGTGCAGGTCAAGCAGAATTCCGGCTTGGAATACCATGTGCTTTCTTCGGCCGAGCTTAACGGCGGCGTGTCGGATACGTTTGCCATTGCCTGCCCGAAGGGCTCGCCGCTGGTGACCACCTTTAACACGGAGCTGAAAAAGCTGCAGGACAACGGCACCGTCAGCAAGCTCATTACCAAATGGATGGGGTCGGAATATCTGAAATCAAACTGATCCCGGCGCCTGAGACGCGGGTGTTTTCCGGGAGGCTTTAGGAGGATGAGCCGATGAGATTTTCCTTGCCGCATATTCCGATCAAGAAAAAATGCGTCGTGCTGTCCGCCGTGCTGCTGCTGTGCTTCGCGGTGACAGGCATCGTGCAGGTGGCGGCTGCGGCGGCTTCCGGCGGTTCGACGAATCAGGGTCTTCACTTCGAGCGGATTTTTCCGTTTTACCGGGTGTTCCTCAACGGCCTGGCCGACACGCTGGAACTTACCATTCTTTCGCTGATCGGCGGGTTCATACTCGGCACGCTCCTTTCCGTCGTCAAGGTGTCGCGTTTCCGGCTGCTGGCGCTGCTCGCCCGGTTTTACACGTCGGTGTTCCGCGGTACCCCGCTGTTGGTGCAGCTGTTTTTGGTCTATTTCGCCACACCGCAGCTGACGGGGTATAAGATCCCGCCGGTCACCGCGGCAGTCATCACCTTCGCGCTCAATTCAGGGGCCTATGTGTCCGAGATCCTGCGCGGCGGCATCCAGTCCATCGACCGGGGGCAGAGCGAGGCCGCCCTGGCCCTGGGCGTTCGCAGCAAAAACGTGATGTTCGACATCATCATCCCCCAGGCCCTCAAAACGGTGCTGCCGGCACTGGTCAACGAGGGAATCGCTCTTTTGAAAGATTCCTCGTTGGTATCCACCATCGGCATGCTCGACCTGATGCGTTCCGCCCAGGTTTCCATGAATGTGACCTACCTCGCGTTCGAGCCGTTTATACTGGTCGCTCTGGTTTATTACATCCTGGTGATGGCGCTGACCTTTGTGGCCAACAGACTGGAAAGAAGGCTGCGCAGAAGTGATTGAGCTGAAAAACGTGACCAAACGGTTCGGCAGCCTCGAAGTCCTCAAGGGCATCGACCTGACCATCCATGACGGCGAAGTCGTGACGATCATCGGTCCTTCCGGCTCCGGCAAATCCACCCTGCTGCGCTGCATCAACTATCTGGAAATCCCCACTTCCGGCTCTGTCGTCGTCAACGGCGTGGATATCACCCAAAAAGGCGCCAATATCCAGCAGCTGCGCCAGCAGGTGGGGATGGTGTTCCAGCATTTCAATCTGTTCCCTCACAAAACGGTGCTGGAAAATATGATCTACGCGCCCATGCGGGCGAAAAATATGCCCCGGCCGCAGGCGGAAGCCAAGGCGATGGAGCTGCTGCGGCGGGTGGGGCTGGAAGAAAAGGCCCGCGAGTACCCCAAGCGGCTTTCCGGCGGGCAGCAGCAGCGGGTGGCCATCGCGCGGGCGCTGGCCATGGAGCCCGGAACTCTGCTTTTTGACGAGCCCACCTCCGCTCTCGACCCCGAAATGGTCAAAGAGGTGCTGGATGTCATCAAGGGTCTGGCCAACACCGGCATCACGATGGCGCTGGTCACCCATGAGATGGCCTTCGCCCGGGAAGTGGCCGACCGTATCTGCTTTGTTTCCGACGGTGTCATCGCCGAGGACGCGCCGCCGTCCGTCTTTTTCACCCAACCGCGGACAGAGCGCGCCAAACAGTTCCTCGACAAGATACTCTAGCTTAATCGCAGGAAAGGACCGATCCTTTTGGAATCCATACAGTGGAAAAACCACGCGAAATGCGCGGTGATGCTCTCGTTCGATCTGGACGGCGACACCACATGGGCCAACGGCAACGCCGACTACCCGGGCGGTTCAGACTTTATCAAATCTACCTCGGTGGGGCAGTACGGCCCGGTGCGCGGTGCCTATCGGGTGCTCGAGCTGCTGCACCGGTATCATCTGCCGGCGACCTTTTTCGTGCCGGGGCAGATCGCCGAGCGATACCCCGACTTGATCCGCAAAATCGACGCCGAAGGTCACGAGATCGGCGCCCACGGCTATACCCATGAGCGCTTCTTTGAAAAGACTGAGGCGGAACAGATTGAGATCATCGAAAAAAGCCAGAAAATCTATGAGCGGCTGACTGGCAAACCCGCCGTCGGTTTCCGCACGCCGTCGGGCGACTGGGCGGAAAACACGCCGCGGCTGCTGTATGAGCGCGGCTTTTCCTATTCCAGCTCCATGCGCGGCGACGACCGGCCCTACCGCACGGTGATCGACGGCAAGGTGACGGATTTCATCGAGATCCCGACCCGTTGGGAGCTGGACGATTATGTCGCCATGGCATATAATTATTTCCCCGAGGAGCCCTGCGGGCTGGACCGTATCAGCGGCTACAGCATGGTGTACGATAATTTTTCCCGTGAATTTGACGGGTATTACAAATACGGCCTGTGCATTGCCTTTATGATGCACCCCCAGGTGATCGGCCTGCCGGGGCATACGCGGATACTGGAAAAGCTGATCCGCCACATGCTGGAAAAAGGCGACGTGTGGTTCGCTCACGGCAAAGACGTGGCCGAATGGTATCGGGCGCAGAATCCTTGTCAGAAGGGGGCCGCACAGGCATGAAAACCATTGAGTGGAAAAACGGAGCGCAGTGCGCCGTGATGATCACGGTGAATCTGGACGCCGAACAGTTTTGGCTTTCCCTTTCTCCCGACGTGATCCATCGGCCCAAGACCATGTCGATGGGCCAATATGGCATGAAGCGCGGGCTGGGCCGGGTGCTGGACACGCTGGATGAATTCGGAATCCGGGCGACGTTTTTTGTCCCCGGCCGGGTGGCGGAGCTTTATCCCGACAAGCTCCGGGAGGTGGTGGCCCGCGGGCACGAGGTGGCCAACCACGGCTACGCCCATGAAAACTTCGCCCTGCTTTCGGAAAACGAGCAGGCGGACGCAATGAAAAAGGGCTTTGCCGCTATCCGCAAGGTCTGCGGCGTGGATGCCCGCGGTTTTCGCGCGCCGGAAGGCGAGCTGACGCTGCGGACGCTGCAGCTGGCCAAGGAGTGCGGTGCCACATATTCGAGCGATCTGAGCAATGACGACCGCCCCTACGTCAAAGACATCGGCACCGGCACCCTTGTCGAGATACCTATCCACTGGGAGTTGTTCGACCTCCCTTACTTTGCGTTCAATTATCACCCGGCATTCCCAAAGGGCCAGGGCCGGGTGGCGAATTACAGCCAGGTGCTTAACAACTGGAAAGAGGAATATTACGCGTACCGGGATGAGGGCCTATGCTATGTGCTGCAGGTCGACCCCCAGACCATCGGGACCCCGGGCCGGATCGAGCTGCTTCGCGAGCTGCTGGCCGAGATCCGCGATACCGGCAGCGTGTGGTATGCCACAGGCAGCGAAATGGCCGACTTTATCGCCCACGGGGCGCAGTAAGACGTCGCTGCACCGTGCATATGCGGAAGCGCTCCGAAACCGTCGACAGACGGCTCCGGGGCGTTTTTATATGTAGGTCGAATAAGATTTCCACATGGTTTCGAATAACCGATAGGTGGATTCCCAACGTGTGGTCCGCCTGGTGAAAGAGAGTGCAGCCGTAACGACTGATCCGACGCTATGCCGTTTGCAAACCACAAACGGTCTGCGATATTTCCGAGAATAGCTAAAGGGCGATTCATGAACGGATTGCCCTTTAGCTATACGTATTATTTTAAATTGTGGTCGGAATGGTGAGACCCGGAATCGTGCCTCTTTGTCCTGAAATACGGTAAGCGATCACTTCTTATGTGAGTTTGCGGTATTCTGCCCATGATTGGCATTACTGTTAGCGGCTTTATCATTGCCGTTCGCGGCATTGTCAGATTTTCCAGCATTGGCATTGGTGCCTGAGTCTGCATCGGCTTTGCTTTCTGACTGGCTGCTTACATTGCCTGAGTTTGAGCTGCTTGTATTTGACTTCACCGCTGCATTCTGATTGCCTTTGCCGGTGTTTGCCTGAGCATGTGACTGTGCCGCGGCTGCCTTTCCGCTTTCACTTGAAGACGCTTGAGAAGTGGCGCTGGAATTTTCATTGTCGGAGGATGAAGAAGAACTGTTGGTGTCATTTCCCTGATTCGACAGAGTGGCTTTTTTGAGCTCCACAAACTTTTTCATGATATCCGTTACTTTGGCATCTTTATATTGATCAACCGTAATTGAGGAATCAAGTGCCTGCAGTTTCTGGATCAGATTGAGTTTGCCCGGCGTAATTCCCAGTTTGCGGGCTTCATCCCGCCTTGCAAGAGCCACATTTTCCTTCTGTACAGTCGCAGTTTCACCTTCCGATTTCACGGCGGAATCGGCGCCCTGCTCGGCGGCGTCTTGAAGCTCAGTGGCAGTCGTACTCTTGTCGGTTTCAGAGGTCACGGCAATGACGGTCGATCCGTCTTTTGCGACAAAGCCTTTTTGCGCGGCCGATTTGACCAGTGTGCTAACGGCGTTTTTTACATCTGAACCCATTATGTTTTGCCCGTCAAGAATTGCCTTGCCGTCATCGTTATAGGCCATTGCGGAGACAACCCTGCCGAAAGTATTGACGCCGAGTTCCACGCTGGGGTTGATATCCAGACTTAAGTAGGAGGCAGGGGTCTTATAATATTCGTATACGCCAATCGAAGCGGCGCATACGAATACCGCTGTGCAGGTCACCGCGACAACCCGTTTCATCAGGGGATTCTTTGCCCTGACTGGATCTGACACTGTCGCTAGATTTTCCATCAGATATTCCCCCACTTTTCTTTTTGTATTTTCTTTCGCTTTAATATGGCTCACTGCCGACTTAAAAATAGTATCCATCTTCAAAACCTCTCAGCTTTTTTTTCAAAATTGCCTTTGCCCTGCGCAGGTGGGTATGAACGGTGTTTTCCTTTTCTCCAAGGATTCTTGCAACCTCAGAAACCGGATAATCCTCATAGTAATACAGATAAATTGCGTTCCGATATTTCTGCGGAAGAAGCAATACTTCCCGTAACACATCCTCTTCCGTCTTGTCCTCCGTAGGAATTTCCAGGTCAGCGATGGAACAGACATTTTTGCGAAAAAAGCTTCTGCGGAAATCTTTGCATTGATTAATGGTGACTCTGCAGAGCCATGCCTTTTCGTGCTCTTCACTTTCAAACGATTCCATATGCTGTAAAAGTTTTAGAAAAACATTTTGAAATATATCTTCCACATCCGCCTCACTCTTTAAATATATAAAGCAAATTCTGCGAACCATATCGGAATATTTGTCGAGCGCTCTTACTACGACATCGTTGGTACCGGACGATGTGTTTTCCATCCTTTTTTCTCCCTTCATTTATAACACGATTATGGTGGGAAAAAACTTTCACTTAAGTTTAACGGAATTGAGACTTGCTAAAGCCGGTAGGTGGTGAAAGTAGCCTTAAGTATGGGGAACGCCGCCTTTACTTCAGCTCAGCGCTACGGTTCAGGGGGCTTTTCGATATGAGTCTGTTTGCTGCGGAGCGGGTTAACCTAAAGACCTCACCGGAAGATGAAAATTCTAACTCCATGTTCGTGACAATAAAAATCCGGCTGATATCATTGCAGCCTACCGCCTCCTTGAGCAAAGGGAGCTTGTCTATACAAAGCCCGGCAGTGGTACCCAATGCCTGCCCAAAGCAGTGCCATTGACGCAAGAGGAGGAACTTGCGCGCCGTTTCAGAAGTACGCCGAAATCAGGAACGGCAAATTGCGTATGATGAAAGTATGATTAATCTGGCGGAAAATTTTCCTGTGGCGGAGACTTTCCTTGTGCTTGCGGAGACGCCATCGTATATCGGTGTCCGTTCAGTTTTTACCATGCACGATGCGAAAATACTCGGTGTCCCGATGGAAAGTGACGGCATTAGTCTCGACATTGCCGAAGAGTCGCCGGCCCTGCCGGGAGGCACGCGCTTGGCTTTTGTGCGAAAGCCGGAGCAGCTTAAAAACGGCAGCAGGGGTTTACGGAAACGGAAAATCTCGATTTGAAGCGATTTATCTCCGGAGCCGATCGGAAATTCACCAAAATGAACGGGAAATATTTTCATTCTGCCAAAAAGGTCTTGCAAATTCCGCCGTTATCTTTTATAATGCATATGCGAAGAGGGTAGGAGCTCTTCTTAGCATCGAATTTTTGACCGTCCCCACGGCCCTTGCGTGCCGGGAGATTCAAGGCCAGACGGACAGCCGGGTCAAAAGCCGAAATTGGCAACTTTGTTGCTTTATTGATCGAGCCATTGGGTTCGGAACTTTATGGGTCGGCTGAAAGCTTTTCAGCCATGTGCAGCTGCTGCACAAACACTTGTGAACGGTCAATAAGAGTAGTAAAAGTAATTCTATGCTATATAGACTCTGAAACCCCGAACAGCAGAGTGGGCATATTATGCGGCTTTCACGAGGGCCGTGCGGTATGTGCCATGAGGTCTGTGCGATTTTGATCGCCCGAGTGTGTTGCTGCAACGTTGATGCAGCATTCCATCCGGGCGTTTTTTCATGCCCGAATTCGAAATTTGGCGCTGGGAGGCCAGAAAATGGAGAACAAGCTGAAGCTCTATGGATTCAACAATCTGACAAAATCCCTCAGCTTCAATATCTACGACATCTGCTATGCAAAGTCCGGTCGTGAGCAGAAGGATTATATCGCCTATGTGGACGAACAATATAATTCGGAACGTTTGACCCGCATCATGCGGCATCTGGCGGATATGATCGGCGCTCAGGTGCTGAATGTCAGCAAACAGGATTACGAGCCTCAGGGTGCAAGCGTCACCGTCATGCTTGCGGAAGAGCCGGTGCATGTTCCGCCGGATGGGGATGCCCTTCTCGCGCACTTGGACAAAAGCCATGTCACGGTCCACACCTTTCCGGAATACCACCCCGAGACGAGCATCGCCACCTTTCGGGTGGATATCGACGTCGCCACCTGCGGTCATATCACGCCGCTGCAGACGCTCGATTACCTCATCGGCAGTTTTGATTCCGACATCATTACCATCGACTACCGCGTGCGGGGATTTACCCGCAGCATGGACGGCCGAAAAATATTCCTCGATCATAAAATCGCATCCATTCAGGATTATATCGACCCGAAGATTTTGCTGCGTTACGACGCCATCGACGTGAATGTCTATGAGGCGAACCTGTTTCACACCAAGATGATGCTCAAGGAACTGGACCTTCAGAATTATCTGTTTAATACCGACGTGTACGAGCTGAATCCCCGCACGCGTCTTGCCATTCTGGAAAGTCTGCACCGCGAGATGATCGAAATTTTCAGCGGCCGGAACGTATACGAATGAAGCAGATCAAGCCTGGCAAATGACAAGGAGCGGATCCATGGGACAAAATCTCGATCAGAACGAGGCCCCGGTGATGGAGGCACTGCAGCGTTTGAGGGCCATGCGCGTGGTGCCCTTCGACGTGCCGGGCCATAAGCGCGGGCGCGGCAACCCGGAGCTGAGGAGCTTCCTTGGCAGGGAATGCCTCAGCGTGGACGTAAACTCCATGAAGCCGCTGGACAACCTCTGCCACCCGACGAGTGTCATCGCCCGGGCGGAAGAGTTGGCCGCCGCCGCGTTCGGCGCAGCGCACGCCTTTTTTATGGTAGGGGGAACGACCTCCGGCGTGCAGAGCATGGTGCTTGCTTCCTGTAAGCGGGGCGACAAACTCATTCTGCCGCGGAATGTGCACCGCAGCGTGATTAACGCGCTGATACTGTGCGGTGCGGTGCCGGTCTATGTCAACCCGCAGATCGACGAGCGGCTCGGCATTTCTCTCGGCATGCGCATCGAGGATGTCGAGGATGCCGTGCACAGGAACCCTGACGCGAAGGCGATTTTCGTCAACAACCCCACTTACTACGGCGTCTGCTCGAACCTTGCGGCCATTGTGGGGCTGGCGCACGCGCACGGCATGCTGTGCCTCGCCGACGAGGCGCACGGCACGCATTTCTATTTCGGGAAAGACATGCCGGTCTCCGCCATGGCGGCGGGTGCGGATATGGCCGCCGTGAGCATGCACAAATCCGGCGGGTCGCTCACGCAGTCGAGCCTGCTGCTCTGCGGGCCGGGCGTCAACGCCGATTACCTGCGGCAGATCATCAATCTGACTCAGACCACGAGCGGCAGCTATCTTTTGATATCGAGCCTTGACATATCCCGCCGGAACCTCGCCCTGCGTGGGGATGAAATCTTCGCCAGGGTGAAACAGCTCACCTCTTACGCACGCCGGGAGATCAACCGTATTGGTGACTATTACGCCTACGGGCATGAGCTTGTGGACGGCGACACCGTGTTCGACTTCGACACCACAAAGCTCAGCGTTCACACCCTCGACACGGGCCTGGCGGGCATCGAGGTCTACGACATACTGCGGGATGAGTACGATATCCAGGTCGAGTTCGGCGACCTCGCAAATATCCTCGCCTATGTTTCCGTCGGCGACCGGGAGCGGGAGATCGAGCAGCTTGTCGGCGCGCTCGCGGACATCCGCCGCCGCTACAAAAAAGAAAAAACCGGCCTGATGCGGCAGGAGTACATCGCCCCGCAGGTGGAATCGTCGCCGCAGGAGGCGTTCTACTCCCCAAAGGAAAGCCTGCCCATCGGGCAGACCGAGGGGCGCGTCTGCACGGAATTCGTCATGTGCTATCCGCCGGGCATCCCCATTCTCGCGCCCGGCGAGAGGGTCACCCGAGATATTCTCGACTACATCCGTTATGCAGGCGAAAAAGGATGCTCGCTGACCGGGCCGGAAGACCTGACCATCCGGCGGCTGAACGTGATGCGGTAAGTACGGAAAGGGAAAAATCATGCCTCATTTGACATTTACGGAGATGCACACGCCCGGGGTCGGCCTTTCCATCGAGGTGAAGCGCCAGCTCTGCTGCGAGCAGAGCCGCTTCCAGCGCATCGAGATTTTCGAGAGCGAGGACTTCGGGCGTTTCCTCACGCTGGACGGCTATATGATGTGCACGGAAAAAGACGAATTCGCCTACCACGAAATGATGGTGCATGTGCCGATGGCGGTAAACCCCGCGGCGCGGCGCGTACTGGTCGTGGGCGGCGGCGACGGGGGCGCGGTGCGCGAGCTGTGCCGCTACCCCGGCATTCGGCATGTCGACCTTGTGGAAATCGACAGCCGCGTGGTCGAGCTGTGCCGCGAGTACCTGCCGTCCATCGCGGGGAGTCTGGGAGACCCGCGCGTGGAGATACACTTTGAGGACGGCATGCGTTTCGTGCGTGACTGCGAGGACAGCTACGACCTGATTCTTGTCGATTCGACCGACCCATTCGGGCCGGGCGAAGGGCTTTTCACACGCGAATTCTATGGGCACTGCTACAAGGCGCTGCATGAAAACGGCATCCTGGTCAACCAGAACGAGAGTCCGTTTTACCCGGATGACGCGCGGGCCATGGTGCGGGCGCATCAGCGGATTGCCGCGACGTTCCCGGTCTGCCGGATGTATCAGGCGCATATCCCGTCGTACCCCTCCGGCCACTGGATGTTTGGCTTTGCTTCAAAGGGCCTTCACCCCATCCGCGACATGCAGGGGCGGGAATGGGAGGCGCTGGGCCTTGCGACGCGGTATTACAACATTCAGCTGCACACGGCGTCGTTCGCGCTGCCGACTTTTGTAGAGGAGATGGTCAAAGATGTGGAATAAGGCCTCGCCCGCCTTCCTTGGCTGCGAAGCAACCTTCGAGAAATCGGATACCGTGCTCTTCGGCGCGCCGTTCGATTCCACGGCGAGCTACCGGCCCGGCGCACGCTTCGGCAGCCGTGCCATACGGGAGGAGTCATTCGGCATCGAGACTTACAGCCCGTACCAGGACGCGGATCTTTCGGAATGCGCCGCTTTCGACGCGGGCGATCTGGAACTGTGCATCGGCGATGCGAAACTGGCTCTTGCGCAGATCGAAAAAATGTCTGCGGAAATTCTCGACGCGGGCAAGCTCCCACTGATGCTCGGCGGGGAACATCTGGTGACGCTGGGCGCGGTGAGGCAGGCGGTGACACGTTACCCCGACCTGCGTATCGTGCATTTCGACGCCCACACCGATCTGCGGGACGAATACCTGGGCGCCTCCCTTTCGCATGCGGCGGTGCTGCGCCGCTGCTGGGATCTGCTCGGCGACGGACGCATTTTCCAATTCGGCATCCGTTCCGGTCTGCGGGAAGAATTCGAGTGGGCGAAGAGACACACCCGGCTGCACAAATTCGACTTTGACGGCCTTGAGGAAACGGTCGCGGAGCTGGCCGGTTCTCCGGTTTATTTCACGGTGGATCTCGACGTGCTGGACCCGTCGGTTTTCCCCGGCACGGGCACGCCGGAGCCGGGCGGCGTCTCTTTTTTGCAGCTGATGGACGCGATGACCCTCGTGGCGAAGCGCTGCCGCGTCGTGGGGTGCGATCTGGTCGAGCTGGCGCCGATGCTCGACGCGAGCGGCGTCTCGACCATAGCGGCCTGCAAATTGCTGCGGGAACTGCTGCTCGCGCTTTATGCAAACCCTTCTGTCACGAACGCGAAATCGATTACGGGAAAAGCGGAAAGGTGTGAGTAATATGGGGAAAGTTATGGTAATCGGCTGCGGAGGGGTGGCAAGTGTCGCCATCCATAAAATCTGCCAGAACAGGGAAACCTTCGGGGAGCTCTGCATTGCCAGCCGCACAAAATTGAAATGCGACGCTCTGGCCGAGAAACTCGCCGGTTCCGGCGTAAAGATCACCACGGCTCAGGTAGACGCCGACAACGTCGGCGAGCTGACCGCGCTCATACGGGCGGAAAAGCCGGACGTGGTCCTGAACCTTGCCCTGCCATATCAGGACCTGCACATCATGGATGCGTGTCTTGCCGCCCGCGTCAGCTATGTGGACACGGCCAACTACGAGCCGGAGGATACGGCACATTTCGAGTACAAGTGGCAGTGGGCTTACCGCGACCGATTCCGCGAGGCCGGCATCACCGCGCTGCTGGGCAGCGGATTTGACCCGGGCGTGACGGGCGTATTTTCCGCATATGCGCAGAAACATCAGTTCGACGAAATCCACGCGATCGATATCCTCGACTGCAACGGCGGCGACCATGGCTATCCGTTCGCCACGAATTTCAACCCCGAAATCAACATCCGCGAGGTCTCTGCCAAGGGAAGCTACTGGGAAAACGGGCGGTGGGTCGAGACCGAGCCGATGGCCATCAAGCGCGAATACGATTTTAAAGAAGTCGGCAAAAAGGACATGTACCTGCTGCACCACGAGGAGATCGAAAGTCTCGCGCTCCACATCCGGGGCATTCGGCGCATCCGGTTCTTCATGACGTTCGGGCAGAGCTACCTGATCCATCTGCGCTGCCTGCAGGACGTCGGCATGACGAGCATCGAGCCTATCAGCTACAACGGAATGCAGATCGTGCCGCTCCAGTTTCTGAGGGCGGTGCTGCCCGACCCGGCGACGCTGGGGCCGCGCACGAAGGGCAAGACGAATATCGGCTGCATTTTCCACGGCGTGAAGGATGGAAAGCCAAAGGACTATTATCTTTACAACATCTGCGATCATCAGACGTGCTACCGAGAGGTCGGCAGCCAGGCCGTCAGCTACACAACGGGCGTGCCGGCCATGATCGGTGCCATGCTCGTGATGGACGGCCGCTGGTCGAGGCCGGGGGTCTGGAACATCGAGCAGTTTGACCCGGACCCGTTCATGGAGGCCCTGAACCGTTTCGGCCTGCCGTGGCAGGAGGATTTCCACCCGGTGCCGGTGCCATGAGCGTGGCGGAAAATCTGGATGAGTCGTTTGCTTCTCTGCCTACGCCGTGCTTTGTGGTGGACGAGGCGCGCCTGATGCGCAACCTTCATATCCTTGCAGAGGTAAAACGCCGCTGCGGCGCGTCCATCCTGCTGGCACAAAAGGCGTTTTCCATGTTCCGGGTTTACCCTCTGCTGGCGAAAACGCTCGACGGCACGGCGGCGAGCGGCCTGTTTGAAGCGCGCCTCGGCCGCGAGGAATTCGGCAAAGAGGTACACGTTTTCAGCCCCGCTTACCGTGAGGACGAATTCGATGAGATTTTGGGCTATTCCGATCATATCGTGTTCAACAGCTTTTCCCAGTGGCGGCGCTTTGGGCCACGGGCGCTCGGTGCGGGCAAGGTGTGCGGCCTGCGGCTGAACCCCGAATACTCCACACAGGGAGGGCACGCCATTTACGACCCCTGTGCGCCGTTCTCGCGCCTGGGCGTGACGGCGGCGGCGTTCGAGCCGGAATCGCTTGGGGGCTTGACCGGTTTCCACATGCACACCCTTTGCGAGCAAGGCCCGGACGCACTCGACGCGACGGTCCGTGTACTGGAAGAAAAATTCGGCCCGTATCTTGCAAAGATGGAATGGCTGAATCTCGGCGGCGGGCACCACATCACCCGTGGGGGATATGACATCGACCGGCTGTGCGAGACCGTGCTCCGCCTGCGCCACACATACGGCGTAAAAGTCTATCTTGAGCCGGGCGAGGCCGTGGCACTCGACGCGGGTTTCCTCGTTTCCACCGTACTGGATGTCGTCCACAACGGCATGGACATCGCCGTGCTGGATGCTTCCGCCGCCTGCCATATGCCCGACGTGCTTGAGATGCCCTACCGCCCGCCGCTGTGCGGCGCGGGCGGGCCGGGGGAAAAAGGGCATACATTCCGCCTGGCCGGGCCGACGTGCCTTGCGGGCGACGTGATCGGGGATTATTCGTTCGACCGTTCCCTTTGCCCCGGCAGCCGCGTTGTGTTCGGCGACATGGCCATTTACTCCATGGTCAAAAGCAACACGTTCAACGGCATGCGCCTGCCGGATATTTTTCTGCGCCGCGCGGATGGCTCGTTCGAACTGGTGCGCCGTTTCGGCTACGAGGACTTCAAGGGCCGCCTATCCTGACGACCGAACGGTGCGGGTCGTATAAATTATCCGTTCGCGAAAAGAAAAACCGGACCGGCCGCCCGGCTGATAAATGAAAGGCCGCTCCGGCGCGGCCATTGCAGCTCATAAACACGGCATAATGAAAAAGGAAAGCCCCGGAAAGCCAACAAACGAAGGCTTTCCGGGGTTTGCGGCAACAGAGCGTTTTGCCAACTCAAAATGGCGGGGGAGTTTTTAACCGGGAAGGATCATACAACTATTTCTCTTTTGCTGGCCGCGTTTGTACGGGCCGGGATGATCCAAAGGGCAAAACCGTGCTTCACCGGTCCCAAATATAGAATAGTCATCCTATGTGCCGCCTTCGGCGCACAGCGGACTTGCGGGAAGCCGCAGCCGAGATTTGGCCGGGCGGTTACTGCCCGATGCGGTTTTGTGTATATAAACGCCCCGGATGTCGCTTGGATGCATCGGATTTGGGCTGGCTGTCGGCCTCGTTTTCAGCGGGCTGCTTCTTCCCGGGCCTTCAAAGCCTCGACAGGCCGGCGGGTCGTGATATTGGCGGCCCCGAGCCGGCATAGCGTCCGGATCATGTCCGGCTCGTCCGGCGTCCACGCGGAAAACGGGATGCCAGCTTCTGTCAGCGCCGCTGCCGTCTGCCCGGTGCAGAATCGGTAATAGAGGTTGAGACAGGCAAAGCGGTAGACGCGCAGCCGGGCAATGACCGACCGGGTCTTTTGGGACAGCCGGGCGTTTCCCTCCCGCGCCGCCTGCTCCGGCGATTCCGGCAGATCCGCTACCCGCTCCAGATTGAGATACACGCGCACCCGTGCCGCCAGGCCGCCGGGCCCCCGCAGCAGGCCAAGGTCGACGTTGCCGGAATAGATCAGCCGATCTACCACTCCGGCGTGCTCCGCCGCATCCAGCACCGGGGCTTCCAGGCCGTCCTCTTTGAGATCGCAGTTCATCCAGACCGCCGGCCGACCGGCCAGATGGGCGAATGCGCTCGCCAGCGTGGGCGCGCCGGCTTCGGGCGGCTGGTTGTGAGAAAGCACCAGCACGCCGTCCGCCCGGCGGCAGACATCCACCTCGACGGCGTCCACCGGCAGCGAAAGGGCAAAATCCAGAAACTCTAGCGAGTTGTCGGGCCGCCCCTCGCAGCCGGAGTGGGCCGTGATCCACGTTTTATTCATCGCGAAACCTCCTTTTGATTTGTTTTCGGTCGATCTGGCCGACACAGAGCCTGCGGCGAACCCGGGCATGAAAAAGCCGACTCCCCGGCGGGGCGTCGGCCTTTCGACGACTGAGTCAGCCCTGCTTTTCCCAGGCCTTTTCCCTCATGTTGGAAGTGATATACAGTACGGCGGAAATAAGGCAAATCAGGAACATCAGCACCGACAGCGCGGCGGATATGGTGTACTGCTGGCTGTTATACAGCTTGTAGAGCACTACACCCAGCATCTGCGGCGAATTGCCGCCCATCAGGTACGGCGTGGTAAAAGACCCCACGTTGCCCATGAATACGAACATGGCCGCGATGATCACATCCTTGGTGGTCATGGGCAGGATCATCCGCCACACCAGCCGCAGCGTGGAGGCGCCCACATCCCGCGCGGCCTCCACCGTGGAATCGGGAATCGCGGAAAGCGACGACAGGATGAGCATGGTGGCAAAGGGAATATTGAACCACAGGTTCATAAGGATAATGCCCTTGTCGCTATACATCAGTCCGGGTTTGAAATTCATCTCGAACAACCGGCTGAGCCGATTGAGAAACCCGGCGTCCCGGATGATAATGATCATGCCGTTGACGGCCACCAGCCCCGGAATGAAGCGGGGGAAGATATAGAGTTTGCCGATCGCCCGGCTGAAAACCGAATGGGAAAAGCGCAGATACAGCGCCAGCGCGTAGGAAATGACGACGGCCAGCACGACGGTGGCCACACAGATATACAGGGTGTAAAAAAAGCTGTCGCGCATCTGCGGATCGGTGAAGACCCGGCGGTAATTGCCTAGGCCCAGCCCGCCGTCGCTCAGGCTTAGGCTGCTGTACAGCACATTCCCGATCGGGTACAGCACCGTAATCACGATAATCAGAAAGGCTGGTGCAATCAGCAGGTATGCGATCCAGCCGGTGCGTTTTTCATTGGTACCCATTCGGCCATCCTCTCGCTTCCGGTATTATTTCGTCGCCGAGCCAATATCTTTGCTCCAGCGGGTGTTCAGATCCGTGCCCAGCGGGCCGATGCTGCCCATGCGGAAGGTGTCCACCTTCAGGCCCGAAATGGTGCCGGTGAGGGAGGAATCCAGCTTCGAGATGTCGATGACCGGGATCGCGGCCATGGATTTGAGCGCGATATTCTGCGCCTGGGGTGTGAGCATGTAGTCGATGAACGCATAGGCGCCGTCCGGATTGCTGCCGATGCTCGGGATGCCGAAAGTCACCGTGGAGCCCGTAAAGGACGGGGTGAGCTGCGTCATTTTGATGCTGTCCGGCAAAGTGCCCTGGCTCTTCTGCGAAATGACCATATCCGCCCATGCGGGGATCATATCCACTTCTTTGTTAGCCAGCAGATCGAGCGTGCCCTGGTTTTTATTCGGATACACGACTTTCCCGCCGGATTTATACATGTACGGGGCCAGCTCCTTGAGCTTGGCGAAGCCCTGATCCCACTGGTCTTCCCATTTTTTATCGGTGGAGGTCATGGCGTCTTTGGAAAGATAGTTGTAAACCGTGGTCATCACAAACGAGCTGCCCGCGCCGCCCGAATCCGGCGTGTTGTAAGCAAAGCGCCCCGGATGCGCCTTGATCCAGGAGTAAAGCTCGTCGGTGGTCTTCGGCGGGGTGGAAACGGTCGCGGAGTTGTAGGCCAATACCACGGTGGTGCCGCGGTAAGGAACGACGTAATCCGCGCCGAACGTGGGCTTCGTTTTGAGGTTTTTATAATTGACAATTTTCGATTTGTCGAGCTTTGAAAAAATTCCCGCGCCGCCCTGGGTGGTGTAGTTGAGGAATTCGTCGTCGCCCAGCTCGATGACGTCGAAATCGGTATTTTTCTGGCCGGCCTTTTCCGCCGCGATTACGCGGTCTGAAAGGCCCTGGGCGCCGGTGCCGGAAAGGATGAATTCGAGCTTGACTGTGTAGCCCAGCTTGTTGGTGGAGTTGAATTTTTCCACCTGCTGATTGAACTGTGTGCGCACATTGTCGGAGCCGCCCGCCCAGAGAGTGATCGTTTTTTTCGCGCCGGATGTCTTATTGGCCGAGGCGGACGACGGCACGCCGCAGGCCATCAGTAAAGTGGCGCAGAGGGCAGTTTCGGCGACTGCCATCCAGATGTGCTTTCGTTTCATGTTTACCTCCCGATTATCCAAGCCATGCGATTCAGATCTATATAAACGGGCCGTTTCACTGGCCTGACACATTCGGCTGCAGCGGTCAATCTGCCGGGAACACATGCTGCGGCTTAAAGCAAAGGGTGACTTCTTCCTCCGTGTTAAAGCCGGCAGCAGCGGCCCGGGGCAAAAACGCCTTGGCGATGCCCGCTTGAGTCTGGATATTGACCTGGGCGTAATGGCCCAGCACCATAACCGTGCGGACGACCCCGGGCACGCCGTCGGCACCCTCCCCGGCCCGCACGACATGCAGCTCCTCCGGCCGGACGGCGATCTGCTCACCGCCCCGGCCCGGGAAAAAATTCATGTCGCCGATAAAAGAGGCCACATACCGCGTGGCGGGGTTGTCATAGATTTCGGTGGGCGTGCCGATCTGCTCGAATACCCCTTTATTCATCACGACCAGCCTGTCGGAAATGGACATGGCCTCCTCTTGGTCATGGGTGACAAACACGACCGTGATATGCAGCTCCATCTGGATACGTTTGAGCTCTTCCCGCATTTCCGCCCGGATCTTTGCATCCAGCGCGGAAAACGGTTCGTCGAGCAGCAGCACCGAAGGGCGCAGCAGCAGGGAGCGGGCGATGGCCACGCGCTGCTGCTGGCCGCCGGAAAGTTGGCCGGGGTACTTCTTTTCGCTGCCCTGCATGCGCACCAGGCCCAGAATGTCGCGGATGCGCGCCGCGATTTCGGCTCTGGGCGTGTGACGGATCTGCAGCCCAAACGCAAGATTGTCATAGACCGTCATGTGGGACCACAGGTTATAGCTCTGGAAGACCATGGCCGTGGGGCGTTTTTCGGGCGGCAGATTCGTGATGGATCTGCCGTCGATGCGGATATCGCCGGAGTCGACGGGGATAAAGCCGCCGATGGCCCGCAGGATGGTGGTCTTGCCGCAGCCGGACGGGCCGAGCATGGTGAGAAACTCACCCTCCCACACGGTGAAGCTGATATGGGATACCCCGTCGCCATTGCGGTATTTTTTCGAAATATTCTGAATCTCCAGTTTGGGCAAACGACCGTTTTCCATTTACAATACCCAGCTCCTATTTCAGTTTGAAACCATTCGAAAGGGTGTCCGGCGAGAGAAACCGCCGCAGCAGAAAGAGGATCGCGATGGTCGGCAGCATCAGGATCATCGAAAAGACCGGCCCGGCGGTGGTGGCGTATTCCATGATAACGCCGTACATTTCCACCGGCATGGTTTTAACGGTGGGGAAGCCGACCAGCAGCGTTCCCTGCGCTTCTTCCATCGAGCCCAGGAAGGTGAACATGGCCGCGACCACGATGCCCGGCGTTGCCAGCGGCAGCGACACATGGAAAAAGGTGCGGATCGGGCCGGCACCCACGTCCCGCGCCGACTCTTCCTGCTGCCGGTGGATGGAACGGAAGGAATTGGCCGGGATCCAGGTCATGAACATCATCGAGTTGAGCAGGTGAATGAGGATGACGCCCGGCACGGTGCCGATCAGCCCCAGCCGGTAAAAGATGATGCCGATGGATATGTAAAGGCCCATTTTGGGGAACGCATCGCTGAGCAGGAAGGAAAGCATGAATATCCGCCGGCCGGGGAATTCGAATCGGGCCAGCGCGTAGGCGGCCGGCAGGCACACCGCCATGGCTATGAGCGTGGTCATGCCCGCGATCAAAAACGACTGGGTGATGGAGCTGACCAGTTCGTCCTGCCCCAGCACAAAATGCCACCAACGGAATCCCCACACCTGGGGGATGACGCCGGGTGCCTCGTATTTATTGGCGAACGCAAGCATCGCCAGGTGCAGCAGCGGCAGATAAAAGAACAGCAGAAACACGGCAAGGATCAGAAAGCCCAAGAAGTTTTTCCACCCGACCGCGTGATAATAGGCCCGAGGGGTCGTCATGTGTGCATATCCTCCCTGTTTTGCAGAATGCCCGGTCCGTCCCCATAGACGGGGGCATCCCACGGCCAGCCGAATTTAGCGGCAAAATTGTACGTCAGAAAATATTCGCCGATGACGGCGTTGGAAAGCGGTGTGCACAGCCAGCACCGCTTTTTTTCCAGCAACTCCCGGCTGTCCACCTCTATGGGGAAACAGAAGAAATCCTCCCGGGAGCCTTCGTAACGCGCCGGCCAGAACCGGCGTTTGATGGGGTGCTCCGCTGCCCGGCCGCCCCGGCATACGTCCCGCCACGTCCATTCCATATCCTCCCGCACGGTGCCTGTCTGCAGGCGGACGGGTCCACACCCGGGGAGCAGCGAGCCGTGTTTGCCCCACTGCACCGACACGTTGGGCCGGCCACCCCGGCGGTTGGCATCGTCCGCGGCGGCGCGGGTGGAAATGATCCGGCTGTGGTAAAATGCCCACACCGCCGTCACGGCCCCGCCTTCCGGCTCATAGCCGACCCATACCTGCTCGTGGTCGCAGGGGTCGCAGTCGTCGGGAAAATCGTAATCGTCTTCCCAGAAAAGATGGTAAGCGATCAGAGGTTTCTGGGGGTGATGCAGGGCGATCACGTCGCGCAGCGGGAAACATTCGTCCCGGGTCAGATGCAGCAGTGGGGCATGGCGCAGGATGGCGGCCCGCTGCGTCTCATCCGGCTCCGCGGGCGGCAGGCACCGGATCGCCCGGCGGTAATACGCCGCCGCTTCCCAAAGCCGCCGCTCCATGTGGTAGCTTTCGCCCATCCGCTCGAGCAAAAGCGGGTCGTCCGGGTACCGCCGCAGCATATACCGGTCTATCTCGCGGATAAGCGGCAACACCGCCTCGTCGGCGCACAGCGATCTATCCGGCTGATCTGGCAGCAGCCCGCGGAGCGAGTCGCCATAGCGGCCCAGCGCCTTTTCAAGCAGCATGGCATAAACTCCTCATCATTTCACGCTTTCCGGCGTTTATTTCCGCGTACAGCATTTAGTATACAAACCCCTTCGTCGCTTCAAAAGCAGTGCCGTGTCAACCCTGGGTAAACATATGGTAAAATATTCGGGAAAGATTTTCTGCCGGCCGGCAAAAAATACATTTGCGTAAAATATGCGTAATATCTGCGGACTGGCCGTTGCGAAGCGGCGCTTTTGTCATATAATTAATATATTGGAATCAATCGATCGGACAGAAAGGGCGGCGGTTTCCATCGGCACGATGCGCGTACATATGGAGGGCACTCTTAGCGGCGGATATCTGGGGCACATTTCGTATTATCTGGCGCTTCGGGAACCATGCCGCAATCTATGGATCCGGCTGCAATACCGCCGGGACCAGTTGAAGACCCGCACGGCGAGCCAGACCGAGGCGATTGCCGGCGCGCTGGCGCAAAACCTGGGCCGGTCCCCGCAGCCGGCGGAGGTGGACCGCGCCGCCGCGAGTATGAAAACGGAGCTGAGCCTGGCCGCGTTTTTAGACGGCCGTTTCATCGGCGGGTGCCACCGGCCCGGCAGCGAGTTGGTGCTGCGTTTCGCACCGGGGTATGCCACGCAGGGCGGCTGCCCGCAGAATGAGCTGCAGGGCGTGCTGCGGGTGAATATTATCGCGTTCAACGTGCTGTATGACGGCACGCCCTATCGCCTGGATGTCGCCGCAGGGGAGGAATCGGATGTTCCGCAGGATTGAGCTGCACAACCATACCACCGAATCGGACGGAAAAATGACACCGCAGGAATTGGCCCGGTTTGCCGTACGCCACGGATTCGGCGCGATGGCGCTCACCGACCACAACACCACCAGCGGCATCGCCAAGCTCCGCGCGGCCATCCGGCAGGAAAATATTCCTCTCGACCTGGTGCCGGGGACGGAGCTGACCACCTATTACGGACATATCCTGTGTCTGGGGGTAACGGTTCCGATCCCGTGGGAGGATGTCGATCCTTCCTGTGCGGATATATTGTTCCGTCGGGCGCACGAGCTGGGCGGCTGCGTCGGCATCGCCCACGCCTTTGCCCTGCCCCGGCCGATTTCCAACGGCTGTGCCTGGGCGATGCGTATCCGGGATATTTCGCAGCTGGATTTTATCGAGATCGTCAACGAGGGCTCCCGACGGGACGACCCGTGCATGCGGGCCTTCGCATGGTGGAAATCGCTGGTGCTGGCCGGCGCCCGCGTCGCCGCCACCAGCGGGCTGGATCTGCACGCCGATCATGACATCGCCGGCTGTTTCACCACCTGGTTTGAGGCGGATGGCGCTGGCTCCGTGACCGGGCAGCTAAAACGCGCGATCGCCGGCCGGCGCACGGCCGTTACCCGCGGCCCTTTGCTTGTGGCCGAGCGGATCGGGGCTTCCATCCGCTGCCGCGTGGCGGCCGAGGGCCCGGAGCCTTCAGGTCCCCTGCTCGCCGTGGTGGAAACCCCCGGCGGCCGGGCGGCCCGGCTGTGGGCCGAACCGGCCGTGCCTTTTGAAATAGACGATGCGACAGGCGGCCCGACGGTGGTCAGTTTTTACCGCGATGGCGCGCTTTTGGCTGTGGCGCCGCCGCTACCGTGACCCGCGCGGCAAAAGCGGACCGGCAATCCGCCCGCGGCACCGGAAGAAAATACGGGTCAGGGGCCATGCCATGCATAACAAGACGGCGGGCACATATTTGGCCGCCCTCAGTCTGTCGAAAAAGGTCTAGCGAAAGCTGGGCTTTTTCGTTGTAAAATAGTAAAATAGAAATAGGTGATGAAAGATGTTGGAACGGGAAAAGCTACGCAGAGATGCAGTAGAATTTGTGAAC
>JAEWAE010000025.1 GCA_023391835.1 Bacillota bacterium
GATTGCTGTTTTTATTTAGTTAACTTTTAGTCGATTTATTTGGTAAAATTTAAACTCACAGAGAACCGATACCGGCTATAATAAATATGATTTTAGACTGGGAAGTGAGATCTACGAAAAAATTGGGTTATTCGGTCAAATTGTCTCATTCTCAGATTTTGATTACGGTTGATTTGGAGTCCGACGCAGCCCTCCGGGGCCGTATATTCAGCGGATATTACGGGAAGTACATGGAATTCTACGATGCGAATGAGTTGCTGATGGAAATGCAGGAACTTTGCGACAATGTACAATATCCCCAGTCGACATTCAAATGCCGCACTTTTGGGGTGAAGCACAGAAAGCAAGTGATCAGAAGGGCGGTCGATTTTGTGGACGCGGATATTAATGAAGAGGTCGAACAGGATAAGGCAACATTTTTGGTGCATATTCAGTTCCGGCAGAATGCTTCCTGGCAGGGAAGCATCACCTGGGTGGAAAAGGACCGGACGCAGAATTTTCGCAGCGCGCTGGAAATGCTGCGGCTGATTGATGAAGCCGGGAGTCCCGGAGTCCGGAAGACAATGGAATGGGACGAACGTTCGGAAGAATAAGTTCAAATGAAAAAAGGGCTCCGGAATCAATCCGGAGTCCTTTTTTCTGTCTCTTGGGGAGGGGCTTTCTCAATCCGATACTTTTTTCGGCCGAAATAAACGACGATGCTGCCGAACAGAATGTTTACATAATAGGTTGAAATACGCCAGAGCGTAATGGCGGGGATGATGGATATCCCGAAGAATTCGCGGAAGAAAAGATAGAATCCGCCTTCCGCCCCTCCCGAGGAGCCGGGAAGCGGAACAAAAGACGCGACCATTGTAACAAAGGTGTCCGCCGCAACCATGATAAACACGGATTCGCCCTTTAAACCGAAACTGCGGTATACAAAATAGGAAATCAGGCTCGCTATGGTTATTTGAACCAAAGTCAGCACAATTGCCCAGAAGTACAGCCGAAACGACCGGCCGATCCGTTTGGAGCTGTCGTGAAATTTCATGAGCTCGCCGTGTACCGTGTCGTAGAACTTTTCGGAAAGGCGGTGCAGCCTGATCTTATCCAGAAAACGGGCGAAACCGTGCAGCATGGATTCCGTCAGGCGCTCGTTGATCATGAAAATCAGCACAAGGAAAATGAAAATGCTGTTGGTAACCAAACCGAAGAGCGTGATAAAGGAGAAATTGCTGACCCGCGTCTGGAAATAATTCAGTTCAAAGGAGATGAGCACCAGCGAATAGACAAAGGTGACCCCGTGGTGCACAAGGGACTTGACGGCGATGATGGAGCTTGAAGTGCCGAGGTCCATTCCCATCTTGTTGATGTTGTAAATCTCCATCGGCTCCCCCATGTTGAAAGGGGTGAGGGCGCTGTAAAGCAGGCCGAGCATTCCGACGTAAAAGGATTGGCCGAACTTCCAGCTCTTCTCCAGGTGGCGGCAGAAAAGATGGAGCACATAGGCTTCCAGCAGCCAGCCTGCGGCAATTCCCACCGCGATCCAGAGGAGCCAAACCGGCTGAAGATGGAAGAAAATATGCCGGAGGCTTTTCAGACCTTCCTCTGTTCGCAGGAAGTAAATCAGAACCCCCGCGCAGAATGCAAGGGTGATAATGGTAAACAGGTTTCTTGAGACTGCGGATCGTTTTGTTTTCTGCATAAAGCCCTCGCTTAAAAAGAATCGGGAGAACCTTTCCCCCGAAGAGAATTCAATGCCTTATTATACCTCATGTGGGCCGGCCTGCATAGAGGAAATGGCAAACTCGCCCCTGCGGGTCTGTAAATCTATTCTATTTTGCCCGTTGGAGCCGATTGTATCAGTCGCTGCCGCAAGGTTCCAGAAATGCAAAAGGTCTGCCGATTTATTCTTCGGCAGACCTGAATTTTGAGTTGGGAGCGTTCGCGCCACAAGCCCTTGGCATTTGCAGTAATTTCAGACGCTGTAGAAATCGTCGATCAGATTGACCGACCGGAGCAGCTCCGCGTTGCCGGTCAGTTCAGAGATCGGGGCGTCGGCGGCAATCCGGTGATCCTCCGTAAACAGGATTCCGCGGTTGGAAATCCGGGGGACGAGTTCCAGATTATGCGTGGAGGCAACCACCGTTTTCCCCGCGCCGCTCAGGGTGTTCAGCAGGCGCACCAGCCAGACCTGAGTTCTCGGGTCCAGCCCGTTTGTGGGTTCGTCCAGGATCAGAACGTCGGGGTTCATAACAAGCACGGAGGCGAGCGCGACTTTTTTCTTTTCGCCGCCGCTCAGCTTGAACGGAGCGTTTTCCAGAAGAGTCTCGATGCCGAGCAAAGCGGATATTTCTCCGATCCGGCTGCCGACGGTTTCCGGGGGAAGCTTCTGCTGCAGCAGGCCGAACGCGATCTCTTCCCGGACGGTGCTGCAAAAGAGCTGCACATCCGGGTTCTGAAAGATGAACCCCACCCTGCGGTGATAGTCGCCGGAAAACGCGTCGTCTTTCCAATCACGCTCCGAAACGGGATGCTGAAACGCGCGGAACGTCCCCTCACGGGGAGACAGAAGCCCCGCCAGTATTTTCAGCAGGGTCGATTTCCCGCATCCGTTCGCGCCGAGGATGCAGACGCGCTCCCCCTGCCGGATGGTAAAGCCGATTTTATTCAGCGTGGGCGAACTGCCGGGATAGGAGAAAGAAACGTTCTCCAATTCAAAAATCGGGCGTGCGGTGTCGTTTGTCACTTCAGATGTTCCCCCGCGATTAATAAAAATAGAATTACTGCATTAAGAATGATAAAAATGGAGTCCTTTTGCCCGATGCCGGAGGCGGGGAGCTCTGCGGAATCGCCGGTGTAGCCGCGGCAGCACATGGCCTCGTAGATTTCCTCGCTGATAAAATGCCCTTTCAGGAACAGGTGCGCGGCACTGTGGGCCATAAAACGCCGATTGTCGGAGGGTTTCAGTTCGCCTACGGTTCTCAGATATCTTGCCTCCATCATGCCCTCAGCGATTTCGGAAAGAAGAAAGATATAACGGTAGGCCATATTCAGAATCGAAACAATCAGGGGCGGCAGATGTAGGGACGCCAACCCCTCGGTGATCTTTGACCACCGCGTTGTGAGAAAGAGCAGAAAAGCGAAGGAGAGGGAGATCCCGGTCCGCAGCATCAGCCGAAACGCCGTTTCCAGCCCGTCCGCGCAGAAATACAGCCCCTGCCCGAGCCCGAAGGCTCCCAGGGGCAGGAGATAGAAAAGCGGGCGGCCCGGGATCAGCAGGCTGCTGGAGCCGGGCAGCGACACGATGAAAACCGCGAGCGGCACGATCAGCCAGGTCCGCCGGAAAAATACGCGGACCGGCAGCCCGGACAGGCGGGCGTAAATCATCGGGATGGCCGCGAGAACGGTCAGGACGGCCGGATTTCCCGCGACGCTGCCGAAGATCATAAAAACCAGGAAAGTGCACAGCTTGACCCGGGGATCAATGATCTGAAGAAAATCGTCTTTCGCGGCATATTTTTCACAGTACAGCTCGTTTTCAACGATACCGGAAATATTTTTCATCGTTCTGCGGAGAAAATGCGTTTTGGAAC
>JAEWAE010000027.1 GCA_023391835.1 Bacillota bacterium
CCCCCCCCCGCGGGGGCGCCGTACCGGGAAAGCCGGCCGCTTATTTTTTGAGGTTTGAGCGCATCCGCTGCGTGTGGTCGAGGATGCGCTTGCGGATACGTATGCTCTTGGGTGTGATTTCCAGCAATTCGTCTTCGGCGATGAATTCCATGGATTCTTCCAGGCTCATCTGCCGCGGCGGCACCAGACGAAGAGTCTCGTCGCTGCCGGACGCCCGCATGTTCGACACATGCTTCTTTTTGCAGACGTTCACCGCCATATCCTCGCCCTTGGGGGAAGAACCCACGACCATGCCGCCGTAAACCGGCACGCCCGGCCCGATGAAGAGGGTGCCGCGTTCCTGGGCGTTGTAAAGCCCGTAGGTCACCGACTCGCCCGATTCGAAAGCCACCAGAGAGCCCTCGCTCCGGCCGGGGATTTCACCCTTCACTGGCTCGTAATCATGAAACACCGAGCTGAGGATGCCCTCGCCCTTGGTGTCGGTCATGAATTCGCTACGATAGCCGAACAGTCCGCGGGACGGGATGAGGAATTCCACCTTCATGCGGTTGCCCTGAGGCTCCATGTGCTGCAGCTCGCCCTTGCGCTGACCCATCTTTTCCATCACCGAGCCCAGCGCGTTTTCCGGCACATCGATGACCAACTCCTCGACCGGCTCGCACACCTTGCCGTCAATGGTGCGATAAAGCACTTTCGGCGTGCTCACCTGGAACTCATACCCCTCGCGGCGCATGGTCTCGATGAGGATGGAAAGGTGCATCTCGCCGCGGCCGGAAACCCGAAACGCATCGGCCGAGTCGGTCTCTTCCACCCGCAGGGACACGTCCTTGAGCAGTTCCTTGAAAAGCCGCGCCCGCAGATGGCGGGACGTGACATATTTGCCCTCCCGGCCCGCAAAGGGGCTGTCGTTGACCGAGAAGGTCATCTCGATGGTGGGGTCGGAAATTTTTATGAATTTCAGCGGCTCAACCTGCTCCGGCGCACAGACGGTGTCGCCGATAGTGACACCCTCCACGCCCGAAATGCACACGATGTCGCCCACCATGGCACTTTCCACCGGGTCACGCTTGAGCCCGTCGAACTGGAACAGGCTCGTCACCTTGCAGTGATAGGGCTCCTTCTGCTCATGATAATTGGTGAGCACCACGTCCATCCCCTGCCGGATGGTGCCGCGCTCGATGCGGCCGATGGCGATGCGGCCGACATACTCGTTGTAGTCGATGGAAGAAACCAGCATCTGCAGCGGCGCGCTCTCGTCACCTTCGGGCGCCGGGATATATTCGAGAATCTTTTCAAACAAAGGCTCGAGGTCGGTGCCTTCCACATCCGGGTCGGCGCTGGCAGTGCCCTGCCGCCCCGAGCAATAAAGGAAGGGGCTTTCGAGCTGCTCTTCGTTGGCGTTGAGATCCATGAAAAGCTCGAGCACTTCGTTCTCGACCTCTTTGATGCGGGCATCGGGACGGTCGATCTTGTTGATGACGACGATGACCTTGTGCCCGAGGGCCAGCGCCTTGCTCAGCACAAAGCGGGTCTGGGGCATGGGGCCTTCGGCCGCGTCCACCAACAGCAGCACGCCGTTGACCATTTTGAGGATACGTTCCACCTCGCCGCCGAAATCGGCATGGCCCGGCGTGTCGACAACGTTAATTTTCACATCTTTATATTTGACCGCGGTGTTTTTGGCGAGAATCGTGATGCCGCGTTCCCGTTCCAGATCGTTGGAATCCATCACACGGTCCTGCACAACCTGATTTTCCCGGTAGACATGCCCCTGCTTGAGCATTTCATCCACCAGAGTCGTTTTGCCATGATCGACGTGAGCGATGATGGCGATGTTCCGGATATCGTTGCGTATCAAATTTTTTGCCCTCCTGTCAGCCTGCCGCAGCTGGTTTGCGCTAGCCCCGGCATGTGACGGGGCCCTGTCTTCCGCCTTTTTGCGGGCGCGGCGCACGCCCCGCCGCACCGTGGGGCGCAGCGTCGACACTACGCCCGGCAAATCCACAGGCCGCCGGGTGTATAGTATTTCACAACCTTTATATTTTACACGGATTTGCCGCCTTTGTCAAATGGGGTGGCAATAAGCGCCCCGTCACCGGCGATATTTTTCCTCGGGTTTTCCGGCAGCCCGGCCGGTGTGGTATAATTGGGCCAGAGCCCGCGGGGCAACCGCCGGCGCCTGCGAAAGGGTGAGCCTGCCATGATCGAAAAGCTGAATATACGCGACTTTGCCAAATGCGCCTCCATATGGGATATGGAAAGGCGGAAGGATCTGGCCGACCGGTTTTACCGGGAGCTGCTTTCCGGCAACCGCATCACCTTTGTCTATGTATCGGGGCACATCTTCGTAGGCGAGGTCTCGCTTGTCTTTGACATGCACGACCCCGATTACACCCGGCCGGGTCAGCGGGTCTATCTTTCCCGGCTCCTTGTAAAGGAGGAGTGCCGGCGGCGCGGCATAGGCGGCGCGCTGGTCGATTTTGCGGCCAATGCCGCGAAAAAGCGCGGCTATTCCGAAATTTCCGTGGGAGTGGACCTTGATAATCATCCGGCACGGCGTCTGTACGCCCAAAAAGGCTTCGACCGGGTTATTTATGAGGGCGTGGACGAGCAGGGTCCTTATCAGAAGCTGCTGAAAAACCTGCCGTGAGGCACGCAAAAAGCGGGGGGCTACCGGACAACCGGCCGCTCCCCGCCCCACATGCGCCGCTTCACACGATATAGTCCGCCACCACACGTTCAGCCATGACCTCGTGCACGAATTCCTTCACCCGCATATGCTGGGGATGCACCTGATAGGCTTCCAGCGCGTCGTGGTCAATGAATTCGGAATAAAGCACCACGTCGAAGCCTGCGGGGTTATAGTTGATGCCGACTTCCATATGGTGCGCTCCCGGCACAACGCTTTCCAACCCTTCCAACATTTTTTTCATGCGCAGGGCGTTGGTTTTTTTGTCGGCGCCGGCCGCGTTGGGCTTGAGTTTCCACATGACGATATGTTTGACCATACAAGAACCTCCATATCACCGCCTGGCGGCGATACAAATCGGAATGAAAAAGGCACGGTTCCGCGAAGCGGATACCGGTCACGCCTTCCGGCCGGCAAGTACCTTTTTCCGGGCGTGAAAATCTTTCACGCTGCATCCCCTTTGTCCGTTTCAAAAAGAGAATTCACACGCCGTCATCCGCCGAAGCGGCATCCGGCCGGCGGCCGCCGCTCCAATACTTCCGGTCGAGACCGCGGTACTGCACCGCCTCGGCCACGTGGGCGGAGGTAATGGCGTCGCTGCGGTCCAGATCGGCAATGGTCCGGGCCACCTTGAGCACCCGCTCATAGGCCCGGGCCGAGAGGCCCATTCGGAGGAAGGCGCCTTCCAGCAGCGCACGGGCATCATCTGTCAAGCCGCACCAGCGGTGCAGGCCGGACGGGGTCAGCCGCGCATTACATGGTATGCCGCTGCCCCGGTAACGTTCCCGCTGAAGCGAGCGGGCGGCCTCCACCCGCTGCCGTATGGCGGCGGAGGGTTCGCCGCCCCGGCGGGTCAGCTCGTCGAATTTGACCGGCGGCACTTCCACATGCAGGTCCATGCGGTCGAGCAGCGGGCCGGAGACCCGCGCCAGATACCGCGCCACCGCCCCGGGGCTGCAGGTGCAGGCGTGGGTGGGGTGGCCGTAATAGCCGCAGGGGCACGGATTCATCGCACACACCAGCATGACCGCGCAGGGGTATGTCAGCGTGCCCGACACGCGCGAAATCGTGACCGTGCCGTCTTCCAGCGGCTGGCGGAGCACTTCCAGTACGTCGCGGCCGAATTCGGGCAGCTCATCGAGGAAAAGCACCCCGTTGTGCGCCAGCGAGATCTCCCCCGGGTGCGGGATGCGTCCCCCGCCCGACAGGCCCGCCGCCGACACCGTGTGGTGCGGCGCGCGGAAGGGGCGCTCCCGCACCAGCGCGGCACCCGCCGGCAGCACCCCGGCAATGGAATGGATCTTGGTGGTCTCGATGGCCTCGTCGAAGCTCATCGCGGGCAGGATGGAGGGCAGCCGTTTGGCCAGCATGCTCTTGCCCGAGCCGGGCGGCCCCACAAGCAGGATATTATGCCCGCCGGCGGCCGCGATTTCCATGGCCCGACGGGACTCCAACTGACCGCACACATCCTGAAAATCGAGCGTCGGGCCGGCGGGCGGCGGAGGAAAGTCCTCGGGCTTGGCGGGGCAAACCGCCCGCCGGCCACACAGGCACTCGGCCAGTTCCTTCACCCCGCCCACCGGCAGGATGTCGATGCCCCGCACCACCGAGCCCTCGGCGGCGTTATCCCGGGGAATAAAAAAGCGGCGGAAGCCCTCTTCCCTGGCCTTGATGGCCATGGGCAGGATGCCGTTGACCGGCTTGATCTCCCCGCCCAGAGAAAGCTCCCCCGCGAACGCACTGTCGCCGAAATTCCCGTTTATCTGCCCCGAAGCGCGCAGCAGCGCCACCAGGATGGGCAGGTCGTAAAGCGGCCCCTCTTTTTTGATGTCGGCGGGCGCCAGATTGACCGTGATGCGGCTGACGGGGAAATCAAAGCCGCAGTTTTTCAGCGACGAGCGCACCCGCTCGCGGGATTCCCGCACGGCGGCATCCGGCAGGCCAACGGTCTCAAACGAGGGCAGGCCCTGGGAAATGTCCACTTCCGCATGCACCACATAGGCATCCAGCCCGAGCAGGCCCAGACTTTTCATCTGCGCGAACACCCGTCCACCGCCTCGTTTCGACTTTTTGCCATATTATACACGCCTTTTCGGGCCGTTTCAATATGATGGATCATATTTGTCAAAGGTGCCGAAACGGCCGCCTTTTTGGGCGGACCGGCGCATCATTTTCACAAAATATTCCAGAGTCGGCCCATGCCTTGTCTGTCAATCGGGAATTGCCGGATTTTATGCATAGGGCTACGCCCGGTCGTCAATCCAGCGCCGCAGCCCGTCGGCAGTGTCGAATTCGCCGTCCGGCCGCACGGCGGTGGGGTTCCCCCTATGGTAAAAGTTGGCCCACACGGCCCGCATCCCGGCCTTCTGGGCGCCGTAGATGTCGTTGATGAGATTGTCGCCCACATAGACCGCCGCATCCGGCGCGACGGCCAGCCGGTGCAGCGCCAGCTCGAAAATTTCCCGCTGGGGCTTGTCAAAGGGCTGCTCCCCCGACACCACCACCGTGTCGAAGGCCGGGCGCAGACGCCCCCGCTCGATCTTGCCGTTTTGCAGCGGGGCCGCGCCGTTGGTGACAAGGCCCAGGCGGAAACCCGCCCGCCGCAGCTCGCCCAGCAGCCGGAACATATCGTCAAACAGCACCAGATACTTGGGAAATTCCGTATTCCAGAAATCGATCATCTCACCGATGGGCGGCAGATCGACATTCAGCTCGCCGAAAAGATGAAAAAACAGATCCGGCCGCGTGGCGTCGCCTTCCCGGTCGAGCCGGCGCAGAGCCGCCACCGCCCGGGCCTGCCCCGCCGCATCCTCCGCCGGGAAAAAGCGGCGCACGAAACTCTCGGAAAAGCCGGCGAAGGTTTCCCGCCGGCTGATCAGCGTGTCGTCCAGGTCGAAAAGGACGGCGCGTATTTTATCCATCATGAAATCAGCCCCCAAGCGCGCGCCGTTTGCAGGCCGCGCGCGATATGGTATAATGATAGCATATCGGCGCCCGGCTGCCAACTGCCGGAGAAGGAGGGCCATCCATGCCCGAAATGACGATACAGGGAGCCATTTTTGACCTGGACGGCACGCTGCTGGATTCTTCCGGCGTCTGGCGGCAGGTGGATATCGAGTATCTCGGCCGACACGGGGCGGAGCTGACGCCTGCCTACACCCGGGCGGTGCGTGCCATGAGCTTCGAGGAAGGGGCTGCTTTCACCAAGGATTATCTGCGCCTTTCCCAGTCGGTGGAATCCATCATCCGGGAATGGCACGACATGGTCGCCCGCGAATATGCCGAGCGGCTGCCGCTCAAGCCCGGCGCGCGCCGCTGCCTGCTCGCTCTGCGGGACGCGGGGGTGCGCATCGGGCTGGCCACCGCCTCCAGTCAGGAGCTTTTCGAGCCGGCTCTGCAGCGTACGGGGGTTTACGGTTTTTTCGACTCCTTCACCATCCGGTCGGAAGTGGGCCGCGGCAAGGAGCACCCCGACATTTATCTGCGCGCGGCTCAGAAGCTTGGGGCGCCGCCGACGGGATGCGCCGTGTTTGAGGATATTGCCGAGGGGCTACACAGCGCCCACGCGGCGGGCATGACGGCGGTGGCGGTCTGGGATGCCGGCGCGCAGGAGGACTGGGCCCGTATCCGGCGTGAAGCGGATTTTGCCGTCAAACGGCTGGACGAAATTCCCGCCCTATTCCGCCGCCGGGCGGCCGGCGAATGAGCGGGTGTGTGTGCCCATCGGGCGGGAACCGTGGGTTTCCCAATTCATGCGGGGAGGCGGCCATATGAGCCGGACGGTATGGATCACCGGCGCGTCCCGCGGCATCGGCCGCGCGGCGGCGCTGCTTTTTGCGGAAAAAGGCTGGCAGGTGGGGGTAAACTACCTGCACAGCGAGGGCCCGGCCGAGGATCTGTGCGCGCACATCCGCCGGGCGGGCGGCCGGGCCCTGCCGCTGCGGGGGGATGTATCGGTGCGCGCCGACGTGGAGGCAATGGCCGCGCGCATGCAGGAAGAATTCGGCGGCATCGACGCGCTGGTCAACAACGCGGGCATTGCGGGGCAGCGGCTTTTCACCGACATCACCGATGCGGAATGGGACCGCATGGTGGCCGTGGATCTCACCGGCGTATTTTACTGCTGCCGGGCCGTGCTGCCGGGCATGATCCACCGCAAAAGCGGCAGCATCGTCAACCTTTCCTCCATGTGGGGGGTCACGGGCGGGTCGTGCGAGGTGCACTATTCCGCCGTCAAAGCCGGCGTCATCGGGCTGACCAAGGCCTTGGCAAAAGAAGTCGGCCCGTCGCACATCCGGGTCAACTGTGTGGCTCCGGGGGTCATCGACACTGAAATGAACGCCGCTCTGAATGACGCGGACCGGGCCGCTCTGGGCGAAGAGACCCCTCTGATGCGTTTGGGCACCCCGCGGGAGGCGGCGCAGGCCATCTGTTTTTTGGCCGGGGAGGAAAGCTCCTTTATCACCGGCCAGGTGCTCAGCCCCAACGGCGGCATCGTCATCTGACCGCCGCGTTTCGGACGGCGGCGCAAAAAGGGGCTGTTGCAAAATAGCCCCGGGAAAAAATAGTGCATAAAAAATACGCCTTGATTTGGCTCCAAAAGCCGTTTCAAGGCGCATTTTCTTGCTTTGTGGACTGCCTGTTTGTGCAATTTGCTATCGCAAATTCGTTTTGCAACAGCCCCTTTTACGGTATACCGGATCGCTCCGGTAACTTCCGGCATAACCCGCCGGGGGCGGCAGGGCTCAATGCCCCCCGTCGCCCTCATGGGATGCCGTCAGCATATTGCCCAGCGACACGCCCAGCGCGATGAGCAGACACACGCCGAAGCCCCGGATGCGCAGCGAGGGCATCAGCACGTCGGTCAGGCGCACCATGCCGGCGTTGACCACCAGGCTGAAAAGCCCGAGCGTCACCACCGTCAGCGGCAGCGCGATCAGCTGCAGCAGCGGCCGCACCAGCAGATTCATCAGCCACAGCACCGTGCCCGCCAGCACCAGCGTCACCGGCCCGGCGGCGTGTACGCTGTGGGGAAAAAGCCCCGAAGCCGCCACCATCACCGCCACGCACACCAGCCACCGGATCAGATGCTTGGATTGCCCGCTTTTCATCGCTTCGCCCTTTCCTTCCGTCCGCTCATATCAGGCCCACGCGCAGCCGGTGCCCGTCGCGCTCCGCTTCCACCGACAGTTCCAGCCCCCGGCCCCGCATGGTATCCTGCACAAGGCCGCTCAGCAGCCCGGCCCCGGCGCGGCACCACACCAGCGGGAGCCGTTTATCCTCCGGTATGGGCAGGCGCACCGCCAGCGCCGCCATGTCGGTGAGGATATCCGCCGCCATGCCCAGCACCGGCAGCGGCAGCACCCAGCCGAAACGCCGCCCGCCCCGACTCATTTCCAGCCGAAAAAACAGCTTCGGCCGCCGGTTACTCCACATATACCCGCACTCTGGCGCCGTCGCTGTCCCCGCCGGTCTCGACGTGGACAAGATCCTCGTCGATCCCCTCGTCGAGCATCCGTTCCACTTCGGCGAGGATCTGTTCCAGGTCGATGCCTTTTTCCGCAAGCTCCCGCCGGGCCTTTTCGGGCATATTGTGTGCCACCAGCGGCCCCACCGAACGAATCAGCGACAGCGGCACGGCCACGTTGACCTTGGCCTTCCCGCTCTCCTCGTCGGCGGCATCCACCACCACGCGCAGTTTCCGCCCCTGCGCGGATTTTGCCCTCCCGGGTACGGGAGTACCGGCCGCGGCATCTGAATTTTCCGCCGCCGGCTGAGGCTGCGTGTCGGTTCCCGCCGCTGCCGCGTCGTCCCCGACGGCGTCGAGCAGACCGGCCGCTTCCTGCGCCGTGATTTTGCCATCTTCGAGCATTTTGAGAATCCGGTCGCGCTGTGCATGATTCATCATGGATTCGGCCATCCTTTCACACCGGGCGGGCAAGCCGCCCTCGATTCATATCCCCTTATCCCCGGGCAATCTCAGCTTTCTTCCCGCTTCAGCCGGGCGAGTCGGTCGGCCGCTTCCCCCGCCGTCAGCTCCCCTTTTTCCAGCCGGTCGAGAATATCGCCCACGCCGCCGTTGGCGGGCGCCTCGGCCGCCTGTTCCGGGAAAAGCGTGGCCAGCAGCTCATCCAGTTGGCTTTTCACTGTCGGGTAGGACAGGGACAGCTTTTTCCCCACCACGCTGATATTGCCGCGGCTGATGAGAAAAACCTCCAGAAAATGCCGCATCGGCTCATCCAGCAGGCAATACCGGCACGGCTGGAATTTTCCGCTGACCGTGGTCGAGCAGGTCGGGCAAATCAGCTGCGTCACTTCCAGCCGGCCGCCGCACACCGGGCACCGGTTGGGCTGTGCGTATCCCATAACGATCCCTCCGACAATATTCTATCACATGTTATGCAGTAATTCAATATATAATTCAATAATATTGATATTTTAATTAATATTATTGATTATAAAATAAAACATATTGATTTCATGAGTAAAAAAATGCCGGAGCATGCGCTCCGGCACTCCGCAATACGGGGTATCACCCGACGGGCAGCGTCACCCGGATGGTCGTGCCGACCCCGGGCTCACTTTCCAGATGGATGGCGCCGCCATACAGCCCCACAATATGCTTGACGATGGAAAGACCCAGCCCCGTGCCGCCCTGCCGGCGGCTGCGGCCCTTATCCACACGGTAAAAACGCTCAAAAACCCGCTGCTGTGCCTCTTTGGGGATACCCACGCCGGTATCCGCGACGGTGAGCACGGCGTGATCCGCCCGCTGAGCGAGGGTCACTTCCACCCGGCCGCCGGGGCGGTTATACTTGACGGCGTTATCCATCAGGTTGAGCAGCAGCTCGGTCATGCGGTCGGGGTCCGCGTGTACGGTGGCATCATCCCCGCCCACCGTCAGCGTCACCTGCCGGGCCTGGGCCTGCAGCGAAAGGGATTCGGCCGCGTGCTGTGCCGTCAGACGCAGATTTACCGGCGGCCCGCCCGGCGTGGCCGCCTCGCTTTCCAGTTCCGAAAGTTTGAGGATATCGCCGATGAGCTGGATCATGCGGTCGGTCTCCTGCACAATAAGAGAAACGGTGTGCTGCCGCTCGGCTTCTTCCCGAATCAGGCCCTGCTGCATCAGCTCAGCGAAGCCTTTGATAGCGGTCAGCGGGGTCTTGAGCTCATGGGAAGCGTTGGCCACAAAATCCGAACGGATCTGCTCGGCCATGCGCACCGCCGTGACGTCGGTCATGAGCAGGATCACGCCGCCCTCCCGCACGGGGCTCGCCAGCAGCTGCATGGTGCGCCCCCCGCGGCGGATGTCGAGCGAGGCCCTTTTGCCGTCGTGGGCGGCCCCGCGGGTGGCATCCAGCACCCCGGGCAGGTGGGTCACATGCAGCAGACTGCTGCCGCGCACACCGCCGTGGCTGCCGAAAAATTCAAGGGCGCTGCGGTTGATGAGCAGGATATGCAGCCGGGCGTCGAGCACCACCAGCCCCTCGCTCATGCTGTCAAGGATATTTTCCAGCTGCTGCACCGTGCGGCCGGATTGCTGCAGCCGGTCGGCCATCTCCGCGAGCAGGCTGTCAAGCTCCCACATGCCCTCCACTTCACCGTCGGCGATGGGAAAAGGCTCGGCCGCGCCGCCTTTGAGGATGGCGTGCAGGCGCTGCCCGGTGAGCCGCACGGGCTCCATGGCGCGGCGTTCCAGCCAGCGGGCCGCGGTCATGGTGACCACCAGCGCGACCTGCATGGCCACCGCCACGGCCGGCGCAAAGGCCAGCAGACCCTGGGGCATCATCCGCCCGTCGCCCATCAGCTGCATCGCCACCACCCAGACGACGATGGCCGAGGCCAGCACGATCAGGGCAAGGGCCGACCCCGCCAGAAGGATCGATCGTTTCATTGCGTCGTTCCTTTCCGCCCGGGCCGTCTATTCATGAAACCGGTAGCCGACGCCGCGCACCGTGCCGATATACCGCTCGGTCTCGGCGTCGTCGCCCAGCTTGTGGCGCAGACTGCGTACATGCATATCTAGCGTGCGGGTCTCGCCCGCATAATCGTAGCCCCAGATGCGGTCGAGCAGCACGTTGCGTGACATGACGCTGCCCCGGTTTTCCATCAGCACCTGCAGCAACTCAAATTCCTTGAGCGTCAGGGCGACCGGTCTGCCGTCGACAGTCACCTCGTGGCGGGCGCTGTCGAGTTTCACGCCGCGGCACTCGAGCACTTCGTTTTCCGGCTCCGTGGGCGCGCCCCGCCGGAGCACCGCCCGCACCCGGGCCATCAGTTCCAGCACGCCGAAGGGCTTGGTGACGTAATCATCCGCGCCTTCGTCTAGCCCCGCCACGACGTCGGTTTCCGACGAGCGGGCCGTCAGGATGATGACGGGCACCGCCGCATACGGTCCCGCCTTCATGCGGCGCAGAGTCTCCATCCCGTCGGTGCCGGGCAGCATAAGGTCCAGCAGCACCAGGTCGGGCGTACGTGCAGGCAACTGGGCGAGCATGCTGTCGGCATCCTCAAACCCCGTCACGGCAAGTCCGCAGGATTCCAGCGTGCACCGGATCACTTCGCGTATATTTTCTTCATCCTCCACCACAAAGGCGAGTTTCTGCATCGTGTGTCCTCCCGGATCGGGCGTTTACTCAGAGAATCTTTGTATCTTTGTGCTCGCCGGTGATGAAAAAGATCACCCACTCGGCGATATTCACCGCATGGTCGCCGATACGCTCGAGATATTTGGCCACCATCAGATAATCCACCGCCTCGTCGGCCATCTTGGGCGACTGCTCCACCTTTTCCACGATATACTGCCGCACGGTCTGGAAAAGGCTGTCCACCTCGTCGTCCCGGGCGATGATTCGTTTACAGGCTTCCAGGTCGCTGTGCACAAATGCGTCCACCGACCCCTTAACCATGGCGGACGCGATGCTCGCCATCAGGGGGAAATGCTCCAGCGGGAAGGTGTGCGGCCCCTCGCGGAACTGCAGCGTCAGATCGGCGATGTCGGAGGCGTGGTCGCCGATGCGCTCCATATCCGTCACCATCTTCAGCGCCGTGGAAACCGCCCGCAGGTCGCTGGCCACCGGCTGCTGCCGCAGCAGCAGCCGCAGGCACTTGGATTCGATGGAATGCTCCATCTCGTCGATCTTGTCGTCGCCCCGGACGATTTCCTGCGCCATCTGCTTGTCGCGTTTTTCCAGCGCCGTGATGGAACGGTCGATGGCGTCCTCAATCAATCCTCCCATCCGGATAAGGTCCAGATGCATGGATTCGAGTTCCCGGTCAAATTCGCTTCTGGCACTCATTGCAAAGTCCCTTTCTCCCCCGGCCGGCTCAGCCGAACCGGCCGGTGATATAATCTTCGGTGCGTTTATCCTTAGGCATGGAAAAAATGTCGCTCGTCGGGCCGAATTCCACCGCCTCCCCGTGAAGGAAAAACGCCGTATAATCGGATATCCGGGCCGCCTGCTGCATGTTGTGGGTCACGATAATTATAGTATACCGCTCTTTGAGGCGATCCGCCAGCTCTTCCACCTTCATCGTTGAAATCGGGTCGAGGGCGCTGGTGGGTTCATCCATGAGCAGCACTTCCGGGTCCACGGCCAAGGCCCGGGCGATACACAGTCTCTGCTGCTGGCCGCCCGACAACCCCAGCGCGCTGCGATGCAGCCGGTCGCGCACTTCGTCCCACAGGGCGGCGCCCCGCAGGCTTTTTTCCACCACTTCGTCCAGTTCCCGCCGGTGCCGGACACCGTGGATGCGCGGTCCGTAAGCCACGTTATCATACACCGACATGGGGAAAGGGTTCGGACTCTGGAACACCATGCCCACCCGTTTGCGCAGCAGCGTGACATCGGTGTCGCGGGAATAGATATCCGACCCGTCGAGAGCCACCTGACCCGTGATACGCACGCCCTCGATAAGATCGTTCATGCGGTTGAGGGTCTTGAGGAAGGTGGATTTGCCACAGCCGGAGGGCCCGATGAGGGCGGTTATGCGGTTCTCATAGGCCGAAAGGGATATATTCTTGAGTGCCTGGGTCTCTCCGTAAAAGAGATTGAGGTTCTGGGTCTGTATTTTCGTATTCATTTATTTTCCCCCGTTTTTGGAACCGGTCATTTTGCGGTCCAACCGGTTTCCCAGCCAGCGCGAACCGAGGCTGAAAGCGAGCACCAGCAGCAGCAGCACCGCCGAGGACACGTCGGCGATGCGTTCCGCGTTGGGCAGGATGGATTCCATTTTCAGTGTCCAGATATGCAGCGCCAGGGTGTCGCCCGGGCGGAAGGGATTGAGCGGCGACTGGAGACTGGTCGGGTCCCAGTTGCCCCAGCGGATGACCGAGCTCATGCCCGACGTGTAAAGCAGCGCCGCCGCTTCGCCGAAGCCGCGCCCGGCTGCCAGAATGATCCCCGTGATGATGCGGGGGAAGGAGGTCGGCAGCAACACACGGACGATGGTCTGCCAGTGGGTGGCGCCGATGCCGTAGCTGCCCTCTCGGTAAACCTCCGGGATGGACTTGAAAGCGTCCTCCGTGACGGTGGTCAGCAGCGGCAGGCTCAGGATCGACACGCACAGCGCGCCGGAAATAAGATTGTATTTGGAACCCGTCCAGTAGATGAAGACCAAGTAGCCGAAAAGGCCCACCACGATGGAAGGAAGGGAAGAAAGCGTTTCGATGCTGGTGCGCAAAAAGCGGGTGAAACGCCCCGCCCGGGCGTATTCGGCCAGATAGATGCCGGCCGCCACGCCGATGGGCACGCTGATGATCAGCGAGATGAGCACCAAGTACACCGTGTTGAAAAGCTCGGCCCCGATGCCCGTCATGCGGAAACTGAACACGCCGGGGAAATAGGCGATCACGCCCTTGACAAGGATGTAAACGGTAAACGCGGCCAGCAGCAGCAGGAAAAAGCCGGCGACGCAATAGAGCGTCACCGTCGCCGCCCGGTCGGCAATTTTGGCGCGGTGATGGGCACGATCATTCATCGATTCTTCGCCCCTTTCCGGCTGATGATGCGCACGAGCAGGATAAGTACGAACGAGATCAGGAAGAGCAGCAGCGCCATCGTCCACAGAGCATCGCTGAATTCACCGCCCTGGGCGGCGTTGCCCATATCGGCCGCGATCTCGGCGGTGAGGGTGTCGGTGGAGGAAAGAATGGTCTTGGGGAAGGTCTGCATCTTGCCGATGACCATGGAAACGGCCAGCGCCTCGCCGAAGGCCCGCGTCAAACCCAGGATGATGCCGGTGATGATGCCCGGCAGCGCCGAGGGCAGCACGGCCCGGCATATCATCTGCCACCGGGTGGAGCCAAGCCCCAGCGAGGCCTCTTTATACGCGATATTCACGTTGCGGATGGCGTCGGCCGACAGGGTGGTGATGGTCGGGAAAATCATCAGCGCCAGCACGATGGAGGCGCTGAGTAGCCCGTAACCGAATGGCAGATGGAACACTTTGGCCACCAGTGGGGCCAGCACGGTCATGCCCACCCAGCCGTAGACCACCGAGGGGATGCCCACGAAAATCTCGATCGCCGGCTGAAGCAGACGTTTGCCCAGCCGGGGCGAGATTTCCGACATGAAGATGGACGCCGCGAGACTGAATGGCATGGCGATCACAAGTGCCAGGAAACTGACCGCCATGGAACCGGCGATAAAGATCGCCGCCCCCACCTGGCCGCCGCCCTTGAGATCCATGCTTGGTTTCCATTTGGAGGAAAGCAGAAATTCTCCCACGGTGTGGTTATACTTGGTGAAAGTGCCGAGCCCCTGATAAAGCAGAAATGCACCGATGGAAACGGTCAGCAATATGATAAACAGGCCGAACACGGTGACGACTGCCCGCCCCATATATTCTTTTTTCAGTTTTCCCATCACGATCTCCCATTCTCCCTGTGTGACGGCCTTGGGCGTCACGGCCGCGGGCACTCGGGATCTTTCGTCAGCCCCGGTGCCGCTGTAGCCGCAAAGGCCGCGCGGGCATATACCCGCCGGCCTTCGCTATTTTCACTGTCGGCTGTGCCAGCAAAAATTTATTTGGACGAGGTGGAGGAAGCTGCGGAAGAAGCGGCAGACGAGGAGGATGCGGCCGGGGCCTCATGCTTGACTTTCATCTTAGCGGTCACGTTGTAGCCGAGGCTTTCCATTTTTTTAGAAAATTCCGATCCGGTCATATAATCGATGAAGGCTTTCACCGTGGCATTGGGGGTGCCGTTGGTATACATATGCTCATAGGACCAAATGTCGTATTTGCCGCTGTATATGTTGGCCTGGGTGGCTTCCACTCCGTTGACGGAGAGCTTCTTGACCGTATTCTTGCCCACCAGATAAGAAAGCGCCAGATAACCGATGGAGCCTTTGGTCTGGGTGACGTATTTTTCAAGCGTGCCGGAATCGTCGGAGCTCAGCGCGATGCTGGAGGCTTCCGCCGCACCCTTCAGACCGTATTTTTCAAAGGTTGCCCGGGTGCCGGAGTTGGAAGGCCGGCCGATGAGCGTGATCTTTTCATCCGCGCCGCCGACATCCTTCCAGTTGGTCGTCTTGCCGGTGAAAATGCTGACCAACTGGTCGGTGGTGAGATTTGTGACCGTCACGTCGGGGTTGACCACCGCGGCGAAGCCGATGACGCACACCTGATGATCCACAAGGCTCTTCGCCTGATCGGCGGTAAGCTTTTCCTGCGCATAAAGGTCGGAGTTGCCGATGTCGACTGATTTCTGCGCCACCTGGTTGAGCCCGGCTCCGGAGCCGCCCGCATTGACGGTGATGGAAACCTTGGAGTTTTTCGCCATGTAATCCTGAGCCGCTTCCTGCGCCAGCGGAGCCAGCGCCGAAGAGCCCGAAGCCGTGATGCTGCCGGAAACGCCCGAGGAACCGGACGACGCGGCGTTCGACCTGGCGCAGCCCGCCATCAGCGTCGCCGCCATAGCCGCCGCAGTCAGCAGAGCCATAACTTTTTTCATAAGTTGTTCTCTCCCTGTTCTCATACAATCTTCACCTTACGTTCTAACTATACCGGATTCACCCCCGGGCCAAAAGCAAAGACGGGTAAATCCATTGTAAAGTTTGTGTAAAGTCAGGGAGTTCATACGGTGAAAGGGTGCAGAAAGGCCCCCGGCTCTTATAAAAGCCGGGGGTCTTATACATGGAATATAGATAGGAAATCCGGTATTGCGTCACGGCGGCAGGCACGCGCCGTATCAGCCGCGCGCGAGCTGTGCGATGCCGGCGTCGATGCGCCGCAGGCTCTCTTCCCGCCCCAGCAGGGCGCAGATTTCCACCGCGCCGCCCGGCGTGAACTGTCTGCCCGACACGGCGACCCGCACCGGCCAGAGCACGATGCCGTTTTTCACCCCGAGCCGGCTCACCAGCCCGAAAAGCGTCTCATGGATGCCGTCGCGGCTCCACTCGCCCAGGTCGGTAAGGGCCTGCCTCGCCGCCTTGAGGGAGGAAAGGGAGTTTTCAGGCGTCGTTTTCATCTTTTTGCTCACATACATCGCGGCCGGGTATTCCGGCAGCTCATCCAGAAAATCGAGCTGCGCGGGAATATCGGAAAGCTTGACGCACCGCGGCTGCAGGCACTCGGCAATGAGGCGGGTGTCGATTTCCCGCTTCACGCCCTTGCGGATCCACGGCAGCGCGGCCTCGTGGAACTGCTCCGGGCTCATGGCGCGGATATACTCGCCGTTGATCCAGTCGAGCTTGCTCTTGTCGAAGATCGCCGGGGATTTGGAGATGCCGTCCACTGAGAATTCCCGTTTCAGGTCGTCGAGAGAGAATATTTCCCGCTCGCCCTTGGGGCTCCAGCCCAGCAGCGCGATATAGTTGAGCACGGCTTCCTTCAAATAGCCCTGGTCGACGAGGTCGCCGAAGGAGGCGTCGCCGTTGCGCTTGGAAAGCTTCTGGGTGGCGTCCTTCATCACCGGCGGGCAGTGGATATACTCGGGGATTTCCCACCCAAAGGCCTCGTAAAGCAGATTGTATTTCGGAGCGGAGGAAAGATACTCCACCCCGCGGATGACATGGGTGATGCCCATGAGGTGATCGTCCACCACGTTGGCGAAGTTATAGGTCGGCATTCCGTCGGTCTTGAGCAGGATGTTGTCGTCGAGGGTGGTGTTTTCCACCGTGATGTCGCCGAAAATCTCGTCGTGGAAGGTCGTGCTGCCCTCGTGGGGGATTTTCTGCCGGATGACATAGGGGATGCCGGCGTCGAGTTTTTCTTTAATCGCCTCGGGGCTGAGGTTGCGGCAGTGACCGTCGTAATGATGCGGCACGCCGGAAGCCTCGTGGATCTTGCGCAGCTCCTCCAGCCGCTGCTTGTCGCAGAAGCAGTAATAGGCGCCGCCGCGGGCGATCAGCTCCTTGGCATAGCGCGCGTAAATCGGCTTGCGCTGGCTCTGCACATAAGGGCCCACCGGGCCGCCCACATCCGGGCCCTCGTCCCACTCAAGGCCGGTACTCCGCAGCGTGTCATAAATCACGTCCACCGCGCCGGGCACGAGACGTTCCTGATCGGTGTCCTCAATGCGCAGGATAAACCGGCCGCCGCGCGACTTGGCCAGCAAATACGCATACAGCGCCGTGCGCAGGTTGCCCACATGCATATAGCCGGTGGGGCTGGGTGCAAAACGGGTGCGCACCGTTTGATCGTTCGTCATGGAAATAACCATTCCTTTCGGTTGGTAGCGGGCCGGCGGACGGCGCGCCGGGGCGCTTCGCCGCTGAAAACCCATAGTAATAATACAATTAATCGGCCGGCATTGTCAAGGACCCCCTCTTGTGCTACAATAATGAGGATTGAATTGCCCGCCGGGCCGGATTGCTGCGCCGGGAGGGGATAAAATACCAGATGTGAGGAGCTGTCCACATGGAATACGTGTTTTCCGACCGGATCGCGGCCCTGAAGCCTTCCGCCATCCGTGAAATTCTGAAGGCTACCTCCGACCCGCACGTCATCCCCTTCGCGGCGGGCAATCCGGCGCCCGAAGCCTTTCCGGTCGACGCCGTGCGCACCATCACGCGGGATATTTTGACGGAAAACCCCATCGGCGCGCTGCAGTACGGCATTTCCGAGGGCTACACGCCCCTGCGCGACGCCGTGCGCAGCCGCATGCGCGACAAATTCGGCTGCGGCCGGGATTTTGACGACGTCATCATCGTGTCCGGCGCGCAGCAGGGCGCCGAGCTGACCTGCAAGGTGCTGTGCAACGAGGGCGACACCGTCCTGTGCGAAAACCCAAGCTTTATCGGCGTGCTCAACGCGCTGCGCTCCTATAACGTCAACCTCAAAGGCATCCCCATGCAGGATGACGGGCTGGATGTCGACTATCTTGAAAAAGTGCTTGAGACGGATACGCGCGTCAAGCTCCTGTATATCATCCCCAATTTTCAGAATCCGACGGGCATCACCCTTTCGCTCGCAAAGCGGCGCGCGGTCTACGATCTGTGCCGGCGTCACGGTGTCGTGATACTCGAGGATAACCCCTACGGCGACCTGCGCTTCGCGGGCAAAGACCTGCCCACCATCAAGTCGATGGATGATGAGGGCGTCGTGGTCTATAACGGCTCATTTTCCAAAATTCTTGCGCCCGGGCTGCGCGTCGGCTTCGTGCTCGCGCCCAAGGCGCTTTTGCAGAAAATCATCGTCGCCAAACAGGTGTCGGATGTGCACACCAGCATGCTTTCCCAGATGGTGGCCGAGCGTTTCATGACCCGCTTCGATCTGGAAGCCCACATCAAACGGCTTCAGGGCATTTACCGCGACAAATGCGCCCGGATGATCCGGGGCATGGAGCAGCACTTCGACCCCCGCGTCCGCTTTACGCGGCCCGAGGGCGGCCTTTTCCTGTGGTGCACGCTGCCCCACGGTGCCGACATGCTCGGCTACTGCAAGCGCGCCGCCCAGGCAGGCGTCGCCATCGTGCCCGGCGTCGCCTTCAACACTTCGCCCGACGATTCCTCCGACTCGTTCCGGCTCAACTATTCGACGCCCCGGGACGAGCAGATTGAGCGCGGGATCGAGATCCTCGGCACCATCCCCATCGACTGAATTGACGCGCACGGCCGGCGCGTCATAATCGCTATCATCTGGAAGGAAGCATTTTGTATGGCAGACGAAACCGAACGGAAGATCGTATTCAGCGGCATCCAGCCCACCGGCACCCCCACGCTGGGCAACTACCTGGGCGCGCTGCGCAACTGGCCGCTGCTGCAGAAAGATTACCGTTGTGTCTTCTCGGTGGTGGACATGCACTCCATCACCGTGCTGCAGGAACCCGCCCAGCTGCGCCGCCGCAGTCTGGAACTGACCGCGCTGCTGCTGAGCGTGGGCATCGACCCTAAACAGAGCCTTATTTTCATCCAAAGCCATGTGCCCACCCACGCCCAGCTGATGTGGGTGCTCAACTGCTGCACCCAATTCGGCGAGCTGTCGCGCATGACCCAATTTAAAGATAAATCCCGCAAGCACGCCGACAACATCAACGCTGGGCTTTTCACCTACCCCACGCTGATGGCGGCGGATATTCTGCTCTATCAGACCGATCTGGTGCCCGTCGGCGCCGATCAGAAACAGCATGTGGAGCTGGCCCGCAATATTGCCGAACGTTTCAACGGCCGGTACGGCGAGACATTCCGGATACCGGAGCCGTATATTCCGCAAAACGGCGCCCGCGTCATGTCGCTGCAGGAGCCGACCAAAAAGATGTCGAAATCGGATGAAAACGCCAACTCCTTCGTGCTGCTGCTGGATGACCCCGACACCATCATGCGTAAATTTCGCCGGGCAGTCACCGACTCGGAAGCCAAAGTCGCCTTCGCCCCCGGCAAGGACGGCGTCAACAACCTCATCGGCATCTATTCCGCCGTCACGGGCAAGACTCACGAGCAGATCGAGGCCGAATTCGACGGCCGCGGCTACGGCGATTTCAAGACCGCCGTGGGCGAATCGGTGGTGGAAGCCCTGCGCCCCGTGCGGGAAAAATTCAACGACCTGATGCACAACCGCGACTATCTGGAATCGGTCTACACCGAGGGCGGGAAACAGGCGCTGGCGTTTTCCCTGCGCACACTGCGCAAGGTGTACAAAAAGATCGGCTTCCTGCCTAGTCAACTCTGACTAGGGCCGGTTCTGACCGGGCTTTCCCGCGCTTTTCCCGCCGGTTTTCCGACCGGCAGCCCCCATCCCGCCCGGCGGGCGGGTGATTTTTCCAGAAAGGAACGATCCGGCCTATGACGGCAAAAAGCCTGCTTCTGATCGGAGCCGCATTGGTGGCCGCCATTCTGATTTCCTATCTTGCGACTCCCCTGTTTATCCGGCTGGCCCACCGGATCGGCTGGCTGGATGTGCCGCGCGATGCCCGGCGGATGCACCATCACCCCATCCCGCTGCTGGGCGGGCTTTCCATTATCCTCGCCTTTTTCACCGTGACCATAGGGGTGGCGCTGGTGCTCAACACCCGCGACGAGCCGCTGCTGCTGCACATGCTCCTGCAACTGACGCCCGGCTCGCTCATCATTGCCTTCATGGCGTTTTGGGATGACCGGTACGATCTGCCTCCGCTGCCGCGGCTTTTCATACAGTGTGCGGCGGCCGGCCTGACAGTGGCCATGGGCGTGCGCATCTCGTTTGTGTCGGCCAGCGTGCGCCTTTTCGGCAAACAGACCTTTGGTCTGGGCTGGCTGGGCATCCCCATCACGGTGCTGTGGATCGTGGGCGTCACCAACGCCATGAACTGGATCGACGGGCTCGACGGGCTGGCTGCTGGCATATCCTCCATCGCTTCGCTTTCCATCCTCGCCATCTCGGTGCTGCAGCCTCAGCCACAGGTGGGCGTTTCGGTGCTTACGGCGGCACTGGCGGGCGGGTGTCTGGGGCTGCTACCCTACAATATTCACCCCGCACGGGTGTTTATGGGCGACACCGGCGCCATGTTTCTGGGATTCGTGCTGTCGGTCGTTTCCATCCAGGGGCTCTTTAAATTTTACGCCGCCATTTCCTTCGCGGTACCGCTGCTGGTGCTGGGGCTGCCGCTTTTCGACACCATATCGGCCATTTTCCGTCGGCTGGCGGAGGGAAAATCCCCCTTTGCCGCCGACCGCAGCCATATCCATCACAAGCTGATCGACCTGGGTCTGTCGCAGAAACAGGCGGTGCTGCTGCTTTACGCCACCGGCATCGTGCTGGGCGTGCTGGGCGTGGTGTTCACGGTTTTCAATACCATCATCGGGTGGCGCTTTTCGGTCGTCAGCGTGTTGCTGGTGATTGCGGTGTTCGTGAGTCTGCTGGCCATTTTCCGCCGGCGCAACGTCAGGGCGGCGGAGCGGGCCGAGGAAGCGGAAGACACCTGCCCCCCGCTGCCGGACAAGCCCCCCGCCCCGGCAGACGGCGCTTCGGCGGACCAACCGGAAAATATGCCCGACACGCCGGGTGCACCGTCGACGGGCCCTTCCGCCCAGGACGGGAAAAACTGAACCATTGCAAAATGACAAACCGGCCGGCGAGGGCAAGGCGTGGCGGCCGGGTTGTTTTTTTTGGC
>JAEWAE010000071.1 GCA_023391835.1 Bacillota bacterium
CGTAACTTTCACTACATAGCCCGCATGGTGTCTTAGCAGACGCCTGCTTTGCTATACCCTTTTTGAACCATCTGCTTTTTGACCACCAGCCTCAATTTCAGGGTTGACTTTTAATAGTTAATCTTTCGGGCGCGGAGCGGCCGCGCGGCTCACGAGGCACAGGATTCGCACTCCTCCACTTCCAGACTTTTGCTGCGGATATAATAGAGGGTTTTGACGCCCTGCTCGAAAGCCAGAATGTACAGCCCGAGCACCTGGCGGAAGGTGTAGTCGTTGGTGACATAGAGATTGACGCTCTGGGACTGGTCGATGTGCCGCTGGCGCACTCCCGCCGCACGGATGGACCATCTCTGGTCGGTCTGATAGGCGTTTTTATAATACCAGTAGGTCTCAGGGCTCAACTCCGGCGCGACCCGGGGCATCAGGCCGTCCTTTTTCTCTTCGAGGAAAAAGCGGTTCATCACCGGGTCCACCCCGGCGGTGGTGCCGGCGAGGATGCTGGTGCTGCTGGTGGGTGCCACGGCCAGCAGCCAGCCGTTGCGCAGCCCGTGGGCGGCCACCTGCCGGCGCAGCTCCTGCCAGCGGGGGGAAGAGTAGCCCCGGCGGTCGAAATACGCACCGGTCTGCCACTCGCTGCCCTCAAATAGCTCGTAGCGGCCCTTTTCCTGTGCAATTTCACAGCTGGCCCGGATGGCGGCGTAGTTGATTTCCTCAAACACCTTATCCACAAAGGCAAGATGCGCGTCGCTTTCCCACTGGATGTGGTGCTTGGCCAGCATATGATGATACCCGCTCACACCCAGCCCGATGGGGCGGTACCGGCGGTTGTTGATGCGCGCATAGGGCACGGGGTAAAAGTTGAGGTCGATGACGTTATCCAGCGCACGCACGGCGCTGCGGGTCAGCTCGTCGATCTCGTGGGGGTTGGTCACGTCGATGTGCCCCAGCGACAAGCTCGCCAGATTGCACACCACGAAATCGCCCGGCTTTGTGACTGTGACGACCACCGTTTCGCCGTCCACCTGCTCCACCCGCTGCTCGACGCTCTCGATGCCGCGCATATTCTGCGCGATCTCGGTACACAGGTTGCTGCAATAGATCATGCCCTTGTCTTTATTGGGATTCATGCGGTTGACCGCGTCGCGGTTAAAAACAAAGGGCGTGCCGGTTTCCACCGCGCTTTTGATGATCAGCCGCACCAGTTCCTTGATGGGCACCACCCGCTTTTCGACGGCGGGGTCCTTCACGCAGTCGGCATAGCGGCGTTCCCATTCCTCCCCCCAGGAGTCCTCCAGACAGTAACCCTTGCGCATCAGGATCTCATGGGGGTCCATCAGGTACCAGTCGGCTTCCAGGTTATCGCGCGCGGTTTTCCAAAAAAGATCGGGGAAACACACGGCGGGGAAGACGTCGTGGGCTTTCATGCGCTCGTCGCCGTTGTTGGTGCGCAGCGCCAGAAACTCCGGCAGGTCTTTGTGCCAAGCGTCCAGGTATACGGCCACGGCGCCCTGCCGGATACCCAGCTGGTCCACGGCCACGGCTGTGTCGTTGGCGAGGCGTATCCACCGCACCACGCCGCCGGCCGCTCCTTCGAAACCGCGGATGGCGCTGTTGCGGGCGCGCACTTTGCCAAAATACAGCCCCATGCCGCCGCCGTACTTGCTCACCTGGGCAAAATTGTCGATGCTGCGGTAAATGCCGGTGAGGCTGTCGGGCACCGTGTCGATGAAGCAGGAGGAAAGCTGGTGGAAGGGCTTGCGGCAGTTGGAAAGAGTGGGCGTCGCCATGGTGACCTTGAGCGTGCTAAGCATGTCGTAAAACCGGCGCACCCAGCCCATCCGGCCGCGCTTTTCCGGCATGGCCAGATGCAGCGCGATGCCCAGGAACATTTCCTGTGGCGTTTCCAGCGCTCGGTGCGCGTGATCGTGGATGACGTAGCGCCCCAGCAGCAGACGCAGACTTGAATAGGTCAGCAGCTCGTCCCGGGCGGGGTCGATGAAGCCCGCCGCCTCATCCAGTTCCTGCGCCGAGTAGCTCTCGGTGATATAGCGGCCGTAAAGCCCCTCGTCGGTAAACCAGCGTACCTTTTCGGCAAAGCTTCCCAGGCCGTGCTGCGCTTCCAGCGGTCTGAGGCCGCGGCGAAACCGCAGCATCAGCAGCCGGCCGGCGATCATTTCCCACCGGGGGGCCTGCTGAGTGGTCAGCTCCACCGCCGCCTTGACGAGCATGTCCGCTTTTTCCTCCGGCGGCATGTCCGGTTTCATAAACGCGCCGAATTTTTCTTCCAGCCGTTCCAGCGCATACTCCTCGCCGGGGAAATCGTGTTCCACCCGGGCGAGGAGCGTCTCCAACTCCTGCGGGTTTTCAAAAAGCGCGGCCATGCGCTGCCGGCGCTGCCGTCGTCGGGCGTGCTCGCTGCGATAGAGAATATAATTTTTGCTTTGCCGGTAAAAGCCGTGGGCCATCAGAGCCTGTTCCACCAGATCCTGAATGGTTTCCACCGACACGGCGTCACTTCCGGCGCGGAGCTGGGCGTCCACCGCGCGGGTGACGTCTTCCAGCGCCTGCTCGGGTGCGGTGCCGTCCACGCTGAGGAATGCTTTGCGGACGGCCTGTCTTATTTTATCCGGCTGATAGGTCTGCCTGCGGCCGTCCCGCTTGATGATATCCATACCTCGCCCCCTATAAATTGTGTACTGAAATTATTTTACCACAAGATTTGGGGTACGGCAAGAGCAGGCTGCGGCCCGCCCAAACCCAAAACACCAGACGCAAAAACGCCGGCGTCCCGCAGGACGGCCGGCGTATGCGAAAAACAGGTAGATTTCAGCCTTTCAGACCGCTGGATGCAATGCCCTGTACGAAATATTTCTGCAGCGCCAGGAACACGATCAGCACCGGGATCAGCACCACCACGGAGGAGGCCATGATCAGGCCGTAATCGGTGGAATACTGCGAAATAAACATCCGCAGGCCGATCTGGATGGTTTTTTTGCTTTCAGTGGTCAGATAGATCAGAGGCCCGAGAAAGTCGTTCCACGTGTTGACGAAGGTAAAAATGGTCAGCGTGGCCAGCGCCGGTTTGGAAAGCGGCAGCATGATGCTCCACCAGATCTGGTATTCGTTCATGCCGTCGACGCGCGCGGCCTCACACAGCTCGTTGGGCACATCCATATAAAACTGCCGCATCAGGAACACGCCGAAGGCGTTGAAGGCCTGGAGGCAGATGATGGCCCACATGTTGTCGTTGAGGTGGAACACGTTGCGCATCATGATGAATTGCGGTACCATATAGGCCTGCCACGGCACCGCGATCGTGGCGATATAGCTGATGAACAGTACGTCGCGCCCCTTGAAATGCAGCTTGGCGAACGCATAGGCCGCAAAGCTCGAGGTGAGCAGCTGCAGGACGGTGACGATCACGGTGATTTCCGCCGTGTTGAGGATGAAGCGGGCCAACGGGATGGTGCTCCAGATTGATTTATAGTTGACCCATCGCGGGTGAGCGGGGATCCACTGGATCGGGTAATTAAAAACCTCCCGGTCCAGCTTCAGCGAGGCGGAAAGCATCCACGCAAAAGGCAGGAGCATGGTGAAGGCAATCAGAATCAGTACGATATAGAGTATCAGCCGGGAGACGGTAAAACGATGCGTTTTGTGCACGGGAACCTGTGCCTGGACGGTCATACCAGCTCCTCCTTTCAGTTATTGCTTTCGCTGCTCTTCTGTACGCGGAACATCAGCAGCGTGACGCCCAGCACCATCAGGAACAGCACCATCGAAATTGCGCTGGCGTAGCCCAGGTTCCAATCCTTAAAGGCCACGTTGTAAATCTGGAACACGAGCACCAGCGTTTTGATGCCGGGGCCGGCGTTGGTGATCATCAGCACGATGTCGTATACCTTGAAGCACTGGATGGTCACCATGATGAGCACGAGGAAGGTGGTGGCGCGCAGTTGAGGAATGGTGATATAGAAAAACTTCTGCACGCTGTTGGCACCGTCGAGCAGGGAAGCCTCGTACAGCTCGGGATTGATGCCCTGCAGGCCGGCCAGATACATGATCATATAGTAGCCGGTATTTTTCCACACGCTGAACATCACCAGGGTCACCATGGCCCACTTGGGGTCGGCCGCCCAACCCGGCGGATTCGTGATGCCCACCGAGTGCAGGAACTGGTTGACCGGCCCGAGCGTCGGGCTGAAAAGCGCGTTCCACACGGCGGCCACAGCCACCAGCGAGGCCACATAGGGGAAAAAGCTGATGGTGCGGAAAAAGTTCCGCGCGAACATTTTCTGGTTTAGGACGACGGCAAGCAGCAGCGCGAAAACCATGGTGAGTGGAACGGTGGCCACCGCGTACACAAGCGTGTTAATAAAGGCCGTCGCAAATTGCCGGTCCTGAAACAGATACCGGTAATTGGCAAACCCGATGAATTTGGGGGACTGGACGCCGGAGCCGTTCCAGTTGGTGAAGCTAAGCCCGATCGCCATCACGATCGGCACAAGCGTGAAAACCGCGAAGCCGATGAAGTTGGGGGCGATAAAGCTGTAGGACGTGAGAGTATTGAGCCTTTTTTTCTGTTTGCTGGTCATGACTTTGCCGGATGCTGCCGTCATATCGTCGCAAACCTCCTTCTGGGGGGTATTCCCGGGAACAAAACACCCTGCCCGCACGGTCCGCTCATTTGCGGATTTATGCAAGCAGGGTGCTCCCTATAAGTCGTGCCGTCAGCCCGGCGGCACCCTGATTGCCGGATGGGAGCGGCGGATTATTTGCTGCTGCTGCCGCTGCTGGTCAGATATTGCTTCACATCCGTCGCCATCTGCTTGAGACCCTGATCCACCGAGACACTCTTTGTCATGATGGCGTCGTGGTCGTTCTGCAGAGCGGTGTCGATTTTTGAGCTGTTGGTATTCATAGGCATTTCGAGATAGAGCTTGGTGGTCTGCAGGGCGGCCTTGGAGTTGGCGTCGGTCGGGAAGCCGTCCATCGTGGTGATGGTGTTGACCACTTCGCTGCTCTTGATGGCCGGGATGGTGCCGGTCTTGGCGATGACAGCGGCGCCGTCCTCACCGGTGACATATTTGAGAAAGTCGAGGGCCGCGGCCTGATGCTTGCTGGAAGTCGGGACCGCCAGCGCCGTGATGGTGCCGATGGTGGTGCCCGCCTTCACGCCGTCCGGATGCGGATACTTGACGATGCCCCAGTTCTTGGCGGCCGATTTGCCAGATTTTACGTCGGCCATCAGGGTGGAAATAAACCAGCTGCCCATGGTCAGCGTGGCGACCTTGTTGCTTTCAAACTGGGCGGAATAGGTCGTGCTGCTGGTCTTGATGGTGGCGTAATCCATCGTGATGCCGTCGGCCTGCTCCTTGAGCACCATGTCGTAATAGGGCTTCATCCAGGAATAATCGCCGTCGAGCACGGTGTGCTTGCCGTCCAGGATGCCGAAAAGCTCCACGGTGCTGCGCCAGGTGTGGAAATAGGAGCCGTAGACTTTGTTGTTGCCGCTGCCGCTGGCGAGCTTGCGCGCGAGGGCATCATACTCGGTCACGGTCATGTCGTTTGACGGGTAAGCGACCCCGGCCTTGTCAAACAGATCCTTGTTGTAATACATGATCCAGAAATCGCTGCGGAACGGCAGCTCATAAAGCTTACTGTTTACCTTGATCTGGTCGGCCAGACCGCCGTATTTGCTGGTGTCGATGTTGTTTTTCTTGATGAAGGAGGTGAGGTCCACCAGCTCGCCGGCATTGGTCATGGCCGCGTAGCCCGGGATATCCTTGACGCAGACAATGTCGAGCCCGCTGTCGCCGCCGGCCAGCTGGGTGCCCAGTGCCGTCTGGTAATCGCTGGAGCCCAGATCCTTCATATTGATGGTGACGTTGGGATGAGTTGCCTTATAGCCGTCGATCAGTGGCTGGTAGTATGTTGTCTTGTCTTTGTCCCACAGAGCCCAGGTCAGAGTGACCGCCCCATTGGATGAGCCGCTGTTAGAAGAAGAATTGTTTTTCTGACTGCATCCCGCGAAAGCCGAAACCGAGAGTGCGGCTGCCAGGAAAACGCTGAGCACTTTAAGCTTTTTCATGAGATTCCCTCCTGTATGATTTTGCTGCATGAATTATGCTTGGCACATATTCATATTGTGTTTACATTCTAGCAGAATACTTGTAATACCGTAATGGAATAAATGCATTATTTGATGAAAAAAAGCACTCATATTTATATAAGTCGCCCAAAACATGTAGAATTGTTAGGTGATTATGCTTTATTTCTCACTCGCCGGGCGTCTGCATTCGTCTAATTGACAAATATCCGCCCGCGCGCTACTATTATTTATGAAAGATGCGGGCCGGTCCCGCGTTCCGGGGGAGGGATGCTTGGATGAAGCGGTGGCTGCCGCATACCATCCGGGCGAAGATCACAGCCATAACCGTTACGTTTACCCTCGTCATCATGGCGGCACTGGTTTCGTTCTGCTTTTATCTGATCGAGTCTTTTCTGCAAAAGCAAGTCCTCCAGAGCACCGAATTTAATTTGCAGCTGGTTTCGGGCACGGTGGCCCAGTATGCGAATTATCTGGATACGCTGGGCAAATGGTGCTCCGTCAACAACGATATCGTCGCCTATCTGCAGGATACGACCGGCGACACCAGACTCCAGATCACCGCTTTCGATGAGCTCAACGCCGAGCTGCGCAATAACCGGGCCAGCTATTATGTGCAGCGTCTGGTCATATTCGACACCGGCCACACCCGCATGCTCCAGGTGGGGAATATAGCCTCCAACACCGAGCCTGTCACAATTTATAATCTGGATAAGCTGGAGGATATAGCTGCCGAAACAGCGAAAAAATCCTGGCAGACCGTTATCAAGGATCCGTACGACTGGGAGGGCTCCACATATCCGGCCGTCGTGCCGGTTTGGCAGCCGATCTATAATCTGCCCGGCACGGATGTGCTGGGGTATGTATATATGGAGGTAAGCACGCAGGTTTTCGTCGACCCGATGCAGGGTTATTCGCTGCCATCGGACGCAAGCCTCTATGTGATGCTTGGCAGCGACTCCTACCAGGTCGAAAAAGGGAGCCTTTGGAAGCAATCGTCAGATAACTGGCTCAACGGGCAGTCGGTTTCGCTCAAAACGCTGGATGCTCACACGCAGGTGATTCGTGCCCGGCAGAAGAACGGCGGCACCGTTACGCTGGTGCAGTTTGCGGTTTCGGGTTTTCCCGTCTACATTGCCCAGAGTCTTTCCCACCGCCAGGTGGCTGAGCGGACGGCCATTTTTCAGGGCATGGTGCTCGTTATCTGTCTGGGTATCCTGTTGCTGGGCGTCGGCATCACGCTGTATCTCAACCGTCTGATCACCACGCCGGTTACCAAAATGCGGCGGAAAATCGCCGCTATCGCCCAGGGTGAATTCACTCCCGACCCCACCATCGAGTGGGATAACGAGCTGGGCGAAGTGGGCCGCGGGATCAACAGGCTTTCCCATGACGTGGTTGCGCTCATGGAAAGCCGCCTGGCGGATGAAAAGAAAAAGCAGGAACTCGAATACCGGATGCTGCAAAGCCAGATCAATCCGCATTTCATCTATAATACGCTCAATTCCATCAAGTGGATGGCGACCATCCAGGGCGCTACGGGGATTTCGGAAATGACGACGGCGCTTTCCCGTCTGCTCAAGACTATCGCCAAAGGCACCCGGACGATCGTGCCGCTGCGGGATGAGCTGCAATTTCTCGACGATTATTTTCTCATTCAAAAATACCGCTTCGGGGGGGCCATGGTGATGCAGACCCATGTGGATGAGGCGGTGCTCAACACGGCAATCCCGCGCTTTACGCTCCAGCCGCTGATGGAAAACGCTATTGTCCACGGCATCGAGCCGAAGGGCGGGGCCGGCACCATCACCGTCACGGGCGGGCTCACCCCGCAGGGCGACGTGGAAATCCGCATGGAAGACGACGGCGTGGGCATGGATGAAGAGAACGTGCGCCGCGTTCTTTCCGAAGACCGGGTCACCTCCTCCGGCATGTTCCAGAAAATCGGCATCCGCAACGTCCATAAACGCATCCGGTATGAATTCGGGGAGCCATACGGCATCACCGTGGCCAGCCGGCCGGGGTCCTTTACGCGGGTCAGCATCCTGCTGCCTGCGCGCCCCTGTGACCCGGTGCCGACAGAGGGAACCTAAGCATGATTAAAATGATATTGGCCGATGACGAGCCGCTGGTGCTCATCGGCATGCAGTCGATGCTGAAATGGGAAGACTATGATGTTGAAATCTGCGGCCTCGCGCACAACGGCAGCGAGTTGCTCGCCATGATTGAGAAACACTCGCCCCAGCTGGTCATTGCCGACATTAAAATGCCGGTCACGTCCGGTCTGGAGGCGCTGAAAATCAGCCGGGAGCGGTTCGGCCGTCTGCCGCTTTTCATCATGCTCACCAGCTATCAGGATTTTGGGCTGGTGAAAGACGTCATCAGCAATCAGGCGGTCGATTATCTGGTCAAGCTCGAGCTCACGCCCGAAGTGCTGGCCGCGTCGGTGCGCAAGGCCATCGACCTGCTGCGCGATCTCAAACACAACGAAATCGTCCAGCGTACGCCGGAAGAGCGCGGCGGCATGCAGCCGTTTTACGACAAATTTTTTATGAAGCTGCTCAGCAATCTTTTCGAGGGGCGGGAACAGTTCCTTTCTCAGAAAAAAGAGCTGGATCTGGATTTCTCCTTTCCTTCCTATTGCGTCTGCTACTGCGAAGTGCAGCGCGGCAACGATATGGAAATCAGCGTCGAGCGGCTCACCAAGCTCTATTTCAGCACCATCCAGATGGTGCGTGAAACGGTCACCAAATTCATGGCCTGCTACATCACGGGGCTGGATACCCGCCATTTCTGCATCACCTTCTGCCTGAGCGAGCAGGAAGAGCCGGTTTACCGCAGCGTGCTCACCGACGTGCTCAAAAAAGTCATGACCATCATCCACAACTATTTTAACACCGGGCTTGTCTGTGCCGTGGGCACCCGGGTGGACGACCCCTATCGCCTGTCGGAGTCTTTTTTCGCCGCGCGGCATGCCTTCCAGTCCACTTCGTCCGACAACCGCATTGTCTTTGCCGAGGAGGCGGGCCCGGCAGCCGACCAAACTGACGTTTTTGACATGTCGCAGTATAAAAACGACATCGCCAAGGCCTTTGAGGAGCTTGACACATCGGTGCTGAGCGAACTTATCCATCGCATCGTCACGTATTTTTCGCAGAATCCTTCCCGGTATCTCCAGGCCATGGATGCCGCCTGCAGCCTTTTATACATGGCGATTTCCTTTTTCCCGGATGGGGAGACCATCATATCCGAGGCCTTTCAGGATGTGCCCGAGGGGTACCGCAGCATTTATCAGAAACACACGACCGGCGAAATCATCGCCTGGATGATCCAACTGCGGGACGGCCTGTGCCGCACGCTTGAGGCCCGGCGGCAGAATTATAAAAATCACATCGTCGACAGCGTGCAGAAATACATCCGGCAGAATCTGGATAAGCGGCTGACGCTCAACGAGGTGGCCGCACGTTTCGGCTTCAGCCCCAACTATCTCAGCCAGCTTTTTACCCATTATGCCGAATACAGCTTCGTCGAATATATCGCCCACGAAAAAATTGCGGCCGCCAAGACCATGATGCTCGACGAGAACTGCAAAATCTATGAAATCGCCGGGCATCTGGGGTTTGACAGCGCTTTTTATTTCAGCAAGGTTTTTAAAAAGATCGAAGGCTGTTCCCCGCGCGATTACATGAAACGCATCGCGCACCAGTGAGCGCATATCAAGCGGGCGGAACCGCCGAACGGTTCCGCCCGCTTTTTTTGCCCGCCGCTAAAAATAGACCTGCCCGAAACGCTTGAGCAGCTCGTAGGCCTGGACGATATCATCGCCCTCGAAATGCAGCTCCTTGCGGTCGCCGCCCTCGTCTTCCAGCACAAGATAGTTTTCGAGCTTGTCGGGCGCGCTCACCCGCATGTCGTCCATGCCGTAATCGGGCTTGTTTACCACATGATAGCCCGAGGCCAGCAGTCTGGCCAGCTCACCGGTGTCCGGATTCATAGACATCCCTCCCGTGCCTATTTTGCCCGGATGAAGCCGAAACATGACGGCGGCGGCCAAACGGCGGAGAAATCGTCTCAGCGGGCGCTTTCGCTTTTGCGCAGCAGGGCGGGGGAACGGCCGAAACGCTTTTTGAACATTTTGGAAAAGTTGTAAGGGTCGGCATATCCCACCGAACGCGCCACATCCCCCACGCTCAGCGAGCTGTGCGTAAGCATTTCCCGTGCTTTGCGCATTCTGCAGTCGAGCACATAGGCCTGCAGCGACAGGCCCGTCTGCGCCTTGAAAATGCGGCACAGATAATGCCGGTCCAGCCCGCAGTAAGCGGCCAAGCTCTCGACGGATAGGGGGTTCGCGATCATTTTGTGCACGTAATTGCGCGCCTTCTGCACGTAAAGATCCCGCTGGGAGCCGACTGGCCCCTGCCGGGGCAGCGCCGCGAAAAGGGAATAGAGCACCGCCAGCATGCTCAGCTCGTTGCCGAATCCGTCCAGGCTTCCGTCGGCAATCTGCCGGTAAAGTTCGTCGAAAACCGCCGGAATTTTCCCGCCGCCGAACACTGGCTCGCCGTCGGCGGGCAGCCCCTGCAGCATGGCGGCCGCCCGCTCGCCCGAAAAGGCGATCCAGGTATACCGCCACGGGTCCGTGTCGTCGGCCCGATACAGAGTGGTTTCCTGCGGGCGGATGAGAAAACACTGGCCCGCCGTTACCGGGCGGCTCTGCCCGCGGGCGGAAAACGTCCCCTTCCCGCCGCGCACATAGTGGATGAGATAGAATTCCCGGACGGCCGGCCCAAAGGCATGGCCGCCGGCGCAGTCCTCAAATCCGCAGAAAAGCGGGTATAGCTCCCGAAACCCGGTGTTGAAGGCCGGCACGGTCTTTTCCAAAAGAGTCCCCTCTTTCGCTCGTCGAATGCAGGTTCCATTATACCATCTTTTCGTACCATCATTCAATTCCCTTGCCGGGTCGATGCGGATATCATGAAAGACACAGTCAACCGCTCCCGCCGCATGCGGGATAAAGGGAAAGGATGATCGTATGCTGTCACAGACGCCTCCAATGGGCTGGAATTCCTGGAATACTTTTGCCGAGGACATATCGGATTCCCTCATCCGCGAAACCGCCGACGCCATGGCCGACAACGGGCTGCGCGACGCAGGCTACCGGTATGTGGTGATCGACGACTGCTGGAGCCGCAAACAGCGCGGCGCCGACGACCGGCTGGAGCCGGACCCGGTCAAGTTCCCGGGGGGGATGCGGGCGCTTGCCGACTACATCCACGCGCACGGCATGAAATTCGGCATGTATTCCTGTGCGGGTGTGCGCACCTGCGCGGATTATCCCGGCAGCTATGAGCATGAGTTTCTGGATGCCGACACGTTCGCCGGCTGGGGCGTCGATTTGCTCAAATACGACTATTGCTTCAAGCCCGATCATATCGAGGGGCACCTGCTCTATAAGCGCATCGCCATGGCCCTGCGCAGCTGCGGGCGCGATATTCTGCTCAGCTCCTGCTCCTGGGGGCACGACGCGCCGGAATCCTTTATGCGCAATGCCGGGGCCCATATGTGGCGCTCCACCGGCGACATCATGGATAACTGGCAGTCCGTCAAGGGCATCGTGGAAAAGCAGCGCACACTCGCGCCCTACGGCGCACCGGGGTGCTTCAACGACATGGATATGCTGGTCGTGGGCATGCACGGCAAAGGCAACGTCGGCCTGGGCGGCTGCACCGACGACGAATACCGGACACATTTTGCCATCTGGTGCCTTTTCAATTCGCCGCTGATGATCGGCTGCGATGTGCGCCGTCTCGACCCGGCCACGCGTGAAACGCTCACCAACGGCGAGCTGATTGCGGTCAATCAGGACCCGGAGGGCCGGCAGCCCTGGCTGGTGCCCTGCGGGGAGGATAAACTGATCTGCGTAAGGCCGCTGGCCGGCGGGGATTATGCCGTCGGGCTTTTCAATCTTTCCGACAGCCCGGCACGGATGTTTTTGAATTTCTGGGATATCGGCCTGCCGACTTCCAGCGGGTACGGTCTGCGTCTGCGCGACCTGTGGCGCCATGAGGATGTGGGCGTCTTCCGCGAATATTACATGACGACGCTGCAGCCCCACTGCGGCGAAGTGTTCCGCGCCCGCCTGGTGCGCGACTGACGCGCCGGAGGGACGGTCATGGCTGCATGCTGCCAAAAATGCGGCGCGCCGCTCGGTGGGGATGATATCGCCATCTACCGCCGGCTGGTGGACCGGGGTGCAAGGGAGTATCTGTGTGCAAATTGCCTGGCCGACAGCTTCGGCTGCTCCCGCGCCTGCATTGACGAAAAGATCCGCTATTTTAAAAGCATCGGATGTCTGCTTTTTGCCCCGGCAATTCCGCAAAAGATTTAGACCGATGCCGTTTTGGCCTTGCCGACTTTGCCGGCAAGGCCAAAACTTTTCCGGCCCTTGCGAGCCCCAAACGGAATTGCGGCAGGGCGGCCGGGGGGGAGCCGGTTCCCGGATACCGGGCGTGTTTGGTTCCCGGCGGGCCTTGGTGCTGGGGATGCCCGGGAGGCGGAGCCGCGGCGGCCATATTGACACCCCGGTGGAAACATGTTACCATGGGGCCGGGAGCCGGGGGGACCCGGCCCGTCAGGCTGCCCCGGCCCGCATCCGCGGCCGGGGCGGATACGTGCCAGTCTGTGAGGGAGGGTGTGCCAATGGCGGCATCTTATACGACGGTCGACTGGGGAACCATCACGGGTTTTGTCCGGGACGCTTTTATAGGCTACGGCGTGCCGGAAAAGGATGCCGAAATCTGTACGGACGTGCTGCTGGAATCCGACCGCAGGGGCATCGAGTCCCACGGCGTCAACCGCTTCAAGCCCATTTACATCGACCGCATCAAGGCGGGCATTCAGAAGCCGGTGACCGAATTCGAAATCGTGCGCGAAACCCCCACCACGGCGGTGGTGGACGGTCACGACGGCATGGGGCAGGTCATCGGCTGCAAATCCATGACCATGGCGATCGAAAAGGCCAAAAAATACGGCATGGGCATGGTGGCCGCCCGCAACTCGACCCATTACGGCATCGCGGGCTACTACGCCTCCATGGCCGTGAAGGCCGGCTGCATCGGCATCACGGGCACCAACGCGCGGCCCTCTATCGCGCCGACTTTCGGCGTGGAAAATATGCTCGGCACCAACCCGCTCACCTTCGGCATGCCCACCGACGAGCCGTTTCCGTTCATGCTCGACTGCGCCACCTCCATCATTCAGCGCGGACGCATCGAGTATTACGCCCGTGTCGGCAAAGATACGCCCGCGGGCACGGTGATCGGCCGCGACGGGCGGACCCTCACCGATTCCCCGGCCATCCTGCAGGATCTGACCCGCGGCCTTGCGGCGTTGGCTCCGCTCGGCGGCGTCGGCGATGAGACGGCGGGCTATAAAGGGTATGGCTATGCCACAGTGGTGGAACTGCTTTCCGCCGCGCTGCAATCCGGCAGCTACCTCAAAATGCTCACCGGCATGCACGACGGCAAGCAGGGTCCCTACGGGTTGGGCCACTTTTTCATTGCCATCGACACCGAGGCTTTCATGGGGCTGGAGGCGTTCAAAAAGACGGCCGGCGATATCCTGCGGGAGCTTCGCGCTTCGCAGAAAGCCCCGGGGCAGGAGCGGATCTATACGGCGGGTGAGAAGGAATATCTCGTCTGGCAGGCGCGCAAGGATACGGGCGTGCCCGTCAACCCGGCGGTGCAGAAGGAGCTCGTGGCCGTGCGGGACGAGCTTGGGCTTAAAAAGTATGTGTTTCCCTTTGAAAAGTGAACGATTGGAGCTATGACAATGGATATGAAAGCGGAAGCGGTCCGGCGGCATCGGGAATGGCGGGGCAAGATCGAAGTCATGCCGCGCTGCCATGTCACCAACAGCGAAGAGCTGTCGATGGCCTACACTCCCGGTGTGGCGGAGCCATGCCTCGCCATTCACGCCGACCCGGAAAAATCCTATGAGCTGACCCGCCGGTGGAATCTGGTCGCCGTCGTCACCGACGGCTCCGCCGTGCTGGGGCTGGGCGATATCGGCCCTGAGGCCGGCATGCCGGTGATGGAGGGCAAATGCGTCCTTTTCAAGGAATTTGCCGACGTCGACGCGTTCCCTCTGTGCGTGCGTTCCCAGAATGTGGACGATCTGGTGCGCACCATCTATCTGATTTCGGGCAGCTTTGGCGGCATCAATCTGGAAGACATCGCCGCGCCGCGCTGCTTTGAGGTGGAGCGTCGCCTGAAGGAAATATGCGATATTCCCGTGTTCCACGACGACCAGCACGGCACCGCGGTGGTCGTCGCCGCCGCGCTTCTCAATGCGCTGCGGGTGACCGGGCGCAGGATCGGCGAAATCCGCGCGGTCATCAACGGGGCGGGTTCCGCCGGCATCGCCATTGCCCGGCACCTGCTGAATCTGGGTCTTGCCAACCTGACGCTGTGCGACCGCGCTGGCATCATCTGCGAGGGCATGGAAAATCTTAACCCCGCCCAGGCCGAGCTGGCCCGCCTGACCAACCGGGAAAAGCGCCGCGGCACGCTGGCCGATGCGCTGCGCGGGGCGGATCTTTTCATCGGCGTGTCCGCGCCGGGCGTGGTGACGGAGGATATGATCCGTTCGATGAATCCGGAGCCCATCGTCTTCCCCATGGCGAACCCCGTGCCCGAGATCATGCCGGAGCTGGCCAAAAAAGCCGGCGCGCGCATTGTCGGCACCGGCCGGTCGGATATGCCCAACCAGATCAACAACGTCCTGGCTTTTCCCGGCATTTTCCGCGGTGCGCTGGATGTGCGGGCCCGCTGCATCAACGAGGAAATGAAGATGGCTGCTTCCCATGCCATCGCGGAGCTGGTCGCCGACGCGGAACTCGGCGACGCGTATATCCTGCCCAAGGCCTTCGACAAGCGGGTGGGCCCGGCCGTTGCCCGGGCGGTCGCCCAGGCGGCCGTCGACTCCGGCGTTGCCCGGGTCAAATGAATCGCCCCGCCGCAGGCGGAGCCACATTATAGGATACCGGCAAACAGCAATCAGTCGTTATCCGGCCTGTGCCATCTCAAACTGGGAGTTGTACAGGTTCGCGTAGAAGCCCCTCTGTTCAAGCAGTTCCTCATGACGGCCCTGCTCCACAATATCCCCGTCGTTCATCACGAGGATCAGATCCGCGTCGCGGATGGTGGAAAGCCGATGGGCGATGACGAAGCTTGTGCGGCCTTTCATCAGACGGTCCATGGCCTTTTGGATCAGAACTTCGGTACGTGTATCGACCGAGCTGGTCGCCTCGTCGAGAATCAGTATTTTCGGGTCGGCGAGGATCGCACGGGCGATGGTCAACAACTGCTTCTGCCCCTGCGAGATGTTGGAAGCTTCTTCGTCGAGGACCATATTGTATCCGTCCGGCAGCGCCCGGATGAAATTGTCGCAGTGCGCGGCCTTCGCGGCCTCGATCACTTCCGTCTCGGTGGCGTCGAGCCGCCCGTAACGGATATTTTCCATGATTGTGCCGTTGTAAAGCCAGGTGTCCTGCAGCACCATCCCGAATTTCGCGCGCAGCTCTTCCCGGGTGAAATCCCGGCTGTCGTGGCCGTCGATCCGGATGGCGCCGTCGCTCAGCTCGTAAAACCGCATCAGCAGTTTCACAATGGTGGTTTTCCCGGCGCCCGTCGGGCCGACGATAGCTATCTTCTGGCCGGGCTTCACCGACGCCGAGAAATCTTTGATGATGATTTTGTCGGGGGAATAGCCGAAGCGCACGTTCTTAAATTCCACCTGATCGGCCGCGGGCTGCGTAATGGCCGCATACTCGGCGTCGGGGCTTTCCTCTTTTTCATCCAGAAATTCGAAGACCCGTTCGGCCGCAGCGGCGGTCTGCTGAATCGTGTTGGAGATACCCGCCACCTGTGCCAACGGCTGGGTGAAGGAGCGGACATACTGCACGAAAGCCTGGATATCGCCGACCGTGATGGCCTTTTGCACCGCCAGCCAGCCCCCGAGGATGCACATTGCGACAAAGCCGATGTTGCCGATGAAAGTCATGGCGGGCATCATCAGGCCGGATAGAAACTGGGATTTCCACGCCGAGCGGTAAAGCACCTTATTCAGCTTGTCGAATTCTCCCACGCTTTTTTCTTCGCCGTTAAAAGCCTTCATCACCAGATGCCCGCCGTACATCTCCTCAATGTGCCCGTTGACATGGCCGAGGTAATTTTGCTGCTGGACGAAGTATTTTTGCGAAAATTTCATGACCGCCGTCACAAGGATCAGCGACAGCGGAATCATCAGCAGCGAGACGAGCGTCATCAGCCAGCTTATGGTGAGCATCATCACCAGCACGCCGACCAGCGTGGTGACGGAGGAAATGATCTGGGAAATATTCTGGCTCAGGGTCTGATTGACCGTATCCACATCGTTCGTGACCCGTGAGAGCACTTCGCCCTGGCTGACGCCGTCAAAGTATTTGAGCGGCAGTCGGTCGATTTTTTCGGAAATATCTTTGCGGAACCGGTAGGAGATTTTAACGGAGACCCCCGCCATGATCCAGCTTTGAATATATCCGGCAAGCGCGCTCAGTACGTAAAGCAGCGCCAGCGTAAGCAGGATCCGCGCGATGGCGGAAAAGTCGATTCCCACGCCGCTGCCCGCGATTTTACCCATTGCCCCCTCAAACAGCTTGGTGGTTGCCTGACCCAGAATCTTCGGCCCGACGATGGAAAAAACGGCACTTGCGGCGGAAAAAACGAAGCAGACAAGAATGGGAAACCTATAGGCTCCAAGGTATTTGATCAGACGTTTGATCGTCCCCTTGAAATTGGACGCTTTCTCCCCGGGCATCATCATGCCGTGGCTGCCGAAGCCGCCGTGGCCCGGCCCGCCCCGATTCGGCACACTCCGGTCTATGTGTTCACTCATGCGAGTTCCTCCTTTGACAGTTGGGAAAGCGCGATCTCCCGATAGGTTTCGCAGTTCTTCATCAGCTCGTCGTGACGTCCCTTCCCGACGACCCGGCCATCCTCCAGCACGAGGATCTGGTCGGCGCCCATGATCGAAGAGATCCGTTGGGCAATGAGTATGATGGTGCTTTCTCCGGTTTCGGAATTCAGCGCCTTGCGGACAAGAGAATCCGTCTTGAAATCAAGCGCGGAAAAGCTGTCGTCGAAGATCAGAATTTCCGGTTTTTTCACAAGCGCTCGGGCAATCGAGAGCCGCTGCTTCTGGCCGCCCGAGACGTTTTTACCGCCCTGGGCGATCTCTGTTTCGAAACCCTCGGGCTTCGATGCGATAAATTCCATGGAATGTGAGATTTCGGCGGCTTTTTGGAGAGTTTCCACCGATGCGCTTTCATCCGCGTACTTCAGATTGCTTTCCACTGTCCCCGTAAAGAGCGACGACCTCTGCGGAACATACCCGATCCGGTCGCGCAGCGCATGCTGCGAAGCTTTGCGCACGTCGATTCCGTCCACCAGGACTTCGCCCTCCGTCACGTCGTAAAAACGCGGGATCAGGTTGACAAGGGTGGTTTTGCCGGAGCCTGCGGACCCGATGATGGCGGTCGTCTGGCCGGGCAGGGCGGTGAAGCTGATGTCGCTCAACGCATCCCGCTCCGCGCCGTGATACCGGAAATGGACGTTTTTGAATTCGACCGTTCCTTTCTGAGCCTCGATAAACGCTTCCGGCTGCTTCGGGTCTTTGACGGAAAGGTCGGTGTCGATCACCTCGGTGATGCGCTGCGCCGAGACGGAAGCTCTCGGAAGCATGATAAACAGCATCGAGATCATGATGAAGGCCGAAAAAATCTGCATGGCATACTGCATGAAAGCCATCATGTCGCCGACCTGCATGCCGGATTGGGCGATCTGGTGCCCGCCTACCCAGACGATCAGCAGGGACATTCCGTTCATGATCAGGGTGATGGCTGGCATGAGAGCGGCCATCGCCCGGCTGACAAACAAGTTGGTGTGTGTGATATCCCGGTTGACGCCGTCGAAGCGGGCTTCTTCAAACCTTTGGTTATTGAAGGCGCGGATGACCAGCATGCCCGAAAGGCTTTCCCTTGTCACAAGGTTCAGCTTGTCGGTCAGCTTCTGCACGATTTTGAACTTCGGCAGGCAGAAGGAAAACAGAGTCAGGATCACGCCGACGAGAATAATCACCGCGACCGCGATCATCCAGGACATGGAGGTGCTTTTCTGCAGCGCCATGACAGCGCCGCCCACGCCGATCAGCGGCGCATAGATCATCATCCGGATGATCATGAAAACCATGGTCTGAATCTGTGTGATGTCGTTGGTGGTGCGGGTAATCAGGGAGGAGGTGGAGAAGCGGTCGAATTCCCGACTGGAAAAGCTCTCAACCTTGGTGAAGACCTGCCGGCGGAGATCCATCGAAAGACCGGCCGACACCCTCGCGCCGATGAGTCCCACCAGTACGGTGCAGGCTGCGGAGAGCAGGGCGAACAGCAGCATCCACAGGCCGGTGCGGGCGATGGTTTCACTTTGGATTTTACCGGTATCCATGCCAATCGCCTTATATTCCGACTTCACCGATAGAACGGCCGACTGGGTGATCAGGGAGTCGCTCATGGCGCCTATTTTCTGGTCCATCTGCGCCCGCATCGTTTCAAGCTGGGACTCGGGCAGCTTTTGGAGCAGGCCGTACACATCCGTCCCCTTGGGGAGCGTCGTGCCGCCCAGATTCACCGGGCCGCTTGCAGCCTGCTCCGCGAGCTTGTCGACAGATGATACCGCCACGAAAGCCTTGCCCATAATGGAATTGATTTTACCGTTTTCGTCCTTGCCGACGTATTTAAGCCGATAGACAGGCTCTTTTGCCAGGGAGGGGTACTGTTTAATATCCTTGGCGTACGCGTCCGCAGAAAGCGCGGAACGGTCGAGCCGCGTATAGTCGGCGAGCACTTCGCTTTTCTCGCTTGTACTCATAAACAAAGTGAGCTTGTTCATTTCGTTTTGGCGGATTGCCTGCGGGACGGCGCTTACAATTCCGCCCTGCTGGATGCCTTTATTGACGATATCGGACATGTAATTCGGCAGAGAAAGATCGCAGATCACCTGGATGCCGAGCAGCACGACCGCAGCGAGAATCAGGGCAACATAGGGCTTCAAATATTTCACAAGTTTCAGCACGGGTGAATCCTCCTGCTTTGGAATGTTCCGATACGGGCCGCGGCGGCGCAATATTCTGTGCTTTTCACAAAGGCCTCCGTTTGGGGTGGCCGCTCCGGGCGCCGTGGAAGTCGTCAAAGCCGCCGTGCGGATCAAAGCCCCGCATCATGAAACCGGCGTGCCGCATGGCGGCGAAACGCTCAAACATCTCGTCCCCCATGCGTTCCCGTGCTTCGCGCATCCACCATTCGCGCTCGTCTTCATCCATTTCTTCGCCCATACTGGCTTCGATCGAAGCGATGACCCGATCCAGATATTCTCCGAAAATTTTCTGCTCGTCCTCCGAGAGGCAGTTGAAAATTTCGTTGGGGCTCCACTCCTGCTGCTGCTCGTTTTTTCCTTTTTCAGTCAGCTTGACGAGCATGACGCGCTTGTCGGCCTCGGAAGATTCGCGTATGATATAGCCGGCCTTTTCCATCTTGGATAATAGTTCGTTGAGAGAGGAAATGCGGATATCCAGCAGATACGACAGATCCTTGGTAGAAATACCATCCTGCATTTTCAGAATCGCAATCAGCCGGCCCTGCCCGCGCGTGGGGTCGGCCATGGGGCCTCTTTCCGCATATGCGCGCAGATGGTGCTTGTGCAGCAGTCTCATCAGCCTTCCCAACTTTTCATATAGCTCTGTATTCATCTCGTTCATCGAGGATACCTCCCTGTAATTTATGCAGGCACCTGTTCTACAGGTACCATGTGAAATTATTATAATGGTACCTGTAACAAATGTCAAGACATTATTTGCAGGTACCATAAATATTTTTGCGTGACCCGCATTTTTTTGAAAGAGGAACGATTCTCCCGCAATGAGAGAGCATTTTTGATGGAGTCAGCGAGTATCGCTGGTGTGATTGGAGTCGGCAGAGGTATTGACGATGAGTATAACGACTTGATTTCAAGCAAAAAGCGTTTTGGCGCGGCAGGTCGTGAAGGCATATGCCTTCATGCCGGTATAAGAGTATCCGTTTGCACAGATGCGGGTGAAGGCACTTTGGGGACTTACCGGAATTTTGCGGTCGTGCCCGCTGGTTTCCGAAAGCGGATGTGAGAATCAGAAGGGATATGCAGGTGTGGCGGCGCATCCTTGCGGACGCAAAAAAAGGAACGGAGCAGCTTAACGCTGTTTCCGTTCCTTTTCTCTTCCGGCATGGCCGGAGTACAGTTTAAAATGAGAGTGCCGTGTGCGGCCCCGCGCTTTTTGCCGATTACATCTGGTCGTGGCAGGTCCGCGAAATGACGTCGAGCTGCTGCTCACGCGTCAGGTCGATGAATTTCACCGCATACCCGGAAACGCGGATGGTGAAGTTGGCGTATTCCGGCTTTTCGGGGTGCTCCATTGCATCCTTCAGCTTTTCGACGCCGAAGACGTTGACGTTGAGATGATGTGCACCGCGGTCAAAATAACCGTCCAGCACATTCACCAGCGTGTCGCCCTGCTCGGCTTCCGTGTGTCCAAGGGCGTCCGGGTTGATGGTCTGCGTATTGGAAATGCCGTCCAGCGCGTATTCGTACGGCAGCTTTGCCACCGAGTTGAGGGAGGCGAGCAACCCGTTCTTTTCCGCACCGTAGGAGGGGTTAGCGCCGGGGGCAAGCGGCGTCCACGCCTTGCGGCCGTCCGGCAGAGTGCCGGTGTTTTTGCCGTAGACCACGTTGGAAGTGATGGTGAGGATAGACGTGGTGGCTTCCGAGTTGCGATAGGTGTGATACTTCCGCAGCTTTTTCATGAAGGTCTTGAGCAGCCATACGGCGATGGCGTCGGCCCGGTCGTCGTCGTTGCCGTAACGGGGGAAGTCACCCTCGATAGCAAAATCCACCGCCACGCCGTTTTCATTGCGCACGGGCGTTACTTTGGCGTATTTGATGGCCGAAAGCGAATCGACCACATGGGAAAAGCCCGCGATGCCCGTGGCGAAAGTCCGCCGCACGTCGGTGTCGATCAGCGCCATTTCGGCGGCTTCATAGTAATATTTGTCGTGCATGTACTGGATGAGGTTGAGCACATTGACATAAAGCCCCGCCAGCCAGTCCATCATAACGTCGTATTTCGCCATCACGTCTGCATAGTCCAGCACGTCGGAGGTGACGGGGCGATAGGCAGGGCCCACCTGCTGGCCGCTTTTTTCATCCACACCGCCGTTGATGGCATACAGCAGGCACTTGGCCAGGTTGGCCCGCGCGCCGAAAAACTGCATTTCCTTGCCGGTCTGCGTGGCGGAAACGCAACAGCAGATGCTGTAATCGTCCCCCCAGATCGGGCGCATCACGTCGTCGTTCTCATACTGGATGGAGCTGGTCTTGACCGAGATGGAAGCCGCGTATTTTTTGTAGCTTTCCGGCAGCCGCGAGGAATACAGCACCGTCAGGTTCGGCTCCGGCGCCGGGCCCATGTCTTCCAGCGTGTGCAGGAAACGGTAGTCGTTTTTGGTCACCATGTGGCGGCCGTCCGCGCCAAGGCCCGCGGTTTCCAGCGTGGCCCAGACCGGGTCGCCGGAAAAGAGCTGGTTGTACGAGGGGATACGGGCGAATTTCACCATCCGCAGCTTTAAAACCAGATGGTCGATCAGTTCCTGCGCTTCGCTTTCGGTCAGCGTACCTTCCTGCAGATCGCGCTCGATGTAAATGTCGAGGAAGGTGGAAACACGGCCCACGCTCATCGCCGCGCCGTTCTGGCTGCGGATGGCCGCCAGGTAGCCGAAATACAGCCACTGGACGGCCTCTTTGGCGTTGGCGGCCGGCTTGGAGATATCAAAGCCGTAACCCGCCGCCATCTGCTGCATCTGCTGCAGGGCGCGGATCTGGTCGGAGAGTTCTTCCCGCTGGCGGATGATGTCGTCGGTCATCGTGCCGGAGCCGCAGTTGGCGAAATCCTCTTTCTTCTGGGCAATCAGATAGTCGATGCCGTAAAGCGCCACTCGGCGGTAATCGCCGACGATACGCCCGCGGCCGTAGGTGTCGGGCAGACCGGTGATGATCTTGTTGTGCCGGGCCTTTTTCATTTCGGGCGTATACGCGTCGAATACGGCCTGGTTGTGCGTCTTATGGTAATCGGTAAAAATCTTATGAAGCTCCGGGTCCGGCGTATAGCCATAGGTCGTGCAGGCTTCTTCCGCCATCTTGATACCGCCGTAAGGCATGAAGGCGCGCTTCAGAGGCTTGTCGGTCTGCAGGCCCACGATCTTTTCCAAGTCCTTGTCTTCCGGGTCGATATAGGCCGGCCCGTAGGCATTGACGCCGGAAACGACCTTGGTTTCCATATCCAGCACACCGTTCTGCGCACGCTCCTGCTTCTGCAACTGCTGCACTTTGCCCCAGAGTTTGTCCGTCGCCTCCGTCGGCCCGGCCAGGAAGCTCTGGTCCCCGTCGTACTGGGTATAGTTATTCTGAATGAAATCCCTCACATTGACGTCGTCGGTCCAATGTGAGCCCCTAAAATTTCTCCATTCCTGTCTCATAGCGCGACTCCTTACTGTATCATCCCGCGGCACTCTGCCGCAGCTCTGCCTATAATTTAACGGAAACGGCGTGCTATTTCCTTGATTATAATCAATTTTACGATTCTTTTGCGTTGTGAACGGCATTTTCCGACGGTGATACGACACTGTCCCCGCGCAGAATGCGCTCGGCGTTTCGCACCCGCTCCGCGTCCGGCGGCTTTACGCCTTTCAGCGTATAGGGGATACCCAGCTCCTCCCATTTGTATTCCCCCATGGAATGATAGGGGAGCACTTCGATTTTTTGCACGTTGTGCAGCGTGGCGATGAAATCCCGCGTCCGGTGCAGATATCCGTCGTCATCCGTGATGCCGGGCACCAGCACGTGCCGGATCCAGACCGGCTTGCCTGTGTCGGACAGATAACGGAACATATCCAGAATGTTCTCGTTGGACCAGCCCGTCAGCTTTTGGTGCTCCGCCGGGTCGATATGCTTAATGTCCAGCAAAAGCAGATCCGTATACCGCATCAGCTCCTGAAATTTTGAAAAAAACGGCTCCTCGCGCGTAAAAGGCTGACCGGCGGTGTCAATGACGGTGGAAATTCCGCGCGCCTTGGCCTTTTGGAAGAGATCGAGCAAAAAATCGATCTGCAAAAGCGGTTCCCCGCCGCTGACTGTGATACCGCCGTTTTTTCCCCAGTAGCTCTGGTATCGCTGCGCCTGATCCAGCAGCTCGTCGGCGGTGCGCCAGTCTTTGGAGTGCGGGTCCCACGTATCCACATTGTGGCAATAGCGGCAGCGCATCCGGCACCCTTTTAAAAAGATAATGAAGCGGATGCCGGGGCCGTCGACGGAGCCGAAAGATTCGGTTGAATGAATTGCGCCTCGGATCATATTCCTCAGCCTCCTTTCCACAAGCCCAGCATACTCCCGCCACAGCCGCTTTTCTTTGATTGCAGTCAAGTTTTCGGCTGGTTAGCCTCATAAATCTCTTTGAGCCCGCCACGGTCGGTGACGATAAGCTTCCCCTGGCCGAGCCGCTTGATCAGGTGTGCTTTTTCAAACCGGCTCAGGTTCCGGCTGACCGTTTCCGGGCGCAGCCCGATGCTGGCGGCGATGTCTTCGAGTTTGAGCTTGATTTCCGGCCCCACGCAGCGGGTATCCCGGTCGAGCAGAAACCCCGCCAGCCGGACCTTCGGGTCGTGAATGGAAAGCAGCAGCGCCTTCTCGTTGGAATCCTCCAGTCGCAGCGAGAGCAGCGAAATGAGATTCATCGCCACGCCCGGATGATCGGCGATCAGCCGGATGAATTCGCTCTTTTTGATCTCGCACAGCTCCACCCGGGTCAGACACACCGCCGAATAGGGAAACACGGCGTTCTCAAGGAAAAGATTTTCCCACACGGCTTGCCCGTCGTGGATAATATCCAGAATGTACTCATTCCCGTCCGCGTCGTATTTGCAGAGCTTGATCCGCCCCTTGCGGATGATCAGAACGGAGTCGACCGCTTCGCCTACCCGGAAAAGGAAACTGCCTTTCGCCCGCGTCGTCTGGACGGAATGGGCGGTCAGGCTCGCCCGCATGTCAGGGGGCAGCGTACCGAATAACGGGACGGTCGAGGTGCACAGGGTATGGTTTTGGCAGTTTGCGCATCCGATTTGTGCGTGGTTGTCCGCGTTTTCCATGGCAATATCCTTTCGTCTGCACTATCTTTGCTTCGGGTTTTCCGATTCCGGTCGTACTGTCTATATTGTATCATAATTCGGCACGCGGGTGGAAGCCCCCATGTATCCCGCCGCGCGGGCTCGTTGAAGCTGGCAGAGGCGTATCCGCCGTGATAGAATAAAATTGGAAATTGCAGGAGCGGATTCCCAATGGTGCGCGGACAGCGGACATGCTGCGGCATATGAAGGAGGCTGGCGTATGGAAGGCCCCGGTGATTTGTTTGAGCGGCGCTACCGGCGGCTTCGGCAGGAAAAGCGCGACGGCTGGAATGCCGAGGCACTCGCGCAGAGCATGTACGACCTGGTTTGCGACGTGCTGCGGCGGGATGGCGTCGACCGCGGCGCGCTGCTGGATCTGGGCTGCGGGGACGGTAAACTTACCCTCCGGCTGGCACAAAGCGGGTGGGCGGTCTGCGGCATCGATATTTCGCCTACGGCCGTCGTCTGGGCGCGGGAGCGAAGCCGGGCACTGGGCATCCCGGCCGACTTCCGGGCGGGGAACGTGCTCGATCTGCCCTTCCGGCCCGGCAGCTTCGATGTGGCGGTGGATTCCTTCTGTTTCCATTGCATCATCGGGGCGGACCGCCGCCGTTTTTTATCCGAAGCTTTCCGGGTGCTCAAACGGGACGGCGTGCTGATTATTCTTTCCAAATGCGGCAGTCCCAAAGACCCGGATTATCCGTTTGACCCGGTCACACGGTGCAAAATCGAAAACGGCCGCCCCACGCGCTATTGGGGTCTCCCGGCCGACATCGTGGCGGAAATCCGGGCGGCGGGGTTTGCCGTCGCCGATTCCCGGGTGTTCCCCCACGAGCAGGATCTGCTGGTCGTCAACGCCCGCCGCCCATGACAGTCGGCACACACAATTATACAATCCGGATACGCAACCGTGAGATATCCGGCCTGTGCTACACATAGTCTGCCAAAATCGTTCATAATTGTGCATCAGGCCGGAATTCGGGCATTGCGTCGGGCTTCAAATGAGGTTAACATAATATTGTTAGCACTCGGTAATGTAGAGTGCTAACAGAATGAAACCAGTATCCATTCAAACGAATACGGCGCGTCCGATACTCTTTTTCATCCGGAATGCAGCTCTGCATACAGGGTGATTTTTTATATCCATTTTGCAAATGAGAGGGAGAAAATAGGCATGCGGTTTCTGGATAAAACCGGCCGGCTCGGGCCGTGGGCGGGCCACACATAGCGGCGCGGGAGCGATGAAACCGTGTACAGCGACTGGCGGTATCAGACCGGTTTGCGGCTGCAAAACAAGGTGACCGGGTAAAGCCGATCATTTGCTGCCGCTGTGAGAAAGGGGAGCGAGTCCGATCAACCACTTTGAAACGCGTCTGAGGGGCGGCGACAACACCTATAAGGAACTGTTCCGCCGCTACCAGTATAATCCGATCCTGCGGGCCAAAGACTGGCCCTATCCGGTCAACACGGTGCTCAACCCGGCGGCCACGATGTTCGACGGCAAGGTGCTTCTGCTGGCACGGGTGGAAGACCGGCGCGGTTTTTCCCACCTGACCAAAGCGGTCAGCGACGACGGCATCAGCAATTGGGTCATCGACAAAACACCCACGTTGGAGCCGGACCCGGAGCATCCCGAGGAGGCGTGGGGTATTGAGGACCCCCGCATCACCTATATGACGGAGCTTAACAAGTACGCGGTCGTGTATACCGCCTACTCGCAGTCGGGCCCGGTCGTCAGTCTGGCCATGACCGATGACTTTGAAAATTTCGAGCGGATGGGCCCTATCATGCCCCCGGAGGATAAGGACGCAACGCTTTTCCCCTGCAAATTCGGCGGCCGCTGGGTGCTGATCCACCGCCCCATTGAGCGCGGCGCGAATATCTGGGTCACCAGTTCCGAAAATCTGCGCGATTGGGGCAATCATAAGATTCTTATCAATTCGCGCGGCGGCAGCTGGTGGGACGGCAGTAAAGTGGGCGTCTGCGCTCAGCCGCTGGAAACGCCGGACGGCTGGCTGATCCTCTATCACGGTGTGCGGCAGACGGCCTCTGGCTCCACATACCGGCTGGGCCTTGCGCTGCTCGACCATGACAACCCGCTGAAAGTCCTGCGCCGCAGCGACGAATGGATTTTCGGCCCGCGGGAGGTTTACGAAAAAGAGGGGGATGTCCGGGACGTGGTGTTCCCCTGCGGCTGGGTGCCGGATGAGGCGGGCGGCACGCTGCGGATGTATTACGGCGCGGCGGATACCTGCATCGCGCTGGCCGCCGCCTCCATGGATGAAGTGATGGAGTATATCCGCAACTGCCCCGCTCCGGCCGAGCCGTAATACATTCCCGGCGGGGAAAACATATGAATCTGATACAAGGAGGCATGTCGTATGAAAGCATTGTTTCTGGCAGGTGGCAAGGGTACGCGGCTGCGTCCGCTGACCGACCGGTTGCCCAAGCCGATGGTCCCGATCATGGGGGTGCCGTTGCTGCGGCGCAGCTTTGAGCGGCTGAAAGCCTTCGGTGTGCGGGAAATTATCCTGAGCACCTGTTATAAACCGGAATCGATCGTCCGCTGTTTCGGCGACGGGTCGCGGTACGGGTTGAAAATCCGCTATGTCCGCGAGGATATACCGCTCGGGACGGGCGGAGCCATTCTTCACGCCGGGGAATGGCTGCGGGACGGACCGTTCTTCGTTCTCAATGCCGACATCCTGAGCGATATCGACTTCGGGGCTATGGCCCGGTTCCATCGGGCGCGGAAGGCCGCCGCCACTCTCGCCGTGACCCGTGTGGAGGACCCTTCCGCTTACGGCGTCATCGAGTCGGATGCCTTCGGCTATGCGGTCACGTTTAAGGAAAAACCGAAGCCCGGCGAAACCGTTTCCCACCACATCAACGCGGGCGTGTATATTTTCGACCCGGCGGTTTTGCAGTATATCCCGGCCGGCCGTGCAGTCTCTGTCGAGCGGGAAGTGTTTCCCAGGCTGCTGGCACAGGGGGAGCGGGTCGCTACCTATGACGGGTGCGGCTACTGGCTGGATATGGGCACACCGGAAAAATACATGCGGGCGCACCGCGACGCCTTTCGGGGACTCTATCGGCTCGATGAGGCGGATTTTGCAAAAGAGCCGGTCTATGGTCGGTTCCATGCGCAGGTGAGCCGGGATGCCGTACTGCGGGGGCCCGTCTATCTGGGCCGGGACGTGCAGATCGCGGCCGGCGCGGTCGTCGGCCCCAACGCAGTCGTCGGCGCCCGCAGCCGAGTCGGCAGACGCGGCCGGGTCGAAAACGCCGTGCTCTGGCACGATGTTTCCGTGCAAAACGGGGTGGAAATTCTCGATTCCATCGTGACGGATGGCTGCACCGTCCGGCGCGGCGCGCCCTGCGCCCACCGCATCTTCACCGGTGAAGATGCGGCCGGCAGACAGCCTGCCATCTCGTAAACGGCGTGACCAACCGATATCCAAAAGGAGGAACCGGATTATGAATAAGACTGAACCATTGCAGGTGGGCTTCCTGACCACTTATCCTCCGCGCGCATGCGGCATCGCCACATTTACGCAGGATCTGGTCGGCGAGCTGAAAAAGGAGCCGGAGCTGTGCACGCGTGTGATCGCCGTCACCGACCGGCCTCTGGACTATGGGGCGGACGTGCGGATGGAGCTCAAACAGTTTGACCGTGCGGATTATGCCGCCGCCGCGCAAAGAATCAACCGTTCCGACATCGACGTGCTGGTGGTGGAACATGAGTACGGCATTTACGGCGGGGAATGCGGCGCCTATCTGCTCGACTTGGTCGACGGGGTGAAAAAACCGGTCGTGACTACGTTCCACACCGTGCTGCCGTCGCCGAATCCGACCCAGCGAATGATTTTGAAGCGGCTCTGTGCCGCCAGCGAAAAGGTCGTCACCATGGCGCAGAATTCCAGTAGGGTGCTGGAAGACGTTTATGCGGCCGACCCCGCCAAAATCGAAGTGATCCACCACGGAGTGCCCGACCTGCATCTGCCGGGGCGGGATACCCTCAAACGGGAGCTGGGGCTGGAAGGGCGCACCATTGTCAGCACTTTCGGCCTCCTCAGCCCCGGCAAAGGGCTGGAATACGGCATCGAAGCCGTCGCCAGGGTCGCCGCCGCCCATCCGGAGGTACTCTATCTGATACTCGGCCAGACGCATCCCGTCGTGCGCCGGCAGAGCGGCGAAGCCTATCGGGAAAACCTCGAGCGCCTGGTGCGGAAGCTTCACGTGGAGTCAAACGTCCGGTTTGTGAACCGCTATCTCACCAAAGCGGAAATCATCCGGTATCTCAACCTTTCCGATATCTATATGACTCCGTATCTCGGACGGGATCAGGCCGTCAGCGGCACGCTGGCCTATGCCGTCGGGTACGGCAAGGTCATCGTTTCCACCCCTTATTCCTATGCGAAGGAAATGCTGGCCGACGGCCGCGGGCTGCTCGCCGACTTCAAAGACCCGCAGGCTCTGGCCGAATGCCTCAATGCGGTCATCGAGTCCCCCGAAGCCAAGGCACGGATGGAGCAAAAGACCCGCCTCCTCGGCCGACAGATGAAATGGCCCATGGTGGCGGCCGCCTATAAGCGCGTATTTTTCGCGGCGCACCGGGCCTGCATGGCGAGCGAGCGGGTCGCCGTATGAGCGGGCTAAACGGGAACGCCCGGCCGGTGCCGGATGACCGCTATCTGTTTCGCATCACCGACGATACCGGGATGCTGCAGCACGCGCGGTATGCCGTCCCCGATCCGGCCAAAGGGTACACGTCCGACGACAATGCGCGAGCGCTGATGGCGGCCGTTTTGCTGTTTGAAGCGGCAGGCGAGCCGCGATATCTGGAGTTGGCCGCCCGGTATCTCGGGTTTCTGCAATACGCCCGTTCCGACGCATGGTTTCGCAATTTTCTAGGCTATGACCGGCACTTTTTGGAACAGCGGGGCTCCGAGGATTGCTACGGCCGGTGCCTGTGGGCGCTCGGCTTTGCCGCCGGCCGCCCCGGCCTGCCGGCAGGGCTGCGCGACGCCGCGGGGATACTGCTGAGGCAGGTGCTCCCCGGCTGCGGTGAACTGACCTATCTGCGGGCCAAAGCCTACGCCCTGCTCGGCCTGTGCGAAGCGAAAGTGCCCGGCACTCCGGAACGGCTGAAGCGACTGGCCTCCGACCTGGCCGAAGGCTATGCGCATCACGCCGTTCCCGGCTGGCGCTGGTTTGAGGATACGGTCACCTACTGCAACGCCGTGCTGCCTCTGGCGATGCTGGCTGCCGGCGACGCGACGGGGCAGGCCCGGTATCGGACGATCGGGCTGGAAAGCCTGGATTTTCTCTGGGGCGTCACCAGTGTGCGGGATATGTTCCGCCCGGTGGGCTGCAAAGGGTGGCTGTCCATGGGGCAGAGACCGGCGGAATTCGACCAGCAGCCGGTGGAGGCCTGCGGCACGCTGCTTGCCTGCCGGAAGGCTTTTGAGCTGACGGGCCGGGAAGAATACCGGAAACACGCCCAGTGCTGCCTGCGGTGGTACACCGGATGCAATAGCCTGGGTGTGTCCCTGATCGACCCCGATACGGGCGGCTGCATGGATGGTCTCACTCCCGACGGCCCAAACCGTAACGAAGGCGCGGAAAGTCAGGTTTCCTGGCTGATCGCGTCGCTCGCGTGGCAAAAGACGGCGGCGCCCATTGCCGCCGAATAATACGTCGGGCGGCACCAGAACGCCGATGCCCCGGGCC
>JAEWAE010000041.1 GCA_023391835.1 Bacillota bacterium
CGTCTATTCTATCACGTCACCGGTCGTTTGTCAAGAACTTTTTTTCGTCCCTCTCGCGCGGCCGCCCTCTCGAAGAGTGCTTGTCTATACTACCAGATATACGAACCCTTGTCAACCGATTTTTACAAGGTTTCTACTTGTTTTTTATAAAAATACGCCTGCAAATTTTACCATCCTGTCTTATTCGCCATTATAACCACATTGGGGGCGGCATCCGCACCCATTTTTGCGCATGAAAGCGGTCTTTTTGGGAATTACCGCGGCCGGTGGCATAATTGCCCGCCCCATGGAAAAATTAATACGCGAAGGAGGATGAGCATGAACCGAAATGAAAAAACCATCCGGGCGCTGCAGATTCTGATCGTCATCGTACTCAGCCTGCTGCTCATCCGTCTGGTGAAAACGAGCAGCAGTCCGCAAACCGTTCCGACTCTTTCCCGCGTCGGCTCCACCGGTACGGAAGTCACCCAAGTCCAGCAAAAGCTCAAAAGTCTGGGGTTCTATACCGGCAGCGTGGACGGCGTCTACGGCTCCGCCACCAAAAAGGCCGTGGCGGCGTTCCAGAAGAGCGTGGGGCTGACCGCCGACGGCGTGACCGGCAACGCGACGCTGCTGTATCTGGGGCTGAGCAGCCGCTCGGGGGGCGGCTACGGCCAACACAGTCAAAATGACGTCAGTCTGCTGGCCCGGGTGATTTCGGCGGAAGCACGGGGCGAGCCGTACACCGGGCAGGTGGCCGTGGGGGCCGTCATCCTCAACCGGGTGGAAAGCCCCTCGTTCCCCAACACCATCGCGGGGGTCATCTATCAACCCGGAGCGTTCACTTGCCTGACCGACGGGCAGTTTAACCAGCCGGTGGCCGACTCGGCCAAGCGCGCGGCGCAGGACGCCCTCAACGGCTGGGACCCCACCAACGGTTCCATCTATTATTATAACCCCAAAACTGCCATCAGCCAGTGGATCCGCAGCCGGCCCATCCTGCTGCGGATCGGGAACCACGTATTTTGCAAATAGACGTAAAATCCAGTCTGTAACCGGCGGAGGTGTTTCCCCTGCCGGCCATAAGGAGGTTTGCTCTTGAAAAAGCTTCTGTATATTACCGCCAGCCCCAAGCCGGAGACGGAGTCGGTCAGCAAACAGGCCGGCCGCGCGTTTGTGGATCGGTTTCTTTCGGAAAACCCCGATTATACGGTGGAAGAGCTTGATCTGCCCACCGCCTCGCTGCCTCAGCCCAATCAGCACTGTTTCACCGGTCGCTGCAGTCTGGTCGGCGGGCCGGAGCTGGACACGCTCAGCGAAACCGACCGCATGGCTGTCCAACGGATGAACGAGCTATGCACCCAGTTTCTCAGCGCGGATGTGTATGTGATTGCATCACCCATGTGGAGCCTGAGTTTTCCCGCCTGGCTCAAGCAGTATATCGACTGCATCATGCTCAACGGGCGGCTGCTGCGCATCACTACGGGCGGCGTCTGCGGCCTGTTGGACGACAAGCCCCGGAAAATGGTCTACATCCAGTCTTCCGGCGGGGTGTATCCGAAAGTCCTTTATGGGCAGCTCAATGTGGGGATCAAATATATCCATGATTTATTTCGTCATCTGGGCATACACGAATTTCACAAGGTGCTCATCCAGGGCACCGATATGCCCGAAATCGGCAAGGACAAAGCTATGGCCGCCGCTTCGGAAGATTTCGAGTGTGCGCTGAAAAGTGTGTCCCGCCCCCTGCAGCGGGTCGCCGTGAGCATCTGACGCAGGTGTACCGAGACCCCGCCCACATGTGAAATCAAAAAGGCTGCCGCACAACGCAAATGCGTTGCGCGGCAGCCTTTAGCTGTCTGCATATCGTACCGTCACCCACGGCCCGCCGCAATCAGCGATGCGGGTTGTTGAAAGGATGCGCGGAGCCGTGCTCGTCGGTGCGCTCGTGATGGTCGTGATCGGCATGGTCGTGGCTGAACGCATGGTCGAATCCACGATCCCGGTCGCCGTAGGGGCGGCGCGGTGCCGCCGGCCGGCGGGGAGGCATCTCGGGCAGTGGCTCGGCGGTGAGACCCTCCAGCTCGATGAGAGCGTCGCGGCGCGACAGGTTGATTCGACCCTGGCTGTCGATCTCAATGAGCTTGACCTTGATATGGTCGCCCACATGGACCACGTCCTCCACCTTTTCGGTGCGCTTGACGTCCAACCGGGAAATATGCACCAGCCCCTCTTTGCCGGGGGCGATTTCCACAAAAGCGCCGAAGGTCATCAGGCGGGTGACCTTGCCGTCATAGATCTTGCCCACCTCGGGGTCGTCGACGATGCCGCGGATGGTGGCCAGCGCCTTATTGCCGCTTTCGGGGTCGGCGGCGGCGATAAAGACCCGGCCGTCTTCCTCAATGTCGATTTTGCAGTTGCAGTCGGCACAGATTTTCTGAATAACCTTGCCGCCGGAGCCGATGACGTCGCGGATCTTGTCCACACTGATGCGGGTGGCAATCATCTTGGGCGCGTATTTTGACAGCTCGGGCCGCGGCGCGGCGATGGCTTTGCCCATCACTTCGTCCAGGATATAATACCGGGCGTCCCGGGTCTTCCGCAGCGCCTCTTCAATGATGGCGGGCGTCAGGCCGTCGATTTTGATATCCATCTGGATGGCGGTGATGCCCTTATGGGTGCCGGCCACTTTGAAATCCATGTCGCCGAAGAAATCCTCCAGCCCCTGGATGTCGACCAGCGTCATGAAGCGGTCACCCTCGGTGACAAGGCCGCAGGAAATGCCGGCTACCGGCGCCTTGATGGGCACGCCGGCATCCATCAGCGCCAGAGTCGAGCCGCACACCGACGCCTGGGAAGTGGAGCCGTTGGAGGACACGACCTCCGACACCAGCCGCAGCGCATAGGGGAACTCGTCCTCCGACGGGATCACCGGCAGCAGCGACCGCTCGGCCAGCGCACCGTGGCCGATTTCCCGCCGGCCGGGGCCGCGGGAGGGCTTGGTCTCGCCCACCGAATAGGATGGGAAATTATAATGATGCATATAGCGCTTGGTTTCTTCAAAATCAATGCCGTCGAGGATCTGGGCATCCCCCACCGGGCCGAGGGTCACGGTGGTCATCACCTGGGTCTGGCCGCGGGTGAAAAGCGCCGAGCCGTGGCAGCGGGGCAGCAGGCCGACCTCAGCCGCTAGCGGCCGGATCTCGTTGATACCACGGCCGTCCACCCGGCGGTTTTCATCGAGCAGCCAGCGGCGCACGACGAATTTTTGGGTCTTATAGAGGCACTGCTCGATCTGGGGGACCATATCGGGATATTTTTCCGCGAATTCGGTCTCCACCTTCTCATAAACCGGCTTGAGACGGGCTTCGCGTTCAGTCTTGTCGTCGGTGTCGAGGGCCTTGCGGATATCGTCTATGGCAAACGCCTTGATTTCTTCAAACATGTCGTGATCCGGTTCGTTGCTGGGGTACTCGAATTTCGGCTTGCCGATCTGTGCGGCGATGCCTTTGATGAAGGCCACGAGCTTGCGGTCCTCCTCGTGAGCCCTGAGGATGCCGCCAAGCATGATGTCCTCCGGCACTTCCTTGGCGCCGGCCTCGATCATGACCACCTTCTGCTCGGTGCCGGCCACGGTCACATACATCTCGCTCTTTTCCCGCTGGGCCGCATCGGGGTTGATGACGTAATCCCCATCCACATAGCCCACAGCGACACCGGCCGTCGGGCCTTTCCACGGGATATCGGAAATGGAAATAGCCACAGAGGCACCGATCATCGCGGCGATCTCGGGCTGGCAATCCTGCTCCACCGACAGCACCAGAATATCCACCGTCACGTCGTTGCGCATATCCTTGGGGAACAGCGGGCGGATCTGCCGGTCAATCATGCGGCCGGTGAGCACGGCCTTTTCACTGGGTTTTCCTTCCCGCTTGAGAAAACTGCCGGGGATCTTGCCCAGCGCGTAAAGTCTTTCCTCGTATTCCACGGCCAGAGGGAAAAAGTCGATGCCCTCCCGGGGCTTGGCCACCGCGGTGGCGGTGGCGAGCACGACGGTGTCGCCGTAGCGCACCAGGCAGGAGCCGTTGGCCAGTTGGGCCACCTTGCCGGTCTCGATGGTCAGTTTCTTGCCGGCCACCTCCGTCTCGAAGACGCGATAGTTTTCAAACATGGGATAGCCTCCTGTCATTTCTGTGATCCGGATGAGGCAAAGTCCGGTTTGAGCAATGGAGCCGATGCTCACCGCGCCGCGCTGAGCGCCCGCTCGATTGCTGAAACCGTCGCTCCGCCCCGTCTGGCTGAACTTTATCGGGTATGAAAACAGAGCAGGCGACTGAAATCGCCTGCTCTTACCGGCCGGATTACTTGCGCAGCTCCAGCTTTTCGATAATGGCACGATACCGGTTGACGTCCTTCTTCATCAGATAATTCAGAAGATTGCGCCGGTGGCCGACCATTTTGAGCAGCCCGCGGCGGGAATGATGATCCTTTTTGTTCACCTTCAGGTGCTCGTTGAGCAGATTGATACGCTTGGTGAGCACCGCGATCTGCACTTCCGGCGAGCCGGTGTCTTTTTCGTGGATACGGTTGGCTTCGATGACGGCCTGTTTTTCTTCTTTGAGCATAAGTTCACCCCACAAAATATTCGCCCCGGGCCAAGCGTGGGGCCGGTGAGTGCCCGGATACGGGCTTTCCCCCCAGGCTGAGCGGCGGGGTAGACAATATAGCAATTTATTATAGCACAGGAGTTTTGCAAAAGTCAACATGTACGCGCAGCCGCGTCTATGCCCGGCGCAGCGTGACGACGACCACCTCGGGCGGGTTATGGATACGGGGCCGATGGTTGCTGCCAAGCCCCCGACCGACGATCATGGCCGACTGCCCACCCCCGCCACGGGGATGGGCAAACTGCCCCGCGGCATACTTGGGGAAAAGCGTCCAGTCGGGTGAAAACACGCCGCCCACCAGCGGCAGGCGGACCATCCCGCCGTGCAGGTGCCCGGCGAATATCAGATCCGCCCCCCAGCCGGCAAAGGTGGGGAAAAAATAGGGTGCATGGGTCAGCAGCACCGTGAAATCCTCCGGCGCCGGGCCCGCCCGCCGCGTCATTTCGGCTACGCTCAGGGTGCCGCGGCTGCGCCGGTCAAAAATCGGGAGGTAATACGGGAGAGGCAGCTCCAGCCCGCACACGGCGATGCGCCCGCTGCCGCAGGCTATCGTACGCCGGCCGCTGCCCAGACGCACGACCCCCAGGGCGCTCATCTGCCGCAAAAAGCGCAGGATATCGCCCGGGCGCCGCCGCAGACCCACCAACTCGTGGTTGCCGCCGACAAAATAAAGCGGCACTTCGCCGGCAAAAGCCCGGCAGACCGCCAGAGCGGAGCCGCCGTCATCCCCGAGACAGTTGATCATGTCGCCGGTCATCACGATAAGCCGGGGGGCCGCCGCGCGCACTGTCTCGATCAGCTCCGCGTTGCCCGGGCCGAACCAACGGCCGTGCAGGTCGGTAAGCTGTACGATGGTATATCCGTCAAAATCGGCGGGCACCCGTCCCGAACGGACGGTGAAATGAGAAACCGGCAACAACCGTTCCACCTCCCTTGGGGCAGTCAGATGATCTCCGCGCCGTAACGATCCGCCAGTGCGCGAAGCGCCGGGAGCGGCAGCTCCGATTTGGAATCGACCATGGCCCGGCCGTTATAGAGCCGCAGGGCCGTTTCCAACGCGGCGGCATCCTGCCCGAGCAGCACCACCGGCAGCGCACACAGATAGGCGTTGAGGCCGAATTGCCGGGCGTCCTCTTCGCTGCGGATACGCACGCGCACGGCGACAAACTCCTCCTCCGACAGCCGGATGAGGTCGTCCCCCAGATCGGGGCCGCAGTCGAGCTTGTGGCTGAAGCCGATGGTTTCCGGGTCGATTTTCCACACATGCCGCTCGTCGGCGGTCAGAAAACGGCGGGCATCCGTCTGCGGCGCGGGCCGCCGGGCAAACGGCAAGCGGGCAATTTCCCGGTGCAGCGCAGCCATATGGGCGGGCGTCGTACCGCAGCACCCCCCCAGCAGCTCCACGCCTGTTTCCAAAAACGGTCGGGCGAAGGCGGCGAAAGCCTCCGGCCCGATGTCGTACATGCCGGGCCGGGCCGGGTCAGGCAGACCCGCGTTCGGCTTTGCCAGCAGCGGCCCCGCCACAAAGGGCGCCGCCGCACGCAGGCAGTCAAAGATGATCTGCGGCCCGGTGGAACAGTTGAGCCCCACGGCGTCGGCCCCCATGGAGCGGAGCACCAGCAGGCAGGCCGTCGGGTCGCCGCCCGACAGCAGCCGGCCTTTTTCATCCACCGTCAGCGACACCGTGACCGGCAGGCCGGTCTCTTTGGCCGCGAGCAGCGCCGCCCGCGCCTCGGTCAGGCCGGTCATGGTCTCGGCGGCGATATAATCGGCCCCGGCCTTTTTCAGCGCCCGGGCCTGCTCGCGGTACACATCGACCAGCTCGTCGAAAGTCATGTCGCCGAAAGGTTCCACAAAACCGCCGGTGGGAGCCATATCCCCCGCCACCCGCACGTCGGGGCCGACCGCTTCGCGTGAAAGCGCCACCAGGCGCAGGTTCATTTCCTCCACCCGGTCGGCCAGACCATAATCTCCGAGCCGCAGCCGGTTGGCGCCGAAAGTCGGCGCCGTCACCATCCCGCAGCCTGCGGCGGCATACGCCTGCTGGAGCTGCCGGAGCGGCTGCGGATGTTCCACTATCCATTGCTCGGTGCAGGCCCCCTGGGGCATGCCGGCCGCCATCAAGTTGGTGCCTGTGGCGCCGTCGAGCAGCAGCGGCCGTGTGAACGGATTATCCATAGCTTGCCTCCGGCCGTCTCACATATGCTCGGGCGCCTGGATCTTGAGCATATCCAGCACGTTTTTGATCACGTCGCGCACACAGATGCACAGCCGGATGCGGGCCTGCATCAGCGGCTCGTCGTCCGCCACCAGCACCCGGTTGGCGTTGTAGCATTTGTGGAATTTTGCCGCCAGATCGAGCACATAGCGGGTCAGCCGTGCCGGGTCATAGGCCTTGGCCGCCTCGACGATCACGCCCGGCAGCATGCCCAGATGGCGGGTCAGCTCCTGCTCCTCCGGCTGGGTCAGCCGGCCGAGCTCCTCGGGCGCGCATTCCCGGGGCGAAATGCCCTGGGCCGCCAGATTTTTGAGGATGCTCCAGATGCGCGCGTGGGCGTACTGCACGTAGTAGACCGGATTCTGGGAGCTTTGCTCCACCGCCAGATCCAGGTCGAAATCGAGATGGCTGTTGGCCTCGCGCATGTTGAAAAAGAACCGCGCGGCATCCACCGGCACTTCTTCCAGCAGATCATCCAGCGAAATGGCCTTGCCCGTACGCTTGGACATGCGCACCACTTCGCCCCCGCGCATCAGACGCACCAGTTGGGTGAGCACCATATCCAGCCGCGAGCTTTCCAGCCCGATGGCCTCCATGGCACCCTTGAGCCGGGCCACATGGCCGTGGTGGTCGGCGCCCCAGACGTCGATGACCCGGTCGAAGCCGCGCACCTGGAACTTATTGCGGTGATAGGCGATATCCGCTGCGAAATAGGTGGGGATGCCGTTGGAGCGGATAAGCACCTCGTCTTTTTCATCGCCGAATTTTGTGGCGGTGTACCACAGCGCCCCGTCTTTTTCATAAGTGTAGCCCCGCTCGCGCAGCAGCTGGATGGTGTCGTCCAGCTCGCCGTCGTTGTGCAGCCTGCTCTCGCGAAACCATACGTCGAAGTCAATGCGGTATTTGAGCAGATCGTCGTGGAGCTTCTTAATATTTTTTTCGAGCGCGTAGTCGGTGAGGGCCTTGCGGCGCTCCTCCGGGTCGGACTCGACGTATTGGTCGCCGTGCATGGCCGCGAATTCCTTCGCCCGCTCCCGCACGTCGTCGCCGTGGTAGCCTTCCTCGGGGAAGGGCACCGCGTCCTCGCCCTTATAAAGCTGCAGGTAGCGCGCTTCCAGCGAGCGGCCGAATTTTTCAATCTGGTTGCCCGCGTCGTTGATATAGAATTCCCGCGTCACATCGTAGCCCGCGCGCTGGAGCACCGACGCCAGGCAGTCACCCAGCGCGCCGCCCCGGGCGTTGCCCATGTGCATGGGGCCGGTGGGGTTGGCCGACACATACTCGACCATCACCTTTTTCCCCTTGCCGTAATCGGACGCTCCGTAATCGGAACCACCGGCCTCCACAGCCTGCAGCACCGCCACATACCACCGGGGGGAAAGGAAAAAGTTCAGAAACCCGGGCCCCGCCACTTCGGCGCGCTCGAGCAGCGTACCGGTGAAATCCAGACAGGCGAGCACCGCCTCCGCGATCTTGCGGGGAGGCATATGATAGGCCCGCGCCGAAATCAGGCCAATGTTGGCGGCAAAATCCCCGTGGCTGCGGTCGGCCGGGATTTCCACGGTAAATTCCGGTATGGGCCCCTGGGGCAACGCACCCTCCTTGGCACACTTGTCGACGGCGGCGCGCACGGCCGCGCGTACCTGCTCAGTTGCCGCACTCAATGGATCTGTCATTCGATTTTCCTGCCTCCCTGACTGATATCGAGACTTCGTTCTGGCTGACCAGATTGCTGTTGATATCCAGCGAATAGTTGAACTTCAGCTCGCCGCCCAGCTCGCCGAGGCGGGAATGAATGCGGCAGCCCGAAATGCCCACCATCAGATCCCCCTCGCCGGTGTCGTAGCGGCACAGGTGCCGTCGGCCCTGCTCGAGCACCAGATGCGCCTGGGAGGGGCCGCGCCGGGTCATGGTCACGCAGTCCTCCCCCTCTACCTTCAGGGTCGTCACCGCCCCCGCGAAACCGGAGGCCTCCGACTCGTTATAGATGATATAGTATTTGCCGTCTTTATAATAATACCGTCCGTCGGTCATCAGCTCGATGACATCGGGTTCCGACCCTTCGGCCGTCACCTTGCCCCGGATGTTAATCAGAACGTCTTTTTTCATCCCCGCTCATTCCTTCCGTCCGCGACGTGCGCCGTCAGTATTTTTCAATATCCGTTTTTTCCACATAACCCGTCAGCGAATGATTGAGCAGGATACCCGCCAGCTTGGTGAAATCTTCGGAATAGTCGCTGACGTAAAAGCTGCACTTGCCCTCCTGAGTGGGGTCGGCCAGCAGGTCATTGGCGGTGAGCACACGCACGGTTTCCCGCGCAGTCTCCGCTCCCGCGTCGACGAGCGTGACCCCCTCCCCCAGCACGTCGCCGATGACCCCGCTGAGGATGGGGTAATGGGTGCAGCCGAGGATAACGGTATCCGCTCCGCCGGCGAAATCGTCGAGATACTCATGGGCGGCCAGACGGGCCATCTGGTCGTCGCGGGCAAAATGCCCATTTTCCACCAACGGCACAAATAGCGGGCACGCCCGGCTGCTCACCTGCGCTTCAGGCAACAGTTGACGGATGGCCTTCTCATAGGAGCCGCTGCGGATGGTGGCGCTGGTGCCCAGCACGCCGATATGCCCGCTGTGGGTGGCCTTGGCGGCCGCGGCCGCAGCCGGCTTCACCACGCCGACCACCGGGGCCTGCGACAAAGCCTCCACTTCGTCGAAAGCCACCGAGCTGACGGTGCCGCAGGCGATGACAATGGCCTTTACATCAAAGCTTTTGAGGAAGCGTACCACCTGCTGGGCATATTTGACGATGGTGTCTTTCCCCTTGCTGCCATAGGGCACCCGGCCCGTGTCGCCGAAATAGACGATCTTTTCCCCCGGAAGCAGTCGCGTCAGCTCCCTAAGAGCGGTCAGGCCGCCCAGACCGGAATCGAACATGCCGATGGGTCTTACATCCATACGCGCCTCACCTTTCCAGGCCCAGCCGGATCAGGTGATCCAGCAGCTCGCCGTAAGGCACCCCCGATGCGTCGAACAGCTTGGGGTACATGCTGATGGACGTGAAGCCGGGGATGGTGTTGGGCTCGTTGACCAGCACGGCGCCGTCGCTTTCCCGCACGAAGAAATCCATGCGGGCCATGCCCTTGCACCCGAGCAGACGGAAGGTTTTCACCGCCGTGTCGCGAATGCGGTCGGTCAGCTCCTGCGGCAGCCGGGCCGGAATATCCAGACGGGTGTCGCCGGTGATATACTTCGCGTCATAGTCGTAAAATTCCGCCGCGGGCCGAATCTCGCCGACGACCGACGCCACCGGCTCCCGGCCGCCGAGCACGGCGCACTCGATCTCATGGCCCTTCACCGCTTCTTCAAATACGATCTTGCGGTCGTACTTTGCGGCGGCGTCGATGGCCTTGTAAAGCGCGGCCCGGTCGGCCGCTTTGCTGATGCCCACCGAGGAACCGGCGTTGGCGGGCTTGACAAAGACCGGGTAGCCCAGCCGCCGCTCGATGCGCTCGATGATGGCGGTGCCGTCTTTTTCAAAGTCGCGCACGGCCGCCCATTCCCATTTGGCCTGGGGGATGCCCGCCGTGTCGAGCATGGTGTTGGTGAGTACCTTATCCATGCAGATGGCCGAAGCCGCCACGCCGCAGCCCACATATGGAATGCCCGCCAGCGTCAGCAGGCCCTGCACGGTGCCGTCTTCCCCGCCCATGCCGTGCAGCACGGGGAATACCACATCCAGCCGCAGAGTCTCGGCCACACCGTCGGGCCGGATAACCAGCGCGCCGTGCACCGAGGTGTCGGGCACGATCATGGCCCGCAGATTGGCGGCGTCCGACTCCCACCGGCCGCCGGGCAGCCTCGCCGTGTCGCCGCGGTAAAGCTTCCATTCCCCTGCCTTGGTGATGCCGAACATGGCGACTTCGTATTTATCCTTCGGTATATTGTCAATCACAGACTGTGCGGACTCCAGGGACACATCGTGCTCGGAGGAAACCCCGCCGAAAAGCACGCCGACCCGCTGTTTGCGCATGAACCATCATCTCCGCTTTGAAATACGCCGCCGCGGGTTCCGGTCTTCGGCCGCCGGCGGCAGGCGTTTCTATCATATTACCACATCGGGGCATCCTTGGCAATCATTCGGGGCGCCCCACAGGCCGTCCGGGGTTGCAAAACATGTGAATAAACGGCCGGATTCCGCCCATACTTGAAGCAAGAAGAATTTTCCAGTCTAAAAGGAGGATTCGCCATGTCCCTGCGGTCCGCTTTTCTAGCCACCGACCCCGACCGGCACATCCGGGGGGAGCGCCGGTTCGACCTGGCCTTTGCCGGGATGCTTACGCTGGCGGCCCTGGCACTGCTGGCCCTGCCGCTGCCCCGACAGCGGTATATGGCGGCCTTTGTTGCCAGCTGGCTGTGCCTGATATGCCTGATACTGGCGCTGCTCCGCCCCGCGGCCTATGGCAAAGGAGTGGCCGACGTGGTGTTGGGCCTCATCGCCGCCTTCGGCTACGGTTTTGTGGGATGGCTGGCCGGCAGCGTCGGCACGGTGGATGCGAACGGCTTCCGGGCCATTCTGTTCGCCGCCTTTGCCTTCGGCGGGGTGGCACGGCTGCTGGTGTTTCTGCGTATGCTGCCGGTGCGGGCGCTGCCGATGCTCGCGGTCGCCGCGGCCGCCCACCTGATCGCCGCGCCGCTGATTCTGCTCGAGATACCTGCCGGCAGCCGCATGCTCTGGTGGTATGCCGGGATGCTTCTGCTGACCGACGCCGCCGACTATGCCGCGCAGGCCGCCGCGCTGCGCCATTTCCGACCTGCGGATGCCCGCCGCGCCTGACGGTCGATTTCTTTGCCATTTTACCGTTTGGCGATTGTTTACGCTCCGCAATATGATATAATGGTAAAGTATCCGGCGGTGCGGGCGACGCGCCGCCGGAAAGACACCGTCCGGTCCTTGGCGGGCCGGTCAAACAAGGGGTTTTACCATGTCCATTCAGAATGCCAAACGGATCGTCGTGAAAATCGGCACGTCGACCCTTACATATTCCACCGGCCGGCTGCATATCCGGCGCATCGAGCAGATCGTGCGCGTGCTGTCGGATCTTAAAAATTCCGGCAAGGAAATCATCCTGGTCACGTCCGGCGCCATCGGCGTGGGGACGGCCCGGCTCAAGCTCCCCGAGCGGCCGAAAGAGACCCGCATGAAACAGGCCGCCGCCGCCATTGGGCAGGTGGAGCTGATGTACCTGTACGACAAGCTTTTCATGTCCTACGGCCACACAGTGGCACAGATCCTGATGACCCGCGTCATCACCGACCGCGACAACACCCGCGCCAACCTCGTCAACACCTTCGACTCGCTGCTGGAGCTGGGCGTGATTCCCATCGTCAATGAGAACGACTCGGTGGCGGTGGAAGAAATCGAGCACGACGACATCGCCTTCGGCGGCAATGACACCCTTTCCGCCATCGTAGCCACGCTGGTGGGGGCGGATGCGCTGGTGCTTGTCAGCGACATTCAGGGTCTTTATGACCGCGACCCGCGGGAGGACCCGAATGCCCGCCTGATCCCGGTGGTGTCAGATATCGACGAGCATATTCTGTCGCTGGCCGGCGGGGCCGGCTCGCCGCTGGGCTCCGGCGGCATGATCACCAAGCTGGAGGCCGCGCGCATGGTCACCGAGGCCGGTGTCGACATGGCCATACTCGACGGCTCACAGCCCGAGAAACTGTACGATCTGTTCGCCGGCAAACCGGCGGGCACCTATTTCCCGGCCAAACACACGCAAGGGAGGCAGACGGTATGACAATGGAAGAAATGGGAAAACGGGCCAAGTCCGCTTCCCGCCAGCTCGGCCACGCCGGCACCGAGTTGAAAAATCAGGCGCTTCGCGCCATTGCACAGGGCCTTTGCGCCCAGGCCGACCGCATCCTCGCGGAAAACCGGAAGGATCTGGACGCGGCCGCCACGGCGGGCATCCCCTCCCCGATGCTCGACCGGCTGACCCTGACCCGCGAGCGGCTTGAGGGCATCGCCGCCGGCGTGGAAAAAGTTGCCGCGCTGGAAGACCCCGTCGGCCAGGTGCTCGGCGGCACCGTACGCCCCAATGGTCTGCGGATCGAGAAGGTGCGGGTGCCGCTGGGCGTCATCGGCATCATCTTTGAGGCACGGCCCAACGTCACCGCGGACGCGGCCTCGCTGTGTCTGAAATCCGGTAATGCCTGCATACTCCGCGGCGGGCGGGAAGCCATCCGTTCCAACCTGGCGGTCGCTTCCGTCATGCGGGCGGCCATCGAGCAGGCGGGCCTGCCCGCCGACGCCGTGCAGGTGGTGGAGGATACTTCCCACGAGTCCGCCCGGCAGATGATGCACCTCAACGGCTATATCGACGTGCTCATCCCCCGCGGCGGCGCGGGGCTCATCCGCACGGTGGTGGAAGGCGCCAGCGTACCGGTCATCCAGACCGGGGCCGGCAACTGCCACGTCTATGTGGATGCCGCCGCCGACCTGGATATGGCGGCCCGGATCATCGACAACGCCAAGACCTCCCGCCCGTCGGTGTGCAACGCGGCCGAAACGCTGCTGGTGCACCGGTCGGTGGCGGAAGCATTCCTGCCCAAAGCCAAGGCGCTGCTGGACCGCAGCCATGTGGAGCTGCGCGGGTGCGAGACCACCCGGCGGATTCTGGGGCCGGAGGTACGCCCCGCCACCGAGGAGGACTGGGCCACCGAATACAACGACTACATTCTGGCCGTGCGGGTGGTCGACAGCCTCGACGAGGCCATTGCCCACATCAACCGCTACGGCACCGGCCACAGTGAGGCCATCGTCACCGAGGATTGCCGCAGCAGCGACCGTTTCATGGAAGAAGTGGACGCCGCCGCGGTGTACCGCAATGCCTCCACCCGCTTCACCGACGGGTTCGAGTTCGGGTTTGGGGCCGAAATCGGCATTTCGACCCAGAAGTTGCATGCCCGCGGGCCCATGGGGCTCAGCGAGCTCACTTCCACCCAGTATCGCGTATACGGCTCCGGCCAGATCCGGTAAGGAGTGGACTGAAGATGGGAGAAATCGCGCGTCACACCCGCCCCACACCCGGGGGCACCCATTCCCGCCGGCGGCGCACGCTGACGGCCGTGCTCGGCAGCACGGTGCTGCTGTTTGCAGTGATCGGTTTCATCTTTGTGCTGGTCACCGTTTCCCGCCTGGTCTACCGCGGCGTCCGCTCCTATGTGGGCCCGGCGGAGACACCCGCCTTTTTTGCCGGCTACGTCACCCCCGTCACCGCCTCCAATCCCGACCCGTTCGATTCCATCGACGAGGCCGACCGCAGCTGGATGCTCAAGACGGCGGTCTGGGCGGCAGCCAAGGCGGGCACCACCGGCGGCAATTATATGCTGGATGACCAGGGCAACGTGGTGGTGCCCGCCGCCGACGTCAAGTCGAGCTTCGAGAATCTATTCGGCAAAAAGATTCAGCCGGATTTCCGCTCGGTCACCGACACGGGCGTAGCCTTTGAGTATAATGCGAAGGGGAAGGCCTTCCACGTGCCCACCACTTCGCTTTACAGCCTGTATACTCCCCAGGTGGCACATATCACCCGCCATGGCGATACCGTCACGCTGACCGTGCAGTATATGGCGGCAGGCTCCGCCTCCTCTTCCAACACTGCGGCCACCCCTGCGGCACCCGCCAAGACCATGCAGTATGTGCTCAGAGGCAGCCGCGGTCGCTATGCCGTCACGGCCATCCGCGAAGAATCTTCGGCTTCCTCCGCGGTGTCGTCCGCAGGCACTTCGTCGGCGGCCTCCGGCTCTTCCGCATCCTCGGGGGGGACAAGCTCCCACTGAGTTTTCCCGCCTCTTTTCCCGGCACGGCCGGTCGGCAGGGTCCTTTGGCGGGCCCTGCCGCTTTTATGGTCATCGCCCCTTCCCGCCGGTCATGCAAAGGAATGAATGGCAATGAAATGGCTTTCCCATTTGAAAACGATCAATCATCACCGGTGGCTGGTGCTGCGCTACTGTTTCCGCGTGGGCCTTTACCGACAGGGTCTGACTCACGATCTTTCCAAGTATTCGCCCACCGAATTTCTGGTGGGGGCCCGGTATTATCAGGGCGACCAGAGTCCCAACAACATTGAGCGGAAAGTAAAGGGCTACAGCAGTGCCTGGCTGCATCACAAGGGGCGCAACAAGCACCATTTCGAATACTGGATCGACTATTCGCTCGACGAAACCTCCCCTCTGGCCGGGATGGAAATGCCCGTGCGCTATGTGGTGGAAATGTTCTGCGACCGAGTGGCCGCCAGCCGGACGTACCGCGGGGCGGAATACCGCGACCGTGACCCATATGACTACTATATGCGCTCCCGCGCGCACTATGTGATGCACCCCCGCACCCGCGCGTTGCTGGAAGAAATGCTGACTTCGCTTAAGGACAGCGGCGAGGACGCCACGTTCCGCATGATTCGGCGGGATATTCTCCACCTTTGACCGCCCCGGGCGGCATTCCGTATAATCCGGCCGAAACGGCAGAAAATACGGGTGTACGCAAAGGAGGGCGAGAGCATGGCACTACTGGGGAATCCTTTCATCGGCAACGTACCCCGTCAGATGACGGCCGACGAAGTGGCACAGGCACTGCGGGTGGATCTGGCCGGCGAGTTGGAGGCCATCGTCGGGTACGAAGCACATGCGGCCGCCACGGGCGACGAGCGGGTCAAAAAGGTGCTCTATCATATTGCGGATGAGGAGCGCCAGCACGTGGGGGAGCTGCTGCAGCTGCTGGGGCTACTCAGCCCCAAGGATCTGGAACAGACACAGAAAGGGCAGCAGAGCATCCAGCAGCAGGAGCAGCAGGATTTTCAGCCGCCGATGCAGTGACAGAGTGCTGGGTGCCGCGGGCCTTCGGGCCGGCGGCGCTTCCCTTTCCGGGTGAAATATCCGTTGACACTCCCTCTACATTTTGCTATAATAGGGAAGCTGTCCATGATAAGGAGAGGTATCGAAGTGGTCATAACGGGGCTGACTCGAAATCGCGTGTGGTCGGCGATGGGACAGGTTCGAAGAAGCCTGATTTCATGCGGGTTTGCGGCTTCGATTTTACAGCGGTTCTAATTTTCATCTTGCAGTTTTCTTGCAATTTTGCAATCAACTGAATATCGCCTTTTCGCCGAGCAATCGGTTGAAAATACACGGAGAGGTATCGAAGTGGTCATAACGGGGCTGACTCGAAATCAGTTTGAGAGTAATCTCACGAGGGTTCGAATCCCTCCCTCTCCGCCACATTTGTCCTAAAAGTTCTATTTTAGAGGGCTTTTAGGACTTTTTTATACCTGTTTTCACATTGCTTTCCCCACTTTGGTGGAAATCGAGGCAAGCGGATTTGCGACTTTTCCAGGCTTTTTCTGCAAGAAAACTGCAAGATGGGAAAGTCTTCTGCGACATTGCGTGGGTTCGAACCTTCGGAGAGCTTATTCCGGTTTTTCGTCCTTGCCGTTCTCCGGATTATCCTCGTCTTCGGCCACCCCAAGCACTTCTTCAATCATATTGGCGCTGGCCAGCTTGCTGGAGCTGTCGATGTGCGAGTAGATGTTGGCGGTGGTTGCCATATCGGAATGCCCCAGCCAATCCTGAATCATCTTCATGGGAATATTGTTTGCCAGCAGAAGCGAGGCGCAGCTGTGCCGTAAATCATGGAAGCGGATTTTCCGCAGCCCATTTTCTTTCAGAATGACTTGAAAATGACTGCTGACATACTGTGGGGTAATCAAGCCGCCCAAGGCGTCCACGCATATGTACTCCGAATATTTCTTGTCGTAAGCACCGCGCATGACCGTTCGCATTTCCTCCTGCCTCGCCTGCTCCGCCAAAAGCTCCTCCTCAATATGAGGAATCAGCGGCAGGGTGCGGTAGGAGGATTTTGTTTTCATCACGTCGTAGCCCTTGAGCACAACGCCGCTCTTGGTTTCCTCCTCCAGGATCTTGTGCCGGATGCTGACCGTTTTGGCGGTGAAATCCACCGCCGACCATTTCAGCCCAAGCACCTCGCTGCGTCGCAGGCCGTAGTAGGCTGCCAGCATGATGACCAAACGAATCGGATCTCCCTCGACGCAGTTCAGAAGCGATTTCAGCTCCTCGGCGTTGTAGTAGCTGCCAATGAACGGCACGGATTTGGGCCGGTCGGCCTGCAGGCAGGGATTTGTGGGGATGATGCGCCGCTTTACCGCCTGCTGGAAAGCCCGGTGCAGCATGGCGTGGTGGCGCTGTGCCGTCGTGCCCTTCAGCCCGTCGGAGCGAATGGTCGTGTAGTAGGCGTTGATTTCGTCGCCGGTGACCTCCTTTACCTTGAGCTTCATCGGCTTGAAAAAAGCTGTCATCCTGCCGTTGATCATCCTCTTGTAATTCAGGTAGGTGGAGCTTGAAATATTGGGCTTGTGCTGCTCCAGCCATTCCAGAAGATAATTTTCAACCAGCATGTTGGCGATCCGATTACGTTCCCGGTCCGCATGGGTCATATTCTCCTGCAGATACAAATCTCCGACGTTGTACTGATCCAATACCTCGGCGAGCCGGTGGTTGGCCTCCGTTTTCGTGCCGCGCTTGTCCTCCAGGTCAAGACTGACCCATCTTTGCTTGCGGACTCCATCTGTGTCATACAAATTTAATACGGCGTACCATTTCTGATTTTTCGTGGCCAAGCGGCCTGTAATTCGTTTCATTTCCGCTCTCCTTTCGCGTGATTTTCTCCGGTACTGCCGTCGGCAGTACACACAATACCACACTCGGACGGAGAAATCCAGGTGTCAAACGGTACAAACCCGCACGGGTTATTTTCGACCAGAAACGCCGCAACGGACAGTTTGGGGACCAGTACCTTGTTAGTCACCCGGATGCTCCCCAGTCGGCCGCTCCGTGCCAAGCGATAGGTCTGATTGATACCGATGCGCAGCAATTTGGCGGCTTCCGGAACCGTGAGGACCTCCGGCTCATCCCTGAACATGGAGAGATACACCCGCTCGGAAACGGCAATCATATCAAACCCTCCCCCGCGGAAATATGTCCTTCCAAGGGAGAAAAGACTTCAATTCCAAAGCTTTGAAATTCATGCACCCGGGCAAGCGCATGACGGCGGTCACGATGAATATAGAATAGGCTGGTGACAAGGAGAGCATCAAAACGTTTCACGTCGGCATCCTGTTTCAGCTTCTCCAATTCCGTATTCTGATCAAGATCAACGCTTACTCCGGTAACTTGATATCCCAACTGTTCCGCAAAATCATAAAGTTGTTTTTCCTGCTTTTTCAGTACGCCGTTGCGATCCTCCGGCGCGTCTATACGGCAATAAAGCCATGCTCGTTTCATACTGCTCCTCCCTTATCTCAGCTTGTTTGATAAAAAGGCCCAGGCTGACGCCCAGGGCCTTGTCAACATTCCGAAGGCACTCGCTGCCAACATGCCCCAGATACGCGCGCAGACGGGAGCGGTCAATGGTGCGAATTTGCTCCAGCATTACGACTGAATTCTGCCGGAGTCCGATTTGCTCTCCCGTCAACGGTACGTGGGTAGGCAAAGGATTCTTTTCCATGCGGCTGGTGATGGCTGCAACGATTACGGTGGGGCTGTATCGGTTGCCAATGTCATTCTGAATAATCAGGGTGGGGCGGATGCCGCCCTGCTCACAGCCCACTATCGGCGTCAAATCCGCATAGAAAATATCGCCTCTGCTCATATTCATGCCGAGCACCTCCGCCACTGTATGTAACAAGGGACAGCCATTTTGACATGGCTGTCCCTCAAATCTATATAAGCTTGTTCTTCATTTTATCGATTGAATGCTTCTATTCGGCACTGCTTCCCGAAGCGTGGGCGGCACAGCATAAACGGTTTGCCAGTTAAGCAAACGCCATAGGAATTTCACCTCTCCCAGGATCTCTGCGAGCCGTCCCCATTGCTTGAGTCTGTGGCTGGACGGAAGTAGCGTTAGCACTGTCCGTTTCATTGCGAAACAGCCCACCACAGGCTGTTTTATGACCGGGCCTTGCCGCTCGTCGCCTTCGATGCCATCGGTTCGACGGATGTCTGTCACCCATCCGCAAGTAGTCTTGGCGCACCCGTCATTGTCGCTGCCGCTCATCACGGCCGGACAGATCATGTATTTATGCTGCCGGATATGAAATTTTCAATGAGCAACGAGGGAATAGAAAACCCCCTCACTTACTTACCCGTTGAGCGAGGGGGTTGCACGAAAAAATTTTTAATTTTCCATCAGCTTTTTCAATTTCCCAAGAATTTTTATCTTTCTGTCATGGATAGTCATAAAATGAACGCCTGTTTCTGCGGACAGTTGTCGTTCACTTTTATCTTTAAAAAACAGCTCGGTGATCAACTCCTGTTCCTCTGTGCTGAGCAGCTTGAGACAGGTCAGCATTTTTTCGATCATCACGGCTTTAATAACGGCATCGTCCACACCCACGCCAGCGGCGGCAAACTGCCTGTTTCCTTCCAGCAGCCGCTCGTAGGAGTCTTCCCAGCTGGGGAGATATGTAGCAGCGCCGTTCACAGGATTGATTCGGCATCGCTCAACCTTGATGTCATACTGCAGGTATTCCATCTGCCGATCGCTCTTCTCCAAGACCTCAATGATTTCTTCGCTCAAATCGGGATACTTTTCTCGATAATTTGTTCTCTTCTGATACTTTTTCATAAGGCTTGTCCTCCATTTCGTGATTGTTGAAATCCGGAAATGAAGAACAGGCGGAGAACGACAGCAAAGGCATTTTTTGTTATTTCCCAAGCGCATCCAGTGAAATGCAAATGAGATACAGTTGTGTCGAAATTGTAAGAAAAAAGTCGAATAAAAAAAGTCAGCAGTTTGCATAGTACAAACTGCTGACTTTTTTAGACTTTTATATAGTTGGATTTCTCTGAGAGCGAGGTCTTTAGTTCAACCCCCGCACTCGATCCGTGCATCTTTTCATTTGTGAAGCTCCTCCTATAGCCGCAAGCAAAAGGAGACAGAAGCCCACAGTATCAAAAAGCACGCATACACATACACGTCGTAAAAGAGCAAAAGCCCACCCATGGATGGGCAGGCTTTTGTTACGGCAATCGGCAGCCAGGCTGTCATAGCGCTTTAACCAGCACCTTAGATCCTATGGCTTTGCGTCTCTGCCTTTTGGCAGATTTGCTCTTGGCATATTTTATTTTTGATAAACGAAAGGACTATTTTACTGTGACTGGATATAATGAGCCAGGCGGCCTTTACTCAGACGTTTCAGGCTGTAGTTCATTTTGCAGTAGTACATGGATGCTGAAAAGTACAAGCATTTGCCGCTCCAGTTACCGGATCTTGAAAAGAGGGTCGCTGTATCTTTTTACCTCGTATTAATTGAGACGTGTGATCATTTCAGCTTTCTGCCCATATCTTCGGCGGATTTCAGAACATCCCGCTGGTTGAGAACATCATCTTTGCCTAATACATTGCCAACGATAATGTTACCGGAGTTTTTCATCTGAAATGCGTCTTCGAAAAGCCGATTCAGATATTCCGTAACATTGTTGAAGGCCCCCACGGGCGCGCCGCTGCAGGTGACTGTGATATACCTTTTCCCCGGCAAGCATCTCGCGGTGTGGTTGGACTGAACATAAAACGCGAACAGCCTGTCAATAAAATTCTTCGCAGTCCCGCTCAGGTGCATCATGTAGACCGGCGTTCCCAAAACGATGCAGTCCGCATCCGCGACCTTCGGCAAAAGAGCCGTCACCCGGTCGTCAACCGCGCAGTATTCCACTTTTCCTGCCTGACATGAACCGCAGGACCGGCATCCCTTGTTGTCGAGTTCCGACAAATTGCAGATTTCGACCGAATGCCCGCTCTCTTTCATACCCGCGCAAAGCGCGCTGACTACTTTTGCAGTGTTTCCGTCCGTTCTTGAGCTGCCTACAAAAGCCATTACTTTCATTGTTCGTTCCTCCATAAATTTATCGTTTCAGTTGAAAATATCTCTGCTGCGAAGCTATTTTGGAAATGCGATCCCGGAATACCTCTCACACGCGGCAAGAAGCCGCTCCTGCGTCTGAACATCGTCTGTTGCAGGATGATGCGCGCGGGGCCTCCCGTGGTAGAAATATCGCCCCGATACCGTGGCGGACGGATCGGTGCCGGCCGCCAGCCATACTTGCGTTTTCGGCGCTTCCTTCAGACTGTCCGGTGCGCCTTTTCCGCCCATCATTGTTGCGACCCAGCCTGGGTCTACGGCATTGGAATACGCATCGGGCCATCTTCGAGCGACTGCGAAAGCCAAAAGAACCATATGCAGCTTGGAATCGGAATACGCCGCATACCCAGCCCAAGGGCGTTCTGCCCACAGTAAATCGTTTAAGGATGAATCCCCATCCTTATGCAGGCCGGAACTCATGTAGATCAACCTTTCCGGCTTCCGTATCAGGCAAGTCAAAACGTATGGCGCAAGGCTGTTAATTGCGAAAACATGCGGCAGCCCGTCCACCGTCTCAATCCGCCGGGGTTCGCGGTATCCGACGGACGCGTTGTATATAATGGCATCAAATCGCCCCAATGCGTTTACCTGCCTTGCGACGCTCTTCATTCCATTGAGGCTCGATAAGTCGCCAAGGACGACGCTCTCCGCGCCCGGCGCGCCTTCCAAGGCATCCTTCGCACGTTTATCGTCGCGGGCATGCAGAACGACCCGATGACCGGATTGAACGAGAAGATTTGCGGCCCGTTGTCCCAGACCTCCGGCAGAACCGGTTATGAAAATCCGGGACATGGTTTTCCTCCCTTCCAAAAACGGATACCTGTCTTTTACCTGCCTTTGTCGGACATTCGTAATCAATCAAAGTACAAAGTACATATTCTATCATTTGTAACTTTGATTCATGTGATACTATTTGAAATTTGTAACATGACGTGTTATAATACGGGAGCAAATCAATTCAAGATGGGGGTGAGGAAATGAACCGTTTTGTATTGGATAAAGAGGCGATTCTGCAGGCGGCGGAAAATGCTATCCGGCGGTATGGCCCAGGCAAAACAAACCTTACGGATATCGCCAAAGCTTTGAGCGTCAGCCATGCCGCGATCTACCGGTACTACGCAGACAAGGCGGATCTGCTGGAAGCCGTTACGGAACGATGGCTGGCGCGCACTTTCCGTTCACTGGATCCGATTATGCGGGAAAACGCCCGGCCAGAAGAGAAACTCCGGCACTACCTGCAGGAGCTGTGCCGAACAAAACGCACATGCGCGGCGACTGATCCGGAGATGTTCGAAAATTATTCCGTTTTGTCGGAAGGTTCCAGCCGTGCCCTGAATGAACACCTCCATCATATTCTCAATCAGATGGAGTCGATTATTCAGCAAGGCATTCGCAGTAAGGTGTTTGTTGATCAAGACCCACGGCAGCTGGCCGTCTCCGCTTTTATCGCCACCAGCCGGTTCCATCATCCCGCTTTTGCTTCGGAATGGCAGAATCCCGATATTGAAAATCAACTCGACGCCGTATTGAATCTGATTCTATCCGGAA
>JAEWAE010000033.1 GCA_023391835.1 Bacillota bacterium
ACCCGCGCCCCCCCGCCCCCCCCCCCCCCCCCCCCACGCCCTTTTATAGCCATAGGTGAAATTTACTTGGCGCTGAAATAGACGATGCCGCGGGTGCCGTCCAGGGTGACGGTGGTGCCGCTGCGCAGGATGTTCGTGGCATCCTTGGCGCCGACCAGCACCGGAATGTTGAGCTTCAGCCCGGTCACCGCCGCGAAAGAGGAAGCGCCGCCGACTTCGGTCACAATACCCGCCGCCTTTTTCAGCAGGGGCCGCATCGCTTCGGTGGCGCTGGGAACGACCAGGATGTCGCCGTCGTTGAAGTTCGCCAGAGCCTCCGCTTCCGTCTTGCACACGCACAGGGTGCTGCAGACCGAGGAATGCACGATGCCGGTGCCGGAAACGAGGATGTCGCCCACGATGTGCACCTTGATAAGGTTGGTCGTACCGGAAACGCCCAGAGGCAAGCCCGCGGTGATGACCACCAGGTCGCCGTTTTTCAGCAGCCCCGCTTCGGTGGCGCTCCTGACGGCGGCGGCAAACAGCTCGTCCGATTCTTTCTTCTCACCAGTGAGAAGCGGCGTGACGCCCCAGCACAGATTGAGCTGGCGGGCAACCTGCTCGTCCGGCGTGCAGCTGATGATCGGGCAGGTCGGACGGTATTTGGAAATGGAACGCGCGGTGTTGCCGGATTTGGTGACGGTGAGGATGGCCGTGGCGCCGATATCGTGCGCCATCGTGCAGGTGGCGTGGGAAATGGCGTTGGTCACATTGTAAAAGCCGTCGTCCTGCCGGTTGCGCAGCCGCTTGTCATAGTCGATGTCCGCTTCGGCACGGGTCGCGATGCGGGCCATGGCTTTGACCGCTTCCACCGGGTAGGCACCGGCTGCGGTTTCGCCCGAGAGCATGATGGCGCTGGTGCCGTCATAGATGGCGTTGGCCACGTCGGAAGCCTCGGCGCGGGTCGGCCGCGGATTATGGATCATCGAGTCGAGCATCTGGGTGGCGGTGATGACCGTCTTGCCGGCGCTGTTGGCCTTTTTGATAAGCACTTTCTGGATGGGGGGCAGTTCTTCAAAGGGAATTTCCACGCCCATGTCGCCGCGGGCCACCATGATGCCGTCGGCTACCTTGAGAATCTCGTCGATGTTGTTGACACCGTCGCGGTTTTCGATCTTGGCGTAGATCTTGATGTTGCCGCCGCCGTTGTTTTCGAGAATTGAACGGATCTCAAGAATATCCGCCGCGGAACGGGTGAAGGACGCCGAAATCATGTCAAAGCCGTTTTCGATGCCGAAAAGCAGGTCGCCCTCGTCTTTTTCGCTGACAAACGGCAGCGACACGTGCACATCGGGTACATTGACGCCCTTGTTGTTGGAAACAGGGCCGCCGTTGACGACTTTGCACACAATGTCGGTCTTGGTCTTGCTCTCGACGACCAGCTCGATCAGGCCGTCGTCGATGAGAATATGATGGCCGGGATTCACGTCCTCGGGCAGGCCCTTGAAGGAGACGGAGACCCGGTTCTGGTCGCCCATGATCTCATCGGTCGTCAGGGTGAAAGTCTGGCCCTTGGTCAGTTCCACCCGTTTGTTCTGGAAAAGGCCCAGCCGGATTTCCGGCCCTTTGGTGTCCAGCAGCAGGGGAACGGGCAGATTCAAGTCCTTCCGCAACTTTTTGATCTGGTCCACCCGCACCTTGTGGGTGGCATGATCCTGGTGGGAAAAGTTGAATCTCGCCACATTCATGCCGGCAAGCATCAGAGCACGGACGACCGACTCGTCATCCGTGGCGGGCCCTAGCGTACAAACGATTTTTGTTTTTCTCATGTAGATCCACCTTTAGAATAAATCAAAAAATTTAATCCAGTATACATGATACCTGCTTCTTCCTATGTTTTCAACCGGATATGCGAAAATATACGAAAATGCACAAAATTGCCCGCTGTGGTTGAAAGATCCACCGTTATTTATTAAAATAGAATCGACGGCTTTAGGCCGCCGACAGGAGGCACACTATGAAGCGTGTGTGGGTGACGGCTGTCTGCGTGCTGGCAGCGGCAGCCGCGTTGATTTCCTGCGCCGGTCGCGCCCGCGGGGGGAGCAGCCGGCCGACTGTCTCTTCCGCCGCGCCGTCCTCCGCCGTGTCCGCTTCCTCCGCCGTGCCGGCGTCGGCGGCTTCGTCGCAGACGGCAGATCAGGCGGCCGCCGCGCAGATGGCGGCCGACGCCCAGGGCGATCTGCTCGGCGGGCAGTATGCCCAGGCCGTGCGTCTGTGCGACGAGGCCGCCGCCAAAGACCCTGCGAACCCCGACAGCTACACGATCAAGGGGCTGGCCCTGTGCTACCAGAAGCAGTATGCCGCAGGTATGGCCGTCATCGACCAGGCGCTGGCGCTGCGGCCCGATTACCCCTTCGCCATGTTCAACAAGGCCATGGGGTATAAGCTGCAGAAGGATTACGACGACGCGATGATCTGGTTCCAAAAGGTCATCGCCGTCAAGCCCGACGACACTTGGAGCTATTACGGCATCGCTACCATCTACGCCGACCGCGGGGATAAAGCACAGGCACTCGGCTGGCTGCAGAAGGCGATCGCGCTGGATGCGTCGGTGAAAGCCACGGCCAAGGAGCAGGACGACCACTGGGGCCGCTATGCGGACGACGCCGATTTTCAGAAGCTGGTGGACTGACGGCGCTGGTTTGGAAAAATCCGAAAAAGCTTCCGGAAATAAGCAATGCCAAAACGGTTTCTATTCATGCTTTTGTCATAATCATCGGTTACAATAAAAAAACGGACGGCCTGTGGTGCCAAAATCGACCGCCCGTTGGTTTGCAGCCGTACCCATTGACCGGCGAACTGGATTGATGGTATAATATTCACAATTATCAGACCGGCGGAGAGCGGTTTGCATTCTTCCGCGGTTCCAGGAGTCTTGTCATAAAATGAAAGCGTTTTTTCGCCTGCTGGCGGCCGCCTGTATGACGGCGGTCTTTCTGGCCGGCTGTGGACGCACCGGCGGGAGCAGGGACGCCTCGTCCGCTTCTTCAGCCGCCTCTTCGGCCGCGGGCACCACACCGCAGGCCGCTTCTTCCGAAACGGCATCCTCGGCGCCGGTGACGCTGACCGACAAAATCCCGGTGCTGATGTACCATTCCCTGGAATACGACCCGTCGAACCCGAACAATTCGGCCCGCATCAAAGCGGAGGATTTCGCCGCCCAGATGAAATGGCTCCATGACAACGGATACACGGCGATTTCGCTCGATACGCTGTATCAGGGGCTGGCAAGCGGCAAGGGTTTCCCCGAAAAATCCGTCGTGCTGACTTTTGACGACGGCTACGGCGACTTTTATACAAACGGCTTCCCCGTGCTTGTGCAGTACGGCTTCGCGGCCACCGTCTTTATGATCTCGAGTTATGTCGATAAGGCGGGCTATCTTACCTCCGACCAGCTCAAGACGATTGCGGCCGGCGGCGTGACGGTGGAAGACCACACCGTCACTCACCCGTATTTGGACAAACTCTCGTACGACAGCCAGTATAAAGAGTTGGGAAATTCCCGCACCGCCCTGGAGGGCATCACGGGCGTTCCCATTACCGCCGTGGCCTATCCGTACGGGCATTTCGACAGCGAGACCATCCGGGCGACCAGGGCGCTGAGTTATCACATGGGCTTCAAAATGTCGGGCGGCTGGGTCGCCGTGGGCGACGATATGCTGGAAATTCCGCGCGTATATATCGGTGACAGTCTCGACAGCTTCATTACGAAAGTGACCAAGGTGCAATGAGCCCGGTTTCCCGGACCCCGCCGGCTGTATTCCACGGGCGGGCAACCCCTGAAAGGACGAATATGCAGACAGTCAATATTGGTGAGCTTCCGCAGAAAGCCCGGACCAGGCGGTTTTCCAAGCCCCTGATCTTTTTAACCGTGCTGCTCCAACTGGCGGCGGCGGGCCTGATCGGCATCATGCTGGTCTATCACGGGCCGTTTAATGCCATCCGTAGCTATATCGTCGGCACGGCCATGGAAAGCAAGAGCCATCAGTTTCTTGCCACATGGTTTCTTTCCGATTCCGAAATCCAGAAAATCATCCACAGCGGCGGCAATGTCAGCAGCGACAGCCAGGTGGTGGCCGCCAACGCCAACACCTCCGCCTATAATTCCGGCATCGAGATTGACAGCATCAATAACGACAATTACAGCGGCTATATGATGGTCATCAGCAACCCTCTGCGGGTGCATGTGGGCCATACCAAGTATCTGGGCACACGGGGCGAGCTGACCAGCGAGATGGCCGCCCGGTATAATGCCGTGGCTGCCATCAACGGCGGCGGTTTCCATGACGCGACAGGCTCCGCTGCCTATGGCGGCAACGGCGGGCTGCCCACCTGCTTTGCCATCTCAGGGGGGCAGGTCGTCTATAGAGACAATGGGTTTACCGACACCGACAAGACCCAGGCCATCGGCATCGACACCAAAGGCAACCTCATAGTCGGCGATCACAGCATCAAGGAACTCCAGGGCATGGGTGTCACCGAGGCTCTCCAGTTTGAGAACGACAATTACCCCACCACCCTCATCGTCAACGGCAAGGCTCAGTTCAACGGCACGGCGGGCTCGGGCCGTACGGCCCGCACCGCCATCGGCCAGCGGAAGAGCGACAACGCGCTGCTGCTGCTGGTGCTCGACGGGCGCACGCTCACAAAGACCGGCGCGACACTGGGCGACGTACGCGACATTATGCTCAAATATGGCGCCAATACGGCGGCCGAACTCGACGGCGGCGGCTCCACCACCATGGTAAGCGACAACAAGGTCATCAACACTCCCTGCGACAATGTCGGCGAACGGCTGGTGGCCACCTGCTTTTACGTCGAGAAGTAGCGGGGGGGACGGGAAGTTGAAATTTTTTCGATCGTTTGCCAGCCGGTATATCCGATTCTTCCTATTGGGCCTCGCGGTGCTAGTGGCGGTGGAAGGCGCAGGTCTTATCTGGCTGGATAAGGTCTATTTCCGCTCCGATTCTCATATTTCCGTGTCACGGCTCAACTCCGGCACGTCTTCCCGCCAGAGCGAGCCCAAGGTGAATATCCCCGCCGGGGCGACCAACATCCAATATTCCTATGACGGTGGGTACCTCTCTTACGTTCTGGCGGATAGGCTTATCGTCGTCGACACGGATAAGGATACCCAGAACACGGTGCCGGACGTAAGCGGCGAGAGCATGAAGATCGCCCAGTACGCATGGGTCTATGGGCGCAACCGCATCATTCTGGCCGAGCAGAACACCGGCAGCAGTTCCAAAAACTATGTCCGGTTTTACTATTACGTGCCGACAGATACCTCACAGATACAGGAAATGGATAACACGCTCAATAACCAGCGGGTTTCCATTGATCTCAACCGTCTCAAAAATCTGAGCGGTTCGACCGCCACTGTCACCGACCTGGATTTTTCCACCGTCTACAGCACGGTGTATGCCAGAATCCGCGACAAGAACGGCCGCAGCGTCATTTACATGCTCAACATCGACAACCAGCTGGATACGGTGGACACCGCCACCGACACCATCGGCAAGGTCGTGACCGATCAGCAGGATACGGGGCTGCTCTACGAGGATTCCAAGACCGGCTATGTCTACAACTGGCAGCCAACCAAAAAGAGCAGCACCAACAAGGCAATTTCAGTAAACGGTACCAAAAAGCTGCGGCTGCTGGGGGTGGATGGGCAAGACACCGTTTACCTCGCGCCCACCACCGGGGATTCCACCTCTTCCGTCGTGACCGGCACCGTTTCCGGCGGATGGAAAACCGTCTCTCTGGGCCGGGATACGCCGCTGAGCCGCATCCGCATCAGCCTCGCCGGCAAAATCTATGTGGATGACCCGGATGCGAAGGTGCTGCGCAACGTCACCGACTCCACCCAGACCGAATACACCGGCACACTGGTGGGCCTCTATAACGACGGCTTCTTTACGCGAAGCTCCGATTCGGGCTCCGACTCCGCCGTATCCTCCTCGACGTCGGGGAAAAGCAGGTCTTCTTCGGCCTCGTCGTCGTCCGCAGGAAATATGACGGTCACCGGCAATACCTTCGCATCCGACCCGGTGACGAGCACGGTTGCGCAGACGGCGCCCTCCCGCAGCACATCCTCGGGCAGCAGCCGCGCGTCTTCGAGCAGCCGCGCTTCCTCGGGCGTGACCTCTTCCCACAAATAAAAAAAGCGCACGGGTTTTCCACAAAGCCCTTGACTCCCGGGCGATAGTCTGGTATGATTATTAGCGACAATGAAGCAGGAACAACGGTCCTCACCGGCGGGCTTACGGCCCGGGGTCAATACTGCGGGCGGTTTTCGGACCGCAGCGGGTATTGCAGCGTGGGCGGGGATTCCTGTTCTGCGCTTTTTTTATGGCGGTCGATCCGCCCTGACGTTTGTTATATATAATTCATTTATATATAAAATGTATGGCTTTTGGGCTTTTGGAGGTGCCGATTATAAGCAGCAAGGAACTGCTCATCAATGAGGAAATCCGAGACAGGGAAGTCCGTGTCATCGACGCGGACGGCAACCAGCTGGGCATCATGGCGTCCAGGGAGGCGCTGCGTATCGCGGGCGAGAAAAATCTCGACCTTGTGAAAATCGCGCCTCAGGCTAAACCGCCGGTCTGTCGGATCATGGACTATGGAAAATTCCGCTTCGAGCAGGCGAAAAAAGACAAGGAATCCCGGCGGAATCAGCACATTGTCGAAATCAAAGAAATCCGCATGTCGCTCAACATCGATATACATGATTTTGAGACGAAGGCGAACCATGCGATGGATTTTCTGAAAGATGGCGACAAGGTGAAGGTGACGGTGCGGTTCCGCGGCAGAGAAATGGCCCATACCGAGCTGGGCAGCGTTCTGCTTAAAAAATTCGCTGAGGCGTGCAGCGAGGTGGCGGTGCTCGACAAGAGCCCCAAGCTGGAAGGGCGCAGCATGTCCTTGTTCCTAAGCCCCAACCCCAAGCCTGTCAAATAACCATAAGCAGGGAGGATTCAAAATGCCAAAGCTGAAAGTTCATAGCGGTCTGTCAAAGCGCATCCGCTATACCAAAAATGGCAAAATCAAACGGGCGCATGCGTTTAAATCCCATATACTCAACAAAAAGGATACCAAGCGCAAGAGAGGCCTGCGCAAGGCCGCTTACGCCGACAAGACCAACGTCCGCGCGATCCTGCGTCTGGTCCCCCGGTAAACCCGGATCATCCGTCCGGCCCTTTGGGGCCGTTTAGCTTGAAAACCGCCGGGTTCGCCGTGGCGGCGGTATGGAGGTTATATTGAGATGGCTAGAATAAAGGGCGCGTTGATGACGCGCAAGAGAAGAAAAAAGATCCTGAAGCTGGCAAAGGGCTATTGGGGTGGCAAGAGCCGGCTTTTCCGTACGGCCAATCAGGCCGTGATGAAGTCTCTTTCTTACGCCTATGTGGGGCGCAAGCGCAGAAAGCGGGATTTCCGCGCGCTGTGGATCACCCGGATTTCCGCGGGGTGTAAGGTCAACGGCATCAATTATTCCCGGTTTATCAACGGCCTGAAAAAGGCGAACGTCACGCTCAACCGGAAAATGCTGTCGGAGCTTGCGGTGGGTGACCCGAAGGGTTTCACCGCGCTGGTGGAAAAAGCAAAAGCGGCTCTCTGAGTTGATCTTGGGCCCGGGGACGGGAAACGTTCCCGGGCCTTATACTATGATTTGGCGGTCCGCTTCGGCAAGCATGCTGCTTCGGCAAACCTGTTGCTGTGGCAACTCGCTGCCGAAAACGGACTATGCCACGGGGGCGGTGTTTTGGAACAGATCCGGAGCCGGGAAAACGGCTTGGTGCGGGAGTATGTGCGTCTGCGGGACGACCGACGGCAGCGTTACGCCGCCCGCCGGTTTGTGCTGGAAGGGGTGCGCCTGTGCGGGGACGCGCTGCGCAGCGGCGTACCCATCGACCGCGCATTTTTTACCGCCCGGGCGCTGGCGCATCAGGCGGGGCTGGCCGCGGAGCTGACCGCCTCCGGCGCCGCCGTGTGGGAAATCGACGACCCTGTGGCCCGAAAAATGGGTGACACCCGCACGCCCCAGGGGGTATTCGCCATCGCCGCCATGCTTGACAAAAATCTGGAACCGGATACAATAGACCGTAACGGCGTCTATGTGGCGCTGGAAAACCTGCAGGACCCGGGCAATCTGGGCACGGTGCTGCGCACGGCGGAGGCTCTCGGGCTCGGCGGCGTGCTGCTCAGCACCGGATGCGCCGACGTGTACGGCCCGAAAACCGTACGGGCCAGCATGGGGGCCGTTTTTCGGCTGCCGGTCTGGCCGACGGAGGATCTGCCCGATGTGCTGCGGCAGCTGAGCGGCCGAGGGCTGCTCACCCTGGCGTCGGTGCCCGACGCCAGTGCCGGCAGCATCCTTGCCGTCGCCCCGCGGGGCGGGGCGGTGGTGGCCGTGGGCAACGAGGGCGCCGGCCTGACGGCGGAATGTGCCGCCGCCTGCCGGGAGCGCGTGACCATCCCCATGCGGGGGCGGGCCGAGTCGCTCAACGCCGCCGGGGCCGCCGCCATCCTGATGTGGGAACTGATGAAAAACAGGTGAAAGCGGGGGTGAGCCCCGTTTTCACATGCTTTTGATAGTCCGGCCGTTTCCCGCGCCGCCGGCGCGGGGGTTGACAGAGAGGGAAGGCGGGCGGTATCCTTGGATCAGGTCGAGCAGTGGATATGGCTGGCGCAGGCCACGGGAGCCGGCAGCCCCAAATCCGGCCTGCTGCTGGATCGTTTCGGCAGTGCCGAGGCGGTCTATACGGCGGGCCCCGCCGAGCTGGAGCGTGTGTCTGGGCTGACCGCGCACGATCGTGCGCGCCTGGGCGACAAATCCCTTGCCGGCGCCCAGGATATCGTCGGGCGCTGTTTGACGCTGGGCTGCCGGGTCATGACCCGGGGGGATGCCGAGTATCCGCCCGCGCTGCATGAAATTTACGCGCCGCCCTGTGTGCTCTATGTGATGGGGCGGCTCCCGGGCCCCGACACGCTGGCTCTGGCCATGGTGGGCACCCGCCGCCCCACCGCCTACGGCGTCGAGGCGGCCACCCGGCTGGCCGTGGGGCTTGCCGTGCAGGGGGCGGTGGTGGTCAGCGGTCTTGCCTACGGCATCGACACGGCCGCCCATAAGGGCGCCATCAAGGGAGGCGGGCAGACGGTGGCCGTCATCGGCTGCGGCGTGGATTACAATTATCCCGCGGGCAACCGGGAACTGCACCGGCTCATCGCCTCCCACGGGGCGGTGGTGTCGGAATATCCGCCGGGCACCCGGCCTTTTACCTCCAATTTCCCCATTCGGAACCGGATTATCGCCGGGCTTTCGCGGGGGACGGTGGTGGTGGAAGCCGGCGGCCGCAGCGGCGCGCTCATCACCGCCGGCATGGCGGCCGAGTCGGGGCGGGATGTTTTCGCCGTGCCGGGCAGCATTTTCAGCCCCATGAGCGAGGGTACCAACCGTCTGTTGCGGGACGGTGCCAAGCTCTGCTGCGGCGTCGCGGATATTTTGGAAGAATATCCGTCGTTTGTCACGCAAAGCCTAGAGGATACACCGGCCGAATCCGGCCCGGGCCCAATGGCTGAGCCGCCGCAAGCCCCCGCTCAGCAGGCGCTGCTGCCCGAGCCGGCGCCGAAACGCCGTCAGCCGGCCGGGCTCAGCCCCGTGCAGGCCGCAGTATACGGCCGGCTCACCGCCGAACCCACTCACGTGGACCGCATCGCTCTTGAGGCCAATCTGGAACCGAGGCTGGTGCTGTCGGCCCTGACGGTGCTGGAAGTGCAGGGTTTCGCCCGCTCGCTGCCCGGTCGGCGGTTCACAGCCGTCTGAACGGGCGTAAAATAGGATGTACCAAGTAAAAATGTCGCTGCCGGCTGCGGCCGGGGCGTTTCAAGGTGATGGAACATGTCAGATCTGCTGATTGTGGAATCCCCCGCCAAAGCCCATACGATTAAAAAGTATCTGGGACGGGGATATAATGTGATTGCTTCCATGGGTCATGTGCGCGACTTGCCGAAAAGTCGCATGGGCGTGGATATCGAGCACAATTTTGAACCGAAGTATATCCCCATCCGGGGCAAAGCCGACCTGATCAAATCCCTCAAAAAAGAGGCAAAGGCCAGCCGGAAAATCTATCTTGCCACCGACCCTGACCGCGAGGGGGAGGCCATCAGCTGGCACTTGGCAAAGCTGCTGGGGCTGGACGAATCTTCCGCCCAGCGGGTGACCTTCAACGAGATCACCAAGTCGGCGGTCAAGGAGGGCATCCAGCATCCGCGCACCATCGATCTCAATCTGGTGGATGCCTATCAGGCCCGCCGGATTCTCGACCGTATCGTGGGCTACAAGCTCAGCCCTTTTTTATGGAAAAAGATTCGCCCCGGCCTTTCCGCCGGGCGTGTGCAGTCGGTGGCGGTGCGGCTGATTGTCGACCGGGAGGAAGAAATCCGGGCCTTCCAGCCCGTGGAATACTGGACCATCGAGGCCGCCGAGCTGTGCAAGGCGGGGGCTAAAAAGCCGTTTGCCGCCCGTTTTTACGGCGACGCCAATGGCAAAATCGATATTGCCAACAAGGAGCAGGCGGACCAAATCCTCGCCGAAATCGGCGACAACCCCTTTGTGGTGGCTTCGGTGCGCAAAAGCGAGCGCCGGCGCTCCCCGGCGGCACCTTTCACCACCTCCACCATGCAGCAGGAGGCGTCGAAGCGGCTCAATTTCCAGGCACGGCGCACCATGCGCGCGGCGCAGGAGCTCTATGAGGGCGTGGAAGTGGAAAAGATGGGCGCCGTGGGCCTGATCACCTACATGCGCACCGACTCCATCCGCATCGCCGCAGAGGCACAGCAGGCCGCCGCCCAGTATATCTGCGACACCTTCGGCGCGGAGTATCTGCCCGAAAAGCCGCGAGTCTATAAATCCCGCGCCGGCGCGCAGGACGCTCACGAGGCCATCCGCCCCACCATGCCGGAAATGAGCCCCGACCGGGTGAAAGCCAGCCTTTCTTCCGACCAGTACCGGCTTTATAAGCTCATCTGGGAACGTTTCACCGCTTCCCAGATGGCCAACGAAATTCTCGACACCGTGTCGGCCGATATTTCCGCCGGCAAATATATTTTCAAAGCCTCCGGCAGCACCGTGCGGTTTAAGGGTTTCTCGGCGGTTTACGAGAGCGAGGAGGAAAAGAGCGACCTGAAGCCTCTGCCTCCCCTTGAAAAAGGTGACGCGCTCACCGTCGACGGCCTGGCCGCCGAGCAGCATTTCACCCAGCCGCCGGCCCGCTATTCCGAAGCGACGCTCATCAAGGCGCTGGAAGAAAACGGCATCGGCCGGCCGAGCACCTATGCCACCACCATCACCACCATCCTGCAGCGTCTCTATGTGGAGCGGGACGGACGGCAGCTGGTGCCCACCCCGCTGGGCGAAGTCACCACCAAGCTCATGCGGGAGCACTTTTCCAACATCGTGGACGTGGATTTTACCGCTCATATGGAGCACGACCTCGACCGCATCGAGGAGGGCCAGTGCAACTGGGTGGACGTGCTGTCGGCTTTTTACAACGGCTTTTCCCAGACTCTCGACCAGGCGGAAAAAGACCTGGGCGACGTGCATATGAAAGTACCTGACGAAGTCACCGATATCAAATGCGAGCTGTGCGGGCGCAACATGGTCATCAAGACCGGCCGCTACGGCAAATTTCTCGCCTGCCCCGGCTACCCCGAGTGCAAAAACACCAAACCCATCGTGCAGGAAACAGGCGCCTTCTGCCCCCTGTGCGGCGGCCGGGTGCTGATGAAGAAATCCCGCAGCGGCAAGAAATATTACGGCTGCGAGCACAATCCCACCTGCCCCTTTATGACGTGGGATGTCCCCCTGACCGAAAAATGCCCCCGCTGCGGCGGCAGCCTTTTCAAGCGCCAGCGCGGCGGCATGAAATACTGCCCCAACCAGGCTTGCCGCTGGCAGGAAGACGGCGGCGTCGCCGAGCCGCCCTCCGGCACCCACCGGCCGGCTCAGCCTGCTCAGGCGGAGGGCGAGATCGCCGGGGGCAAGACCGCCGCCCCCAAGGCTGCCGCGGCCAAAAAGCCCGCCACGAAAAAGCCCGCGGCGAAAAAGACGACGGCCCGCAGGACGACGAAAAAACCGGCGGCCGCCAAAAAGACCGCACCCCGCGGCGGAAGCCCGGCGGACGAAGGGACGGCCTCATGAGCGTGACGGTAGTCGGAGCGGGCCTCGCGGGCTGCGAAGCCGCGTGGCAGATCGCCGCCCAGGGAGTGCCGGTGACCCTGTGGGAAATGAAGCCCGTCAAATACACCCCGGCGCATCACAGCCCCGATTTTGCGGAGCTGATCTGCTCCAATTCCCTGCGGGCCGACCGGCTGGAAAACGCCGTGGGCCTGCTCAAAGAGGAAATGCGCCGCCTCGGCTCGCTTATCATGGCCTGCGCCGACGCGACCCGGGTGCCCGCTGGCGGTGCGCTGGCGGTGGACCGGGAGGCTTTTTCCCGCAGCGTGACCGCACATATCCGCAGCCACCCGCTCATCACGGTGCGGCAGGGGGAGCTGGATGCCGTCCCCGACGGACCGTGCGTCATCGCCACCGGCCCGCTCACGAGCGAGCCCATGGAGCGCGCCGTCCAGGCCCTTTGCGGCGGGGAATACCTTCACTTTGTGGATGCGGTGGCTCCCATCGTCGCGTTCGACTCCCTCGACCCCACCCATTATTTTTTTGCGGCGCGGTACGGCCGGGGCGGGGCCGATTACATCAATTGCCCCATGGATGAGGCGGAATACACGGCTTTTGTGCGGGAACTGGTGGGCGCCCAGACCGCGAAGCTCCACGATTTCGACGAAAAAGCCCTTAAAGTATTCGAGGGCTGCATGCCCGTGGAGGTCATGGCCGCCCGTGGGCCGGATACCCTGCGCTTCGGCCCCCTCAAGCCGGTGGGCCTGCCCGACCCGCGCACCGGCCGGCTGCCCTATGCCGTGGTGCAGCTGCGGCGGGATAATGCCGCCGGCAGCCTTTACAACATGGTCGGTTTCCAGACCCACCTGACCTTCCCCGAGCAAAAGCGGGTCTTTTCGATGATCCCGGGGCTGGAACACGCACAGTTCGTGCGCTATGGGGTGATGCACCGCAACACCTACCTGGCCTCCCCGGCGCTGCTGGATGCGTTTTACCGCCTGCGGCGGGAGCCACGGGTGTTTTTCGCGGGCCAGATGACCGGCGTGGAGGGATATGTGGAATCCGCCGCATCCGGCCTTGCGGCCGGCTTCAACTGTGCGCGGCAGACGCGGGGCCTTGCTCCCGTCGATTTCACGTCCGACACGGCCATCGGCGCGCTGGCCCATTACATCAGCTCCGGCGACCCGGGGCATTTCGACCCGATGAACGTCAACTTCGGCATCATGGCCCCTTTGGGGGAGAAAATACGGGACAAGCGCCGCCGGTACGAAGCCGTGGCCCGGCGGGCGCTTGCCGAGGTCGACGGCATTCGCCGGGCGGCGGGCAACGAAGCGGCGGAAAGGCAGGCTGATTGACATGAAAATCATCATGGATGGATTCGGCGGCGACCACGCGCCGGACGAGGTGATTAAAGGGGCCCGGCAGGCGGCCGATGACTTCGGCGCCGAAATCATTCTCGCAGGGCGGGAAAGCACCCTGCGGGAGCGGGCGCAGGCTCTGGGGGTTTCCCTCGACGGCATCGGCATCCTCGATGCACCCGACGTCATTTCCATGGAAGATGCGCCCACGGATGTGGTGCGGGCTAAAAAAAACTCCTCCATGGCGGTGGGGCTGCGCGCCATCGCTGCCGGCGAGGGTGACGCGTTTGTGTCGGCGGGCAGCACCGGCGCGCTGGTGGTGGGTGCCCGCACCTATGTGCGCTGCATCCCGGGGCTGCGCCGTGCGGCTCTGTCGCCGCTGGTGCCCTGCAACACCGGCTGCTACATGCTGCTCGATTCCGGCGCAAACGCCGAGTGCCGGCCGGATATGCTGCTCCATTTCGGCTATATGGGCTCGATCTATATGGAAAAGGTGCTGCATATCAAAAAACCCCGCGTGGGCCTTGCCAACATCGGCACCGAGCCGACCAAAGGCACCGATCTGCAGCGCGAAGCCTATAAACTGCTTCAGGAATCGTCCCTCAACTTCGTGGGCAACGTGGAAGGGCGGGCCATCCCCCTGGGCGTGTGCGACGTGGTGGTGACCGACGGCTTTACCGGCAACATGATCCTCAAAACCACCGAAGGGGTGGGGCTTGCCTTCGCCGGCAACGTCAAAAGTATTTTCAAACGCAACGCCTTCACCATGATGGCCGGCGCGCTGGTGATGGGCGGTCTTAGAGATTTCAAAAAGAAAATGGATTACACCGAATACGGCGGCGCACCGCTGATGGGCATTGCCCGGCCGGTCATCAAGGCCCACGGCAGCTCCACCGCCAAGGCTTTCCGCAACGCGGTGCGGCAGGCAGTGTCGTTTGTGGATGAGGGCGTCATCGGCGACATTCAAAAAAGCCTGCCCAAACTGGAAAAGCAGGACGAAACTCCGGCCTGAACGGGGCATACCATAGTGGTGAGCCCGCCGGTGGCGGGCCGAGATGCCCATGAGGCCGGGAGGTGATGGCTTTGGTGCTGGAAAAGGTGCGCACACTGGTGGCCGAGCAGTTCGACGTCGACGAAGAGGACATCGGGGCGGATACGACCTTTGAGGAGCTGGGCGCCGACTCGTTCGACATTGCGGAGCTGGTGGCCGCCCTGGAGGAAGAATTCGACATCGAGCTGCCGGCGGAAACCGCCGAACGCGTTGCGACCGTAGGCGATGCCGCCGCGGCGGTGCGCCGGAATCTGCCCAAATCGTAACGCGCCGTCAGGAAGATCGGGGAGCATATGATCGAGGAACTGGAAAAAAATCTGGATTATCATTTTCACGACCGGGAGCTGCTGCTGCACGCGCTGACCCACTCATCCTATGCCAATGAGATGAGGGAAAAGGGCCTGACCAGCAACGAGCGGCTGGAGTTTCTGGGCGATGCGGTGCTGGGCATCGTGGTGGCAGATTATCTTTTCCGCCACCATGCCCATGTGCCGGAGGGCGAGCTGACCCGTCTGCGGGCCATGATGGTCTGCGAAAAATCGCTGCACGAATTCGCACTGGAAATCTCTCTGGGGCGTTTTTTGCGTCTGGGGCGCGGGGAGGAAAATTCGGGCGGCCGGGAGCGCTCCTCCATCCTGGCGGACGCTTTCGAGGCCGTCATCGCCGCCATTTATCTCGACGGCGGTATGGAAGAAGCCCGTCGGTATGTCACCCGGTTTGCCGACGAGTTCTTCTCCTCCCGTCTGTCGGGGGACGTGACCGATTACAAGACCATGCTGCAGGAAATCGTGCAGAAAAACCCGGGCGAGAAGCTTGAATATGTGCTCACGGGCGAATCCGGCCCCGACCACGACAAGCAGTTCGTGGTGGAGGTGCACCTGGATGAAAACGCCATCGGCACCGGCCGGGGCGGCAGCAAGAAAGAGGCCGAGCAGATGGCCGCCAAAGAGGCCCTGGCGCTGATGGGGCTGTGAAACACGCAAACGTCGCCATTTTTGTGCCCCATCTGGGGTGCCCCCACGCCTGCTCTTTCTGCGACCAGCGCACCATTTCGGGCAGCCCGCGCGCGCCGGGGCCGGAGGAAGTGGCCCGCACGGCCGCCGCAGCGCTCACGCAGATGGGGGAGCGCGCCGGGGCGGCGGAAATCGCCTTTTTTGGCGGCAGCTTCACGGCCGTGGAACCCGCTCTGATGGAATCACTGCTGCGGGCGGCGGCTCCCTTTGTGGGGCCGGGCAGATTCCGGGGCATCCGGGTCTCCACCCGGCCGGATGCCATCGATCCGCCGCGGCTTGCCATCCTGCGCCGCTACGGCGTCACGGCGGTGGAGCTGGGCGCCCAGAGCATGGATGACGCGGTGCTGCGCCTCAACGGCCGGGGGCATACGGCGGCGGATGTGGAAAAGGCCGCCGTTCTTATCCGGCAGGGTGGCTTCGAGCTGGGGCTGCAGATGATGACCGGGCTTTACGGCAGCACCCCCGCCGGGGATGAGGCGACCGCCCGATGTTTCGCGGCCATCGGCCCCGACACGGTGCGGGTCTACCCCACCATTGTGCTGCGGGGCACCCGGCTGGCGCAGCTTTACCGGGAGGGACGGTACGCGCCCCAGACGCTGCCGGAGGCGGTGGAGCTGGGCGCGCGGCTGCTGCTGTTTTTCCGCGGGCGGGGCATCCGGGTCATTCGGCTCGGGCTCCATGCCGAAGAGGGCATCGGCCGCAATTATGTGGCCGGGCCGTGGCATCCGGCTTTCCGGGAACTGTGCGAAAGCCGTGTCTATCTCGGCCGCGCACGGCAAGCCGTCGCCGCCGCGGGGCTCCGACCCGGGGAGGCCGCGACGCTTTATGTGGCGCCGGGGCGGCTGTCGCAGCTCATCGGGCAGCATCGGGGCAATTTCATCGCCCTCGAGGGGGAAACCGGCGTGCGGCTGCGCGCCGATTCCCGCCCGGGGCTGGAAGAATTCGAGGTCGTGTGCCGGCGGGAAGATTCCCCGGGCTCCGCGGCCGGACAGAGGACGTGAAACTTTGTTTTTAAAATCACTGGAAATGCAGGGCTTCAAGTCGTTCCCCGACAAGACCGTGCTCCATTTCGACCCGGGCGTCACCGCCGTGGTGGGCCCAAACGGCAGCGGCAAAAGCAATATCAGCGACGCTATCCGCTGGGTGATGGGCGAGATGTCGGTCAAATCGCTGCGGGGCAGCCGCATGGAGGACGTGATTTTCGGCGGCACGGTGGACCGCAAGCCGCTGGGCTTTGCCGAGGTGACCCTTGCCATCGACAACGCCGGTCATGAGCTGGATGTGGAAGGGGACGAGATCCGCGTCACACGGCGGTATTATCGTTCCGGTGAGAGCGAATACCGGCTCAACGGCAACGAGGTGCGCCTAAGAGATATTTACGAGCTGTTTATGGATACCGGCCTGGGGCGGGACGGCTATTCCATCATCAGTCAGGGCCGCATCGCCGAAATCGTGAGCGCCCGCAGCGAGGACCGGCGGGAAATTTTCGAGGAAGCCGCGGGCATTTCCAAATACCGCTACCGCAAGGAGGACGCCGAACGCCGCCTGTCGGAGGCGGAGGACAATCTCGTGCGGCTGCGGGATATTCTCGGCGAGCTGGAGGCCCGGGTCGGCCCCCTGCGGGAGCAGGCCGAAAAAGCCAAACGGTATCTCGACCTCGCCGCGCGCAAAAAAACGCTGGAAGTCGGCCTCTGGCTGTGCACCATGGATAAGCAGCGCGAGGCCCTGCGCCGGCAGGAGACCCGCCTGGAGCTGGCCCGCGCCCAGTATGAGCAACTGGAAAAGCAGGCCGACGAGGCCGCCCGCGCCATTGAGGAAGAGTACCTCAAGGCGCAGAAAGCCGCCGCCGACGCGGAGGCCATGCGCACTCAGGCCCAGCAGAAGACCGACGAAGCCGCCGCCGCCGACGCCCAGACGGCGGTGATCCAGAACGACATTGCCCGCAACGAGGCGGATATCGCGCGTCTGCGCGAGGAAATGGACCGGGTCCGGGCCCTGGGGCAGACGCACGAAGAGGAAATGGAGCGGCGGGAAGCCGCTCTGGCACAGCTGCGCGAAAAATTCGGCCAGTTGCGGGCCGACATGCAGCGGTGCGGCGAGGAAGTCGCCGGGCTGCAGAAAACGGGCGAGGCGCTGACCGCCGAATGGCGGCGACTCGATGCCGACGCGGGGGAAAAGACCGCCGCCCAGGCCGCCGCGGGGCTGGAACAAAACGGGGCCGACGAGGCCGCCCGGCACATCGCCGCCCGGCTGGAGGCCATCGACAGCGACGCCGCCACCCGCGACAGCCGGCGCGAAGAGGCCCGCCGGGCGCTGGAAACCTGCGGCGCCGCCTATCAGAAGGCACAGGAGCACATCTCGGAGCTGGAAAACGCCGCGAAAGGCTATGAGCTCAAAATGAATGCCCGCCGCACGGCCTTCGCCCAGTTGGAAAAGCAGGAGCGGGATCTGTCGCTGCAGGTGTCGGGCAAACGGCAGCGGGCGGATATGCTCGCCGACCTGGAACGCAGTCTGGAGGGCTTTTCCCACAGCGTCAAGGCTGTCATGCGCGAGAGCGGCAGGGGGCTGCTGCGGGGCGTCGACGGCCCGGTGTCGCGGCTGATCCGCACGCCGGCGGAGTATGCCGTCGCTGTGGAAACGGCTCTGGGCGCCGCCGCCCAGCACATTGTGGTGGAAGATGAGGAGGCCGCCAAGGCCGCCATCGGGTTTCTCAAAAACACCCAGGGGGGCCGGGCCACCTTTTTGCCCCTGACCTCGGTGCACGGGTCGGGCCTTGCCATCCGGGGCTTCGAGCAGTGCGAGGGCTATGTAGGCGTCGCGGGGGATCTGGTGGAGGCCGACGGCCGCTATGCCGGCATCGTGCGCAGCCTGCTGGGCCGCACAGTGGTGGCGCGGGATCTTGACTGTGCCGTGGATATGGCGCGGCAGTTCCGCTATGCCTTCCGCATCGTCACGCTGGACGGCCAGCTGGTCAACGCGGGCGGCTCCCTTACCGGCGGCTCGGCGGGGCACGGGGCCGGCCTGCTCACCCGCCGCGCCGAAATCGAGGCGCTGCGCCGGGAGGCCGGGCGTTTCGAGACCCAGTTGGAGACGGTGCGGGAACGTAAAAAGGCGGCCCAAACCGAGCTGTCGGCGCTGGAAGCGTCGGTTTCCGGCCTGCGAGGGGAACTGCAGACCGCCGGGGAGGAGCGTGTCCGGCTGGAAGCCGAGCGCCTCCGTCTGACCGAGCAGATGCAGACCCTGTCGGTGGATATTGACGCGTTGGCGGACGAGCGGGCCGCTTGCGCGCAAAAGCTTGCCGCGCAGCGGGAGCTGTCGGCGAAGGCCCATGCCAAAATCGAAACGCTCCGGCGGGAAGAAGCCGATATTAGGAGCGGGATGGAGTCGCTCGCCGCGCGCCGGGAGGAAAACACCCGGGCGGTGGACGCCGCCGCCGGCCGGCTCACCGAGCTGCGCCTGCAGCGGGTGGCCTGCGAAAAAGACATCGAGTCCGCCGTGCGGGATATGGAGGAGCTGCGCCGCGAAGAGAGCGGCCGCGCCGACAGCCTCGCCGGGCTGCAGAAGCGGGAGGAAGAGATCCGCGCCCGCAGTCAGTCGGCCGGCGCCGACAGCGAGCGGCTCACACAACAGGCGGCCAATCTGCGCGCCCAGGCGGAAAACCTGCGGCAGCAGGCCCAGGATCAGGTGCAGCAGCGCCAGCAGATGGAGCAGCACAGCGCCGGGCTGCGGGCTACGGAACGGGAGCTTTCCGAAAAGAAAGAGGGCCTTTCCCAGGAGCTGGCCCGGCTGGAGGAACGCAAAAACCAGGCCCAGGCCGAATACGACGGGCTGGTTTCCCGCCTGTGGGAAGAATACGAGCTCACCCGGTCGGAGGCCGAGAGCTCCGTGCCCCGCATCGACGACCCCGCCCCCGCCCAAAAGGAGCTCACGGGTGTCAAGCGGGAAATCAAAGAGTTGGGCGACGTCAACGTCGGCGCGGTGGAAGAGTACCGCGAGGTATCGCAGCGGTATACTTTCCTCAAAACCCAGGTGGACGACGCGGAAAAATCCAAAAAGGAACTGCTCGACTTGATCGGTGACCTCACTGCCAGCATGCAGCGCATCTTTTCCCAGCAGTTTGAAGAGATAAACGGGCATTTTTCCCATATATTCGTGGAACTTTTCGGCGGCGGGCGTGCCTGTCTGCGGCTCAGTGAGCCGGAAAACGTGCTTTCCTCCGGCATCGAGATCGAGGTGCAGCCACCGGGCAAGATCATCAAAAGCCTGGCGGCCCTGTCGGGCGGTGAGCAGGCCTTCGTAGCCATCGCACTTTATTTCGCCATCCTCAAGGTGCGTCCGTCGCCCTTCTGTGTGCTCGACGAGATCGAGGCCGCCCTCGACGATGCCAACGTGGCCCGTTTCGCCGCCTATCTGCACCGTATGTGCGACCACACCCAGTTCATCGTCATCACTCACCGGCGCGGCACCATGGAAAGCGCCGACGTGCTGTACGGCGTGACCATGCAGGATGAGGGCGTGTCGAAGCTGCTGCGGCTCAACGTGGACGAGCTGGCCGAAAAAATGGGATATACTACATAACTTCCGTCTCCGCCGCCGCGCGGCGGGCACCGCAGGGCGGGCACCGCAGGGTAAAAGCAACGGATTCGGTGGTATAATAAATGATAGAAGGCCCTCATGCAGAGCGGCCGCATGGAAGGCAGGAACGCTATGGCTTTTTTCGATAAGATCCGGTCGGGGCTGGCCCGCACCCGCCATTCGGTGATGGGGCAGGTCAATTCCGTGCTGCACGGCTTTTCCAAAATCGACGACAGCGTCTATGACGATCTGGAAGAGGTGCTCGTAGCGGCCGACGTGGGGGTGCCCACCGCCGAGTATCTCATCGGCCGGCTGCGGGAGCGGGTCCGTGCCGAAAAAGTGAGCGACCCCGACGGCGTACGGGGTGCGCTCCAGCATGTGATGGCGGAAGAATTGCAGGGCGACACCGCGCTGCATCTGACCACCAAGCCGTCGGTGATTCTGGTGGTGGGCGTCAACGGGGTGGGCAAGACCACCACCATCGGCAAGCTTGCCGCCTCTCTCACGGCCGGGGGGCAAAAGGTGCTGCTCGCGGCGGCCGACACATTCCGTGCCGCGGCGGCGGAGCAGCTGCAGATATGGGCCGACCGGGCCGGCACCCAGATGGTACGCCAGCAGGAAGGATCCGACCCGGCGGCCGTGCTTTTCGACGCGCTGGCCGCGGCCAAAGCCCGTGGCTGCGACGTGGTCATCGGCGACACGGCCGGGCGGCTGCACAACCGCAAAAACCTGATGGATGAGCTGGGCAAGATTTCTCACGTAGTCGACCGGGAACTGCCCGGCTGCGCGCGGGAAAACCTGCTGGTCGTCGACGCCACCACCGGCCAGAACGCCATCGCCCAGGCCCGCGCTTTCGGCGAGGCCGCGGGGCTGACGGGCGTGGTGCTCACAAAGCTGGACGGCACCGCCCGCGGAGGGGTGATTTTCGCCATTCGCCACGAGCTGGGGCTGCCCGTGAAATTCATCGGCGTGGGCGAAGGCATCGACGACCTGCAGCCCTTCGACGCCGAGGAATTTGTCGCCGCCCTGTTTGCGGAGGAATGACCGGCACCGCCGGGTCCAACCGGATATAAGATGGAGGAATCGTATTGAAAATCGTGGTAGCCACCGGCAACGCCCATAAGGTGGAAGAATTTCAGCGCCTGCTCGGGCCCATGGGGGTGCAGGCGGTGTCGCAGCGGGATGCCGGCGTGACCGGCACCGTGGAGGAAACGGGTACGGATTTTGAGGAAAACGCCCGTCTCAAGGCGCGGGCGGCTGCCGAAGCCACCGGTCTCGCGGCCGTGGGGGATGATTCCGGTCTATGCGTGGACGCGCTGGAAGGCGCACCGGGCATTTTTTCCGCCCGTTACGCGGGCCCCGACGCCGCCGACGCCGACCGTATACAGAAGCTCCTGGATGAGCTGAAGGACGTGCCCGCCCCGCAGCGGACCGCCCGGTTTGTCTGCGCGCTGTGCTGTGTGCTCCCGGGCGGGGAAGAGATCGCCGTGCGCGGGGAATGCGCCGGCACCATCGCCTCAGCCCCCGCCGGCGCCGACGGGTTTGGCTACGACCCGGTGTTTATCGAAGCCTCCACCGGCAAAACCTTTGCCGAGCTGACGGGAGCGGAAAAGGATGCGCTGAGCCACCGGGGCCGCGCCATGCGGCTGCTGGCCGAGAAACTCGCGCCCCGCCTCGCCGTGCCTGACCAAAAGCCCGCGCCGGCCCGGCCGCCGGTGCTTACCTCCCGTCAGCGGGCAGCGCTGCGCGCCATGGCAAACGGAATCCCCAGCATCCTGCAGGTGGGTAAGGCCGGCGTCACCGCCGAGCTTGTGCGGCAGGCGGATGCCGCGCTGACGGCCCGGGAGCTTGTCAAGGGCCGCGCGCTGGAAACGGCGCCTCAGCCCCCGCGCGAGACAGCCGAAACGCTGGCCCGGCAGCTTGGCGCCCAGACGGTGCAGGTCATCGGCAGCCGGTTCGTGCTCTACCGCCGCAACGAGAAACACCCGGTCATCCGGCTGTGAGGACGACGGCGTGATGGAAAAGATCGGTGTGCTGGGTGGCACTTTCAACCCGATCCACAACGGTCATATCCGTCTGGCCACGGCTTTCCGCGACCGGCTGGCGCTTGACCGGGTGCTGCTCGTGCCGGTGAACGCCCCGCCCCACAAGCACGGCAGCATGATGCAGCCCGGCCCCGACCGGCTTGCCATGTGCCGGCTGGCGGCTGCCGGGCAGCCGGGGCTGGAGGCCAGCGACATCGAGCTGCGCCGCGGCGGCAAAAGCTACACGGTGGATACGCTCCGTGCGCTCCATGCGCGGTACCCCGCCGCCCGGCTCTATTTCCTCATGGGGGCGGATATGTTCCTCACGCTGGAAGACTGGCGGAAATTCCCCGCCATTGCCGGGCTGGCGGTGCTGTGCACGCTGCCGCGGGAGCCTAACGAGGGCCGGCTGCTGCACGAGTATGCCGCCAAGCTGACCCGCCGTTATGGCGCGGAGTGCGTGGTGGCGGATATCCCGCCCATGGAGCTTTCCTCCACCCGGGTGCGGGCGCAGCTCGCGGAGTGCGGCGCGGCTCCCGGGCTGCTGCCGCCCGTGGTGGAGGCATACATCCGAAAAAAAGGGCTTTACCGGCCGGCGGCCGGGGAGCCCGGAAGGGAGACTGAAATGGCACAGCAAAATGCGGTGGACCCGCTGGATGAGGAACGGTTTCTGGGCATACTAAAGGGAAAGCTCACCGAAAAAAGATTTTACCATTCGCGCATGGTCTCGCAGGAAGCGGTCAAGCTCGCCGGGCTCTATGGGGCCGACGTGAAAAAGGCCCGTTTCGCGGGGCTGGTGCACGATATCGAAAAGGATACGCCCGGGCCGCAGCAGTTGCAAATATTGGCTAAATATAGTATAATCCTTGATAATGTCGAACGCATGGCGCCCAAGCTGTGGCACGCCATGGCCGGTGCGGCGGTGCTCGCGCACGAGTACGGCGTCGCCGACCCGGACATTATCGCGGCGGTGCGGTATCACACCACGGCGAGGGCCGGCATGAGCCTGCTGGAAAAGATCCTCTATCTGGCCGACTATGTTTCCGCCGACCGGGATTATGAGGGTGTGGCGGAGCTTCGGCAGACGGTCGAGACCTCCCTGCAGGGCGGTCTGCGGGCCGCGCTGGATTATTCCATCACCGAGCTTGTGGGCAAGGGCGCTCCGATTCATCTGGACACGGTGAGAGCACGAAATGAATTGCTCTGCGGGCCGCAGTCCGGCACTCCGGCCGTCTGACCGGCGACCGGCTCCCCCGCGGATACCGGGGGATGAGTCAGAATGCGCGAATCGACACGGCTGCGGGCCGTGAATGCGGTGGCCGTCGTGCTGCTCGCGGCGGCGGTGGTGACCATCGGGGGCGGTCTGCTGCTGCGGGCGCGGCCTCTGGCCGAGCGGGGCGCCGCGCCGTCGGGCGTTTCGTCGGCTCCTTCGGCGCAGGAGCCGGCGGCGAAGGACGAGCCCGTCAATTTCCTGTTGTGCGGCATTGACAGCAGCAGCCGTCTCACCGACGTCATCCTGCTGTGCCGCATCGACCCGGCTGCCGGACGCATCCGGCTGCTGCAGATCCCGCGGGATACCTACGTGGGGCAGGATGTGCCGTCGCACAAGTATAACGCCGTCTATTCCCACGCGCCTAAGGGAGTCTCGGGCATGGAAACCCTCCGCGCCCGGGTGGCGAAGGATTTCGGCATCCCGGTGGCGCATTATGCCACGGTGACGACGGCCGGTTTCCGCCGGCTGGTGGATGCGGCCGGGGGCGTGGATCTGACCGTGCCGGTGGATATGGATTATGACGACCCGGGGCAGAATCTGCATATCCACCTGAAAAAGGGCCCCCAGCATCTGGACGGCAGCCACGCCGAGCAATTTGTCCGCGACCGCCACGACTGGGCCATGGGTGACATGGGGCGGCTGCAGGCGCAGAAGATTTTCCTCGCCGCTTTCGCGGACAAGCTGCGTGCCCTAGGCACGGTCGCCCTTGCCACTCGCGTGCTGCCTGCGGTCTCTGCACCGGATTTTCTTACCGACATGTCGGCGGGGCAGATGCTGGCTCTCTATCAGACGGCACGGAAAATCGACATGAGCCAGGTGACCGTGGCCACCATGCCTGGGAGCTACTACACTGCCGGCGGCGTGTGCTATTATTCCCCCGACATGACCCGGCTGCTCGCGCTGCTCAACGGGTCGTTCGTGCCGGCCGGCACCACGCTGACCCGGTCGGATCTGGGCTTGCGGGAGTCGGCCTCCGGCGGGGAGGACACCCAAAGCGCCGCGGAAAAAGATTTTCAGTCGCTCGTCGGTTCCGACTGACGGGTTTTTATAGAGTTTCGGGAGGCGGTCAATCTGACATCGCGTGAACTGCTCGATGCCGCGGCCCATGTGTTGGCGGGCCGCAAGGCCGAAAATGTCGAGGCCATCGACATCAGCTCAGTGAGCATCCTGGCGGATTATTTTCTGCTCTGTTCCGGCGGCAGCACCACTCAGGTGCGCACGCTGGCGGAGGAACTGGAGTTCAAGCTCTCGCAGCAGGGCGTCGAGCCCCGCCGCGTGGAAGGCGCGCAGACGGCGTCGTGGATCATCGTCGATTACGGCGACGTGGTTGTGCATATTTTCCACCGCGACACCCGCGCGTTTTATAACCTGGAAAGGCTCTGGGCCGACGGGCACACCGTCGATCTCGGGCTCCCCGACGACGCCGGCGACCCGGGCGCGCAGCAGGCGCAGCCTTCGGCGGGGAAATAGAGCCGGCCGTACCGGTGGGATGAGAAAAAACGGGAGGGTTCGTTTTGCGTTACGATTTTGCCGCTGTCGAAAAAAAGTGGCAGGATATCTGGGAAGAAAAAGGCGTGTTTCATGCCAAGGACGATTACACGCTGCCCAAGTACTATGCGCTGGTGGAGTTCCCCTATCCGTCTGGGCAGGGGCTGCACGTGGGGCATCCGCGCTCTTACACGGCCATCGACATCGTGGCACGTAAGCGCCGGCTGCAGGGCTTCAACGTGCTTTACCCCATGGGGTGGGACGCATTCGGCCTGCCTACGGAAAATTACGCCATCAAGCACCATATCCACCCGGAAATCGTCACCCGTGACAATATCCACCACTTCAAGCAGCAGCTCAAGAGTCTGGGTCTTTCCTTCGACTGGTCGCGCGAAATCAACACCACCGACCCGGATTATTATAAGTGGACCCAGTGGATCTTCCTGCAGCTTTTCAAACGGGGCCTTGCCTATAAAAAGGAAATGTCCGTCAACTGGTGCACCTCCTGCAAGGTCGTGCTGGCCAACGAGGAAGTCGTCAACGGCCGGTGCGAGCGCTGCGGCGGCGAAGTCATCCGCAAGGTCAAGAGCCAGTGGATGCTTGCCATCACCAAGTATGCCCAGCGGCTCATCGACGACCTGGACGACGTGGATTACATCGAACGCGTCAAAGTGCAGCAGCGCAACTGGATCGGCCGTTCCACCGGCGCCCAGGTGACATTCGCCACCACGGCCGGCGACCCGGTGGTCGTGTACACCACCCGGCCGGATACTCTTTTCGGCGCAACCTACATGGTTATTTCGCCGGAGCATCCCCTTATCGAAAAGTGGGCGGATAAAATTCAGAATCTGGATGACGTCCGCGCCTATCAGGAAGAATCCGCGCGCAAGTCCGACTTTGAACGCACCGAAGTAGAAAAAGACAAGACCGGTGTGGAACTCAAGGGCGTGCGTGCCGTCAACCCGGCGAACGGAAACGAGATACCCATCTACATTTCCGATTACGTACTGATGACATACGGTACCGGTGCCATTATGGCCGTGCCGGCTCACGACACCCGCGACTGGGATTTCGCCAAGAAATTCAGCCTGCCCATCATCGAGGTGGTGAAGGGCGGCGACGTGCAGCGGGAAGCCTTCACCGACTGCGCCACGGGCATGCTGGTCAATTCCGGCTTCCTCAACGGGCTGTCGGTGGAGCAGGCCAAGGAAAAGATCATCGCCTGGCTTGAGGAAAACGGCAAAGGCGAGCCGAAAATCAACTACAAGCTGCGCGACTGGGTTTTTTCACGCCAACGGTACTGGGGCGAGCCCATCCCGCTGGTGCACTGCGACAAATGCGGTTGGGTACCCATCCCCGAGTCGGAGCTGCCCCTGCGCCTGCCGGAGGTGGATTCCTACGAGCCCACCGATGACGGGGAGTCTCCGCTTTCCAAAATGACCGACTGGGTCAACACCACCTGCCCCCACTGCGGCGGCCCCGCCAAGAGGGAAACCGACACCATGCCCCAGTGGGCCGGCTCGTCGTGGTATTTCCTGCGTTACTGTGACCCGCACAATGACAAAACCCTCGCCTCCCCCGAGGCGCTTAAATACTGGATGCCGGTGGACTGGTATAACGGCGGCATGGAGCACACCACGCTGCACCTGCTCTATTCCCGCTTCTGGCACAAATTTCTCTATGATATCGGCATGGTGCCCACCAAAGAGCCCTATCAGAAGCGCACCAGCCATGGCATGATTCTGGGTGAGAACGGCGAAAAAATGTCCAAATCCCGGGGCAACGTGGTCAACCCCGATGACATCGTGCGCGATTACGGGGCCGACACGCTCCGCTTGTACGAGATGTTCGTGGGCGACTTTGAGAAGGCCGCGCCATGGTCCTCCGCCAGCATCAAGGGCTGCAAACGCTTCCTAGAGCGTATCTGGGGGTTGCAGGAAACCGTCGCCGCCGGCGACGGTTACAGCAAGGAGCTCGAGGGGAGCTTCCACCGCTGCATCAAAAAGGTCGGCGAGGATATCGAGAACCTCAAATTCAACACCGCCATCGCCGCGATGATGTCCCTGCTCAACGAAATCGAGCAGAAGGGCTCCGTCACCCGGGGCGAGTACCGCACGCTGCTGCTGCTGATCAACCCCTTCGCGCCCCACATCACCGAGGAACTGTGGAGCCGCGCCCAGTTCGACGGCATGGTCACCGACCAGAAATGGCCCGCCTACGACCCGGCCAAGTGCGTCGAGCAGAGCGCCGAAATCGCCGTGCAGGTGTGCGGCAAGCTGCGGGGCCGGGTGACTATCCCGGCGGATGCCGATGAGGAGCAGGCCATGACGGCCGCCCGATCCCTCGAGCGGGTCGCCGCCCAGCTGGAAGGCAAAAAAATCATGCGCGTGATCTATGTCAAGGGGAAATTGCTCAATATCGTGGCAAAATAAGCGGGGGAGGGAATCCTCCTTCGTCCGGCGGACGGCTCTTGACAGATGAACGGCCGGCATTGTATAATAAATAAAACGTGGTAATATATTTACCCCGATTCAGCTGCCGGAATCTGCCCGTTTCATGTGCGGGCATGGCACGGTTTCCGTTTGGCGCACACCCTGTTCCAGACAACGGGGCGGGCTCAAAAGCCGGGCGGCATCCGTTTCGGCGGTATCCCTGTCTGGCAGACGGAGGGAGGGAATAAATTTGGCTGAAATCCGCATCAAAGATAACGAGTCTCTCGACAGTGCCCTTCGGCGCTTTAAAAAGCAGTGCGCCCGTTCCGGCGTGTTGGCGGAAGTCCGCAAGCGGGAACATTACGAGAAACCCTCTGTCAAGCGCAAGAAAAAGTCGGAAGCCGCTCGCAAGCGCAAGCATAATTGACCTTCGGGTCGACGCGTCCGCATGACCGCGCCGCGCATTGCGTGTGAGCCAGATCGCAACCAAAAAGCGGGCGTTGAGCCCGCTTTTTTGTGTGTAACCCCATATATGATGAAGGAGGAGCGGCCGTGCGCTTTGTGCCGGATCGGATTTTTGACCGCATGGACGACATCACGCCCGACGTGCTGCAGACCGCGCACATCCGGGGCCTGGTGCTGGACATTGACTACACCCTGGCGCCGCGGGATGTGCCGCTGCCTGACGACGATACCGTCCGGCTCATCCGACGGCTGCGGCAGGCGGGCGTGGGGCTGTATATCCTTTCCAATAATCACAAGGGGCGGGTTTCCCTCTTTGCCCAGGCGTTAGACGTGCCCTTCACCTGCAACAGCATGAAGCCGTTCCCGGGGGCTTTCCGCCGGGCCGTTCAGGCGATGGGCCTGACGCCGGGGGAGACGGCCGCGGTGGGCGACCAGATTTACACCGATGTGTTCGGCGCCCATCTGGCGGGCCTCAAGGCCTGGATGGTGCGCCCAGTGGGCCAGGGCACATCGATATTTTACCGCATTCGGCACGGGCTGGAGCAGCCGTTTATCCGCCGGTATTACCGGATGGGGGGTAAATGATCCGGATGGCACCTTTTTTCGGCCCGGCGGGCAACAGCGACAGCTTCAAGGCCGCCGGGCATAAAAATCTCGAGGAAGTGCCGGCCTATCTGCAGGCGATGGGTCTGACGGCGTATGAGTATCAGGCCGGCCGCGGAGTGCACATTTCACCCGAGAAGGCCGCGGGCTTCGGCGCGCTGGCGCGGCAGATCCCCATTGCCCTGTCGATCCACGCGCCGTATTATATCTCCCTTTCCAGCACCGACGCGCAGAAACGGGAAAATTCCATCGGGTATATCCTCGCCAGCGCCCGGGCCGCCAAGGCCATGGGAGCTTCCCGCGTGATCGTCCACTCCGGCTCCTGCGGCAAAATTTCACGCGGGGAGGCGCTGGAGCTGGCCTGCGACACCCTGCGCCGGGCTCTGACGGCCATGGATGCTCAGGGGCTGGGCGAAGTGCACCTTTGCCCCGAAACCATGGGCAAAGTCAACCAGCTTGGCACGGTGGAAGAGGTGCTCGCCCTGTGCGCGCTGGACGAGCGGCTCATCCCCTGCGTCGATTTCGGCCACGTCAACGCCCGCACCTTCGGCGGGCTGCGGCAGAAGGCGGATTTCGCCGCCGTGCTCGACGCTATCGGCCGTGCGCTTGGGCAGGAGCGGATGCGGCGGTTCCACGCGCATTTTTCGCACATCCAGTACACCGAGCCCGGCGGGGAAAAATGCCACCTGACCTTTGCCGACACCGAGTGGGGCCCGGATTTTGAGCCGCTGGCGGAGCTGATCGCCGAGCGGGATCTCGCCCCCACCATCATCTGCGAGTCGGCGGGCACCCAGGCGGAGGACGCCGCCGCCATGAAACGCATGACGGAGGAAGCAAAGGCGAAGACCCGGCCCTGACCGGGGCCGGGGAGGACGTCCCGAAAGGGACATGGGAGGTTTGCCATGTCAAGAAAAAAAGTGCTGGTGCTGCACGGCCCCAATATCGACCTGCTCGGGGAGAGGGAAACGGGCATTTACGGAAAGGAAACGCTCGATAGCATCAACGGGGAGATTCTCGACAAGGCGCGGGAGCTGAATCTGGAATGTGAAATCTTCCAGTCCAACCACGAGGGGGAGCTCATCGAGAAAATCCATGCCGCCCGGAATCATTTTGACGGCATCGTCATCAACGCGGGCGCCTACACTCATTACAGCATCGCCATCCGGGATGCCATCGCCGCGGTGCGTGTGCCCACGGTGGAAGTGCACATGTCCAACATTCAGGCCCGGGAAGAGTTCCGCCACAAATCGGTCATCGCGCCGGTGTGCGTGGGGCAGATCACGGGCTTTGGCAAATACAGCTATATCCTGGCCCTGCATGGCCTGCGAGACCTGATGTGACCGGGGTGCGGCAGGATAAGTCCGATGCGTCCTGCCGCATCCGCGAAAAGCCCTTGCAGCCGTTCGGCCGCAAAACCGTGCTTTTCGGCCTCCCCGATTGACTTTAAAAACGGCGGGCCGCTGCGAAATACGCGTTGCGGCATTTTGCAGCGGCCCGCATCCGGAGAAAGGACGGATTCGCGATGACCGCAATTGAAAATTTACAGCATTCCCTGCCGCAGGGCATGGATGCGGCGCTTATCCTGTCGGAGCATAACCGGCGGTATTTCACGGGTTTCCCCGCTACCGACGGCGTGCTTTTCGTGACGCGGGAACGGGCGGTGCTGCTGGAGGATTTCCGCTATGTCGAAGCGGCCCAGAAACAGGCCCGCGGCTGCGAAGTCGTCATGCTCGAAAACCGCGCGGCACAGCTCAAAGAGCTCATGGCCGCGGGCAGCGTGAAAACGACCGGCATTGAAGCCGGCCAGCTCACCGTGTCGGAGTACCACGCCTTGGGGCGGGAGCTGCCGGATATGAGGTTTGACGACAGCGACGCGCTCACCCAGCGGATCACCGGGCTGCGCATGATCAAAAGCCCCGAGGAGATCGAGAGCATCCGCAAATCGCAGAAAATCACCGACGCCGCCTACGTCCATATCCTGCCCTTCATCAAGCCCGGCGTTACCGAGCGGGAGCTGGCGCTGGAAATCGAGTATTTTATGAAGCGGCAGGGCGCGTCGGGCCCCTCCTTCGACCTAATCGTCGTGTCGGGCGAAAAGACTTCGCTGCCCCACGGTGTACCGGGGGAGCGCAAGATCCGCCCGGGTGATTTCGTCACCATGGATACCGGCGCCGTTTTTGAGGGCTATTGCTCCGACATGACCCGCACGGTGGCGGTGGGCAGCGTGACCCCCGCCATGAAGCATGTGTACGACACCGTGCTTCAGGCCCAGTTGGCCGCCGAGGAGGCCATCCGCGACGGGGCAAACTGCCGCGCGGTGGATAAAGCCGCCCGCGACGTCATCGACAACGCCGGCTACAAGGGCTGCTTCGGCCACAGCCTGGGCCACAGCGTGGGGCTGGAAATCCACGAGTTTCCGGTCTGCTCGCCCCGCAGCGCGGAAAATCTGCGCCTGCACACAAACGAGCTGATGACCGCCGAGCCGGGCGTCTATATCGCCGGCGGCTTCGGCGTACGCATCGAGGATTTGGTGGTCGTGAAGGAAAACGGCTGCGAGATCCTGACGCAGAGCCCGAAAGAGCTCACGGTGCTGTAAAAATGTGAATATTTCGGCCCATGGGGCGGGCAAGCCCTTGCAAAGCGGCCGATTATGCGATAAACTATTGCTAGTTATGCAATCCGGGCTGCCGGCCTGACCGCGGCACGGCGGATATATTGTAATTGGGGGTCAAACCATATGGTTTCAGCAGGCGATTTTCGCAACGGCGTCACATTCGAGATGGACGGCAACCTGTTTTCCATCGTGGAATTTCAGCATGTCAAGCCCGGCAAGGGCGCGGCCTTCGTGCGCACCAAGCTCAAAAACGTCATCACCGGCGCGGTGACCGAGCGCACGTTCAACCCGACCGATAAATATCCCACCGCTTATGTCGAGCGCAAAGATATGCAGTATCTCTATCGGGACGGCGATCTTTTCTATTTTATGGATAAAGAGACCTACGAGCAGCTCCCGCTCAACGCAAGCACGCTGGGCGACAATTTCAAATTTGTGAAGGAAAACACCGACGTCAAGATGCTGTCGTACAAAGGCAATGTCTTCGGTGTGGAGCCGCCGTTCTTTGTGGAACTCAAAGTGACCCAGACCGATCCGGGCTTCAAGGGCGACACCGCCACCAACGCCACCAAAGAGGCGACCCTGGAAACCGGCGCGGTCATCAAGGTGCCGCTTTTCATCAACGAGGGCGACATGATCCGCATCGACACCCGCACCGGCGAGTATATGGAGCGGGCGTGAGGCATACTACAGGAGACCGGAAGGGCCCGTATTTCGGGACCATGACAAGAGGAGGCGCACAACAATGACAGTTACGGAAAAAGTTGCCTATCTGAAGGGCCTGGTGGAAGGCCTGGGAGTGGACGGCGCGAGCAAAGAGGGCCGCATCATCAAAGCCGTAGTGGATGTTCTGGATAATATGGCTCTGTCGGTGAGCGACATGGAAGAAAACCTGTCGGAGCTTTCCGAGCAGGTGGACGCCATTGACGAGGATCTTGAGGACATCGAGAAGGATTTTTACGGCGACGAGGACGACGACGAGGACGATGATGACGGGGACGACGCCGATTATTACGAGGTGACCTGCCCGAACTGCGGGGAGAAGGTCTATCTCGACGACGAGATCCTCTCCGACGGCGTGCCGAAATGCCCGAAATGCGGCGCCAAGCTCGACATCAGCTGCGACGACTGCGAAGGCTGCGGCCACAGTCACGGCGATGACGAGGACGACGGCGACGAGGACGAAGACGACGAATCCGAAGAGGGCGAAGATACCGAACGCTGAGTGCCTTTACTGGCAGGCGGGAGGCATATGGAAAAGCGGGGGGGGCCCAGGGGCCGCGGGGTTGGCCGGTTT
>JAEWAE010000055.1 GCA_023391835.1 Bacillota bacterium
AAAAAACACCCCCCCGCGACCCCCCCCCCCCCCCGCGCGCGGGCACTTTTCCGCTTTATAGGTGACATATGCGGCGGGTGAGAGGAAAGTCAGCCCTCGACCTTGACCGCTTCCATTTCCGCCCGCACGCACAGCTCGGCGGCCTTGAAGGCGTGCACCTGGGTCATGGCGGTTTCCGTACGGTTCATGCAGTCGAGGATCAGCTCGCCGAAAAACGGATACCCCACGCGGCCGGCGGTGGGGATATGCTGCTCGCCGTCACGGTTGACCAGATACACATGGTCGCCGGCCGGGTCCCGCGCCACGTCGATGTATTTGCGCAGCTCGATATAGCCGTCGGTGCCGAGCAGGAAAAGCCGCCCGTCGCCCCATGTGCCCAGACGCGGCGGCGTGAACCAATCCACACGGAAATAGCCCGTGGCTCCGTTGTCGGCCGTGAGCGACGCGTCGCCGAAATCTTCGAACGCGGGGTGGTCCTTGTGCCGGTAATTTGCCACGCGCGCGGCATGGATCACGGCGTTCTCGGCACCCGTGAAATACAAAAACTGCTCGATCTGGTGGCTGCCGATGTCGCACAGGATGCCGCCGAATTTTTCCCGGTCGTAAAACCAATCCGGGCGGCCGGTCCCCTCGCGGTGGGGCCCCATGCCGATGACGTTGATCACCCGGCCGATGGCGCCCTGCCTGACCAGTTGGCCGGCATAGACGGCGCTTTCCACATGCAGCCGCTCACTGTAATAGACCATGTATTTGCGGCCCGTTTCGCGCACCTTGGCCCTGGCCTGCTCCAGCTGGCCCAGGGTGGTGAGCGGCGCCTTGTCGACAAAATAATCCTTGCCGGCGTCCATGGCGCGCAGCCCCACCGCGCAGCGCTGCGAGGGCACAGCGGCGCTGGCCACCAGGCGCACCTCGGGGTCGCAGAGCACCTCGTCTTCGCTTCGGGCCGCCCGGGCCTGAGGAAATTTTCCCTGGAACGCCTTTACCTTGGCCGGGTCTGGGTCGTACACCCATTTGAGCGTGGCTCCCGCTTCGGTCAGGCCGTTGCACATGCCGTATATGTGGCCGTGATCCAGCCCGACGGCGGCGATGGCGAATTCGCCCTCTTTGCAGACCCGGTTGGGTCTGCCTTTGGGCGCGTAATTCATACCGCTTTCCTTCGACATGATAAAATCCCCCTTTGTGCGTTTATACGTTCCGACCGGTGGTGATATCCTCGCTGCCCAGGGCGGTGACGCTTGCGGATTTTTCATAGAAATGGGGCGCGCCCGCCTGCAGCCCCTCCACCGTGTAAAACGGGTCGTCCGCGGCGAGCGGCAACTTGACCGGCCGCTGCGTGACGGCGGCCTTGTATATGGCGGTGATGAGTTCCACGGTGCGGCGGCCGTCCTGCGCCGAAATGAGTGGCTGGCCGCCGGTTTCGAGCGCGCGCAGCACGTCGTCGATCAGGGCCGTATGCCCCTCGTACGGCTGCCCGGGCAGGGAACGGTAATACCGGTCGATTTCCTGCTCCAGCTTTTCGTTGGGCGCGGGGAAACCGTTGTCGCGCGACACCGACGCGCTGACTTTCCACGGGGCGGAAATGCGCGCACGTTTGCCCTGCAGCACGATCTGCTGCTCCTCGCCGTGGTGCACTACGGAGCTCGTGATCTGCCCCAGCGCGCCGTTTACATACCGTAGCACGGCAATCGAGAGATCCTCCACCTCGGCGTTGTCGTGGGAAGTGTTGCTCATCATGGCCTGCACTTCCACCGGCATGCCCATCAGCCACAGCATCATGTCGATGTGATGCACGGCGTGGTTGAGCGTGCATCCGCCGCCCTCTTTGGCCCATGTGCCCCGCCACCACAGATCGTAATAGCAGTGGCCCCGCCACCAGAAGGAATCGGCCTGCGCATGGACTATATCGCCCGCAAGGCCCGTATCCAGCACCCGTTTGAGATTCATGTACCCGGTGCGGAAACGGTTCTGCGCCACGACGGTCAGCAGCTTGCCGCTTTCCTCCATAGCCCGGATCATGCGGTCGCATTCCTCGGGTGAGGCGGCCATCGGTTTTTCGCCCAGCACGTTTTTGCCGGCCCGGAGGCTGTTGACCGCGATTTCCGCATGCACATACGGCGGCGTGCATATGTCCACCAGGTCGATGTCGTCCCGGTCCAGAATCCGCCGGTGATCGTCGTATACCTGCGCGTCGGTCAACCCGTAACGCCGCTTTTTTTCCTCGGCCTTTTCCGGGAAAATATCCACCAGCGCCACGATCCGGCAGCGCTTCGGGAATGCCAGATACGCTTTAATGTGCGCGTTGGATATGTTGCCGGTGCCCACGATCGCCACTCGTATCACAGTTCATCCGCTCCCCCAGTCGTTTTGACCGCCTGTTGCGTTCGGTCTCCCCTAAGAATACTTCGTTTTTTCGGAATGTCCATAAAATATCCGCTTGCATTTGCACAATATCATTGTAAAATAATACCTGGTACCCATGCCTCGGCGGCCGCGTCGTGGGAATATGGGCCCAATAGGGCAGTGGGAGTGGTTTTATGGAAAACCCGCCGGATGACCGGCTGTATCGCATCTATCCCGAAACACTCTATGCCGTCGACCGAAACGGCACGCCCGGCTGGCGCCTGAACGGCTACAGCAAGTGGCACAATCTCATGCTGCTTTACGACGGCACGGCGGAATTCACCGGCCGTGGGGAAACGGTGCGCGCCCATGCCGGCGACCTGATCTATTACCGGCCCGGTGAATGGAGGCTTGCCTCCACCACTCCGGCGAACCCCATCCAATGCTATGCGCTGGATTTCCAGTATATCTGCCCGCTCTATGCCGGCGGCCATTGGATAACGGCGGCGCCGCCACTGCCCTTCCGGTTCCGCCAGACGCTTTCCGACAGCTATCTGTTCCATCGGCTGACGTATCTTTTCGCCAAGCTGACGCGGTCGAAGCTCTCCTCCGGCGACCGGTACGGCAACCGGGAGCGTGCCCTCGTGACGGAAATTTTGGTGATGCTGTTCCGCTATAGCGGCGACGGCGTCCACTCGTTTTCCAATCAGGCCCGGGTGGAAACGGCCGTCGCCTATATGTCCGAGCACTTTGCGGAGGATATCACCCTGTGCTCGCTGGCCCGGCACGCAGGCGTGAGCGAATCCTATCTGGGCCGCATTTTCAAATCCGTCACCGGGAAGGCACCCGTCGATTACCTCATCGACATTCGCATCAACAAGGCCAAAGATCTGCTGCAGGACGGCGCCTCCGTCTCGGAAACGGCCCGCACGGCGGGCTTCCACGACGTCTACTATTTCAGCCGGGCTTTTAAAAAGCGGGAAGGGCTCAGCCCGACGGCCTTCCGGGCGGAGTTGTGACGGCCGGATGCCGTTCAGCTGTTGAGAAAGGCGTCGACCGGCAGCAGGGCGCCGCCGATAGCGCTGGCGTATTCGCCGAACTGGCTGAAATGCAGATAATCGGCGTGGGTGTCGAAGGGGCTGAGATCCGCCAGCTTCTGGCGGAACACGTCGGCATAGCGGCGCAGATGGCCGCTGATTTCCCCGCCCAGAATGATGTTGGTGTCAAAGATCGTATAAAGATTGTTGATGCCGGTGGCCAGACAGTCGAGATAGTCCCGCCATTTTTCCGAGCAGGCCCGGTTGCCGGCCTCCAGCGCCGCGAAAAAGTCGTCGATCTCGTCAAAATCCGGCTCGGTGAGCAGCCGGGTGGAGCAGTAGGCTTCCAGGCACCCGGTCTTGCCGCAGGAGCAGGGCCGCCCGCCGCGCACGACGGTCATGTGACCGAATTCCCCCGCACGGCCGTCCGTCCCGTAAAACAGCCGGTTGCCGATGATGATGGCGCCGCCGACCCCCTTGTTGACCGAGAGATACACGGCGTCCTCGGTGTCGTCCATTTTCCATATCTCGGTGAAGCCGGCAAGTTTCGCCTCGTTGCCCGTCATGACGGGGTAGGGAATATAGCTGCCGAAGATGTCGAGAGAGAGATTGGTCACCTCAAGCGTCGGGCTGTATTTGAGCAGCAGCCGCTCGGCGTCGACCACGCCGGGCACGGCGATGCCCACGCCCAGCAGTCGGCCGCGTTCGGCTCCGCAGTCGGTCAAAAACGCTTCAAGCTCCCGTGCGGCGCCGCGGAAATAGGCCGGGTCGTTGGTGAAGGGGCGCAGCAGCTTGCGGCGGTGCAGCACGTTCTCGGCCATGTCGATGAGCACGAAACGCAGGTGGCCGCGGGTGATTTCCATGCCGGCCGCCAGCCGCGCGTCATAGTTGAGCGAGTGGGCCATGGGCCGCCGCCCGCCGGAAGATTCCAGCGGGCCTGTCTGGCGCACCAGTCCGCGCTGCGCCATATCCCGCAGCAGCAGCGTCACGGTGGGGGCGCTCAGCCCAAGCGCGCGCATGATCGCCTGCTTGGAGGCTCCGTCGTGCTGGTACAGATAATTTAAAAGCCGTTTTTTGTTTTGGTCCCGCACCTGCAGATTATTCAATGGGTTCATCCCTTATCCGGTCATTTTGTTATAGTTTACGAAAAGCTGTTTTCATTATATCATGCAGCTGCCCGAAAATAAACGCGCGGGCGCAAAGACGGCCCGCATCACCCGCGCGCCGCCCGAAAAAGCGGCGTACCAAAGGGGCATTGACATCCCATGTGGAGAATGCTATGATACTTTTAGAAACTACTTTTCATAATGTAGAGTACAAAGCACAACATGGATACGAATTGGAAGAAGGAGGAAATTTCATGCGGATTTTTGAAGCGACGGACCCGGCGTTCCGGGAATACGGCCGGGTCGTCGGGGAAATCGACGGTTCGGAGTTGAGGGCAGAGCTGCGGAACACGCCGCTGCCCACCGACGGCACCGTTTACGTTGCGTCCGACCCCGCGCTGGAAAAGCTGCCGGTATTCGACCGGCTGCAGCAGGAAGGCTTCGGCGGGCTGCCCATTCAGATCGGTTACTGCAACGGCGTCAACCACCGGCTCGACGCGCTGGAATACCATCGCTCTTCCGAAATCAATCTGCCGGCGGACGATCTGATCCTGCTGCTGGGCCGCGTGGCGGATGTGGACCCTGCGACGCATACATATGACACCGGCCGGGTGCGGGCGTTCCGCGTGCCGGCGGGCTGCATGGTCGAGATCTATGCCACGTCCCTGCACTATGCCCCCTGCAGCGTGGGGGACGTGGGCTTCCGCAACGCGGTGATCCTGCCGCGCGGCACAAACGGGCCCCTGTCGTTCGTACCCCCGCGGCAGGGCGAGGCCCGGCTGCTTTTCGCCGCGAATAAATGGCTGATCGCCCACCCGGAATCCGGGCTGGGGGAGCAGGGTGCTTTTGTGGGCCTGACCGGCGAAAATATCACGCTGAAATGAGGCGATGACCGTATGGCAGACAGTTGTCTTCTTGGCATCGACGTGGGCACGTCCGGGTGCAAGATCCTGGCCGTTGACGGCACGGGCGGGATTCTTCACTCCGTGACCGAGGAATATCCCTGTTATACGCCGCAGCCCGGCTGGTCGGAGCAGGACCCGGAGGATTGGTGGCAGGGCGTGGTGAAGGGCCTGCGGGCCATCCTCCCGGCCCTCGACGGGCGGGAAATCCGGGCCGTGAGCTTTTCAGGCCAGATGCACGGCATGGTCGCGCTGGATGAGGCGGGTCGCGTCGTCCGTCGGGCCATCTTGTGGAATGACCAGCGCACCGGCGCCCAATGCGATGCGATCACCCGGGCCGCCGGCGGGCTCGAGGCGCTGCTCGCCGTCACCGATAACCGCATGCTCACCGGCTACACCGGCGGCAAGATCCTGTGGATGAAAGAGACCGAGCCCGAAAACTACCGCCGCACCCGCTGGATACTCAACCCGAAGGATTACATACGCTACCGGCTGTCGGGCGAAATCGCCACCGACGTGTCGGATGCTTCCGGTACCGGATTTTTCCGCGTGCGGGAACGGAAATGGGCGACGGAGCTTATCCGTCGGGCCGGGCTGGAGCCGTCGCTTTTCCCACCCGTGTGGGAATCGACGGATACCGTCGGCCATGTCACAGGCGAGGCGGCGGCTCTCACGGGCATCCCCGCGGGCACGCCCCTGGGCGGGGGCGGCGGCGACGCCGTTATTTCCACCGTGGGGCTGGGGCTGGTGAAGCCCGGCCGCGTCGGCGTGACGCTGGGCACATCCGGCGTGGCGGCCATGGGGCTCGACACGTTTCTGCCAAACCCCGGCGGGGCGCTGCAGGTCTTTTGCGGCAACGAGCCGGGCAAATACAGCGCCATGGGCGTGACGCTCGCCGCGGCGGGCTCCTACCAGTGGTTCCGACGCGCACTGGGCGATTTCGAGCAGACACAAGCGAAAAAACGTGGCGTCAGCGCCTTCCGGCTGCTGGATGAGGAGGCGGCCTCCACGGCGCCCGGCGCCGACAGGCTGATCTTTCTGCCCTATCTCACCGGCGAGCGGGCACCGCTCAACGACCCGCAGGCCACGGGCGCCTTCCTCGGCGTCACGGCCCGGCACGAGAAGGGCCATTTTGCCCGCGCGGTGCTGGAGGGCGTGGCCTTCTCACTGCGGCAGGTCTACGACCTGATAGCCCGGGTGAGGCCGGATATCGCTTCGCACGAAATCGTGCTGGCCGGCGGCGGTGCGGTCAGCCCCCTGTGGCGGCAGATATTTGCCGATGTATTCGGCATGCCGGTCTATACGGTGCGCGGCAGCGCCGAGGGCGGCTCTTTCGGCGCGGTACTGACGGCGGGCGTGACGGCGGGCGTCTGGCCCGATCTGGAAACCGCCGTGGGCCTGATCCGCACCGACAGCCGCACCGACCCCGTCGCGGCCCATATCCCGGTCTATCAGGCCCTTTACGCGAAATACGTCCGGTTTTACGACGCGCTCAGGTGGAGCTACTGACGATTTGTCTGAGAAAGGGAGAATCCATATGTTTCAGAATGTGCCCGAAGTCAAGCTCGGCATCGTGGCGGTGAGCCGCGACTGCTTTGTCATTTCGCTGTCGCAGAAACGCCGCGCCGCCGTGGCGGAAAGCTGCCGCCGTCGGAATATTTCGGTCTACGAAGCCCAGACAACGGTGGAAAACGAGGCCGACATGCAAAAGGCGGTCGACGAGGTGAAAGGGGCCGGCTGCAACGCGCTGGTCGTGTTTCTGGGCAATTTCGGCCCCGAGACGCCCGAGACCCAGATCGCGCAGTATTTCGACGGCCCGGTGATGTTTGCCGCCGCCGCGGAAGAAAGCGGCCGCGACCTCATCGGCGGCCGGGGCGACGCCTACTGCGGCATGCTCAACTGTTCCTATAATCTGCATATGCGGCACATCCCGGCCGTGATACCGGAATACCCGGTGGGCACCGCCGACGATATCGCCGCCATGATTGCCGATTTCATCCCCGTGGCCCGGGCGGTCATCGGGCTCAGTTCCCTCAAGGTCATCACCTTCGGGCCCCGGCCGCAGGATTTCTTCGCCTGCAATGCGCCCATCCAGCCCCTCTACGACCTGGGCATCGAGATTCAGGAAAATTCCGAGCTCGACCTGCTGGTGGCCTATAAGGCTCATAAGGATGACCCGCGCATCGCCGACGTCGCCGCCGACATGGCCAAAGAGCTGGGTGTGAAGGGCAACACCTACCCGGATATGCTGCCGCGCATGGCGCAGTTTGAGCTGACGCTGCTCGACTGGGCGGAGCAGAACAGGGGCTCCCGAAAATATGTGACCTTTGCGGATAAGTGCTGGCCGGCCTTCCCCAAGGAATTCGGCTTCGAGCCCTGCTACGTCAACAGCCGCCTGGTCAGCCGGGGCATCCCCGTGGCCTGCGAGGTGGATATTTACGGCGCAGTGAGCGAATACATCGGCAGCTGCCTGACCGGCGACGCCGTGACGCTGCTCGACATCAACAACTCTGTGCCGCGGGATATGTTCGACAGCGAGATCCGCGGCAAATACGACTCCACGCCGGCGGATACGTTCATGGGCTTCCACTGCGGCAACACGCCGCTGTGCAAGCTTTCGCAGGGTGCCATCAAATACCAGCTCATCCAAAACCGCCTGCTGGAAAACGGCGGCAAGCCCGATTTCACCCGCGGCACGCTGGAAGGCGACATCGCCCCCGGGCCGATCACCTTTTTCCGTCTGCAGAGCACGTCCGACGCAAAGCTGCGCGCCTATGTCGCCCAGGGGCAGGTGCTGCCGGTGGCGACCCGCTCATTCGGCGGCATCGGCGTGTTCGCCATCCCCGAGATGGGGCGCTTTTATCGCCATGTGCTCATTGAGAAAAACTTCCCCCATCACGGCGCGGTGGCCTTCGGCCATGTGGGCAAGGCACTTTTCACGCTTTTCCGCTATCTTGGCATCCCGGATGTTTCCTATAACCAGCCCAAAGAGGTGCGGTATCCTTCGGAAAACCCCTTCGACTGAGCGAAAATTTCGACTGTGCGAGGCGCTGGCGGCCGGGGATGCTCCCGGCCGTACGCCTTCCAAGTTGCCTTATCTGGCGTCCCGGCGCAATGCGCCGCTGTCTGCGGCGTGCCTCCTGATGCGAGGTCTTGCAGGGCGTTTTGAGCCATATGATTGTTAACATTATAACAGCCTATTCTTTCAGGAGGATATTTATGAACAGTTGCAACGCCCAGGGTCCGCTGTCGGATGACGAACTGCGAAAAATCAACGCCTATTGGCGGGCGGCCAATTATCTGTCGGTCGGCCAGCTTTATCTGCTTGATAATCCGCTGCTCCGCGAGCCGCTGACCGCGGAGCAGGTCAAGAAGAAAATCGTGGGCCACTGGGGCACGGTGCCCGGGCAGAATTTTGTCTATGCGCACCTCAACCGCGAAATCAATCAGCGTGACCTTGACATGATCTATATCTCCGGCCCCGGCCATGGGGGTAACTTTATGGTGGCCAACACTTATCTGGAGGGCACCTACAGTGAGGTTTGCCCCAATATCAGCCAGGATACGGACGGGATGCGCAAGCTTTTCAAGCAGTTTTCTTTCCCGGGCGGCATCCCCAGCCATGTGGCGCCCGAGACACCCGGCTCCATAAATGAGGGCGGCGAGCTGGGTTATTCGCTGGCTCATGCGTTCGGCGCGGTGTTTGACAACCCCGGTTTGATTGCCGCTTGTGTGGTAGGCGACGGTGAAGCGGAAACCGGCCCTCTGGCCACTTCCTGGCATTCCAACAAGTTTCTTAACCCCATTCACGACGGAGCGGTGCTGCCGATTCTGCACCTCAACGGCTACAAGATCAGCAACCCTACCGTTTTTTCCCGTATTTCTCACGACGAAGTGCAGAAATTCTTCGAGGGCTGCGGCTGGAAGCCCTATTTCGTCGAAGGCGACGACCCGATGGAAATGCATCAGAAGATGGCTGCCACAATGGATGCCGTGATGGATGAGATTGCCGCCATCCAGAAGTATGCCCGCGAAACCGGCGACTGCACCCGCCCGATCTGGCCGATGATCGTGCTGCGCACCCCTAAGGGCTGGACAGGCCCCAAGGTGGTCGACGGCAAACAGATTGAGGGCTCCTTCCGCGCCCACCAGGTGCCGGTGGCTATGGATAAGCCCGGGCATCTGAAAATTTTGGAAGACTGGATGCGAAGCTATCATCCCGAGGAGCTTTTTGACAAAAACGGCCGTCTTGTGCCGGAGCTGCAGGCATTGGCCCCCAAAGGCAACCGCCGCATGGGTGCCAATCCGCACGCCAACGGCGGGCTGTTGCTGCACGACCTGCGGCTGCCCGATTTCCGCAAGTATGGCATAGCGGTGCCCTACCCGGGAGCGGTGGAGGCCCAGGATATGATTGAGCTGGGCGGCTTTGTGCGCGATATTTTCCGACTCAATCGCGAGAGCCGCAACTTCCGGATTTTTGGCCCGGATGAAACCATGTCCAATCGGCTCAACCATGTCTTCGAGGCGGAAAACCGGGACTGGAATGCCGAAACGCTCGGCACTGACGAGTTCCTGGCCCATGACGGCCGTATCATGGACTCCATGCTCAGCGAGCACATGTGCGAGGGTTGGCTGGAAGGCTACCTGCTCACCGGCCGTCACGGCTTTTTCGCCAGCTATGAGGCGTTCATCCGCATCATCGACTCGATGTTCAGCCAGCACGCCAAGTGGCTCAAAGTGACCAATGAGCTGCCGTGGCGTCAGCCCATCGCTTCTCTCAATTACATTCTTTCCTCCAACGTCTGGCAGCAGGATCACAACGGCTTCACCCATCAGGACCCGGGCTTTCTCGATCATGTGGCAAATAAAAAATCCGACGTGGTGCGCCTTTATCTGCCGCCGGATACCAACTGCCTGCTGTCGGTATTCGACCACTGCATTCGCAGCCGCAATTATGTCAATGTGATGGTCACCTCCAAGCATCCCCGTCCCCAATGGCTGACCATGGAGCAGGCCGTGCGCCATTGCACCCAGGGCATCGGCATCTGGGAATGGGCCAGCAGCGATCAGAACGCCGAACCGGATGTCGTCATGGCCTGTTGCGGCGACACCCCGACGATTGAGACTCTTGCAGCCGTCACCATCCTGCGGGACAATATCCCCGGCATCAAAATCCGGGTCATCAATGTGGTGGATCTGATGCGTCTCGAGCCGAACACCAGCCATCCCCACGGCCTGAGCCACACCGATTACGACGCTCTTTTCACAAAAAACAAGCCGATCGTGTTTGCCTTCCATGGCTACCCCACGCTCATCCATGAGCTGACCTATCACCGTACCAACCGGAATCTGCATGTGTGCGGTTATCGGGAAGAGGGCACCATCACCACGCCCTTCGACATGAGGGTGCAGAACAAACTCGACCGTTTCCATCTGGTACAGGACGTGATCAACGTGCTCCCGCAGCTGGGCAACACCGGGGCCTATCTGCTCCAGCAGATGCGGGACAAACTGGTGGAGCATCAGCAGTATATTTCCGAATATGGACAGGATCTGCCCGAGATCCGCGACTGGAAATGGCATACACCCGCCAACAAATAAGCAGAAGAGTCTGTAAAAATGCTGCCCATCGGTTTCGACGGGCAGCATTTTGAATGGCCTTTGTATAAAGCAAAATTAAATACCCGACCCGGCCCGGCACTTTACAATTGTCTTCCAAAAATATATATTGATATCAAAAGGCGGGCCGTCCTCACGGGAGCCGGAGTCTTCCTCTGTGTGTGGGGGCCGGCGGCGAGCCCATGCCTGAATTGGCCGGTGGCCCCGGTGCATAGATAAAAACATAACTGGGAGGGACCTTTTATGAAAGAGAGACCCCCGTATCGGGATGAAAACCTGAGCTTTGAAAAAAGAGCGGAAGATCTGGTGTCGCGCATGACGCCGGATGAGAAAGTCACCCAGATGCTTTTCAATGCGCCGGCCATCGAGAGGCTGGGCATCCCGGCCTATAACTGGTGGAACGAGGGCCTTCACGGCGTGGCCCGGGCCGGCGTGGCCACCATGTTCCCCCAGGCCATCGGCATGGCGGCCACCTTCGACGCCTCTCTGATGCGCCGGGTGGGCGACATCATCTCGACGGAGGCACGGGCCAAATACCACGAGTTTCAGCGCCGCGGCGACCACGGCATTTATAAGGGCCTCACGCTCTGGTCGCCCAACGTCAATATTTTCCGCGACCCCCGCTGGGGCCGCGGGCAGGAGACTTACGGCGAGGACCCGTTCCTGACCGGACTGCTCGGCAAGGCTTTCGTGCGCGGCATCCAGGGGGATGACCCGCGGTATCTCAAGGCCGCCGCCTGCGCCAAGCATTTCGCGGTGCACAGCGGGCCGGAGGCGGAACGCCACCGCTTCAACGCGGAGGTTTCCGCCAAGGATCTGCGCGAGACCTATCTGCCGGCTTTCCGCGACCTAGTGAAGGACGCCCATGTGGCGGGCGTGATGGGGGCTTACAACCGAGTCAACGGGGAGCCGTGCTGCGGCAGCCAAACGCTGCTGACCGACATTCTGCGGCGGGAATGGGGCTTCGACGGCTATGTGACGTCGGATTGCTGGGCCATTCAGGATTTTCACCTGCATCACATGGTCACCCGGACGGCGCCGGAGTCCGTCGCGCTGGCGCTCAACAACGGCTGTGACACCAACTGCGGCACCATGTTCGGCAATCTGCTGATTGCGGTCCGAAATGGGCTGACGAGCGAGGAGGCCATCGACCGGGCCGTGACCCGTCTGATGACCATCCGCATGCGGCTGGGTATGTTCGACGACCCGGCACATGTGTCTTATGCCCGCATCCCCTATGAAGAAAACGACTGCCCCGCACATCATGAGACTGCGCTCGAAGTATCCCAACGCTCGATGGTGCTGCTCAAAAACGACGGCACGCTGCCGCTCGACCGGCAGCAGCTGCACTCGATCGCCGTCGTCGGCCCCAATGCCGACAGCCGCGCGGCGCTCATCGGCAATTATTACGGCACGGCTTCCCGCTATGTGACCGTTCTCGACGGCATCCGGGCGGCTGTCCAACCCGGCACCCGCGTTTATTATGCGCAGGGGTGCGATATCTGCCGGGACCGCGTCGAGTCGCTGGCCGAGCCGGGGGATCGTCTGAGCGAGGCTGTATCCGCGGCGGAGCGCGCGGATGTGACGGTTGTGTGCCTGGGGTTCGACGCGACGCTGGAAGGCGAAGAGGGCGACGCCGGAAACTCGCAGGCGGGCGGCGACAAAACCGACCTGAATCTGCCCGCCCCGCAGGAGGAACTGCTGGAAGCCGTGTGTGCCACGGGCAAACCGGTGGTGCTGGTGTTGATGGCGGGGAGTGCTTTTTCCATCACCTGGGCAGACGCCCATGTCCCGGCCATACTGGATGCGTGGTACCCGGGCGCCGAGGGCGGCACCGCCGTGGCTTCGCTGCTTTTCGGCGACTGCAGCCCATGCGGCAAGCTGCCGGTGACGTTTTACCGCACGACGAAGGAACTGCCCGATTTCCGGGATTATTCGATGGCGGGGCGCACCTATCGGTATATGAAAGGCGAAGCGCTTTATCCCTTCGGTTTTGGGCTTAGCTATACCCGCTTTGCCTATCGGGAGCTTATGCTTTCCGCCGCCAAAATCTCAGCCGGGGCGTCTGCAACATGCCGGGTCACGGTGCAGAATACCGGCGGCAGGGAAGGCTATGAGACCGTCGAGCTGTATCTGCGCCGCTGCGAAGCCGGCGAGAGTGACCCGCGGTGGGAACTGCGCGGTGTGGAAGTGCTCCGCCTGCAACCGGGCGAATCCCGGGAAGTCGTGTTTACGCTCACGCCCCACGATATGTCCCGCATCGACGAGGCCGGTCGGCGGATGCTGGAGCCCGGCGCCTGCGAAGTATTCGTGGGCGGCAGCCAGCCCGACGCGCGAAGCCTGCATCTGACGGGCGGCACGGTGTGCCGCGGCCGTTTCGAAGTGACGGGTGAAGCGGCCGAGTTGCCTTACTGAAATTTTCGGCTGCGTCTCCTTTTCGTCCGAATTTCGCTCTATAACCCCACATTGGAACTTGCCATGCAGCTTCCCGACTGCTCGCGGTCTCTGTGGAAGATGTGCTCTTTTGGGATTGACGGGAAAATCCGAATGGAAAAGCCGGACAGCCCCTGCAGACGGACGAACGTCTGCAGGGGCTGTTTGTGACACCTGCGCCTACGGCCGGGGGCCGGCAAGAAGTGCTGCCCCGTAAGGCCGCTCCATGTACGCCAAAACGCAGCCCTTGTTCCGCAGATAATCCGGGGCGGAGGGAGCTGGAGGCTGGGCAATATGCGGGCCTTTTGGAGTCAAATACATGTTAAGAATATAACGATTAGGCAATAATTCCAAAACAAATTTATCTATTTGTACAGAATATCATTGACAATGTGCCGGTTTGATGCTAATCTTGAATGGAAAACTGACATGTTAGTTTGCACGGCGCCTGTATCCTTTATTTCACTCAATACTGGAGGGTAATCTATGGTTAATGTGATCATTGGCATCATCATGATCCTGTCATTTTTCGGCATGATCTGGTACTGTGTCAAGGGCCACAACCTGATGGTCGGCTTCTTTGTGATGTCGGTCTTCTGGGTTGCGCTGGCGCTGGTCGGCAACGCCATATCGCCGAATGCCTCGATGAAAGGCAAGACGATAATCGACGTGCTGACGAACGTGTTCCAGACCGGGCCGGAAAATTACGGCAAGTCCATTCTGGTCAACATCTTCTTCGGTGCGTTCTTCGGCCGTGTGCTGATGGACACCGGCATCGCCTCGACCCTGATCCGCAAGGTCGTGGAGCTGGGCGGCGACAAGCCCCGCATCACCATGACGCTTCTGTGCATCGTGACGTCGGTGATTTTCACCTCCATGACCGGCATCGGCCCGGTGATTTCGATCGCCGTCATCGTGCTCCCGATTCTGCTTTCCCTCGGTATTTCCTCGCCGGTCGCCATGTTCGCCTTCATGGGCTCGATCATGTCCGGCATTTTCGCCAACATCGTCAACTTCAAACAGTATCAGGCGATGCTTGCAACCGCCAAATCGGCTTATTCGAGCTATACATATAACCAGTATTTCCACTTCGGCATCATCGCCGAGGCCGTGGCGCTGGTTGTGGTACTCATCGTCGCCAACATCGCGGCTGGCAAAAAGAAGACCTCCTATGCCTGGGCGGCCACCGTCCCCGATGAGGGCGGCAAGCAGAGCGCCCCGTGGTATTCCTGGTTCTCCGTCATCCTGCCGGTGGTGCTGGTGATCGCCTTCAACGTGCCGATCATTCTGGCTTTTGCCATCGCGTCGCTTTACGCGCTGCTGACCTGCCGCAAGCTCACCGGCGGCTTTGGGCCGATATGCCGCATGCTGGCCAAGCAGTTTACCGACGGTGCCGTCGACGTGGCCCCGATGATCGGATTCCTGCTCACGCTGTCTATGTTCAACAATGCAGCGACCCTCGCGGTGCCTTACTTCAAGACTCTGCTGGGCAGCCTGATCCCCACCTCGGCGCTGATGCTCTGCATCGTGTTCGCCGTCCTGACTCCGCTGAGCTTCTTCCGCGGCCCGATGAATCTGGTCGGCTGCGGCGCGGCTATGCTGGCTTTGGTGGTGGCTACCGCCAACTGGCCGATCGCATTCCTCTATCCGCTGTTCGCCATCACCACCATTGCGCCGGAGCATCTGGATATCACGCAGTCCTGGGTTGCCTGGGGCTTCGGTTACACCAAGGTGCATCCGAAGGATTACATGAAGATGTCCATCCCCACCGGCTGGATCGTGGGTGCCATCCTCTGCATCACAGTATACTTTATGTACGGCGGGCTGGTCCACTGATTCCGGTTTTCAGAGTGTATGAAATAGGAGGATGTAGGCTCCGGCAATTCGGTTTCGTTTTTTGATAATCAAGCAGACCTGCGTGGCTGGACACAGGACCCGTGCAGGTCTGCCTTTTTTACGGCAAATCGTCTAACGGCAAGACCGTCTAACGGCAAGCCGTCTGCAATCCGTGTTTTGGAAAGAAAGTTGAGGCATACAGTGGCTAGATCCGTACGCATGGGCATAGACGTGGGCGGCACCTATACCAAGGCCGTGGCCATCGACAACCAGACCCATGAAATCATAGGAAAATCGTCGGTCAAAACGACCCATGACGACCCGCGCGGCGTAGCAGCCGGCGTGGTCCGGTCGTTTGAAAACTGCCTGAAAGAGAATAATATACGGCCGGAAGACGTGGTGTTTGTGGCCCACAGCACCACCCAGGCCACCAACGCCCTGATCGAGGGCGACGTGGCGACCGTCGGCGTCATCGGCATGGCCAAGGGCGGGCTGGAAGGGCTGCTGGCCAAACGGCAGACCCGGCTTGAGGATATCGACCTGGGCAACCAGAAAAAGATCCCCATTCTCAACAGCTTTCTCAATGTCAAAAACCTGACTCCGCAGGTGGCCCGTCAGACGACGGATGCCTTGGTCAAGCAGGGCGCGCAGGTGATCGTGTCCTCCATGGCGTTCGGTGTGGATGACAGCCGCCCGGAAAAACTCGTGTACGACGCGGCGGAGGCGGACCATATCCCCACCACGATGGCTTCCGACATCACCAAACTTTACGGCCTGACGCGGCGCACCCGCACGGCCGCCATCAACGCCAGCATCCTGCCCAAAATGCTCGACACCGCCAGCTCCACCGAGGCGTCGGTGCGCGAAGCGGGCGTGACGGTGCCGCTGATGATCATGCGCGGCGACGGCGGCGTCATGGAAATCAAAGAGATGAAAAAGCGGCCGGTGCTGACCATGCTGTCGGGCCCGGCGGCGTCGGTGATGGGTTCGCTGCTCTATCTGCGCGCCTCCAACGGCGTGTATTTCGAAGTGGGCGGCACCACCACCAATATCGGCGTCATCAAAAACGGCCGGCCGGCCATCGACTATTCGGTGGTGGGCGGGCACCCCACCTATATCAGCTCCCTGGACGTGCGGGTGCTCGGCGTGGCGGGCGGCTCGATGATCCGTGCCAATAAAAGCGGTGTGGTGGATGTGGGGCCCCGTTCGGCGCATATCGCCGGCCTGGATTATTCCGTATTCACCGACCCGGCCAAAATCGTAAATCCCAAGGTGGAATTTTTTTCCCCCAAACCCGGCGACCCCGCCGACTATGTGGCCGTGCGGCTGGAAAACGACGAGCGGGTCACCATCACCAACACCTGCGCGGCCAACGTCCTGGGCCTGGTGAAGCCCGAGCATTTTTCCTACGGCAACGCCGAAGCGGCCCGCAAAGCCATGCAGGCGCTGGCCGATTACTGCGGTACGACGGTGGAAGACATCGCCACTCAGATCATGGAAAAGGCCTACGCCAAAATCGAGCCGGTCATTCTGGAACTGGCGGCCAAGTATAAGCTGGAAAAAGATCAGATCTCGCTGGTGGGCGTCGGCGGCGGCGCCGCTTCGCTGATCGTCTATTTTTCCAACAAGATGGGGCTCAAATACAGCATCCCCGAAAACGCGGAAGTGATCTCTTCCATCGGCGTGGCCCTGTCGATGGTGCGCGACGTCGTGGAACGCATCATCCCCAACCCCACCAAGGAGGATGTCCGCTCCATCAAGGCCGAGGCGCTCAACAAGGCGGTGGAAAGCGGCGCTGCTCCCGACAGCGTGGAAATCCACATCGAGATCGACTCGCAGACTTCCAAAGTCACCGCCATTGCCACCGGCTCCACCGAGGTAAAGACCACCGATCTTCTGCAGAAATGCGACGAGGCGGAAGCGACACAACTGGCGGCGGCCGATATGCGGTTGGATGTGTCGAAAGTCCGACTGATGGAAAAAACCGAGCACTTTTTTGTCTTCGGCAGCGAGCCGGAGGCGGCGAATCAACCGGTCGCCGTGCGCATCGTGGATGCCAAGGGCTTCATCAAGGTGCAGCGCGGCTGTGCCATGGTGAAAAAATCCACCGTGAAGGATTACGCCGAAGCGGTCAAAAAGCTATGGGACGATATGGCCGTCTATCAGAGCGAAAACATTGTCCGGCCGGATTTTTACCTGTGTCTGGGCGCCCGCGTGATGGATTTTTCGACCACCGAGCTGACACAGCTGTTGCTCTTGATGGATATTGAAACCTCCGCCATGGACCCGGACGAAGAAGTCATCGCGGTGGCGGCCAACATGAAACAGACCTGATTCCCCTGAGGGGGCCGGGTCACGGAGACAGACGATGGAAACAGATAGCGGCCAGCCGACTCTGGCGGCCATGATGGAAACATTGCGGAGCGTGAGCGACGAGTCCTGGGGCCGATACGCCTTTTCCCGGGAAATGCTCCGGGAGCGCATCCCGGCGGGTGAGATACCGGAGCTGATTGCGGGGTCGCTGCGCTGCGGGGAAGAGTATGCCTGCCGCGTGATGCGGGAAACCGGCCGCAGCACGGCGCGGGATATTGCGGAGCGGCTGGGTGTGACGGTGGAGCCCGACACCCGGCCGGCGGGCGGGGCGCGAAGGATTCTTTTTGCCCGCTTCACTCCGCCCCGCACGATCGACATCATGCGGGAACCGCTCGCGCGCTATGCGCAGCTGCTCCCCACGCTCCCGCCGGCGGAGAGCGCCGCTCTGCCGGATGCCGACGGGGTGTACGACATGCTGCTCGGCCATGAGCTGTTTCACTATGCGGAAGAGTCCCACGCTTCGGAAATTTACACGCGCCGTAGGACCATCCGCCTGTGGAAAATATTCGGGTTTGAAAACCGCACGACCATCCGGGCGCTGAGCGAAATAGCCGCCATGGCATTCGCCCGCACCCTCTGCCGTGTCGGGTATTCCCCGTTTGCGCTTGACGTTCTGCTCTTTTACAGCTATGATAAGAGCAATGCCCGGCGCATTTACGACCATATTATGGAGCGCTGCACCGGGCCGGTATAAAGAGAATGGGTGTAGACGGAATGGCGCAGGACGAACTGCTTTATGATGTGACCTATCGGCACATTCGAAACGATATCATGCATTTGACGCTGGAGCCCGGGGCGGGCCTGAGCGTACGCAAGCTGGCTGAAATGTATAAGGTGAGCCGGACCCCCGCACAGGAGGCGGTGATCCGCCTTCAAAAAGAGGATCTGGTGCGCGCTTACCCGCAGTCGAGGACCATCGTTTCCAAAATATCCATCTCCCGGGTGCAGGCGGAACAGTTTATCCGCAAAACGCTGGAGATCGCCTCCGTGGATGATTTCATCGTGCACAGCAGCCCTCTGGTGACGGATGCACTCGAATATATCATCAGCCAGCAGCAAAAATTGACCCATACGCAAAACCATACCGAGTTTTTCGAGTCGGACAATAAATTCCACAACCTGATTTTTGAGACGGCCGACAAGGGCCTGGCTTGGTCGATCGTCAATCTGGCGTCCTCCCATTATTATCGTTTCCGCTTTCTTTCCATTAAGATCCGCGGGCTGAATGAGCGCATCGTGGACGAGCACAAGCAGATTCTCCGCGCCGCCAAGCGGGGGGACGCCGCCGCTATGAAGCAGGCCATTGCCGACCATGTCGATTATATCCAGCGGGAATATGAGGAACTGACGGCCATGTATCCGCAATATTTTGCCTCCAAATGGGGGGGGGCCTGCGGGTGCGGAGAGCCGCCTGCCCGGCCGAACGGCCGGATTGCGCATGCGCCTTTCCCATCTGTTTTGCCATAGACAGGCGGGGAGGACGCATGCTTTTATTTTGCAGCACCGGCCTGCGCGGCGTCTTTTGATCGGGATGTCAAGATTTGCGGAATCCGTGCGATAATTTTATACAGCTATGGTAAACTGAGAATTTTGTGTTGACTTGCCGGGAGAGTATGATATACTTCTCATTAAGATATAAATACTAATAATTCGGCGCGCCGGGTCCGGTAAAGCGCATGAAAGGGGATGGCTTTGTATGATGAATGGGAAGCGAATGCGGAAAAACTGCCACAGTTGTGACTGTATGGTGAGAATGTGGTGTCGAAATTCGTGTATGCGGCCATCCGTTCGAGAGTTATAATCGATTCGGCGGCCAGAGGTGTGCGGTGTGCGAAAAGCGCCGCGCCGGGTACGGCCGCCGATTGCTTTGATAGGGGAGTTGTTTGATGAATCAGTCCCATTTGCGGTTTAAAAAGATCATCGGATTTGTGCTGACGGGCGCTCTGGTGCTCGGGCTTGCCAGCTGCGGCAAGAGTTCCAAGGGCCAGACCGCCGCCAAAAAGGATATCGTCAATATCGGTGTCACGGATACGCTCGGTTCCCTCAATCCGCTGACCATCGACGCGACGGAAATCAATAAGTATTCCACCGCCATGATGTTCCTGCCCCTGGTGGAGCTCAACCGCGACATCAAGTTCGAGGGGGCTCTGGCGGATTCTGTCACGGTGAGCAGCGACAACAAGACCTTCACCATCAAGATCAATGCGAATGCCAAATGGTCCGACGGGCAGCCGGTGACGGCCGACGACGTGGCCTTTACGATCACCCGTCTGTGCAGCCCGGTCATCAACAACACGACGATGTCGATGGTTGCGCTGGAAGGCACCGACGACAGCGGCTTCGTGCAGGCGGGCGCCGCGACGGTTTCCGGCATCCACATTGTGGATGACAAGGCGCTCACGCTGACGATGAAATCGCCCATGAACCTGCAGACGTTTGAAAACTCCTATGCCCGCTATATCATGACCGTGCCCAAGCACGTGCTGGGCAGTGTGTCGGAAAGCGACCTTGCCAAGTACGACTGGTTCAATCACCCCACGGTGGTGGACGGTCCTTATATCGCCACGGCGGTGGACGCCGACCATTACATTTCCTATAAATCCAACACCAGCTACTGGAAAGGCGCGCCTCACATTTCCAAAATGAATATCAAGATTCTGGCCGCCAGCCAGATTCTGTCGGGGCTCAAGTCGGGTGAAATCGACTTCGTGCAGCCGACCATGGCGGAAATCGCGCAGGAAGATTACGCGAGCATCCAGAAGCTTTCCAATGTTAAGGTGACTTACAGCGACCCGGTCACGACCCAGTCGCTTTTCCTCAACACCAAGACCCTGTCGAACGAAAAGCTGCGCCAGGCGATCCTGTACGCCATCGACCGCCCGATGCTGCTCAAGAATATGTTAAACGGCAAGGGCGAGATCGACGACGGCTTCCTCACTTCGGTCAGCCCCTATTACGACAGCTCAGTGAAGGCCACGGCCTATAATCCCACCAAGGCCAAGGAACTGGTGAAGGAATCCGGCTGGGATACCAGCAAGACGCTTTCATTCTATATCAACTCCGGCGACGCGACCTTTGTAAACGGCAGCAGTGTCATCGTGCAGGAACTCAAGGCCGTGGGCATCAATGCCGAAGTCCACACCGTCGATCTTTCCACTCTGATGGAAAAAGCCGGCTCGCAGGATTTTGACATGCTGGCCGTGCAGTACACTTACGCGCCCGTTGATCCCTACCCGGATGTCAAGTATCTGCTGGGCGGCGACGGGAGCTGGACCAATTTCCAGTCCGATACGGTGAACGCCGCGCTGGAAAAGATCCAGGAAACTTCCGACGCCTCGGTCATCAAGCAGCAGTATACGGCGATCGATCAGGTCGTGCAGCAGCAGGTGCCGATGATCAACCTCTATGTGATCCGCTCGCTGGGCGCCGCCCGCAAAAACCTTGCCAACGCCAACCCGAATGTGTACGGTTCCTTTACCAACATTCAGGATTGGCAGTTCAAATAATCGCCTGACCACACGGCCGCCAGGCCGGATGAGATACGAACAGGAGCCGTCAGACGGGCCTGTTCGTATCTTGCTGTTCCGCGGTTCCGGGCGACAGCGCCCGGGCGGCCCGCGGAGCGACAGGAGGAGAGAATTGGCAGACTTGTTGGAAGTGAAGGACCTGGAAGTCACGTTCCGTGACGGGCGGAAATCGGCCGTCCGGCTGGATGGCGTTTCGTTCACCGCCCGGCAGGGGGAGACTCTCTGCATCGTCGGGGAATCCGGCTGCGGCAAAAGCGTGACGTCCCTTGCCGTCATGGGCCTGTTGCCGCCCGGCGGCAGCGTGACCAAGGGGCAGGTGCTCTTTGAGGGTGTCGATTTTTTGAAATTGCCGGAAAAGGCTCTCGACGCCTACCGCGGCAACGAAATCACCATGATTTTTCAGGATGCGCTGACCTCTCTGAACCCGGTGTTCACCATCGGCAATCAGCTGATGGAAAGCATCCGCGCCCATACGCCTCTCGCCAAGGCCGAAGCCGCCGAGCGGGCCCGTACGCTGCTGGGAAAGGTGGGCCTGCCCGACCCCGCGCAGATCATGCATAAGTTCCCGTTTGAGCTGTCGGGCGGCATGCGCCAGCGGGTGATGATTGCCATGGCGCTTTCCTGCAATCCCAAGCTGCTGATTGCCGACGAGCCGACGACGGCCCTCGACGTGACCATTCAGGCACAGATCATGCAGTTACTTCGGCAGCTCAAGCAGGAGCTTTCCACCGCCATCATCCTGATTACCCACGACATCGGCCTGGTGGCCCAGATGGCCGACCAGGTGCTGGTCATGTACGCCGGTCAGATATTGGAGCAGGCGGAGGTCCACGAGTTGTTTGACCATCCGCTCCACCCGTATACGCGCATGCTGCTGCGGACCGTTCCCAGCACCCGCGACCGGGAGGATCGGGTGCTGGTTTCCATCCCCGGCACGGTGCCGGAAGATTACGACCGCATTACCGGGTGCCGCTTCGCCGCGCGCTGTCCCTACGCCCGGCCCGAATGTACCCGGCCGCAGCCGCTGCGGGATGTGACGCCGGCCCATCGGGTGCGGTGTATGCGGTATGCCCCCGATTTTAAAACGGAAGCCGGTGAAGCCGATGGCCAGTGAGCACCCGCTGCTGGTTGTGAAAGACCTGAAAAAATATTACCCGATCAAGGGCGGGCTGATTCCCCATGCGGTCGGCCAGATCAAGGCCGTCGACGGCGTCAGCTTTACCATCCGGCAGGGCGAGACGCTGGGGCTTGTGGGGGAATCCGGCTGCGGCAAATCCACCATCGGCCGGCAGATTGTGCGGCTGGAACGCCCGACGGCCGGGCATGTCTATTTCGACGATATGCCGGTGTCGGATATGCCCGCTAAGGCGCTGGAGCCTGTCCGCACCCAGATCCAGATGGTGTTTCAGGATTCCTATTCCGCCCTCAACCCCCGCAAGCGGGTGTTCGACATCTTGGCCGAGCCGATGCTCTATCACCATATCGTCCCGCAGGAAGAGATCGAGCATGAAGTCGACCGGCTGTTGGATCTGGTGGGTCTGCTGCCCGAAAGCAAGGAACGCTACCCGCACGAATTTTCGGGCGGACAGCGCCAGCGCATCGGCATCGCCCGCGCGCTTTCCCTGCGGCCGCGCCTGCTGGTGTGCGACGAGCCGGTCAGCGCGCTGGATGTGTCGATTCAGGCGCAGATCCTCAACCTGTTTAAAGATTTGCAGAAAGAAATGAAGCTGACCAGCCTTTTCATCGGCCATGGCCTCGGGGCGGTCCATTACGTCAGCAACCGCATCGCGGTGATGTATCTGGGCCGGATCGTGGAAATCGCCGGTGCGCAGGAGCTGTTTACCCATCCCGTCCACCCCTATGCGCGGGCGCTGTGTGCGGCCGTGCCCAGTCTGGACCCGGACGACCGCAACAAAGTCTTCGTGCTCCAGGGCGAGGCGGTGGCGGAAAAACAGGCGCCCGGCCGGGCGCACCGGGGCTGCCGCTTTTATCCGCGCTGTCCCATGGCGCAGCCCTCCTGCCGGGAAAACGAGCCGGGGCTCATGCCCATCGCAGCGGGCAGCGACCATCTGGCCGCCTGCCCGGTCGCTATACATGCCCATGAAACGCAAGGGGAGGGCTGAACGGCTATGGCACGGTACATACTGAAGCGGCTGCTCATCGCCATCCCGGTGTTTATCGGCGTGACGGTGATCGATTATTTCATGATGAGCCTCGCGGGCAACCCGTTGAGCATGATTCAGGGCGCCCATGTGTCAAAGGCGGCATTGGCGGCGCGCAGCGCGCAACTCGGTCTCAACAAGCCCGTCATCGTGCAGTATTTCACCTGGCTGACCCAGGTGCTGGGCGGCAATTTCGGCGAATCCATCAAATATCGGCAGCCGGTGGGCGGCATGATCGCCACCCACCTTGGCCCCACGCTGCTGCTGATGGGCGTTTCCTTCGTCATCAGCATGCTGATTGCATTGCCGGCCGGCGTTTACAGCGCCGCGCACCAAAATCAGAAGCGCGATTACATTCTGATGGGGCTTTCTTATCTCGGCAACAGCGTGCCGAGCTTTTTCCTCGCGCTGATTCTGATCTATTTTTTTACCGTGCGGCTTAACTGGCTGCCGTCGTCGGGCATGACCACGCTGGGCGACGCGCAGAGCGTGGGCGACATCGTCATCCATATGATTATGCCGGTGCTGGTGCTCGCCATTTCCATGGTCGGCACCAACATTCGATACATCCGCAGCGCCGTGCTGGAAATTCTCCAGCAGGATTATCTGCGTACGGCCCGCGCCAAGGGCATCGGCCGCTTCAAGGTCATCGGCAAGCACGCCCTGCGCAATGCGCTGATCCCGGTCATCACCGTGCTGGGCATGGAAATTCCCGTGATCTTCGGCGGCGCCATCATCATCGAGCAGATTTTCTCGTGGCCGGGCCTCGGGCTGCTGACCATGGCCGCCATCCTCAACCGGGATTATCCGGTCATCATGGGGGTCAGCCTGGTGGCGGCTCTGGTGGTCCTGCTGGGCAATCTGCTGACCGATATCCTGTATGCAGTGGTTGACCCCACCATTCAGTACCAGTAAAGGAGGAGCCTCTTTTGGGTTTCTGGAATTTTCGAGTCATCCGGAATTCCCGCTTTCGCCGGATGTTCTGGAGCCGTTTCAGCCGGCACCGGTTTTCGCTGGTCTGTCTGGGAGTGCTGGCCGTGCTGACACTGATGGCGGTGCTGGCCCCCGTGATCGCCCCCTATAAGCCGGACGCCATATCGGGCCCGTTTTCGAGCGCCCCTGACGGCCGTTTTTGGCTGGGCACCGATCAGGTCGGGCGGGATGAATTCAGCCGCCTCCTTTACGGCACCCGCGTGTCACTGCTGGTGGGGCTGCTGGTCACGGTGATTTCCACGGCCATCGGGGTGCTGCTGGGGCTGATTTCCGGCTATTTCGGCGGCTGGCTGGATATGATCATCATGCGCTTCACCGATATGGTGATGTCTTTCCCATATATCCTGCTGGTGCTGGTGGCGGCGGCCATTTTCAAGCCCGGCATGTGGAATATCATCCTCATCTTAGGGCTCGTGGATTGGCCGGGTGTGGCCCGTTTGGTACGAGGCAGCACGCTCTCGCTGCGGGAAACCAACTTTGTCAAAAGCGACCTGGTGGCCGGCATGCCCAAGCGGCATATCCTGCTTAGGGAGATCCTGCCCAACACGGTGGCGCCGATCCTCATCTATGCCACGCTGGTGCTGGCCGGGTCGATGCTCGACGAGGCCGCGCTCAGTTTCCTGGGCATGGGGGTCCAGCCGCCGACGCCCAGCCTGGGCAATATGCTCAACGGCGCCCAGTCGCTGACGATTTTGACGGATAAGCCGTGGCTGTGGGTGCCGCCCGGCATCGTTATCATTCTGCTTGTCATGGCGATCAATTTTATCGGGGATGCGCTGCGCGACACGCTCGACCCCACTTCCGCCGGTTCCCGGTGACGGAGCCGGAACATGCGGGCATGTCGGCGCATAGACTGGAGGTGCGTTTTTCATGATTCGTTCGCAGCGTCTGATTCAAAGCTTTTGCCGCCTGACGGCAATCGACAGCCCCTCTTTCGGCGAGAGGCAGATGGCGGATTACCTGACGGGCCGTCTGCGCGAGATGGGCTTCGCTGTCACGGAGGACGACGCGGGCCGCCGCTCCCACGGCACAGCGGGCAATCTTTTCGCCACGCTGCCGGGGGCAGGCGAGCCGCTTCTCTTCTCGGGCCATATGGATACGGTGGAGCCGGCCCGCGGCAAAAAGGCGGTCTGCCATGAGGACGGCACCATCACCAGCGACGGCACGACCGTGCTGGGGGCCGACGATGCGGCGGGCCTGGCCGTGCTGCTTGAAGCCGTCGCGTCCCTGCGGGAGGACGGCTCCGCTCACCGGCCGCTGGAGCTGCTTATCAGCATCGCGGAAGAGCCCTACGACCGGGGCAGCGAGCTTTTTGATTTCAGCCGCGTCCGCGCCCGGGAAGGCTACGTGCTCGACCTGGACGGCGCGGTGGGCCGGGCCGCTTACGCGGCGCCCAGCATCTGCGAATTTACGGTGGAAATCACCGGCAGATCCGCCCATGCGGGTTTCGCACCGGAAAAGGGCATTCACGCCATTGCGGCGGCCGCAAAGGCCATTGCCGCACTGCCCATTGGCCGTGTGGATTCGGAAACCACCTGCAACATCGGCCGCATCGAGGGCGGCACCGCTGCCAATATCGTGCCGGATCGCTGCCTGGTGCGGGGCGAGCTGCGCTCCTATTCCCATGAAACAGCCCGGCGTGTGTTCGATTCGGTGTCCTCCGTCTTTGCCCGGGCGGCGGCCGAGGTTGGCGCCGTAAGCCGGGTGCAGAGCCGTTTCGGCTGCCGCGCCTATGCCGTGCCCACGGATGACCCCGTCGTGTGCCGCTATCAGGCGGCCTGCCGGGAAAACGGCGTGGAGCCGCAGCTCATCCGCACTTTCGGCGGCAGCGACGCCAACCAGCTTTCCCAACACGGCGTGTGCTGCATCGTCATCGCCAATGCCATGTTCCGCCCTCACACCTGTCAGGAATATACGACGGGTAAAGACCTGACCAAGGCGGCGGAAATCGTGCAGAGCCTGATGAGAAGCCGCCAATGAGGCCGGACCGTCGGCCGGGGATACGCCGCACCGGGCAGTCGATCCTTGCCGACGGTCTTTGATTGTGGGGCTATATGTATTTTTTAAAAGAAAAACTCAACGTCAAGCAAAAATATGAAAAACGTGGGCTCTGGTTTTCCACGTTTTCCAACGTGCTGTTCGTGATATTTGAGTTTGGCATTTCCTATCTGTCAAATTCCCGCGCGGTGCTGATCGACGGCATGTTCGACGGGGGCGAGACGATCCTGCTGGCCTTTTCGCTGTGGCTGACCAAATATCTCTATAAGCCCATCAACGAAAAGCGCCCCATCGGTTATTCCAATCTGGAACCGTTCTATATGATCCTGAAAGGGCTGCTGTTTTTCCTGATCGCGGTGATGATGGTGTTCAGCAGCGTCCGGTCGTTTTTCACCGGCGGTTACTCGGTCAATCTGGATTATGTGTTTTATTTTGAAATGTGCGCCGGCGGGTACGGCCTTTTCGCCTATCTGCTGCTGCGCCGCATCAACCGCAAGGCCCGGTCGCAGATACTGGAACTGGAAATCAAGGAATGGATGTTCGACATCGTCGGCAGCCTGGGTACGGGGCTGGGATTTTTCATCGCGCTGTTGGCACAGTTCACGCCTTTCCGGGCATCCGCGCACTATTTCGACCAGATACTTACGATCGCCATGGCGATCTACATTTTGCCGACGCCGTTCAAGGCGATGAAATCCGGTTTCCAGGAGCTGTTTTTCCTCAGCCCCGGGGAAAAGATCCTGCAGCAGGTCAAGACGATCGCCGTGCGCGTGGCGGCGGAGCACGGCATCGACGAGGCACAGCTCGACTTCGACGTGGTCAAGACCGGCCGGCGACTGTGGATCAGCGTCTATATCGAGCCCAGGGGGGATTATATCGACGTGCAGCTGCTCCGCCAGCTGCATACGGAGCTGGAGCGGCAGTATGTGTCGCTGGCGGATATCATCGACGTCGATATGATCCCGGATATTTAAATACGTGTGGTAAGGGTGAAGCCCATGAAAATTCCATTGCGCTATCAACTGACCGAGTACGACTGCGGGCCGACTTCGGTGGAAAACGCCATCTCCTATCTGTTTGAGCGGGAGGAAGTGCCCCCGGTCATCGTCAAGCAGGTGATGCTTTCCTGTCTGGATTCGTTCAACGCCGCAGGGGAACTCGCAAAGGGCGGCACGTCCCGCATGGCAATGAGTTTTCTGAGTGAATGGCTCAACCGGTACGGCCAGACGTTTCATTTTCCCATCCGATGCGAGAGTTTGACGGGCGAAGCCGTCCACGTCGACGCACAGGGGCGTATCATGCAGGGCCTTCGGGAAGGCGGAGTGGTTGTGCTGCGTCTGCGCTTCGACTGCTGGCACTATGTGCTCGTGACCGGCGCCGACTCCGAATGCGTGCATATTTTCGACCCGTATTACCGCGCCGAGCCGTTCGATACGCCCCTCATCCAGGTGATTCTCGACCGGCCCAAGCAGCTCAACCGCAAAGTGCCGTATGCCTTTCTGGATACGGAAGAGGACGGCATCTATGCGCTGGGGCCCAAGGTGGAGCGCGACGCCGTGATCCTGTTCCACACCGCGTCGGAAAAAGCACGGGCGTCGCAGCTTACCGTCGGATAAGCGCCGGTGAGGTCGGCAGCCGTATATTTGAGCTCCGGCCACGGGCCGGAGCTTTTTGCGTCCCAACTGCGGGAAAACCGCCCGGCATCTTGCAAAATCCGGTGGATTTGCTATGATGGAAACAGCCGCGTCCTGTGCGGCACGTGCGTGTATGGACGAAAGGAGCAAACGGCATGGCTCAGTTCCGATCAGTTCCCTTTAACCGGGTGGATATCACCGGGGGATTCTGGCAAAGTCGGCAGCAAATCAATGCGGATACCACGCTCGACGGCATCCGGGAGCGTTTCCAGGCGACCGGGCGCTTCGACGCCTTCCGCTGTGACTGGAAGCCCGGAATGCCTCAGCAGCCGCACTATTTCTGGGATTCCGACATAGCCAAGTGGATCGAAGCGGCGTCGTATGTGATGGCGAAACGCCCCCGCCCGGAATGGGAACGGGTGATCGACGAGATCGTGGATCGTATCGAGGCCCATCAGCAGCCGGACGGCTATTTCAATATCTGGTACACAGTGGTCGAGCCGGGCAAACGGTGGAGCGACCGCACCCATCATGAGCTGTATTGCGCCGGGCATCTGATCGAGGCCGCGGTCGCTTACGACCAGGCGACGGGCAAGGATAAATTTCTGCGGCTCATGTGCCGGTATGCCGACTATATCGAGCGCGTCTTCGCAAAAGGAGAGTCCGCGGCCTTCCTCACGCCCGGGCATGAGGAAATCGAGCTGGCGCTGGTGAAGCTCTATCGCCGCACGGGCGAGGATCGCTATCTGGAGCTCAGCCGCCTGTTTATCGACCGGCGCGGCCACGGCACGCCCGGCTTTCAGGATGGATGGGCAAACCTGCGGTATGCGCAGGACCATCTGCCCGTGAGGGAGCAGACCACGGCGGAGGGCCATGCGGTGCGTGCCGTCTATCTTTACAGCGGGATGGCGGACATTGCCCGCGAAACGGGTGACGATTCGCTGACAGATGCCTGCCGGGCCATATTCCGCAACATCGTCGGCCGGCGGATGTATATCACGGGGGGCATCGGCTCTTCCAGTGCGGGCGAGGCGTTTACGGTCGACTACGATCTGCCCAATCTGACGGCTTACGCCGAAACCTGCGCCGCCATCGGCCTGGCCTTCTTTGCCCGGCGGATGCTTTTGCTCGAGGCGGATTCCGTCTATGCGGATACGGTGGAGCGGGCCATGTATAACGGGATTCTTTCGGGCGTGTCGCTCGACGGCCGGGCTTTCTTTTACGAGAACCCGCTGGAAATCGACCCGCGGCTGCTTTGCCGGGATGTGTCCGTCCGGGACCCGGCCGTCCGCTTTCCCTCCGACCACCGGCAGGAGGTTTTCAGCTGTTCCTGCTGCCCGCCGAACCTGGCCCGGTTTATTGCCTCCGTGGGCGATTTCCTCTATACCTGCGGCGAAGACACCGTGTTTGTCCATCAGTATATGCCCAGCCGGGCCGCGCTGACCGTGGGCGGTGCGGCGGCGGAGATCCGGCAGGAAACATCCTACCCCGCCGACGGCCGGGTGAAGATCACGGTGACGGGGCTGAAGGGGCGCAAAATCGCCGTGCGCATTCCCGGCTGGTGCCAAAGTGCCGCCGTCCGGGTCAACGGCGGAGCGACCGGCTATGCGGCGCAAAAAGGCTACGCGTATCTTGTCTGCCCCTCCGACCCGACCGTGGTGGAGCTGGATTTTGCCATGGGGCCGGTGTGCATGCAGGCGGACCCACGGGTGCAGGCGGATGCGGGGCGCGTCGCCCTGCAGCGCGGGCCGCTGGTCTATTGCCTGGAGGCGGTGGATAACGGCCCCCTCCTGCGCAGCATCACGCTGGACCCGGCCGGCGCCTTCACCGAGCAGTATGACCCCCGTTTCGGTGCGGTCGTCATCCATGCCTCAGGGTACCGGCGGGATGCCGAGCCGGGCATGCGGCTTTATCAGCCGGCCGCCGGGCCGGGGCGCAAAATCCCGCTCACCTTCATCCCGTATTACGCCTTTGCCAACCGGGGCGAAAGCGAAATGCTCGTCTGGGTGAATACGGCCGCCGGGTAACACGGGACGGCTCCGAAATGGTTTTGTATGCAGGGTATTTGTCTTTCGCACGGTCTGAAAAGCTTCCCGCCGGCAGGTCGAAGCCTGTCAGCGAATTTCCATTCTCTGCACTCATTTGAATTCACCTGCTTTCCATATATTGAAAACAATGTTAATGATGCTATAATGATACCAGCCTATAAAAATACGACATGAGAAGGGATCTTTATGGCGGAAGCACGAACCTATCTCACGGATGAGCTGGAACAGAAAGAGGCCAAAAAAATAGCATCGTTTTTGTTTCGGTCGGTAATCGACAGCAAGGAAGAGATCATAGCCATTTTCGGCTATGCCGGGATGATGGGATGCGCCTGCCTAATCTCTACCCGCGACCTTTTGCTTTATTTCAGTAATGCTTCCATGCGGCCGCAACAGGCGGCGATCCTCTACAGCGATCTGATCGGCGCCGCGGTAAAATCCGAAGGGAAAAATCCCATCCTCTGCCTGACGACTCAGGACGGTAAAGAAACCACTATCCGCATCAAAGCCTCCGCAGAAGAAACAAACAAGATGGCTGCATTTATACAGGGATATCAAACCGAAGGGGCCGCATTTATCGCCCAGCAGATGCAGGCTGACCCGGATTATGCCTGGAAAATTGATGCCGTTCATCAAGGTAAAAATCTTAAAAACGCTGCGATTGACAAAAAAGCATCTATAAGAGTGTCTATAAATCAAGAGAAAAGCAAAGCCAAGGAAATCGAGATAAAAGACAAGCACCAAATAAAAGAGATGGAGATTCACAATAAATATGCGGCTATCCGTCAACGCGACGAAGAAAAAATCAATCGAATTGCCGCTTCCCGTTCCATTTCCCATTACACTCTGGACTACTGCGGCGGTCTGCCTGGGCTTGAAGCCGCGCCCGTCAAAATCACGGTCAACAGCCGGGAACAGGTGCTGGAGATTGCACCGCAAGGTGCCCCTGAGATACGCATCCCGTTTTCCGACATTCACGGCTCCCAGGTGACCACAGACACAGAGATTCCGCCCGATGATGTAAAGAATGAATACACCTATTTGCTGCATATTGCCTGCACCTACAGTGGGAGCGAGACGGAAATCATCTTTTCCCATCGGCAGAAGCAGAACGCCACGGTGGACCCTATCGCCCAGATGAATTATGCTATGGAGCATATCGGCGAAAAAATCACCGAATATCAGGCGCACAACGCCAAATACGACCAGCGGGCGCAGGAGCTGGCGGTCGAGCGGGAGCGTCTGCTCGCCTAGCGGTCCGGGCAGGTGGCGGAAATTCGGAATCTCTTTTCCGGCGGCAGCCCGGCCGTCCAGCCGGCGGCGCCTCAGCCGGCCGTTGCACCGACCGCCGACCCCACTGAAACCATTAAAAAATACAAAGAGCTGCTCGACTAGGGCATATTGACGCAGGAAGAATTCGATACCAAAAAGAAACAACTGCTTGGGTTGTAAAAAGTGCGCTTTTGAAAAATGATAGGCATGCGGCCTCCGCCCCGGTCTGGGGCGGAGGCCGCTTTGCAAATCCAGCCATTCCGGCAGACCGGTCGGAAAAGCGGCGCCCCCCGCCGGAAGGCCCCACCCCATCGCGTGTTTGGCACAGACCGGTCATCGACTGCATCCTCGGTCGGCAGGCCGTTTGGCCCTTGCTTTCCGCCTCGGGCCGGGCTACAATAAAATAGAAGGATACGGGGATGCCGTTGTCTCCCCGTGAATCGGCCGGAGCGCTTGGCCATCCCTCCGCATGTGCGGCCTTGCCGTGCGTGCGGGGTCTGCCCGTCATAAAATGCCCGCCGCAAAAAGGAGTTTGCCGCATGAAAGCTGTCTGCTACCGTCAAAAAGCCGTCTTTGTGCCGGATTATCCCAAGCCGGTGCCCGCCGAGGGGGAAAGCCTCATCCATATCCGTCTGGCCGCCGTCTGCAGCACGGATAAAGAAATCCTGCGCGGCTACCGGCCGGATTTTTCGGGCGTGATGGGGCATGAATTCGTCGGCGTCGTGGCACACTCCGACGACCCGGCTCTCGTGGGCCGCCGGGTGGTGGGGGAGCTCAACGCCGGCTGCGGCCATTGTCTCTATTGCCGCACGGGGCGGGAAAAACACTGCCTGAGCCGCCGCGTCATCGGCATTTCGGGCAAAGACGGCTGCTTCGCCGAGTATATGACGCTGCGCACCGACCTCGTGCACGTCGTGCCGGATGAGGTGCCCGACGAGCAGGCCGTCTGCACCGAGCCGCTGGCCGCGGCGCTGGAGGTGGCGGAGCAGGTGCACATCCGGCCCTCCCGCAACGTGGCGGTCATCGGCGACGGCAGGCTGGCGTATCTCACGGCCCAGGTTCTGGCCCTGCAGGGTGTCGACCTGACGGTCATCGGCCGCCATGCGGAAAAGCTTGCCATGTTCGCGCCCTTTGCCCGCACACTCGACCGGCCCGAGGGCAGTTACGAAGTGGTGGTGGAAGCCTCCGGTTCTCCCTCCGGCATCGGGGATGCGCTGCGGCTGGTGCGCAAACAGGGTCAGATCGTGCTCAAAAGCACTTATGCCGGCAAGGCGGAGGTGGATATGAGCCTTTTCGCCGTCAACGAGATCACGCTCACGGGCAGCCGCTGCGGCCCCTTCGAGCCGGCCCTTCAGCTGCTGCGGCGCGGGTTGGTGCATCTGCCGCCCATCGAGCTGTACGATTTGTCGGAATTCGAAAAAGCCTTCGCCTCCCGGGCTTTCAAGGCCGGCTTTCGGGTGAGTGCCGGCGGCGAAACCGCGGATTCCCGGGGGAAATGACACGGCTGCCAAAATCTGCCCCGCAGACCGGCCGCATTTTTGGGGCGTTTCTCTGAAAAATCGACCCATCGGAGCGCTTTTGCCGTCGTCATATTGTAAAATGGGACGAGCTATGCTAAACTATAGACCGTATACGGGCAATATATCGACATAGCCCGGACAATTAAATAATGGAGGATACGATTGTATGGAAAAGATCAAGCGGAAAGCGCTGGCCGCACTCGCTTCCACATTGGCATTGAGCTGCCTGTTTGCCGGGTGCGCGTCGTCCGGCGGCTCCAAGGGCTCTTCGGGCTCGAAATCCGGAGCGGCGCTCAAAATCGCCATCGTCACCAGCCCTTCGGGCGTGGATGACGGCTCTTTCAACGAAGACAACTATAACGGCATCAAGGCGTTTATCAAAAAGAATCCGGCGTCCACCGTCAAGGCGGTGCGCGAGCCCACGGGCGACACCACGGCGGCCGTGCAGGCCGTGGCCGACATCGTCGCCAATTACGACGTGATCGTCACCCCGGGGTATCAGTTTGCGGGCATTTCCAAAATCGCCATGCAGAACCCTTCCAAGAAGTTTATCCTCATCGACTCCGACCCGGATAAGCAGGGCGACAAAGACACGTTTGACAACATTTACGCCATGACCTTTGCGGAGCAGGAAAGCGGATTTTTCGCCGGTATAGCCGCCGCACTCGAGACCAAGAGCAACAAAGTGGCAGTTGTCAACGGCATTGCCTATCCTTCCAACGTGAATTATCAGTATGGCTTCATGTCCGGCGTCAATTATGCCGACAAAAAGTATAGCAAAGACGTCAAATACGTCGAGATTCCCTCCTATGCGGGCACCGACGTCAACAACAAAAAGGTCGGCGGCAACTATGCCGGCAGCTTTTCCGACGAATCCACCGGCAAGGTCATCGGCAACGCGCTGCTCCAAAAGGGCTGTGACATCCTGTTCGTGGCGGCCGGCGCCACCGGCAACGGCGTCTTTACGGCTGTGAAAGAGGCCGGCAACGCCAAGGTCATCGGCTGCGACGTCGACCAGTGGAACGACGGCAAGAACGGCGATAAAAACATCATCCTCACCTCGGTGCTCAAAGTCATGGACACCAATGTCGAGAAGACTCTTGAGGCGGTGGCGGGCGGCACCTTCAAGGGCGGCAATGCGCTGCTGAAGGCGGACACCGACTCCACCGGCTTTGTCAAGACCAAAGGGCATCAGCAGCTTTCGGCAGACACGATTTCCAAACTCGACGACGCTTACAAGCTTGTCAAGGATGGCACCATCGTGCCGGCGGCCAACTTCAACGGCTATACGCCCGACAATTTCCCCGGCCTTCCGGGCTATGTGAAAAAGTAATTCCGCTTTGTGGGGATGCCTGCCGTTTGAGGGGGCATCCCTTTGCTTTAGGCAAAACGGTATGCATCGCTTTGCGAAGGAGTCATATGGACGATATCATAGTCGAAATGAAGCATATCACCAAGCGGTTCCCGGGCATAACGGCGAATGACGACGTCAACATCCAGATCCGGCGCGGCGAAATTTACGCGCTGCTGGGGGAAAACGGCGCGGGGAAATCCACGCTGATGAGCATGCTTTTCGGCATGTATGAGCCGGATGAGGGCGAGATCCGCATCCGCGGGCAGCGGGTGCGCATCGGCTCCCCCAATCAGGCCACGCGGCTGAATATCGGCATGGTGCATCAGCACTTCAAGCTTGTGCCCAATTTCACCATTGCGGAAAATATCGTACTGGGCATCGAGCCGATGAAAAAGAAACTCGGCTTCCTGCCCTGCGTGGATATGGAAACCGCCAACGAGCGCATCCGCAAGCTTTCCCGCGAGTACGGGCTGGAGGTGGACCCCACCCAGCGTATCGAGGATGTCAATGTGTCGATGCAGCAGCGGGTGGAAATCCTCAAGATGCTATACCGGGAAGCTGAAATTCTCATATTCGACGAGCCGACCGCCGTGCTCACGCCGCAGGAAATAGACTTCCTGCTGGGCATCATGCGTAATCTGCGCGCAGGCGGCAAAACAATCATCCTCATCACCCATAAGCTGGCGGAAATCAAGAAGGTGGCCGACCGCTGCGCGATCCTCTGCCGCGGCAAGCTGGTGGACGTGCTGGATGTGGCGTCGACTTCGACCGGCCGCATGGCCAATCTCATGGTGGGGCGCGAAGTCGCCATGACGCTCGAACGCAAGCCGCGGGCTTTCGGCCGTACGGTGCTGCAGGTGCGCGATCTGACGGCGCAGGACGCGAATCATTTTGAAGCCATCCGGCAGGTTTCCTTTTCCATCCGGGAAGGGGAGATATTTGCCATCGCCGGCGTGACCGGCAACGGCCAGATCGAGATCGCGGACGCGGTGGCCGGCATGCTGCCCGTGAGCGGCGGCACCGTCACCCTCTGCGGGCAGGATATCACCCGCTGGAGCATCCGGAAGCGCACCAATGCGGGCATATCCTACATACCGGAGGATCGCCAGAATGTCGGCCTGGTGCTCGATTTTACCCTTGCCGACAACCTCTGTCTCAAAAGCTACTACCGCCCGCCCTACTGCCGGTACGGCGTGCTCAGCGGGCAGCAAATCCTGCGCCACGGGCGGCAGCTTATTGAAAAATACGACATCCGTAGCGGGGCGGGGGCCCGCACCCGCGTGCGCTCCATGAGCGGCGGCAATCAGCAGAAGGCGATCATCGCGCGGGAAATCGAGCTGCAGTCGCCGCTGATGATTTTTGTGCAGCCGACCCGCGGGCTGGATGTGGGGGCCATCGAGACGATCCACCGCCAGATGATGGCCGAGAGAGACAGCGGCAAGGCTATCCTGCTGATTTCCATGGAGCTTGACGAGATAATGAGCTGCGCCGACACCATCGGGGTCATGTATAATGGGCAGATGCTCAAGACGGCCGACGCCGCCGACATGACGGCGGAAGAAGTGGGCCGGTATATGATGGGGGTGACGGAGCGGTGAAAAAATTCCAGAGTGCCGCCGGGCCGCAGCCCCGCAGACAGTCCGGCCGGGCGTATCGGGCTTTCGCCTGGATTGCGGCCCATCCCCGCTGCCTCTCGGGCCTCATTTCGCTGTTCGCCATCCTGCTGAGCCTGGTCGCGGCGGCGGTGATGCTGTTGTTGCTCGGCAAAAATCCGCTGGCGGCGTTTCTCAATCTGCTGCAGGGGGCGGGCATCGTGCCCAAAAGCTCCTATGCGGCGCACAAAGGCGTGCTGACCGACCTGATGAGCACGGTGGACGCCTGGACCCCGATGCTTTTCGCCGCGCTGGCGGTGGCGGTGGCGCTGCGCGCCGGCCTTTTCAACATCGGCGTGTCGGGGCAGATGCTGGCCTCCGGTTTCGTCGCCACCGCCGTCGTCGGCTATCTGCCGCTGGCACCCGGTGTGGCAAAGCCGCTGGTGCTGCTGGTGGGCCTTGTGGTGGGGGCGGCCGTCGGTGCTTTCATCGGCTGGCTCAAATACCGCTTCAACGTCAATGAAGTGGTTTCTTCCATCATGCTCAATTACATCGTGCAGTATATCGTCAGTTTCTGCATCACGACCTATTATATCAATCCCGTTTCGCGGCAGTCGCGGTATGTTTCGGCGGCTTCCCGCCTGACGCTGGAGGATGTGCCGCTGGGCGGTCTCCAGATCGCGCTGCCGCTGGCGGCGGTGCTGGCCGTGGCGGTGGCTTTTGTTATCCGCTTCCTGCTGGATCGCACCCGTCTGGGCTTTGAGATGAAAACGGTGGGCCACAACCGTCTGGCCGCCCAGTATGCGGGCATCCATGTGGGGTGTAACCTGGTGGTCTCCATGCTCCTTTCCGGCGGGCTGTCCGGGCTTGCGGGCGTCAGTTACTACCTGGGGTATTACGGCTCCATCCAGCCGCGGGTGCTGACCAGCGTCGGCTTTGACGCCATCGCGGTGTCGCTGCTGGGTAATTCCCACCCCATCGGCATATTGTTCGCTTCTTTCCTGATTACGGTGATCACCAAGGGGAGCGTGTACATGAGTTCCATGCAGGGAGTGCGGCAGGAAATCGCCTCGGTCATCACGGGCCTTATCCTGCTTTTCAGTGCCTGCGCGGCATTTTTCCGCTATCTGTTCGACCGTTCCGTACGCAACCTGCGTGAAAAGGCCGGCGTGCAGGCGGAGGAAGAGAGGGAGCGCACATGAACGGGCTGAATACGGTGATTATCGACGGGCTGGCATTTTCCCTGCCGCTGTTTATCATCGGCATCGGGGGCATCTATTCCGAACGCAGCGGGGTGACCAACCTGGCGCTCGAGGGCTTGCTCGGCGTGGGGGCCTTTTTCGGGGCGCTGGCGACGGTGCTCATCAGCGGCTTTTTCCCCAGCGGCTCCCAGGTGCCCATGTATATCGCCATGGCGGCCGCGGTGGCGGGCGGCACGCTCTATTCGCTGCTGCATGCGCTGCTGTGCATCCGCTTCAAGGCCAATCAGGTCATCAGCGGCGTGGTGATCAATATCCTCGCCATGGCGCTGACCACGTTTTTCACCAGCCAGATCAACAGCGCGGTGTTCGACACCCCGTCGGATAAATTCGACCTGGGCACCTCCGCACGGTTCACGGTGCCGGTGCTTTCCAAAATTCCCGTGCTCGGCGCCGTGTTCCGGGAAATGTACCCCTTTGAAATCATCATCGTCGTGGTGGCGTTGATCGCGTGGTATGTGCTCTACCGGACTCCTTTCGGCGTGCATCTGCGGGCCTGCGGGGAAAACCCCAACGCGGTGGATGCGGCCGGCATCCACGTGGGCCGTGTGCGGCTGCGGGGCGTGATGGTCTCGGGCGCGCTGGCCGGCCTGGGCGGCATGAGTTTTGCCTACTCGATCTCGGCCAACTATTCCTCGTCCATCTATGCGGGATTTGGCTATCTGGCCATCGCGGCCATGATTTTCGGCAACTGGAAGATCGTGCCCACGCTCGGCGCCTGCCTGATTTTCGGCTTTGCCCGCTCGGGCGGCTATAAAATCATCCAGATGCTTGGCATGCCCAGCAGTTTTCAGGATCTGGTGATGATCCTGCCGTATCTGATTACGCTGATCCTGCTGGTTTTCTTTTCCCACAACAACCGGGCGCCGCGCGCGCTGGGCGAAATTTACGACAAGGGCAAACGTTGAGCCTGTGCTGCAGGAGCGGGGCAGGGAAGCGATCAATTCCGTATTTTGGGTGCCGCGGACCGTTGGGTCCACGGCACTTTTTGACGGCGTAGGGTTCTTTTCATCCGCCTGGTGGGAGGCGAATTTCTTGCATACTTTATGCACATGAGCTCGATTCATGGGTAAATTCAATAAATTATTTATTTATATCCGAATATTATTGACAATAATCGCGAGCCGTGATACAATCATGACAGCGGAAACGTTTTCGTAAAGTTTCGCCGTGGAGTGAGAGAAACTGGATATCAAAGGTATTGCCAAACTGGCCCGAGTGAGTGTGAGCACGGTTTCCCGAGCGCTCAACGATTATCCCGATGTCAGTCAGGAAACCAAGCAGCGGATTCTGAAAATCGTGGAAACCTATCATTATCGCCCCAATGGCAACGCCAAAAATCTCAAACAAAGCAGCACCAACAATGTCAACATCGTGGTCAAGGGGCGTGGAAACCCGTTTTTTGAAGGCATCGTCGAGCAGATGCAAAGCCGCCTGGCCCGCAAGGGGCTGCATGCGCTGGTCACCTATATTGACGAGCGCAGCGACGAGATTGAGGAAGCCGTCCGGCTGTGTCACGAGAAAAAGCCGGAAGGTATTATTTTCCTGGGCGGGGTGGCCAGCCGCTATGCCGAGAGTCTGCGGAATTTCACCGTGCCCTGCGTGGTGTCGACGGTCTATGTGCCGTTTCAAGAGAATGACGTCCACGGATGTGTCTGCGTCAACGATGAGGAAGCGGCGGGTTCCGCCGTAGAATACCTCATCCGCAGGGGGCACAGGCAGATCGCCATTCTGGGCGGCCGGCTTGGCAATGCGGATGGCATCGAGCGGCGTTACAACGGGGCCGTGCGGGTCATGCGGGAGCATGGTATAGCGTTTGACGCCGCCTATTATCGGGCCTCCAAATTTTCGCTGAAAGACGCGTATCAGGGCACACAGGATTTGCTTGGTTCGGGTGCGCCGTTTACGGCTCTGTTTGCCATGTCGGATGTCATGGCAATCGGCGCGGCCAAAGCCATTATTGATTCCGGGCGCAGGGTGCCCGACGACATATCCGTCATCGGTTTCGACGGCATCGCGATGAGCCGGTTTTACAATCCGTCCCTGGCCACGGTGCAGCAGCCTTCCAGGGAGGTGGCCGACGCAAGCGTCGACCTGCTGGTGTGTAAGATAAAGGGCGAGAAGGCGGAACGTAACGTTATCTTCCTGCCGACCCGACTGATCGAGGGTGCTTCCGTCCGCCGTCTGGCACCGTAAAACGCCCGGCGGGCCCGCCGATGCGGGTGTTCAATTCAGCTGTTTTCCGGAAACGATTCCGTAAGTGTAATCCAATCATCGGGACCACAGAGGGGAGGGCGGCATCCAAGCAATCCACTGCGGGCGGGCCATCCGATGCGTCCCGGCGCAGGAACCTCTTACGCATTACCGGAAACGTTTCCGTCAACATATTTGAGCAAATAATGAGAAGACTATGGACCACATGAACTTGTAAGGAGAAGATCGATATGAACTGGTGCAAAAGAGTTTCGGCTATTGCATTGGCTGCGTTTATGGCGGCGGGAGTCATGACCGGTTGCAAAAATACTTCCTCCTCAAGTGCGGCCAAAGAGATTTATTTTCTGAATTTTAAGTCGGAAGACACCGACCAGCTCAAGACAGTAGCGGATGACTACAAGAAGGCCACGGGTGTGACGGTCAAGGTGGTAACGGCCGGCAGCAATACCTATGAGCAGACGCTGAAATCGGAAATCGCCAAGTCCGATCCCCCGACTATATTCCAGATCAACGGCCCCGTGGGCTATCAGAATTGGAAGGATTACTGCGCGAATCTGTCCGGCTCCAAGCTTTACAGCATCCTGTCGGATAAAAATTTGGCGGTCAAGAGCGGTAAAGGCGTCTATGGTATTGCCTACACCGTCGAGGGCTACGGCATCATCTATAACGACGCCATCATGAAAAAATACTTCGCGCTTTCCAACAAAAAGGTCTCGATTTCTTCCGCGTCCGATATTAAAAATTTCAGCACTCTCAAATCGGTGGTGGAGGACATGACCGCCAACAAGGATAAGCTGGGTATTTCCGGCGTGTTCGGGTCCACCTCCTTTGCCAGCGGGCAGGATTGGAGATGGCAGACCCATTTGGCCAACCTGCCGTTCTATTATGAATTCAAAGAGAATACGAAATATCCCGACACGGTGACCGCCGGTCTCAACACCAGCGAAGTTTCATTCAAATATGCCGACAACTTCAAAAACATTTTCGATCTCTACCTCAATAATTCCTGCACGGATAAAAAGCTGCTGGGCAGCAAATCGGTGACAGACTCTATGTCCGAGTTTGCGCTGGGCAAGGTCGCCATGGTGCAGAACGGCAACTGGGCCTGGTCGCAGATCAGCGGCGTGAGCGGCAATGTGGTCAAGGCGGATGACGTGAAATTCCTGCCGATCTATACCGGTATGGCCGGCGAAGAAAAACAGGGCATCTGCATCGGCACCGAAAACTATTTTTCCGTCAACAGCAAGGTTTCAAAAGCCAAGCAGCAAGCATCCCTTGATTTCCTCTATTGGCTGTTTTCCAGCTCGACGGGCAAGAAGCATGTGACCAATGACCTGGGCTTCATCGCTCCTTTCACCACCTTCGGCGAAGCGGATCGTCCTTCGGACCCTCTGGCCAAGGATATCCTCAACTGGGAATCCAAGAAAGGCATCACCAACGTGCCGTGGACCTTTGAAAGCTTCCCGAGCCAGAATTTTAAAAATGATTTCGGCGCGGCGCTGCTGCAGTATGCGCAGGGCTCCGGCAGCTGGGATAAGGTGGTTTCCACCGTCAAGAGTTCCTGGAAGACGGAGTACGCCAGCAACCATCAGTAAACCGATTTGACACGGGATTCCCGATGCCGCCCCGCGGGTGCGGAGCGGCATCGGTTCGTTTCCCGTTTCCTGCCGGGCCGGTTATGTGAAACGACCGGAGAGAGCATATGCCGGGGCACGGTTTGAAAATCCCCGTCCAAGCAAACGGCCGCATTTTTCCGGGGCAGAGCGCCTCGGGTACGACGGCCCCGCTTTTCCCGCGCGTCTGCACATAAGGCCGACTTTGTATCCATAGGAGAGGCATATGGAAAAATATCTGAAAAAATACTTTGCGGTGTTCGCGCTGCCGACGACGATTGCCTTCACCATCGCGTTCGCCATTCCGTTCATCCTTGGCATCATGCTTTCCTTCTGCAAATTTACGACGGTGCTCGACGCACAGTGGACGGGCGTGCGCAATTATGTGCGGGCCTTTTCCGACGCAGGCTTCCGCAATGCGCTGGGCTTTACGGCCTTGTTTGCCGTGGTGGCGGTGGTCACCATCAACGTGTGTGCCTTCGTGCTTGCGCTGCTCCTCACCCGGGGCAAACGGGGCACCAATGTGTTTCGCACGGTGATTTTCATGCCCAACCTCATTGGCGGCATCGTGCTCGGGTATATCTGGCAGCTCATCCTCAACGGCATTCTCCACTGGGTGGGCGCGACCTTGACGGAAAACGCCGTATACGGTTTTTGGGGCCTTGTCATCCTGATGAATTGGCAGGTCATCGGGTATATGATGGTCATTTATATCGCGGGGATTCAGAATGTCCCGCGGGACCTGCTGGAAGCGGCCAAAGTGGATGGCGCAACGCCGCTGGAAACGGTGCATCACATCATCATGCCGCTGATCCGGCCGGCCATCACCATCTGCCTGTTTCTGTCGCTGACCAATGCCTTTAAAATGTTCGACCAGAACCTGGCGCTGACAAACGGCGCCCCGGCCAGAAAGACCACGATGCTGGCGCTGGATATTTACAACACGTTTTACGGCCGCAACGGATGGGAAGGCGTCGGCCAGGCCAAAGCGGTGCTCTTTTCCGTCATCGTGGCAGTTATCGCGCTGACCCAGCTCTATCTGACCAGACGGAAGGAGGTTGACGGCTGATGAATCGGGAGATTGCCGTAAAGCCGCGCCTGCGTGTGTCAGAAGCCGTCATCTTCGTCGTTCTGACGGTTGTGTCCATCCTGTTTGTGCTGCCGATTTTCGTCGTGTTCATGAATTCTTTCAAAAACCGGCTGTATATCAGCGATGCGCCGTTTGCCCTGGGCAACGCAAAGACCTTTGTGGGCCTTTATAATTATCAGTCCGGCGCTCAGAAAATCCACTTTTTCAGCGCGTTCGGCTATTCGCTTTTTATCACTGTCTGCTCGGTGGCGGTCATCGTGCTGTTCACGGCCATGACCGCGTGGTATATCACACGCGTGCACAGCCGGGTTTCCAGCGCCATCTATATGAGCTTTGCCTTTTCCATGATCGTGCCGTTCCAGATGGTCATGTTCACCATGTCCAAGGTGGCAAATCTGCTGCATCTGGATAACCCGGTGGGCATCATCGTGATCTATCTGGGCTTCGGCGCCGGTCTTTCCACCTTCCTCTACTGCGGCTTTGTCAAGTCCATTCCCACGGAAATCGAAGAGGCGGCCATGATCGATGGCTGCAACCCGATCCAGATGTTTTTCCGCCTGATCTTCCCGATTCTCAAGCCCATCGCCATCACAGTCGCCATACTGGATGCCATGTGGATCTGGAACGACTACCTGCTGCCTTATTTGCTCATCGGTTCGGATTATCGCACGATCCCCATTGCCATCCAGTATCTGCAGGGCGGCTATGGCTCCATCGACATGGGTGCCATGATGGCCATGCTGGTGCTTGCCATTATTCCCATTATCATTTTCTATTCGTTCTGCCAACGGTATATCATCGAGGGCGTCGTGGCCGGGGCTGTCAAGGGATAAGCCGCCCGACCGCCGTACGTCTGCAACACTGCGGGAGGATTGATTGCTTATGGAAAGAAGCTGCGGGGTACTTCTGCCCATTTCCGCGCTGCCGTCCCGATACGGTATCGGGACGCTGGGCCGCGCCGCGTTCCGGTTTGTCGATTTTCTGAAAAAGGCGGGCCACACCTATTGGCAGCTTCTTCCCACCGTGCCGTCGGGGGTGGGGAATTCGCCGTATTCTTCGTTTTCCACTTTCGCGGGCAATCCGTATTTTATCGACCCGGATGAGCTGATCCGCCGCGGGCTGCTGAAGCCGGAGGAATGTGAAGGGGTCGCATGGTCCGCATCCGAAGACCGGGTGGATTATCAGGCGCTGAATGAAAACCGCATGGCATTGCTGCGACGGGCCTATGCGCGCAGCCAAGCCGCCGACGATCCGGAGTTTGCGCGTTTCCGGCGGGAAAACGCCTCATGGCTGGGGGATTATTCCTTTTTTATGGCGCTGAAAGATTGGTTCGGCGGCAAAAGCTGGCGCGAATGGGACGACCCCCTGCGCCTGCGGCAGCCGGAGGCGCTTGCGCAGTACCGGGAAAAGCTGGCGGATGATATCGGATTTTGGAATTATACGCAGTATCTGTTTTCCCGGCAGTATCGTCGGCTGAAAGCCTATGCCCGGGGCAGCGGCATCCGCATCGTGGGGGATATGCCGATCTATGTGGCCGAAGACAGCGCCGATATCTGGGCGCATCCGCAGCTTTTCAGCCTGGATGCCGATCTGCGGCCCCGGCTGGTGGCCGGTGTTCCGCCGGATTATTTCAGCCGCACGGGCCAGCTATGGGGCAACCCTGTCTATGACTGGCAGGGTCACCGCCAGGCGCTTTATGATTGGTGGCTTTCGCGGTTTGAGTCTGCCTTCGCGCTTTTCGACGTCATCCGCATTGACCATTTCCGGGCGTTTGACGAATACTATGCCATCCCCTACGGGGAAGCGACGGCTGAACATGGCAGCTGGGAAAAAGGCCCGGGGAACAATTTCTTCGAATCCGTACGCAAACGGTTTTCCGACCCCACCATCATCGCCGAAGATTTGGGCGGCATCACCGCATCGGTGCGCCAGCTTTTAAAAGACACCGGCTTCCCGGGCATGAAAGTGCTGCAGTTCGGCTTCAACGCGGCGGATGACAGCATGGATCTGCCCCATCATTATCTGCCCAACCAGGTGGCCTATACCGGCACGCACGACAACGATACATTGGTCGGCTGGTTTGAAAAAGCAAACGACTCCGATCAGCGGTTTGCCATGGAATATCTCAATATCCGGCGGGAAGAGGATTTTCCCTCCGCAGCGATCCATGCGCTGTTTTGCAGCCCCGCCAATCTGGCCGTGGTGCCGATGCAGGATTGGCTGGAACTGCCGGGCGGCGCGCGCATGAACACCCCCTCCACCATCGGGGATAACTGGGAATGGCGGCTGCGGGCCGATCAGTTGACCGACGCTCTGGCCGAAAGGATGAATGGCATGGCAACAGTCAGCAGACGAAATTCCCTCTGGAAAGAGGACAAAACCATCGACCCGGCGGCGATCCTGCAGGCGGCGGAAGATGCGCTGTGTGAGGAATATCATACCACACTGGCCCAGGCGGATACGGTGCCGGTGTACCGCTGCCTGTCACGGGCCGTGGTCAACGCCGTCTATCCCCTTTGGCGGCAGACGGAGACTCGGGCGGAAACGCATAAGCAGGCCTGTTATCTGTCGGCGGAATTCCTGGTCGGGCGGCTTGTGTATAATAACCTGTATGCCCTTGGCCTGCTGGAGGATATCCGGAAGCTGCTGGGCGAAAAGGGCTTCGATATTTGCCGGCTGGAAGACATAGAGGACGCAGCCCTCGGCAACGGGGGCCTGGGCCGGCTGGCGGCCTGTTTTCTGGATAGTGCGGCTACCCATCGGCTGCCGCTGCGGGGGTATGGCATCCGCTACCGTTACGGGCTGTTCCGCCAGAGTTTTGAGAACGGCTTCCAGACCGAGCGGGCGGACGACTGGGATGCGGCCCATGACCCGTGGTCCGTGCGGCGGGAGGATGAAAAGCTGCCGGTCCGTTTTGCCGACCAGACAGTTTGGGCCGTACCTTACGACATGCCCGTTATCGGCTACCGCGCCGGTTTCGTCGGTACGCTGCGCCTATGGCAGAGCGAGCCGCGGCAGGACTTTGATTTTTCGCTTTTCAACGCCCAGAAATACGACGCGGCCGTGCGGGAAAAGAACGATGCGGAACGCATTTCCATGGTGCTCTACCCAAACGACGACACCGACGCCGGCAAGGCCCTGCGCATCAAGCAGGAATATTTCCTCACCAGCGCGTCCATGCAGGATATGCTGCGTCGTTTTAAAGCGTCCCATGGGGCCGATTTTGACCGCATCCCGGATTTTTACGTCTGTCAGCTCAACGATACCCATCCGGTCATGGCGATACCCGAGCTCGTGCGCCTGCTGACGGCGGAGGGCCTTGATTTTCCGGCGGCTTTTGCCATCGCCCGCCGCACTTTTGCCTACACCAATCATACCGTCATGGCGGAAGCGCTGGAAAAATGGAATTACCGGCTTTTCAAGTCGGTGGTGCCCGAAATTGCGGCCGTCATCCGGCAGATCAACCGCTGTCTGCTGAGTGAACTGCACCGCCGGCATGCTTCACTGGAGGAAATCGAGCGGCGGGCCATCGTGGCCGACGGCAACGTCCATATCGCGCGGCTGGCCGTTTACTCCACCTTCGCGGTCAACGGCGTGGCACGGATTCACACAGAAATTCTGAAGCATCGGCTTTTTGCCGACTGGTATGCCGATCACCCCGAAAAATTTCAGAATAAGACCAACGGCATCACCCAGCGCCGGTGGCTGGGGCTGTGCAACCCCGAGCTGGCGGGCCTTATCACGGGGCTGATCGGCGATTCCTGGCTCAGCGATCTGAGCGCGCTGCAAAACCTGACTCTCTATCGGGATGATGAAGAGGTGCTCCGGCGGTTCGCCGCCGTCAAACTGTGCAAAAAGCGGCAGCTGGCCGATTATATCCGCATCCATGAGCAGGTCGATCTGGACCCCGATTTTATCTTCGACATTCAGGCCAAACGCCTCCATGAGTATAAGCGGCAGCTGCTCAACGCTTTTTCCATCGTCAGTCTGTATTTCCAGCTCCGGGAGGGGCGGCTCCCGGATTTTCAGCCCACGGCATATATCTTTGGGGCCAAGGCGGCGCCTGGCTATCTGCGGGCCAAGGGCATCATCAAATACATCAACGAGATTGCCCGCGTCGTCAACGGCGACCCCCGCGTGGCGGATAAGCTCAAAGTGGTGTTCGTGCAGAATTACGACGTTTCCTACGCGGAAAAACTGATGCCGGCCGCCGATATTTCCGAGCAGATCTCGACCGCGGGGCTGGAAGCCTCCGGTACGGGCAATATGAAATTCATGCTGGGCGGCGCCGTGACGCTTGGCACCCACGACGGCGCCAACATCGAGATTTTCGAATACGCCGGCGAGGCAAATAACTACGGCTTCGGCGCCACGGTGGAAGAGCTCGACTCCATCCGGGATACGTACGACCCGAAAAAGCTCTATGAGACCCAGCCGGAGCTGCGCCGGGCGGTCGACACGTTGGTCGACGGCACGTTTGACGACGGGGGCACCGGCTGGTTCCGCGAGCTTTATCAGTCGCTGCTGGAGGGCGCCAGCTGGCACCGGCCGGATAACTACTTCCTCTTTTATGACTTTGCCGACTATATGAAGCGCAAGCTTCAGGCCAACGCCGATTACCGCGACCGGGCCGCATTTGTCCGCAAATGCTGGGAAAACGTCGCCCACGCCGGGCCGTTTTCCAGCGACCGCACGGTGGCGGAGTATGCCGCGGATATCTGGCATATCCGGGAACAGTGAGACCCGATTACTTTCCGAGAAAGGTTCTGATCCGTTTTGGCCGCCATAGAGGGGAAAAAGATTGCCGCCGACATGCACTGTCATACGTCGGTGAGTGTCCACGCATACCACACGCTGGGTGAAATGGTGGGGCAGGCCGGCCGCATCGGGCTCGCGGCGTTTGCCGTGACCGACCACGGGCCGGCGATGGAGGATGCGCCGCGGCTGTGCCACTTTGAGGGGCTGCCCACGCTGCCCGACGTGATGGAGGGCGTGCGCGTCTATAAGGGCGTAGAAGCGAATATCATCGATTTTGACGGGCATCTGGATATCCCCGACCGGGTGCTGGCCGCGCTTGACTGGGTGATTGCCTCCTTCCACGAGGCGGTGTGCCCCCACGGCAGCGTGGAGCAGCACACCCGGGCCTATCTCCGCCTGGCGGAAAACCCTTACGTCCATGTTATCGGGCACAGCGCGGGCGATTATGCCTATGATTTTGCCACGGTGCTGCCCGTCTGGAAAGCGAAGGGGCTTCTGGTCGAGATCAACAAAAATCAGGCGGAGCTGCCGCGCTGCCGGGAGCTTGCGCTCTGGTGCAAACGGCTGCGTATCCCCGTGGTGGCGGATTCGGACGCGCACAATATCTATACCCTCGGCGGCGTCGAAAAAGCCATGGCGCTGCTGCGCGCGGTCGATTTCCCGCCGGAACTGATCGCCAATCTGGATGCAGAACGGATGGACCGTTTTGTGCGCGCCCGCCGGCAGAGTCATTGACCCGGCACCCGGCCGCCGCCGACATTTTCGAGGAGACATGCCATATGAAATTTCTGGGGACCGGTGCGGCCGAAATGTACCCAAATCCCTTTTGCGGCTGCACAGTGTGCGAAAGGGCCAGAGCGGAAGGGGAGGCACCCCGGCTCCGCTCGGCCCTGCTGCTCGACCGGCATAATCTGATCGATTTCGGCCCGGACGTGCTGGCGGCCAGCCTGTTGTATCACGCTCCGCTGACAGAGTTGGAAAACGTCTTTATCACGCATACCCATGAGGATCATTTCAGCCTTGCCAATATCGACGTGCTGACCATGACCGATAAGCGCACCGATCACTGGCCGGTGCGCTTTTACCTTTCTGCCCGCGCCTGCGACTGGCTGGCGCGGTATATCCGCGCCGTGGGCCCCCTTTATGCGGGCGGCCGGACGGATCTGGAGCGCCTGATGGACGCCGGTCGGGTGACGTTTCAGCCGGTGCGGCCTTACGAGCCGTTCAAAGGCGGCGGGATGCGGATTTTCCCGGTCGAATCCAATCACCGGGTGAATGACGGCGAATACGCTTTAAACTACCTGTTCGACAGGGGCCCGGACGGCAAGCTGCTGTATGTGGCCGACGCGGGGCTTTATGATACGCACAACCTGGAGGCCCTGCGGGGGGCTGGGGCCGACCGGCTCGTCATGGAAGGCACCTTCGGCTCTCAGGAACTGGATGAGGCCAGCCCTCACCTGAATGCGGCCCATTTTATCACGCAGGTGGAGCGTTTCGTGCAGGCCGGCATCATCCGGCCCGACGCGGCCATCTATGTGACGCACATCAATCAGTGCAATACCTTTACCCAGACGGAGTATCAGGCATATATGGGAAGCCACACCCGCCGCCGCATCATGGTGGCTTATGACGGCATGGAGATCGCATGAGGCCGCCCATTTGAAACACCGTGGGTGATTTGACATCGCCGGGCCGTGCAAAGCGCGGGGAGGCA
>JAEWAE010000018.1 GCA_023391835.1 Bacillota bacterium
AGCGGCGCCCTCCCGTTTTATGTAAATATGTAAAAAAGATGATTTGCAGAAGAATCGCCCCAATCCGATGGGAAGCACGCGCCGGCATTCCCGCCGGGGCATGGGCGAGCGGTCGCCCGAAAGGGCGACAAAACGCCGAAGTTGTTTGAGCCCCGGCGAGTTCTTAGGCGTTTTGAGCGAGCAATTTATTTTAGGAGCACGAAGTTTTACCCCGCGTGGCTTTTCGTAGCCTTAGCGGCTTTTTTGTTTTCTCCTTTCGCCGCCGTCGAAAAAAGAAAATGCCCGCCGCGGCATGAGCGGCAATCGAACGTCCGATGAATCATACGGCGGGTGATAAAGTTTTCATCTTCAGACATTTTGACGCAACACGACAGGTTTCTTGAGAGCCCTCCCATTTTGCTGTGTTCATGCCTGCGCCCCGGTGACCCGGTCAGTACCGTCCATATCCCAGAGAGGGAGGCCCAGCAGCCGGGCGGCGAGAGGGCAGATGTCGACGATGCAGCCGCCCGTCTGCACCCGGCCCCGGGGTACGCCCGGCCCCGCGGCCAGATAAAACGGGTAATAACCCGGGTGGCTGAGGGCATAGCCGTGCTGGCCCCGATGCGCCGCGCCGAAGCATATGCCCGCTTTTGCCTCCAGCCCGCAGAGGAACGACTCCGCCATGCCGCTCTGGCGCATTTCTTCCGCCGTGAGCATGCGCTCCGCAGGGCCGCGCAGCAATTCCGCTGCGACGGCAAGTGCTGCGTCCGTCCGATCCGGCCGGTACACTTTTAAAAAGGTGCAGCCGCCCGCATTGTGGAAAAAGGCGTCGTAATCCGCTGCTTTCCGACCCGCCCCGCGTATCATCCCCGCCTGTCGCAGCCGGTCGTTGGGGTCGATCCCCCGGTTCACGGGCAGGCACCCGTGGTCGCTGAATACGATCACCGCCCGGTCCTCATCCTCCGGCCACGCTGTGCGGGCGGCCTCCAGCAGCAGACCCAGCCGCTCGTCGTGCCGGCGCAGCGAGGCGTCCGACTGCTCGCTGTGCGGGCCGTACAGATGCTTGTGACGGTCGGTGTCGATGAGATGCAGCAGCAGCAGGTCGGGCTTCTTTTCCACGATGGCCCGGGCAGCGGCGTGTGCGGTGAAATTGTCGAGCTCCGGCTCGTCGGCCCGTGTCAGATACCGCGCCGAATGAAGCCAGGCGGAGAAAACAAACCCCGGCGTGCCGCCGCCGAGCATTTTGGCGGCCCGCCGGCTCAACGGCATCACGCCCGGCACCTCGGGAATATTCCACCGGATGCCCGCGCCGCAGGTGACGGGGTATAAAATGCTCATGACCGATAGCCCGGCCTGTGCCGCCTTCTCATAAAGCGTGGGGGCTTTCAGCTCCGCCGCGTCGCAGCGCCAGTCGGGGTGCAGGTCGCCGGGGCGGGTATAGACGTTTTCCGTCAGGCCGTGGCGGGCGGGATAATCCCCCGTGATGACCGAGCAGTGGGCGGGGTATGTGTTGGAAATAAAAACGGACCGGGGCCGTCTCACCAGTGTGCCGGCGCGGCAGAGCGCAGCAAAGTGGGGCAGCCGGAGCAGAAAATCTACGTCGGCGTCGTCCACTGCGTCAAGCGATAGCATCAGAAGATGTGGGTGTGCCGTTTGTCATTCCCCCTTTTGTGTCCGGGCCGGTCAGCCGGCCTGCTTCACGGCGTCCCGGCAATTCTGGATCAGCTCCCGTTGGCGGGCTATCAGCCCCAGCGTGCTGCCGATACCGAAAAAGAAGCTGCTCAGCACGGCGGCGGTGTCGTTGTCGATATCCTGCGCGATCGTGATCGCAATCGTCGTCGTCAGATAAGAAATCTGTTCCGGTGACAGATTGGCAAGATCGGAACAGCCGTTCATGCATATCCCCCGTTTCACGCCTGGCGTTCCATGCCCGCCCGGAAGGCGGCAGGCTCAGCTTTTTATGGAATCTGGAATCGGATTTCGCACACAGGGCCCGGAATCCTCTTTATATTGTAGCCCGTTTGGAGCGATTGGTGAAGCGCCGGCCGGTCAAAAGCAGGCGGATACGTATATGCCGCCAAGTGGCTACTATATTCCTCCAAATACGCTTATATTCCATTAAAGCGCCTAAAAAGGATGGAAAAGTCGCCTCGCGGGTGCTATACTGATGGATGAAAAAGCAGCCGAAAGGGGATACGGTATGGATCACGCCATCTTGAATATCGCGCAGGCAACCGAATTACTGGGCGTCAGCGAAAAAACGATGATCAAGCTGCTGCGGGAGGAACACATCCCCGCCCGGAAAATCGGACGGGAATGGCGTTTCAGCCGGGAAGCGCTCATCCGCTGGCTGGCCGAGGGGGATTCCATCCGCTATGTGGGCCTGACAGAGCCGATGATGGTGTCCGACGACACAAGCGGGGAGCGGGATGAGCTGCTCGCCGCCGTCGAGCGGGACATCGGCCGTCTGCGTGCGGCGGGCGGGGATATCCGCAGCCTGCTGCCACGGCTCGGCAATGGGGCGGCTCTGCCGCCACGGGCCACGCTGCGGGTCAGCTATAAGCAGCAGCGGGACGTGGAAAAGCTCGAATTCAAAATTTACTGGCCCCAGCCCACGGTCGCCGGTGAATAGCGGCAGAGTCGTCGGGGTGCGCAAATGAAGGTTCGTTTGCCGCACTCACCCAAAGCTCCTACAGGCGGCTGCCTGCAGTTTGCGGCTCTGCCACCGCAAAACCGTGCTTTCGGTCTTTTCGAGTGGTCTGGTGTGAGGCTTTGCAAGACGGTTCACACGCGTTTTGCAACGGCCCGGATGGGGGTATTTTCATGTGGTTGGCGTTTGCGTGCGGTTCGGCATTTTTTGCGGGCATCACCGCCGTCCTGGCCAAGGTCGGCGTGCGGGATACCGACTCCGACCTGGTGACGGCGCTGCGCACGGTGGTGGTGCTGCTGTTTTCGTGGCTGATGGTGGGGGTGGCCGGCTCCGGCGGCACCATTTCGTCCATCCCGCCCCGCAGTCTTGTGTTCCTGGTCCTTTCGGGCTTGGCCACCGGGGCTTCCTGGCTGTGCTATTTCCGGGCGCTTCAGTTGGGGGATGTCAACAAGGTGGCACCCGTCGATAAAAGCAGCACGATCCTGACTGTGCTTCTGGCCTTTGCCCTGCTGGGGGAGCGCCCCACCGTGCCGATGGTGTGTGGAATTGTGCTGCTTGGTATCGGCACGTTCCTCATGATTCAGAAACGGCAGGGCGGAGCAACGAGCGGGCAAAGCCGCCGCTGGCTTCTTTTCGCGGTGCTGGACGCCGTGTTTGCCGCGCTCACGTCGATTTTGGGCAAGGTGGGCATCCAGCACATCGAGTCGAATCTCGGCACGGCGATCCGCACGGTCGTGGTGCTTGTCATGGCGTGGGCCATCGTGTTTTCGCGGGGGAAACAGACCCAGATCCGGCAGATCACCCGCACCAGTTGGATTTTCATCGGCCTCTCGGGCCTTGCCACGGGGCTGTCGTGGCTGTGCTATTACCACGCGCTGCAGATCGGCCGCGCCAGCCTGGTGGTGCCGGTCGACAAGCTGAGCATCGTCGTGACCGTGCTGTTTTCCTGGCTTTTCTTAAGAGAGAAGTTGTCGGCACGCTCCTGGGGCGGTCTGGCGCTCGTGGTCGGCGGCACGCTGCTGATGCTGATATGAGGCGGCGTCAGACCGTAGCCTGACAGTGGGCGTACGTTTGGCGCAGCTCCTCCAGATGCTCCCGCACGATATGAATGATGGCGGGGTCGAACTGCTTTCCGCTGCTTTGCAGAATCATGCCCACGGATTTATCAAAATCGAAAGCCTCTTTGTAGACCCGCCTGGAAGTAAGCGCATCGAATACATCCGCAACGGATACGATGCGGGCGCTGAGAGGAATTTCCGGTCCCTTCAGGCCCTGGGGATATCCGCGGCCGTCCCACCGCTCGTGGTGGGACTGGGCAATCTCGATGCCGATGCCGAATACACTGCGCCCCATGCGCCGGACAGTTTCGTCGGCCCTGCGCAGCACCCGGGCGCCGTAGGTCGTGTGGCCCTTCATCACCGCAAATTCCTCGCTGGTCAGCCGCCCGGGCTTGAGCAGAATCCGGTCGGGGATGGCGACCTTTCCGATGTCGTGAAGCGGGCTGAAGCGGTCGATGCTGCGGATGTAGTCGAAATTCACCCGGTCGGCGAAGGACGCGTCCCGAGAAAGCAGCTCCGCGATGAAACGGGAATAGCATTTCATGCGCTGCAGATGGCGGCCGGTGGAATCGTCGCGTTCCTCGGCGAGAGTCGCCAGGGCGAGCGTCGAGCCGACGATCATGTCATCCATCAGGATGTTCTTTTCCAGACTCAGCGTCAGGCTGTTGGCCAGCAGGTGCAGAAACCGCAGGTGTCGGGGCGTGTAGCTGTGCGCCTGATCGCTGGAAAAAAAGATGATGCCCACGGGCACGCCGCCGCTGTAAAGCGGGAAGGTGATGGAAGAGCGAATGCCCGCTTCCAAAAGCTGCCGGTTATACCAGGCGAGCGGCCTACCGGCCAGATAGGCCGGCAGGTCGTTGATGACACGGGGCTGCCCGCTTTGCAGTACCTGCCCCAGGCTTGTGCGCGACAGCTCGGTGCGGTAGCCTTCCAGCCGCCGGGCCAGATTGGGCAGCCGGGAATCGGTCACGCCATAAGAGGCCTGGATGGTCTTTCCATCCGGGTCCAGCAGCGCCACCCCAATGTGGACGTAGGGAATATAGGGACGGAACGAATCAAAGACCATCGTCAGAATTTGCGGAAACGGGAGATTGCTCTCCAGCTTTTCCACCATGCCGATGATAGCGCGGATTTCCGGTAACTCGTCCGGGTGAGGCCCGGTTTCGTCAGTCGCCGGGGGATCGGCGGGTCGTGGGGCAAAGACGCTCCGGTCAGCGGAAACAACGGGGTTGGGCATAATGCGGCCACCTTTCTTTTTAGGTGTGGGGGCTGGAACGGAGTCTTTGCCGGGCAGACGGCGGGCCTTGCCGCCCCTCGTTTTCGGGTGACGGCGGCAGCCGGGTCGCTTTCCATTATAGCAAAATGCGGCGGGCAATAAAACCCTTCGTCCGGGGCGCGTCTCCGGCGGAAAGATGTCGGGGGAAAAAGCCCGTGAAGCTATTGCTTTTGTGTCTGCCCGATATTATAATCGTATAATTGACAAAAGAATCAACCCGCCAGGGGAAAGGGTGTCAGTATGGCCTCCTATGCCACCAGGGACAGGGAGCTCAACCGCAGTCTCGACCGAGTCATTTATGCGATTACCTTCGGCAACGTCTTTTTCTCGATATTCGGCGCTCCGGTCGGTTCGCCGCTTTATACGGGCTTCATGCGCAAGCTGGGCGCGGATGATCTGGTGTACGCCGTGGTCATGGCGCTGCCGGTGCTGGGCGGCGTGGCCCAGATTTTCGCCTCCTATTATATGGAAAGCACCGGCCGCCGCCGCGGGCTTTTCCTCGCGTCGGGGCTGGTGCACCGCCTGCTGTGGATACCGGTGGCCATCCTGCCGCTGGTGCTGCCGCCCACGATGCACCGGCAGTGCCTGGCCGCTATCACGGCGCTCATCGTGGCTTCCTCAGTGGGCAACTCGGTGGCCACGGTGGGGTATAACTCCTGGATGGGCGATTTGGTGCCATTTGACATTGCGGGCCGCTTTTTCGCCCGGCGTACGCTGGTGAGCACCGTTTCCGGCGCCGTCGCGGGCATCGGCGCGGGCATCTTGGTTGACCACGTCAACAGCTTCGGCGGCTTCGCGGTGGCGTTTGTCGTCGGCGCGGTGTTCGGCGCGGCGGATATTACCACCTATTTTTTCATTCAACATCCGCCGTTTCAGCGCAGCGAATCCGTGCCTTCCCCATGGACGATTTTCGTGCTGCCCTTTCGTGACAGACGGTACCGCCAGCTCGTGATTTTCGCCACGCTGTTTTATTTTGCCGTCAATATGCCCATTCCGTTTTTCAACGTCTATATGCTCGAAAACCTGCATATGAATTATTTTCTCATCACCGTGTCCAACCAGATCATGTCGAGCCTTTTCACCATCCTGACGGTTTCCCGGTGGGGGTCGATCTGCGACCGCTTCGGCTATAAGCCCGTGGTGTGGGTGTCGGGCATCATGGCCGGGCTGTGCCTGCTGATCTGGTTTTTCGTCACGCCGGGGAACATATGGCTGGTGTTTGTGGCCAACATCGTGGCCGGCATCGCCTGGGCGGGTTTCAATCTCGCCATTTTCAACCAGTCGGTCTGGATGGCACCGGAAAAAAACCGCTCCGCTTACATAGCCGGTTATTCCATGATGACCACGGTGGTGGGGGGCGCGCTGGCCTATGTGGTCGGCGGGTATTTCATGCAGTATTTCGGCCCCGTGATCCGGCGGCTGCAATGGCCGTTTGTGTGCGGCACGGCCCTCAACGCCTTCCAGATCCTGTTTTTGATTTCCGGCGTGCTGCGTATCCTCGTCGTGCTGATTTTCGAGCCGCACGTGTGTGAGGACGACGCCAAAACCGTGCCCGAGCTTATCCGCGGCCTGCGGGATTCCGCGCTGGAACGGCTGGGGATACAGAGCCCGCGCCCTCCGGCGCGTCGCGGGCAGGGTCCCACATAAAGCGGCATACGTCCACCCGGCCGTCGGGGCCGAGCGGGATACCCTCCGCCTTCAGCAGATACCGCTGCTCCGGCCAGCCGGGAGCGGGCCGCCCCTGCCGGTTCACGACCCGATGGCAGGGCAGCCCCAGAGCAGCCGGCGCATGATGCAGCACCTGCCCCACCTGGCGAGGGCAGCGTGGGTGCCCCGCCAGCAGGGCCACCTGCCCGTAAGTGGCCACGCACCCCCTTGGGATGCGTGCCACGACCGCGTAAATTGCCTGTGTCAGTGCGCTCTGTGCCATGATTTCCTTTCCAGCCCGGATGTGCGGGGTGTTGCAAAGTAGACGACGAAACGACGTTGACGGCACCGGGCGGTCTATGCGGGCGAGTTGTCCGCGTTTGGTGCGTTTCCGAATGAATCGGCAGCGATCGGGCTGTTGTAAAACGGGGTATCCGTTTTGCAACAGCCCGTTTTATATGGGCGGCGGACCGCGAGCCTTTGCGGTACCGCCACCGGCGACCGTTTACCGCCGCGCCGGTGCGGCGGTTATGTCTTGCAGGTCATTCCAAATGGATAATCTCTTTAAAATGCCTGACGTTGCCGCGGCTGACCGGCACCTCGGATTTTTTGGCGTCGTTCATCACGAGCTTATAGGTACCGTTGAACCACGGGTACATTTCCGCGATCCGATCAGGGTTGACCAGATAGCAGCGATGCACCCGGATAAATCCGGTCTTTTTTTCGATGTCGCTCAGGCTGTACTGGATGTCGTATTCCCGGCTGTCGGTGCGCACATACGTCCGGTTGCCCACCGTATAACAGACGCAGATTTCCGGAATTTCCACCAGCACGATCCTGCCGTCGGTCTTGCAGGGCAACTTGTGGAAGGCGGCGGTCGGCCCGGGGAGCGCCGTCTGCATCATTTCCAGCATCCGCCTCTGCAGGCGTTGGCCCGACTGCAGTCTTTCGCGCAGGCGGCCGATCGTCCGGGCAATGCGCGCGTCATCATAGGGCTTGAGGATATAATCGAGAGGGCTCACCTCAAACGCCGGGATCGCATACTGGTCGTAAGCCGTGACGAAAATGATCACGACATCCCGGTCGGCGGCATGGATAAGCCGGGCCAGTTCCATTCCATCATATTCGGGGATGTTGATGTCCAGAAAGACCGTGTTCGGCCTCAGCTGGCGGATGGCGACCAGCGCCGATTTGCCGTCCTGCTCCCGCCCCACTATTTCGATATCCGGGTAGTCCCGGAGTATGTATTCGAGCTCTTGCATAGCGGGGAGCTCGTCTTCCACCAACACACAGCGTATGGTACACATAACGTCACCTCATGAATCCGATCAGGCCGGAGTCCGGGCCGGAACGGTGAATGTCACGACCGTCCCCTTGCCGGCCTCGCTGGAAATGAAAATGCCCTCCGGACGGTTATAGATCAGCCGCAGGCGCTCGTTGACGATGCGCAGGCCGGTCCCCGGCCAGTCGTGGGAAATTTCCTCCACCCGGCTTCGGCTCATGCCGACCCCGTCATCCCGGATGGTGAACGTGATTTCCCCGCCGCTGCGGCCGGCTTCCACACGAATATGCCCGCCCGCCGCCCGTTGGAGAATGCCGTGCTTGATGGAATTTTCCACGATCGGCTGCAGGATGAACGATGGAATGCGCTGGGAACGGATTTCATCCGGCACCGCAAAATCCACCTGCAGCCGCTGCCCGAAGCGAGCCTTTTCGATGGCAAGATACGCGTCGAGCATCGCCAACTCTTCGTCGAGCACGACAAAGTCGCCCTTATTCAGGCTCTGGCGCAGATACTGCGCCAGATCGAGCAGCAGCCGGCGGGCCTTGGGCGGATCGGTGCGACAAAAGGAGGCGATGGTGTTGAGGGCGTTGAAGATGAAATGCGGGTACATCTGGGCGCGCAGTGCCTTGAGCGCGGCGGTGTTGGCGACATGCACCTTTTGGTTGAGCTGATACAGCTCGATCTGCACCGCCAGCAAATGGCTGAGCTCATCGCAGAATTCCACAAAGTGCCCATTGAGGGTCTGGGACGGCGCCGGCAGCATACCGATCACGCCGTCGATCTGCCCGTTGATGACGATGGGGCTGATGAAAAAAGTGCGGGTGCCGCCGCCCGGCAGCAAAAACTGCCGCTGACCGGGCGACGCGTAGTACGAATCGACGCACCGGCGCAGGGCATCCCGGTCGGCATGCTCGCCGAAACAGGCGAAGATTCCCCGGCGGTCGGCCACCGCCGCGCCGTCGATGCTCCCCATCCGGCAGATGATCTGTGCAATGCGGGCGGCGGAGTCGCCTGTGATTTCCCGGCTGGTGTAGGCAAGGGTGCGGTTGGCGATCTCCAGAGCTTTTTGGGCGTGGATGGCGCCGATGTCGTGATAGCTGTCGACATTGTTTTTGAGAATGTTGACAAAGATAGCCGCGCCCAGAGGGTTGATCAGAATCATCGGCACGGAGATGGTCTTGACCAGCGCCACCGCGCGGGAAAATGGGAAAGCCAGCAGCAGGATGACGAGCATCTGGGCCGCCTCCGCCAGCACCCCGGCCAAAAAGGCAGTGACCGGCTCATAGCGGATATTGCGGCTGAATTTGTGCACCATGCCGCCGATCACACCCTCGATCACCGTGGAAACCCCGCAGGCCAGCGCCGTGTATCCGCCCATGGAAAAGCGCTGCACCCCCGCGATGAGACCCACCAGACAGCCGACCGCCGGGCCGCCGATATACCCGGCCGTAATGGCGCCGATGGGGCGCGTGTTGGCCAGCTCGTCATGCTTGAGATCGATGCCCAGCACTGTGCCGAGGATGGAAAGGGAACTGAAGAAGAGTACCATCAGGAGCTTGTCCCGCACGGAATTCTTTCGGATACTCCGCAGCACATGGATCTGGCTGTATATGTAAGCCGTGAGGATGATCAGCGCCATATTTTCCAGCAGACGCATATAGGTCATTCGCCATCGCCCCCTGCATCTTCCCGGTTGCGTGACCTTCTCTAATTATATACTTTTCTTCATGCGATTCAAGTTAAAAAAATGCCGTTTCGGAATGGATTTTTGTCATTTTAGAACAAAAGCATTTCTTTCACAATCCATACCGCCTAAAATAGGCTTCGGATATTCCACCGGATATTCAAATGGAAAGGGGAAACGGGAATGAACTCATTAGTGCTCGTGATTATCGGTGCGTGTGTGCTGATAATCGGCTACCGTTTTTACGGCTATTTCGTAACAGGCAAAGTCCTGCAGCTGGATGGAAACCGTCCCACTCCCGCCGAAGTCCATGAAGACGGGCGCGATTATGTGCCCACTAACAAATGGGTGCTCTTCGGTCACCATTTTGCCGCCATCGCGGGGGCGGGCCCGCTGGTGGGCCCGGTCTTGGCGGCACAGTTCGGCTTCCTGCCCGGCGTACTGTGGATTCTCATCGGCGGCGTGCTGGCGGGCGCCGTGCACGACAGCGTGCTTCTGTTTGCTTCCGTGCGGCACGACGGCAAATCCCTGGCGGAAATTGCGAGGGACGTCATGGGCAAGCGGATGGGGTATTTTGCCTCCGTCGCCATCATCCTCATCCTCATCCTGACCATGGCCGGTTTGGCCCTGCCCATTGTCAATTCCCTCAACAACAGCCCGTGGGGCACTTTCACGGTCGGGTTCACCATCCCGGTCGCCATTTTTATCGGCATCTATCTCAAATACATCCGCCCCGGCAAAATAGCCGAGGGCACCGTCATCGGCATGGTACTGATCCTGCTGGGCGTGGTGTTGGGCCCCTATATCGAGCATACGGTCCTGGGCCCCATACTCACGCTCAGCATTCCGCAGATGTCCATCATCCTGGCGGTGTACGGCTTCGTGGCGGCGGTGCTTCCGGTGTGGCTGCTCCTGCTGCCGCGTGATTATCTGAGCACGTATATGAAGATCGGCGTCATCGCGGCGCTGGCCATCGGCATCTTCTTCGTGCATCCGAATCTGCAGATGCCCGCCGTCACGAAATTTGTAAACGGCGGCGGCCCGATCGTTTCGGGCAAGGTGTTTCCGTATGTGTTCATCACCATCGCATGCGGCGCCCTTTCGGGCTTCCATTCCATCATCAGCACGGGTACGACGCCCAAGCTGATCCAGAACGAAAAAGATATCCTGCCCATCGGCTTCGGCGCGATGCTGGTGGAATCCTTCGTGGCCCTGATGGCGCTGATTGCGGCCACGGTGCTGCCGTCATCCGATTATTTCGCCATCAACTCCCTGCCGGCCGTGTTTGCCAAGCTCCATATGATTCCGGCGCAGCTGCCCATGCTCAACCAACTGGTGGGCGAAAAACTGGCCGGCCGGGCCGGCGGCTCGGTGTCGCTGGCCGTCGGCATGGCGTACATATTCTATAAGATCCCCGGCCTGCATAACCTGATGTCTTACTGGTATCACTTCTGCATCATGTTCGAGGCACTGTTTATCCTCACCGCCATCGACTCCGGCACACGCATCGGGCGCTATCTGTTCCAGGATCTGTTCAGCCGTCTCTTCAAGCCCTTTGCCAACAAGAGAGCCAACTGGAACATCGTCCTTTTCAGCGCGTTGATGTCGTTTTGCTGGGGCTACCTGCTCTATACCGGCAACATTTCCACCATCTGGCCGCTTTTCGGCACGGCCAACCAGATGCTGGCAAGCATTTCCTTCGCCATTGTTACCACAATGCTCCTGCAGATGGGCAAGAAAAAATACATACTTATCACGGTCATCCCGATGGCGTTTATCACCGTCGTGACATTCACGGCCGCAATCGAGAATATTCTGGTCTATGTTCCGGCCCATAAGTATCTGCTGGCTGTGCTTTCCGGCGCGATCGTGCTCATTGCCGTCGTGATTATCGGCGAGAGCATCAAGGCCTGGATCGAATTCTTCCGCAACGAATCCAAACACGGTCAGATGTCCGCTCCGGCGCCCCAAACGCCCGAGAAGACCGGTGCTTCCTCGTCTGTGGACTGATTTTGCCTGTGTCTTGCGGCCGGGCTGGCCGTAAGATCGCGCTTCGGAGTCCTTACACAAAGGGGCTGCGGGAAAAAGGATTGGTTTCGGTTTTGAG
>JAEWAE010000078.1 GCA_023391835.1 Bacillota bacterium
ACGCGGGCGCGGTTCGGGGTGTTTTCCCGGCACGGGCGCGCTCTTTTTATGCCCGGCCGGCCGCACGTCAAGCGTCGAAAAGCGCCTCCATATTCAGCGTGCTGCCGCCGATGTCCTCGCAGAATTGCGGCGAGTGCGAAACAAACAGCACCGCGCCGGGGAATTCCAGAATGGCCCGTTTGAGCTGCTCGATGGCGTCTACATCCAGATGGTTGGTCGGCTCATCCAAAATCAGCAGGTTGCACGGCCGCAGCACCAGCCGGCACAGCTTGACCTTGGCCTGCTCCCCGCCGCTGAGGGTGGCAATGGGCTGGTTGACCAGATCGGCACGCAGCCCGCACCGGGCCAATTGGGAGCGCACGTCCTTGTCTTTCATGGTGGGGTGCTCGTCCTTGATTAGCTGCAAAGGAGTCCGCTGGGGATCATCCCAGGCGTTTTCCTGCTCGAAATAGTCGATGACCACATCGTCGTCCCGCCGGATACGGCCCGAAACGGCGGGCAGCATGCCCGCCACCGTTTTTAAAAAGGTGGTCTTGCCGATGCCGTTGAAGCCGGATACGTTCATTTTTTCATCCGCCATCAGACGCAGGCTGATGGGCGGCAGCAGCGGCTGGTCGTAGCCGACCTCCAGATTTTTGACGCGCAGCACCGGCTTGGGCGCGATGCTCTGGTAGCGGAACTGGAACGTCGGCTTGGGCGACTGCTGGGGCCGCGCGATCTTTTCCATCCTTTCAAGCTTTTTGCGGCGGCTCTGAGCCATGCGCGTGGTGGAGGCACGGTACAGATTGCGGTCGATATAATCCTCAAGCTTGGAAATTTCCTTCTGCTGCCGGTCGTATTCCCGGATATGCTCCTCCCGGTGCAGTTCCTTGAGACGCACGAAGTGCTCATAACTGCCGTTATACCGGGTCAGGCCGGTGAATTCGATGTCGCAGATGCAGTTGACCACCCGGTTGAGGAACGTGAAGTCGTGGGACACCAGCACGAATGACCCCTTGAAGGCGGCCAGATATTTGGCCAGCCAGTCGATGTGGGCGGTGTCGAGGAAATTCGTGGGCTCATCGAGCAGCAGCACGTCGGGGGCCGCCAGCAGCAGCTTTGCCAGCATGACGCGGGCGCGCTGGCCGCCGCTGAGCCGGGAAACCGGCGTCTCTAACCCGAAAGCCGTGATGCCCAGCCCCGCGGCCACCTTCTCGATTTCACTGTCAACGGCGTAAAAATTGCCGTTTTCCAGCATATTCTGCCGCTCGCCGGCCTGGGTGAGCAGCTCGGTGAGTTCCTGCCCCGAAGCGGCGGCGATGCGGGCATTGAGCGCATCCAGCTCCTGCGCCGCCTGGAAAAGCGCGGCGAAGGCGCCGTGCAGGTAGCTGCGGATATCCATCGTCTGGTCGATAGTGGCCTGCTGGTCGAGGTAGCCCACGTGCGCCCGTTTGTCCCACCGCACGGAGCCCTCGTCGGGGATCAGTTCCCCGGTCAGCATGCGGATAAGCGTGCTCTTGCCGGCCCCGTTGAGGCCGGTCAGGCCGATTTTATCCCCCCGGAAAAGCTGCAGATTGATATGATCGAATATTTTTTTATCACCGAAAGAATGCGAAAGATCGGTGACTTCCAGAATAGCCATGACAGATTCTCCTCATCGGCCGGCGAGCCGGCCGTCATCCCGGGATGGCGGCCCGGAAATGCCATAAAAAAGCACCGGGCACGGATGTAAAACCCATTGCCGGTGCTACCGTGAGCTTTATTCCGCTGCCATCCTTATAGTTGAAACGGTCAAAAAGGGCAGACTTCTCCCTTATCCGATCCGATCCAGCGCAAGGAAAGCAGTACGGTCAGTCATACGATTCGAACTCCTCCGATAAACCGCCGCAGACGGCGGGTCGATTTCACCTTTTATCTTACAGGAACGGGCAGGTAATGTCAAGGCCTTCCGGGCCGCGTCGGCGGAGCTTTTCCCGCCCGGCGATGGGCCCTCGCCGCATCACCCTATGTTTCAACGCCGCGGGCAATGTCACGGTCGAAAAATTCGGGCATCTGCAAAGCTACCCGCTGCGGGGAGGTTACCGGGGCGAGGCGCTGGGCCCGTGGCCGCCGGCCTGAACGGGCGAGCCGAAAAGCCGGGGCGCAGCCTTTTCCAGCGCCAGCAGCAGCGGGATGCCGCCCCCGAAGCAGACCACCGCTTCGCCGAAGCCCACGTAAAGGGCGGTGAGCAGCAGCGGCATTTTCGCCACAAAATGCAGCTCCAGCGCCACGATGACGGCGTTGGTGATCACCGGCGGCAGCGGCACCAGCCACTTCACCGGCATTTTGCGGCTGAGCACGGCGGCGAGGAGCGTGGCGGCGCTGCCGCACACAATATCCACCAGCCCGAATGGGCTGGCGATGTTGCCGAGGATGCATCCGATAAAAAGTCCCGGGATAGCCGCCGGGGTAAAATACGGCAGCACCGTCAGGACTTCGGAAAGGCGGAACTGCACCTGGCCGAAAGCCAGCGGTGCCGACACATAGGTCAGCGCCGCATAAAGCGCGGCGATGACGGCGGCGGTGGCGATCCAGCGGGCGGAAACATGACGTGGTTTCATTGGTAAAAGACCTCTTTCCAGTCGGGCAAGGCATAAAAAAAGTGCCCGCAGCGGCGGACACCATCCTCAGACCCGCCTTGCGGCGCGCCCGGCTCCCTAGTTTTGTTTTAGGACAGGATGGTTCCGAACTGTCCGATTCGATTTTCCAGTCTATCATACCATACTCTGCCGGATTGTCAACCTTCACCGCCGTGCCGTACCCCGAGAATGCAGGAATATCCGTGAAAAATGCTTGACAAACCCGGTCAAAGCGCTATAATATAAGGCTGATAAGAGAATAAGGTAAAACAGGTTGCAAGGGCGCAGTCGGATTTTCCGACGGCGCCCTTTTTTACCGGCTGCGAGGGTGGGGGGCGGCTTGGGCCGGCCGCACCCTCGCAGGCATTCAGGAGGGATTTGCCGATGAACAGCTTTGCGATGCTCACCAACGACGAGGGTACTGTTTCCACCGCCCGGGCGGGTAAAATGCTGCGGGAACTGTACGGGATGTCCTCCCGTATCCAGATCACACCGCTGCGTCAGGATGAATGCACCTGGTTTGGCGTGCGCGACGGCAGCTCGGCCCGTCAGATGCTGCGCGTCTCGGAATTTGGCCGCCGCACCCAGGCGGAAATGGAAAGTGAGATCGTTTGGATTGCCGAGCTGGCTCACGATACGGAGCTTTTGATCCCGCGGCCGGTCGCTGGGCGCAGCGGCGGCTATGTGCAGACCCTCGGCGCGCCGGGTGAGCCGGACGGCGGCGTCTGCGTGCTTTTCAGCCTGCCGGAGACCGCTCTCATCGGCTGCGGCTCCGGCGGGCAGCACCGGGTGTACCGCCAGCTGGGCGAAATTGCCGCCATGCTGCATCAGAACGCCCTGCTGTGGGACGCAGGCGAGAAGCTCTCGCGGCGCACGCTGCCCTACGACTCCATTCTCACCCGCCGGCCGGCCGAGCGGACCGACACGCTCTTTTCCTCCGATATTCTGCCCGGCCTGCTGGTCCATGCGGCGGAAACCGTCCGCCGCCGGCTGAGCCGCTACAGCCGCACCGAGGATCGTTTCGGCCTGATTCACGGCGCCCTTCACCCGGAAATTCTCCTTTCCATGGGGGAACGGGTCGGCGTGCTGGATTTCGACGCGTGTGAATTCGGTTGGTTTCTTTACGATTTCGCCATATCGGCCGACGGCGTCTCGTGGGAGCATCTGCCAGCCGCCACCTCCTCCTGGCTGGACGGCTACCGCTCCAAGCGGAAAATTTCCCGGCGGGAGGCCCAGATGCTGCCCTCATTTGTCATGCTGCGCCGGTTGGAACAGTTGGCGGCCGACCCGGCATGCATGGGTGCGACGGCCTCCTTCGCGTCGAGTTACCTGCGCGATTTCGGCTGACGGCCGGGGCGTTTACTTTTCCCCCTTTTCCCTGTATACTGGAATCCGGTGCCGGCAGAGCCGGCAGGCGATCGGAATACGTGGGAAAAGGAGAATCCGGCATGCAGGAATTTGTAGAAAATCTGATGGAACGGCTTCATTTTCCGGTGGAAGCCAGGATGGCTTTCCGGGCGGCCGATACGGCGGTGGGGCAGCTGCCCTCCGCCCGGCGGGAAATGGCGGCCGCGCAGGCTGCGCTTTTTACCGGCCTTGACGATGAGTCGGTCAACCGGCTGTTTGGGGATCTCACTTCGCTGGCCCACCGAGCCGGAGTGCACCCCTATACCCTGCACCTGCTCTTTTACATGGAAGCCTCACAAGGGCTTCTGGCCCGCTATCGGGCGGGCGGTTTTTCGGAGGATGTCTTTTGGAACACGACCGCCGACCTGAGCTATAAAGTGAAAGAATGCCACGAAGTATATGGCATATGGGGCACTTTTGTGGCCGGGTGGCATGCGGATTTTTTCCGTATGAAGCGGTTCGGTTTGGGTCGGCTGCAGTTTGAAATCGCCGCCTTCGACCGGCCGGATTACATGCGGGGCGGTTATACCGTCCGCCGGGGCGACCGGGTCTATTCGCTCCATATTCCTTCCTCCGGCCCGCTGACGCGGGAAAGCTGTCTGGATGCGTACCGGCGGGCCTACGCATTTTTCCGCCCCGACCGGGAGGACCGTCCTCTCTGGCTAATGTGTATCTCGTGGCTGCTTTTCCCCGACAACGCACAGTTTTTCCCACATCCCTCCCACATTTTGGATTTTGCGCACGATTTCGATATAATTGATCGGCACCCGCTGCCTACCTTTTCCGACGGCTGGCGGGTCTTCGGCGGGGAGTGGCGGAAACCGCCGGAGCAGTTGCCGCGCCGCACATCCCTGCAGCGGGCTTATGTCACTTGGCTGCAAAACGGCGGGCAGACGGGCTACGGTGTCGGCATGCTGTGTTTCGACGGCCGCCGTATCCTCTGATTCGACTGAATGCGACGGTCAAAACGTCATACAAATTGCATGATGCATAATATAAATTGCAAAATTCATTGTAAGCTATTGACATATACCATTTTTATGGTATACTCATGAATATGCAAGGATGCTTCGCTTCACAGCGAAGCATTTTTTGAATGGGGGGATTCCATCTGTGATACGGCTGGTGAACGTACATAAGAGTTACGGAAACCTGGAGGTCCTCAAGGAGATCAACCTAGAGGTCAAGGAAAGCGAAAAGCTCGTGATCATCGGCCCCAGCGGCTCGGGCAAGAGCACGCTGATCCGGCTGATGAATTATCTCGAGGAGCCGACCTCCGGGCAGGTCTATGTGCATACCCATCTGATGAGCCGCAGTCGGCGTGCCTTTATTAACCGGATTCATTCTTCCATGGTGTTCCAGCAATTTAATCTTTACCCCCATCTCACCGTGATGGAAAATCTGACGCTCGGGCCCCGCAAACTCAAAAAGGTGCCAAAAAAGGATGCCGAAGAGATGGCGATGCACTATCTCAAGCGGGTCGGGCTGGAAGAAAAGGCCCATGTGTATCCCACGACGCTTTCGGGTGGGCAGCAGCAGCGGATCGCCATCGCGCGGGCGCTGACCATGCAAAACCGCGTCATTCTCTTTGACGAGCCGACCTCCGCTCTCGACCCCGAAATGGTGCAGGAAGTGCTCGACGTGATGACACAGCTTTCACAGGAAAAGAAATTCACCATGGTGGTCGTCACCCACGAAATGGGCTTTGCCCGCCAGGTGGCCGACCGGGTGATCTTTCTCGACGGCGGCGTGATCCTTGAGGAAGGCACGCCCGAGCATTTTTTCACCAACCCCCAGAACGACCGCTGCAAGGCCTTTTTGAGCAAAATCATCCGATAATCCCCTCATTCGTCCCCTCGCCCACGTTCCCGCAGGGGGAGGCCCACAAATAGAGAAACGGGCTTCCCTGTCGGTGTAATAGGTGTAATAAAGGAGGAAATCCAGATGAAAAAGTCATTTTCCCTCGCGCTGGCCGGGCTTATGCTGGCTTCTTGCCTGCTTGGCTTCTCTGCCTGCAGCAAATCCGGCAGCCCGACCGCCTCCACAAAGGGCCCACTCAAGGTAGGCGTGAAAAACAACGTGGTCGGCTTCGGCTATCAGGACCCGCTGACCAACAAGTATTCCGGCATGGAAATCGACCTGGCCAACAAGATCGCCAAATCACTGGGCTATAACGGCGTAGAATTCACCGCCGTGACCGCCGCCACCCGCACCCAGCTGCTGGATGCCGGCACCATCGACTGTGTGCTCGCCACCTTTACCATCACCGACGAGCGGAAAAAATCCTGGGATTTTTCCACCCCCTATTACACCGACGCCGTGACCGTGCTGGTGCAGAAATCCTCGGGCATCACGTCGCTTTCCGGCCTGGCCGGCAAAACGGTGGGTGTTTCCACCAGCTCCACCTCGGCCAAATCGCTGGCCACGGCCATGGCCTCCGCGGGTGTGATCCCCTCCTTCAACACTTCGGCCGACTTTGTGCCCTCCACCTTCAGCGGCGGCGTCAAATTCAAGGAATTCACCGATTATCCCTCGATTTCCAGCGCCCTGACGGCCGGCACGGTCGATGCCTTCTGCGTCGACAAGTCGATCCTCGCCACTTACATGAATAAAGACCGCACCTATATCAAAGAGAAATTCTCGCCCCAGGATTACGGCGTGGCAACCAAGAAGGGTTCGGAGCTGTCCGCTCCCATCGACAAGCTCATCACCACTTGGCTCAAGGACGGCACCATCAAGACCCTCATCACCAAGTATAAGCTCGGCTGATAAGCCGTGCGGCCTATTCCGCGTTTCCGCCGTCAGAATCCGTGCGCCCAATGCGCGCGGTTCTGACGGCCTACTTCGCCAATAAAGGAGTTTTCTGCGATGTTCGAGCCGACTGCCTGGGCCGCTTTGTTTCGCGATTACCGGGTCTTTCTCAATGGACTGTTCGCCACCGTCGAAATGGCTCTGGTCGGTTTTATCATCGCCATCGTGCTGGGCGTCATTTTCGGGCTTTTCGCCAAGTCGGAAAAGAAGCCTTTGGAAATCGTCAGTCGGGTCTATGTGGAATTTTTCCAGAATACGCCGCTGATGCTGCAGGCCCTGTTTTTATTTTACGCGGTGACTTTTTCCGGCCATAAAGGCTTCACGCCTCTGCTCGCCGGCATGATTTCGTTGGGCGTTTACCACGGCGCGTACATATCCGAAGTGTTCCGGGCCGGCATCGAAGCGGTGCCCAAAAGCCAGTCGGAAGCCGCCTATTCCCAGGGCTTCACCTATCTGCAGACCATGCGCTACGTCATACTGCCCCAGACGCTGCGCATCATCCTGCCGCCCATGGTCAATCAGGTGGTGGCGCTGATCAAAAACACCTCCTGCATGCTGCTGGTGGGCGGCGCGGTGGATCTGATTTCCATCACCAACGCCTACGCGGTGGGCGCCAGCACCGCCCGGTATGCGGCGGCGGCCTATGTGTTCAGCGGCGTGCTGTTTTTCGCCATCTGTTTCCCTCTGTCGACGCTGGCCAGCCACTGGGAACAGAAAATCAAGCGCCGGGATACCCAGACCGACCACATGGGGCAGCCTCCCGCGCCCGACGACGTTTCGGATTCGGAGCTTGATTCGATTATCCGGCATACGACAGTCGGCGGCCCTGTGGCCGCCGGCCCCGACACGGCCGGGAAAGGAGGGAACCGGTGATGGGAGAATTACATGCCAGCCTGTCGATGCTCACAAACGGCCAGCTTATGCTGTATTTTTTCAAGGGTGTTGCATTCACCCTCACCATTGCCGCGGTGTCCATCCTGATCGGCTTTGTGTGCGGCTCGGTGCTGGCGCTGGTGCGCAATTACTGCAATACCGGATTCCGGCGGATATTCAAATGGATCGCCGTCGCCTACATCGAGGTGTTCCGCAACACGCCGCTGATGCTGTGGCTGTTTATCTGTCTGGTTTCCTGCCCGGTGCCGCCCGTGCCGCTCGCCTTCGCAAGAGCCATCGGTCTGAGCACGTCGGAAGTGCAGCTGCTGCTTAAGGCGGTGGTGGCGATGGTGCTGTTTACCTCCTCCGTCATGGCGGAAATCATCCGCGGCGGCCTCAACTCGGTGAGCAAGGGGCAGTTTGAGGCGGGTTATTCCCAGGGTTTCAATTTTGTGCAGGTGCTCGTCTACATTGTGCTGCCGCAGGCTTTCCGGGCTATTGTCCCCACCATGCTCAGCCAGGTCATCACCACCATCAAGGATACTTCCTATGTGGCCAACATCGCCTATATTGAGTTTTTGGGCCGCGTGTTCCGTATGATTCAGTTGGCGCCCATGTATACCGGCCAGGGTACCCAGAATATCAGCGACGTGTTCGTGTTATGCGGCATGGCGTGCCTGATCTATTTTGCCATCAACTTTTGCCTTTCCTGTGTGGTGCGCCGCACCCAGAAAAAGAGGCGGGCCGTGCCGGCCTGACCACGGAGGGGAAAACAACAGGCGGCCTGCGGATGATTCCACAGGCCGTTTGTGCTTTTTCACACAGTACGCGGCTTTCTTGAGAGAAAGCCGCACAAAGAGTTGCAAATTATAATTAAATATAAAATTTCCGCGCATTTTGACAGAAGCGGCTGCACCCGCTTGAGCGGCAGGTGCAAAATGCGCTTACACCTCGGCAAGCAGCTCCCGCAGAGCGGCGGCGTCCCGGGCAAACTGTGCTTCAGTGTCGCCCATGACAAACTCGAGCAGGGCGAAGCGGCCGCCGCCCGGCCCCGCGCAGGCAAGATACCGCCGCCAGTCATCCATTCCCTCGGCCAGCGGCCGGCGCACGTCGTCGGGCCAGTAATAGACGTGCAGGTTCAGCAGCCGATCCCCCAGCCCGCGCAGCCCGTCGACCCGCTGCGCCGGTGTCAGCGCGGCGGTCGGCTGCCAAAGGCAGTAAAGATTGGGGTGCCCGGCGTGCCGCAGCAGAGTCATGGCCGACTCGTTGGTATCCGTCAGTGTATCCCGGTGCCATTCAAAAGCCACCCGGATGCCGGCTTCGGCCGCCAGACCGGCTATGGCCGCCGCTTCCGCCGCCACCCGGGCCGCATACTCCCGCGTCGCCTGCGCCGAGGGGTGAGTCCCCGCCCATACGCGGATGACTTTGGCACCCAGTGCCCGGGCCGAAACGAGGCTCCTTTTGAAATCATCCCACGGCGGGCACGCCGACCCCAGACGGTAATAGGAACCGTAAGCGGCCACCCGCAGACCGGCCCGCCGCGTTCGTTCCCCCAAATGGGCCGCGCCCTCCGGGTCACCCGGGAACACATGGGCGTTTTCGCTCCATTCCACCCCCGCCAGATGATTTTCCGCACACAGGCGGATGATGTCATCCGCTCCTTTTCCCCGAAACGTGGCCGAAACGGCCCCCGGCAGCCACATACATATCCCCTCCGTTTTATTTGGCCGGCCCGCTCACAGCCGGCCGACTGCGTCGGCTATCGACCTGTGCCGCATCGGCCGTCTAGGCGACCGGTTTGACACGCCCCCCGCCATATGCTAGAATAAGGCAATCCATCGGGGCCGGCCCCGGCAGCCCCGGAAAGGTGGCTGTCCCATGCCCGACCGTCTGATTGCGGATATAACGGATTTTATTTTCGTGGCCGACCGGCCGCAGCAGGCCGACGTCATTTTTCTGCCCGGCGGCTCCTACCCCGAGCTGCCCGAGCGGGCCGCGGCGCTTTACCGGGCAGGCTTCGCCCCCCGGCTGCTGCCATCCGGGCAATTCAGCGTTAAGTCCGGCCGGTTCCCCGGCCCGCGTTCCCGGCGGGAAATCTACGGCGGGAGCTATGCCACCGAATGTGCGTTTTACACCGACGTGCTGGTGCGAAACGGTGTGCCCCCCGACGCCATCCTGCCCGAGTGCCGAGCGGGCACGACGCGGGAAAACGCTTTCTTTTCCCGTAAGGCAGCCGACCGCGGCGGCCTGCACGTGACAAGGGGCATCGTGGTCTGCCATGGCTTCCACGCCAGACGGTGCCTGATGCTCTATCAGCTCGCCTTCCCCGGGGCGGAGCTCCTCATATGCCCGGTGGACTGCACCGGCATCGACCGGGGAAACTGGTCCGCCTCCGCCCGCGGGGTCGACCGGGTGCTCGGTGAGCTGGCCCGCTGCGGCAACCAGTTCGTCGGGGAATTCCGGGCATACTGTCTGGGCGGGAGCACACCCCCGGCGGGCGGCTGACAGCGGCCCGCCCCGCGCGAAGCCGGAAAGGAGGAATCCCCATGGACGGCAAAGTCCGCAGCCACATCCGAGTCGGCATGCTGGTGGATATCGTGCTGAAAAAAGATCAGCCCACCGGCAGGCTCACCCGCGGCCATGTCAAACGCATCCTGACCCACAGCCCGACGCACCCCCACGGCATCAAGGTCATGCTGGAAGAGGGCGACCAGGTCGGCCGGGTCCAGATTATACCGGAAAATACGGATACCTGACGCCGCCTGCGGCGGATGGAAAAGCTCCCCGGTCATACCGCCGGGGCTTTTTTTACGCCGCGCCCGGCGGGGGGGCAGACCTCCGCCCTTTTTTCGATTTCCCGGTTGACCCGGCCGCGCAGCCGGAGCAGGTATTCGGCGGATTTCGGGTAATCGGTAAACGTGACGCCGCCGTCCAGATCGCCGTCGATCGCTTCCGTCACGAAATTCCGGCCCGCCAGACTTTCCAGCAGCTCCAGCGCCCGCATATCGTGCAGCGCCTGTTCCAGCACCATGATTCGTATGGATTCCACCGGCTGGCCGTCCGGCCCCGGGTATACCAGAAACGGGTCGCCCGCCGGGAAGGCACCGTCGGCGTCTGCAGTGCGGTAAGGGTCGATGGGGTAGCGGGAAAACTGCGCATTATAAAAATTATAGCCCCAATGCAAAAAGCCCGCAATGCGGTATTTATAAAGCTGCACCCCGAGGATACGGTTGCGGACGGAGGGCATGGCGATAAAACGGTTGCTCACCCGATCCCACTGAGAGGTGCAGTAATATGTCCACAGGTCGGGCACCCCGTGGGCCAGAAACGGGCCGATGTGGTCGATCGAGGGCACCGGATGGGTCACGGCGCCCCGCTCATAGAGTGAATAATCCGAAAGGGCATCCATCACGCGGTAGCCTTTGAGATACCGGGCGACGGAATCCCGGGCTGCGAGATAATCGGGCAGATGGGCGGCCCCCGGCTCGTCGGAAATGTGGAAGCAGGTGCGGTCGGCGACGCCCCATTCCCGGAGCCGGGCGGTCAGCGCAGGCAAATAGGCCTGTAGAAAGCGCGTGTATTCCCCGCCCACCGCGGGTGTTTCCCACCCGAAAAGCCGTCGGTATTCCCCGTCCACCGTGGCCATCACCTTGGGCGCAGCCTTGGCGCCCCACTGGGTGAAGAGATGGGCCATCTCGATATAGCGGATGCCGGCCGACCGGCACAGCTCCACCCACCGCCGGAGCCCGCGAAAATCGAACACATACTTTCCCCCGTCGCGGCGCACCCCCACCAGCTGCACGGTCGTGCGCTCCCCGCCGACGGCCGTGTCGAGGGGCGGCGTGAAAGCCGGGGTGAGCATCATATTGACGCCCCGCCGGGCGGCCAGCCGGATGAAGTTTTCCACAATGCGCCAGTGAGCGGTGGAAAACGGCACCGCATGGTAATAATCTGCCAGGCAGTCGGCGTGGAGCCATTCCGTATGGATCAGCCGCTGGGCGGGCAGCCGCGCGCCGACGACCCGCACCGACGCGCGCACGGCGCAAAGCGGAGTACCGTCGGGCGCATCCAGTGCCACGGTCACGGCATAATCGCCGGCCGGTGTGTCGGGGCCGGTCTCCACATCCAGCCACAGCGCGCGCCACTGCCCCGCAATCAGTGAGACTTTATCCCCCCGCAGCGGTTCGAGGATATCCGGATACAGCCCCGGCGCCCGGCGCAGGTAGTTGTCATCCGTCTGCAGATGGCAGGGCAGCGCCACGGGCACCAGCCCCACCTGCCGCACCCGCACCGGCACGGGCAGATCGGTCTCGACCCGCACACGGGCCGACACACGCCCGGGGTTATCCCCGGCAAAGGCCGCCTGAAACGACAGCACATCGTCCCGCAGCACGCTGAAACAGGTGCACGCGGGGTCGGCGGCAGGCTCGCAGTCGGGGAATACTTTTTCCAGCCCGCTGAGCAGCTTCATCCGACAGGCGGGGTAGGTCTGAGCCAATGGGGATTCCTTCTTTCCGTCGGCGGGGAAAGGCCCTCCGTGCCGTAAGAGGCCGGGAAACGGCCGTTTTTCCCATCCATTTTGCCTTTATCTTACCGCCGTTGTGCGGGAAAGTAAAGGGCCGGTTTGACTGCGCCGCCATATAAAACGGGCCCGGGGGGAAGATATCTTCCCCCCGGGCCCGCCGGCGCATGCCGCATGCCGCCTGTTATTTCAAAATCAGGCCGCTCACATCCACGTCCTTCGAAATCATATCGTTGGATTTTAGAAATTCTTCGGTATGCTTCATGGAAGTGATGTCGCTTTCCCGGATCGTGGGGCTGAAATCATAGAGCGGGAACATGCTCTCGACGGCGTCGCCCGAAAGCCCCGTGGCCTTGGCCGTCAGCGCCATGGCGTCGGCATGGTGAGACTGGACGTATTCGAGCGTTTCTTTCTGCGTCTTCAAAAAGACGCTGACCAGCGGTTTGTTGACATTGTAAAACTTTTGGCTGGTGGCGACGGCAATCGTGCCGTCGACCAGATTTTCGCCGGTGGTGAGCACCCGGGCGCCGGCCTTCTGCTCATTATAGGCGTTGGCACCTGCCAGCAGCGCGGCATCGACCGAGCCGGATTCCAGCGCGGCCTGGGAGGACGGAATATCCATGGATACGAAATTCACATCCTTCTGGGTCAGGCCCGCGGTCTTGAGATAGGCTACCAGCAGCTCGTGCAGGATGGTGCCCTTCGGCCCCGCGATCTTTTTGCCCTTCAGGTCCGACGCCGACTGGATATTCTTGTTTTTCGTAAAGATTTCAAACGCCTTGGGCGAACGGCTGTACATACTGATGATTTTCACATCCGCACCGCCGGCCGCCGCCGTGATGACCGATGTGGCGCCCACGGCATACAGAAACTGCACGTCCCCCGAGGCCAGCGCCTGGGTCTGTTCCGGCCCCGTGGTGAGGTTGGCATATGCCACCGTCACGCCGTATTTTTTATACGCTGCGGCCAGCAGGCCCTTTTCCTTTTCCACGATGGAGGGCACGTTCAGCGGCGACTTGACATAGGTCAGCGTCACCTTTTTCGCCTGATAGCCCGACGCCTTGCCGGCGGAGCCGGACGAAGCCGAGCAGCCGGCGACCGACACGGCCAGCGCGGCGGCCAGAATCACAGACCAGATTTTATTCATACTACATTTCCCCCTGTTTCGGATATACCCGGGCCGGAACCGCCGCCTGACCGGGAAGGGTCGAGGTGTCGGAGTATCCGGCGTTTGTATTCCACCATTTCCGGGCCGAGCAGGCTGCGCGGATAGTCCTGCCCGGTCAGATCGTATGCGGCGGTCACTTTCCCGTCGGACACGATGCAGATTTTCTGCCCCAGCGCCAACGCTTCGTCGATGCTGTGGGTCACGAACACGATCGTTTTGCCGCTTTGCCGGAACACGCGGATGGTTTCTTTCTGCATGGTTTCCCGCGTGAAATAATCCAGCGCGGCGAAAGGTTCGTCCATCAGGATCAGTGACGGGTCGTAGGCCAGCACCCGGGCGATGGCCGTGCGCTGCTGCATCCCGCCCGACAGCTGCGACGGGTAGGCTTTTTCAAAGCCGCCGAGTCCCATGAGCCCGATCAGCTCGCGCACGCGCCCGGCCATGGCGCGGCGTTTGCCGCTGAACGCGATGTTTTCTTCCACCGTGAGCCATGGCATGAGCCGCGGTTCCTGGAAGACGATGCCCCTTTTTTCGCCGGGCGGGAAGACGATGCGGCCCCCGTCCGGTTTTTCCAGCCCGGCCAGCAGGCGGAGGATGGTCGTCTTGCCGCATCCGCTCTTGCCCAGCAGCACGGTGAAGGTGTGGGCGGCGACGGTCAGGTCAAGCCCCCGCAGCACCTCCACATGCCCCCCGTCAATGGGGTAGCTTTTGGTCAGCCGCTCAATCCGGATATCCGCCGTCATGCACACCTCCCCGCACCAGCCGGGCAATCAGGCGATTGAGCAGGAAATCGCACAGACAGCCGACGATGCCGATGACCAGAATGCCCACGATCACCTTATCCGACCGGGAAAGCTGCTGGGCGTCGAGAATCATATACCCCAGCCCGCTGGCCGCCGCGATCATTTCCGCCCCGATGATGGCGCGCCAGCTGTACCCCAGCCCGATGCGCATGCCCACCAGAATATCCGGGAACGCGCAGGGCAGCATGATGCGGAAAAACCGCGCCCGGCCGGAAAGCCCCAGCGTCCGGCCCACCTCCAGCAGCTTGCGGTCGCACCGTGCGAAGCCTTTGCGGATATCCAGGAACATCGGAAAAAACGACGCGAGGACTATGATGATGATCTTGGAAGTTTCCCCGATGCCGAACCACAGGATCAGCAGCGGAATCAGGCTCAGCGGCGGCACATGACGCAAAAACTCCACCACCGGGTCATACCAGACGGTCAGGCGGGGCAGCACGCCCGCCAGCGTGCCCAGCAAAAAGGCCAGCACAAAGGCGATGGCAAACCCGACGCCCACGCGGGCCAGACTCGCCGCAATGTTTTGCGTCAGCTCGCCCGAGTGCGCCATGGCGATAAAGCTCCGCCAGACCTGACCGGGGCCGGGCAGGATATACGCGTTCCATAGCCGCGCCGCGCTGCCCACCCACCAGACGGCCAGTATGCCGGCCGGCAAAACCAGCAATTTCAGCCTGTGCCCGCGTTTCACTCGGCTCGCCCTCCCCCGTCAAAGGTCAAAAAAATATCCCGGCGCCCCAAAAGGCAGCGGGATATGGTTTCACCATACGATCCATCGCCTTTCCACTGGGGAAAACCCTCGTGATCAGAACGAAACGTGCCGGAAAACCTCTTGCCCGTTGGAGCACCGCCGGGTCAGATCGTTTTCTATTATACCATGTTCGCACCGCTTTGACCAGTCTGTCTGGACGGATCAACTTTAGTCTCTTGACAGTATAACATTGTTATGTTACACTACAAGTGTTCACATACGCCGGATCACATAGGGGGCGGGCAATGGAAAACGATCTGATCTCCAAAAAGGAGCTGCTGGATTTCACGGGCATTTCCTACGGCCAGCTTTACCGCTGGAAACGCAAGGGGCTTATTCCGGAAGAATGGTTCATCAAACGCGCGGCCTTTACCGGGCAGGAAACATTTTTCCCACGCGAAAAAATCCTCGGGCGGATCGAAAAGATCCAGCAGATGAAAGAAAACACACCCCTCGACGCCATTGCGGATGTTTTTTCCCCCGACGCGGCGCAACGGCGGTTGTCGGCGGCCGAGCTGGCGCGTCGGAGCATCGCCTCCCCCGCCGTGACGGCGCTCTACGCGCAATTCTGCGGCGGGCGGACGGACGACAGCTTCGGCTTTGCCGACATGGTTGAAATTCTGCTGCTCCGGCAGCTGCTGGACACCGGGAATGTTTCGCGGGATGAAGCGCTGGAAACGCTGGCCATGGCCCATGATGCGCTGCCGGCCTATCGGGAGGACGCCGCGATGGTGTGCGCCGTGCGCAAGCTCGGCGTGTTCGCCTGCTTTGCCGTGAGCCTGCCCTGCAAGCTGCGGCCCGAGAAGGACCTTAAGCCGCTGGCGCTCGTCAAAATTCCCTCGCTGCACGAGGAGCTCAAGCAGAAGCTGATTGAATCGTAAACGGGACCGAAGCGGAGCCGCGCCGCCAGACGCGGCGGAAAAGGATGGGGGGTACCTCATGGAATACGACAAGTACGGCGATCTTTCCATATCGGGCTCGGGCAAGACCGGGGGCGGAGTATTCAACCGGGTGCATATCAGCGGTTCCGCCCAGATCACGGGCGACATCGAGTGCGCCGATTTCCACGCCGACGGCAGCTGCCATGTTTCCGGCTCGATGAAAGCCCGCACAGGCAGAATTTCCGGGTCGGCCCACGTCGTCGGCTCCGCTGAATTCGCCGACGGGCTCTCGGTGAGCGGTACCGGCCATATGGACGGCTGCGTCGGCGGGGGCCGGCTGTCGGTAAGCGGCTCGCTGCACATCGGCGGCGACGTGCAGGTCAAGGAGGCCGCGGTGAGCGGCTCGATGCACGTCGGCGGCAGTCTGGCGGCAAAAACGGCGCGGATTTCCGGGGAACTCACGGTGGGCGGCGACTGCGGCGCCGACACCTTCCGCGCCGAGGGCGGCCTGCGCATCGACGGGCTGCTCAACGCGGATACGGTGGAGCTGCGCCTGCACCCCTTTCACAACCGCATTCGGGAAATCGGCGGCGGCAGCATCCGGGTGGAGCAGGGCCACCGGGCGCTGGGTGTCCTGCTCCACGCATTCGTCGGCTCCGACTTCATCCTCACGGCGGATACGATCGAGGGCGACGAGGTCTGGCTGGAACACACAAAAGCCGCCGTTGTGCGCGGCAAACGCGTGACCATCGGCCCCGGCTGCGAAATCGGCCGGGTGGAATACGACGAAGACCTGCAGACGGACGGCGGCGCCAAAGTAGGCGAGAGCCGCAAGCGGTGAAGCCCTCCGTATTATCACTCATTATGCAAAGGAGTATTGACATGGAAAACAAACCGGTCTGGGCCGCGGATCTTGGCAACGGGCAATACCGCAACCCAATCCTGTACGCGGATTATTCCGACCCCGACGCCATCCGGGTCGGCGACGACTATTTTATGGTGGCCTCCAGCTTTTCCAACTCTCCGGCGCTGCCGCTGCTCCACTCGAAAGATCTGGTTGGCTGGCGGGTGGTCAACTATGTGCTGGATCGGCTGCCCTTCCCGGATTACGACACGCCCGCCCACGGCCGGGGGGTATGGGCGCCCTCCATTCGCTATCACGACGGCCTGTTCCGGGTCGTTTTCCCCATGCCCGACGAGGGGATTTTCTGCTGCACCGCGGCGGACCCTTTCGGTAAATGGAGCGCGCCCTTCCCGATCCGGAAGGGGCGCGGCTGGATAGACCCCTGCCCCTTCTGGGATGACGACGGCAAAGCCTATCTGGTGAATGCGTTCGCCTTTTCCCGCAGCGGCATCAAAAGCACACTGCATCTGGCGCCGATGCGGACGGATTGCAGCGGGCTGCTCGATGAAGGGCGGCACATTTTCGACGGGCACAACACGCAGCCGACCATCGAGGGACCCAAGCTCTATAAGCACGGCGGCTATTATTACATATTTGCCCCCGCCGGCGGCGTCAAGCACGGCTGGCAAACCGTGCTGCGCGCGCAAAACATCTGGGGCCCCTATGAGGAAAAAATCGTGATGTTCCGCGGCGACAGCGCCGTCAACGGCCCCCACCAGGGCGCGTGGGTCACGACGCAGACGGGCGAGGACTGGTTTTTGCATTTTCAGGACGTAGGCGCCTGCGGACGGATCGTGCACCTGCAGCCCGTGCACTGGCAAAACGGCTGGCCGGTCATCGGGAACGACCCCGGCAATCAGGGTGTGGGCACCCCTGTTTCCGTCTGCCGAAAACCGGATGTGGGGCACGTCTGCCCGCCCGTCTATCCGGCGGACAGCGACGAGTTCGACGGCCCCGCCCTCGGGCTGCAGTGGCAATGGAACGCCAACCGGCAGGATGAATGGTTTCGACTCGGCGACGGCCGGCTGACGCTGACGGCGCAGCCCTGCACCGGCGCGCTGTGCGACATGCCGAGCCTGCTGCTTCAGAAATTTCCCGCCCCGGATTTTCAGGCGACGGCGCGGCTCGATATTTCCGATCTCGCGCCCGGGGATATAGCGGGTCTCATGGTCATGGGCCGTCTCTACCGCGGCGCAGCCCTCCGAAAAACGGCGGGCGGCATCGACTTTCTCTCGGTGGGCGGCCGCATCGGCGGCACCGAGGAAAAGCGGGTGCTTTCCCACACGGAAATCGGCGGGGTGCTGTATCTGCGCCTCACCGTGCGGCAGGGCTGCGTGTGCCGGTTCGATTACAGCATCGACAACATGGGATTTCTGCCCATGGGCGAGGGCTTTACGGCCGAAGCCGGCGTATGGGTCGGGGCCAAATTCGGCCTTTTCTGCGCCGGCACGCAGACGGGCGGCGCGCTGCATGCGGATTGGGTGCGTGTCGAGCCCCCGGCCGACGGAGAGGCCGGCCCGGCGCGGGGATGACGGCGGTCGAGCGGCCGCGGCAGACTGAGGGCCCGGCGTTCCACAGAGGAACGCCGGGCCCTTTGCCATTGCCGGGCACCCTTTATTTCAAAAAATCTTCGCGCATGGGCGTAAAGATATCGACAAGTCGACCCGCTTCGAGGCAGACACAGCCGTGCGGCACATCGGGGTCGATATAGACGGTGTCGCCCTTCGCCACGTCGGCCTCTTTTCCGCCCACATTGTAACGGAACCGGCCTGCCACCACATAGGTGATCTGGGTGTGGGGGTGCGTGTGCACGGCGCCGCGGGCACCGGTCTCAAACAGCACCTCCACGGTCATGAGATTTTTCCCATATGCCAGGATCTTCCGTCTGACTCCGCCGCCCAGCTCCTGGACGGTCTGCTTTTCGTTATAGAAGTACGGTCCGTTTTCAATTGTCTCGTTCATACCGAAACTGCCTCCTTGTGATGTCGACACAATCCGATGGCCGGCCGACTGCGGGCCGGCTTCTGCATGTATCGTAGCATCATCGGGGCGGGGTTGTCAATACGGGTGGGCCCCGGCCGCGCCCGTATTGACAGCGGCAGACGTTTCATGATATATTGGAACGGTAAACGTGAGATATGGTGACGGACAGTGTCCGTTATTGTATCTCGCTTTTGTTTTGCGGGGATTGCGGAAAATCCGGCGGCTTTCGGAGCCTGCCGTTTCCCCATCCAATCACCCGGGCCGCGCCGAAACCGACGGGAGGAACAAAATGGCTGATCGAACCAAAGTATGGGCTCACCGGGGCGCTTCTGCCTACGCGCCGGAAAATACGATGCCGGCCTTTGAAATGGCGGTATCCATGGGAGCCGACGGCATCGAGACCGACATCCATCTGACCACGGACGGAGTGCTCGTTGTCTGTCATGACGATATCCTCGACCGGGTCTCCAACGGCACGGGGCCGGTCTGTGAAAAAAGTCTGGCACAGCTCCGGGTGCTGGATTTCAGCAACGGCTTCGCCGCCTACCGGGGCGTGAAACTCCCTACGCTGCGGGAACTGTATACATTTGCAAAAGGAAAAGGGCTCTTTATCAATGTGGAACTCAAATATTCCGGTGACCGCTGGGATGAGACCAACGAAAAGACCGCCGCGCTGGCGGAAGAATTCGGCATGAGCGACCGGCTGATTTACTCGAGCTTCAAGGGGGAGCCGCTGCTGCAGCTCAAAAAGCTGGTTTCTTCGCCGGTGGCCCTGTTGTACAGTCAGCCCATCGACCGGCCCTGGGTAATGGCGAAGGAAAAAGGCTACGCCGCGCTGCACCCGGAATTTCACCGCATCTATGAGCAGAATATGGCCGCCCGCTGCCGTGAAGCGGGCATCCCCCTGCACCCGTGGACTCTCAACGAGCCGCAGGATCTGACAGACGCCATCCGTGCCGGCGTGGATGCCGTCATCACCAACAAGCCCGATCTGGCCCTGCGCATCCGCCGGGAACTATGCGGCGCCTGACGGCTGTACGGGGAGACGGACACCGCGGAGGTTTTTATGCGTTTTTTCCATTATATATGGGATTTTGACGGCACGCTGTTCGATTCCTATCCGCACATCGTATGGGCACTCGGGGCGGCGCTGGGGGATTTCGGCGTAACGGAGCCGGCCGGCAGCCTGCTGCCATGGCTGAAACAGTCGGTGACCCGCGCGGTCGGGCACTTTGCGCAAATATACAGTCTGGATTCCCCGGCCCTGCGGGAGCGGTATGATTTTTATGAGGCGCACGACCTCGCCCGCTGCCCGGTCGTACCCTACGACGGCGCGCGGGATGTCTGCCGGGCAATCACCCGCCGCGGCGGGCAGAATTTTCTCTATACCCATCGGGGGGTCTCCGCGACCGCCTATCTGCGGCAGTTTGGGATGGACGGCCTTTTTGCGGGCGCCGTGACGGCCGACGACGGATTTCCTCCCAAGCCGGCCCCGGATGCCATCCGGCATCTCCTCGCCGCATACGGGCTCGACGGCGGGCGTACCCTTATGGTCGGCGACCGGGAAATCGACGTCACGGCGGGCACAAACGCCGGCGTTTCCGGCTGCCTGTTTGACCCGGACGGGTTTTACCGTGATTTTCCGGCGGCCTGCACGGTCCGGAGCTTTCCAGAGTTTGCCGACCGATTTTTGAAATAGCGGGCCGAGACCACTTTTTCTGCGTCCGTTTCAAGAAGCGCGCAGGGTGGCCGCTCGTTTGGCTTCGCCGCCTATGACGACGACAACCTGCACAGCCTGACCCGTCGGTTTGTGTTCCGGCCCGACGAACGGGCGAAGTTCACCGTCACGGATTCGCTCCCTCCAGCCTGACCGAGCGGTTCCTCAGCTCCTTCGCCCCCGAAACGGCGGGCGCCGCGTGGTGGCAATCCGAGGCCCCAAAGGCGCCGTCGTCATCCGTTTCGACCCGGAGGCGCTCACCTGCCGGCTGCACACCGACACCTATCGCAACCACAGTGCGGTGGAAGAGACCGTCCACATTCTGGATTTTGAGTGGAACTATCTTTGCCCCGGCATGGCGGCTTCCTTCACCGTCGCCGTCCTCCCGGAATAGGCCCCCACACTCAATTTTAGTCAAGCAGGACCGGCGCGAAGCCCCGTCAGGCGGGCACGCACCGGTCCTGTTTCGGCTTTTACGGTATGCCGCGCCCGCACGTTTCAGCCCGGCGGTTGCAGATTATCCTTCATACGGATAGGCAAACGCATACTGCCCCGCGCCCAGTTCCCACGCGAGCGCGCCGCCCTGCACCATCGGCTGCACGGAATCCACAGCCGGGCCCTGCGCCGACACTTCCCGCCCCGCCGCGCCGGGCAGGCGCAGCGTCGCCGTCGCGTTTGGCGGTATGGCGACCGTCACGGTCAGCCGGCCGTCGCGCAGTTCCCAGCCGGATTCCACCCGGCCGAGAGGGCTGTCGAATTCGGCGCGGGCAAAACCGAGCCGTCGATCGGGCTGCGGGGCAAACACAATGTGGCGAAAACCCGGCGCCGCCTCGTCGGGTCGGATGCCGGCCACCGTGCCGAAAAGCCAGTCGCCGATCGCGCCGTAGGCATAGTGGTTGAACGAATTCATGTCCCGGCTCCAGAAGCTGCCGTCGGGCCGGATGCCATCCCAATGTTCCCACATGGTGGTCGCGCCTCTGGTCACCGGATAAAGCCAGGAAGGATAATCGGTGCGCAGCAGCAGCGAATAGGCAAGCTCCGTCTGGCCGTTATCGCTGAGCGCATGGCAAAGATACGGCGTACCCAAAAAGCCGGTCGTCAGATGCCCACCGTCCTCTTCGATCCGCTTCGCCAGCGCTTTGACCGTACGGGCCCGGTCTTTTTCCCGCACCAGGTCAAACTGCAAAGCCAGCACCAGCGCCGTCTGGGTCTGGGAAACGATGCGTCCCGACGGGGTTATGAATTCCCGCCGGAAGGCCCGCCGGATTTTTTCATACAGCTCCGCGTACGTCTGCGCATCCTCCGACCGGCCGAGCGCCCCGGCCGCTCGTGAAAGCAGCCGCGCCGAGTTCGCATAAAAGGCCGTCGCCGTCAGATCGTTGGGCGTGGCGCCGAAATAACTGCCTTCCTTGGCGTCAAGTGCCAACCAGTCGCCGAAATGGAAGCCCGTGTCCCACAGGCACTCCCTCCGGGCATGGCGGCGGATATATTCGACCCAGCCTTTCATGCTGTCATACTGCTCGGCCAGCACACTGCGGTCGCCGGTCCATACGTAAACCGTCCACGGGACGATCACGGCGGCGTCCGCCCAGCCGCAAGAGGCATAATCATTGGGCCCGAGCACCTGCGGGACGACATGGGGCACTCCGCCGTCCGCGCGCTGGTCGGCCGTCACGTCGCGCAGCCACTTTTTGAAAAACAGCGCCGTATCCATCTCGTAACAGGCGGTCGCCGCAAAAATCTGTGCGTCGCCCGTCCAGCCCAGCCGTTCGTCGCGCTGGGGGCAGTCGGTGGGCACATCGACAAAATTGCCCTCCTGCCCGCGATAGATATTTTCCGCCAGCTGATTGACCAGCGGCTCCGAGCAGGTGAAGCGCCCGGTACGCGCCATGTCGGAGTGTAACACTATGCCTTCGAAATCCGACGGTTCCACCTCGCCCGGATATTCGTCCACCCGCACGTACCGGAACCCCTGATAGGTAAAATGCGGCTCGAAGACTTCCTCTTCCCCTCCCCGGAGGATATAGGTGACGGTCTGGGCGGCACCCCGCAGATTTTCGGTATAGAAATTTCCATCCCGGTCAAGCACTTCGGCATGACGGATCACGATCCGGCTGCCGCGCGGCCCGCGCACCCGCAGGCGCATCCAGCCAACCATATTCCGGCCCATATCCAGCACCGTCTCGCCGCGGGGCGTGTGCAGCAGCCCCACGGGCCGGACGGTCTCAATGCGGCGCACCGGGATATTTTCCTGCGGCACGACCCGGGAACGGTCCGCATCCAGCCGCATCACGGCGTGCCAGCCGCTGTCGTCGAAACCGGGCATATCCCAGCCGGCAGGCTCCCGCCGCGCATCGTATGTTTCGCCGTTATACAGCTCGCTTTCGAGAATGGGCCCGGCGGCCGTTCTCCAATTCCCGTCGGAAAGTAAGACCTGCCGGCTGCCATCCGCCAGGGTGATGTGCAGCTCGCACAGCAGCGCCCGGCGGCTGCCGTATTTTTCGCGGTTATTGTCGGTCCATCCGGCAAGATAGCCCTTATACCAGCCGTTGCCAAGCATGGCGCCGATCGCGTTGGCGCCCGGCCGCAGCAGCCCGGTCACGTCGTACGTCTGGTGCTGCAGGCGTTTGCCATAGCTCGTCCAGCCGGGGGTCAGGCAAAAATCCCCCACCCGGCTGCCGTTGAGGCGCAGCTCATACAGCCCCAGTGCCGTGACATAGGCGCGCGCCCGCACGATTTTGCCGGGCAGCGTAAATTCCCGCCGCAGCAGCGGGGCGGCGGATGTATAGGGCGCGCCTTCCGCGTCGGCCGTGATGAAGTCGGCCCGCCAAAGGCCGGCGTCGAGGATACCGGTCTCAAAGAGTGCCGGTTCGCTCCATGGCATTGTTTCCCCGGTGGAAGTCGTGCCCGTCACGCGGAAACGATACGGCGTCATGGAATCCACAGCGACCCCGCAGGGGATGTGCAGACAATCGGATGAGACGACCTCGCCGCTGTCCCACAGCGGCCGGGTAAAATCGCCGCCCTCCCCGTCGACCTGGATACGGTAACTTCGCTGCCTTATATCGGCGTCGTCGCTTTGCAGATTCCAGCTGAACTGAGGGTATTTTTCACCGATGCCCAATGGATTCCGTCGGTATCCGCATTGAAGTCGGGTGATTTCTGTCATAACCGATCACTCCCATTTGATTCCGGCGGACGCCCACCTTGTCATGGTCATCCCGCTTATAAACAAGTATACCGTATATCACCGCGAAAATCCCGGTCGATTTTCATATCGACCGGGGTGATCGTATCGTTTTGGGCGGCTTTCCGGCCGTGAAGCGCATGATTCCAGTCAGGCTTTCCCGTCCATCCGGGGCGGATCGGCGGCCAGACAGCGGATGACATCCGAAATGGAAAAATGAAATGCCGGAGGTATTTCCGCCCGGCCCGGCAACACCGCCTGATAGCATTTCGGTTCCAGCTCCTGCGTCTGGAATCCCGGAGCCGGCAGCCCAAGCGCCTGCATCAGATTCCGCTGAAACTCCACATATTCGCAGATGTCGTCCGTCCCGACATGGAAAATACCGTACAGCCGATGGGCGAGAATATAGGCCGCCCATTCCGCAATCTGCATATTGGTCGTGTAATTGACATACAGGTTTCGATAGGTCGGGATCGGGGTGCCGGTCCGGGCCTCCTGAATCAGCTTTTTGATGCGGGGGCAGTCGATGCCCCATATTTCCGGAATGCGGATAATCGTGCAGTTTTCGCCCAGCGTATCCCGAAGCAACGTTTCACAGGCGATTTTGAATTGGCCGTATTTGCTGGATGCCTTAGGGGCGTCCGCCTCCGTGTGCGGCGCTTTGGCAGCTCCGTCAAAGACATTGGCCGTGGAAAGATACAGCATCCGTCCCCCCGGCTTGCGGGCGAGATAAGCGGCCGCCTCCCGGTGGGCCGCCAGCTGCTGGGGGAAACCGCCCACCAGGCAGGAAACCACCGTATCCGGCTCTGCCCGGCACAGGATAGCGCGCAGCCTGTCGGCGTCATCCATCTCATACGTGAACATGGTGGGGTCGTCGGCATATTCCGGCCTCAGCCGATGATACGTCCCATATACCTGCGGATAATCCCGCTTGAGTCGCTTGCGGATGCACGAGCCGGCATATCCGCTGGCACCTAAAATCAAGACTCTCATAAAATCCCCCTGTTAGATATAATTCGGGCGGCAATTTTGTGCTCGCTTAACCGTGATTATTTTCAATACTTTCTGCTGCCCGGCGTGCTCATACCTTACATAAGTCTTTTTTCAGATAGACCATGTCAATAAGCTGCTTGCCGCATTCCATAATCGGATGGTCATAGTGATCGACAAAAAAATCTTTGACCCTATGGGATTCTTGAAAGCCGCATTTTTTATAAAAAGGAATCGTCAGCGGGCTGTCGCCCGTGCCGACCCACATAGTATTAAAATCCGAGCTATAGCAGCGGCAAATATGATCGATCATCTGTTTCCCGTATCCCTGGCCCTGATATTGGGGATCTGTCGCTATATTTTTAAGCTCGCACACTTTGTGGCCCTCATCCGTGACCACACAAATCGTCTTTACGTCGTCATCAAAAAGTGCAAACATCTTCCCACGGCCTAAATATCTGTCGATCATACTTTCCTGCTCATCGGCAAGCAGCAGCAATTTTAGATATTGCTTTTTATTTTCTGTGATTTGCTGAATTACCACGTCACGGCTCCTTTTTATATAAATCATTCAATTATGATCCAAATGAATATTGTAAATAGGCTGCAAAATTCGGTAAGTCTTTGCTGTTTTTCAGTGTACTCATATTTTGCAATCAAGGCTTTTTCGCTAAATACAAAGCAATCGTATCGTTAAGTGTTATTCTATTTCCCCCATTTATAATAGTCTTACGAATTCCATTATAAAAGCTTGATTTATATGGCTCTTGTAATGTGATATGCTCTACCTGCGTGCTGGCTAAGTATTCGACATACTCCTCGGCGGTATACACTTTTGTTCGTTTCCAATCACGACAATTGTAATCAACAAAGCCATAATTGACGACATTATCGTAATTCAAGCTGCATGTATATTTTGTTTCAACATGAAAGTGCTCATCATATACTTTTTGTATTGCGTCATACAATGCTCCGTTCGGTGTCTTTTCATCTGTGCGGGTCATAAACATTGCGAATGTCCCGCCGCTTTTCAGAAGATCATATACCTTTGGAAAGCCGATTTTTTCCGGTATCCACTGTATAGTCGCCGCCGAAAAAACCAAATCAAATTTTTGCGTACCAAAGTCATGAGTTTCAAAGTCGTCGTTTATTATATTGAAATTACTATAAGAGCCAAATTTATTTTTTGTGAACTCCACAAAATGTTCACCGAGCTCGATTGCTAAATAATTGCAGCCGGTTTTTAAGAATGGCTCGGTGGCTTGCCCTGTTCCAGGGCCAATTTCAAGTACGAATTTGCTCGCATCAATTTTTGCATAATCGATTACATCCGCGAAAAGTTCGTCGCAGTAGCGAGGTCTCCATTTATCGAACTGCTCTGGAATTGTATCAAATGTTTTTCTAAAATCCACAGCGCCATTCACTTCCAAAATATAAATAATCGGATTCTGCTTTCAAAGAATATCATAAGCAAACCGGTAAGTTCGGTAATCCTTTGTTATTTCTCAGTGTGCTCATTTTGTACAGTTATTTTGCTTATTTCTTATAAACAGTCTCTTTAAACAAACGGGAATAGAGCCAAGATATCCAGCCACTACGATTAGCCCACTATACTCTTTAACTTTTGAGATTGGAGTAAAGTTTGTATTACCATGGCAATTATCAGAATTACACGTACACACATCTTTTTCTTGATGATCAACGCAAACTCTGCACCATGTATGACCTGATATGATATTTGTGCCCTTAAAAAACGCTTTACGACAATAGACAACTTGGACATTATATCCTAATTCTCGCAATATATCGCGGACACAAAATGCTTGCTGAACACAATAGCCTTTCCCGATCCGAAATGCCTTTTTATATGACGCAAACGGTATTTCAACTGAATACTTCATGCTTTTGTTAACAAGGCAGTTAACGTATTCAACCATATCCCAACCAGTCAGCTTGGTATTATTACATGCATTAACTGCATCACATAAGCGCACTTCTTTTTTCTCCCCCAAATATAAATAATCAAAATTTTCCCCAACTTCTCAGTGCTTTCATGATGTGCCGTTCGCCAAGCTGTGAAGTACGGCTAAAAATGCCCCATTAAGTCATCGCATCGTTCGCCGGCCGCGTCCCCGCCTGTTTTTTCTGGCGCCCTAAGCCACGCAAATATATTCCAATTATATCCTTTTGCAATTGTTTTTTCAATACTGCGCCATATCCCACAAAAATTCCGCCCCGGCGATGAAACCGGGGCGGAACTGGCGGCTCTTCCATTTCCCTGCACTTTTCCATTTTTGTGCAAAAGATATGGTTGCAATGCCCAGAGAAGCGGGTTATAATAAGCTTAACGGAAAACGGCCCGAAAAAAAGGGCCGAAGCAACCTGACGTGCTGGTAACACGGCAGGTCTATGCAGGTGACGTGACCACCTACATAACCGGCTTTCGCCGGCGCTCCGACGATATAAGTATAAACGATTGGCCATCCCATTGCAAGGAGCGGGGGGTATTTTGCCCGTCGTGTGATTCCGGGGGTGGTACGGTTGGGCTTGTGCGTTTTGAGCGGGTGTAGGTTGTAATATACCTGCGCCCGCTTTTCGGGCCTATTCCGTATTTTTGATCGTCAGGAGCTGAGAAAATGCAGATGCTTGGTTCTTTTTCTCCCGAGGAAACGGAGCGCCGCATGGCGGAGCTGGAGACGGCCTATGACGCCGCCCACGCCGACCCGGCGAACACCGCGCGGCTCGAGGAGCTGCGGTTCCGGCTTGCCGGGCTTATCGGCCGGAATAACCTCAATATTTTGCGGGAATACACCGACCGGCTCATCGCCCAGTATAACAGAGATTGTGACTGGTTTTACCAGAAAGGCCGGGAGGACACCCGCCATGACTTGCCAAACTGCCGGTAACGGCCCGGTCTTTTACCGGCTTAGCGCCGAGGGCCCGGAGCTTTTCCTCACTATATACCAGCCTGCCCGGATCAATGGCCGGCGAATGCTGCAAAAGCGTGTGGAAAACGTCACCGGGCGCTTTTCCGGCGGCGGAATTGCGGGGTTTCCCGGCTGCTTCCGGCAAGCCCTCTTTCAAGATGATATGACGGGGCTTTGTAACCGGCGGTTTCTCACGGCCGCTCTCACCCGCGCCATTCGGGAACCCCGGCCGTTTACCCTGCTGATGCTGGATATCGACCGTTTCAAGGCCGTCAACGACACCCGAGGTCATGTGGCCGGCGACCGGGCGCTCCGCCAGTTGGGCAGGCTCGTCTGCCGTCATATCCGCAAGGGGCAGGATTGGGCGGCGCGCTTCGGCGGCGACGAAGTGCTGGTTTTTTTACAGGAAATCGACCGTCGTTCCGTTTCGCGGACGGCGGAACGCATCCGGCTGGCCGTCATGCGCCATGGGTTTGCCTGCGGCCGCGCCGTCATCCATCTGACTTGCAGCATGGGCGTCTGCCGGGTAGGCCACCCCGCCGCCTTCCCGTCAGTGGACGCTTTGCTGGAACGGGTGGATCGGAATTTATATCGCGCCAAGCACGCCGGCCGGAACCGGATCGCGTGGTCGTGAAAAAGCCTATCCGCATAACAATGAGCCGCCGCATTTTTGCGGCGGCTCATCTGATTTGGCGGGCGGCTTTTTTACGGGATGAGCACCGCCCGGACTGGCCGCAATTGGCTCACCCCGCCGGGGCTGTTTCCGGGTGGTATCGGCTATCCGAGCGGTGAGTGCCGGGCGTATGCGGCCGCGGGGCCACCGGTTACTCCATCGCTACATTTTCAGACGGTATTCGGCGGGTGTGATACCGACGCTCTTTTTGAAATAGCGCTCGAAGCTCTGATTGTTATTATACCCGACAAGCGTTGCAATGGATTTGATGCTCAGGCTTTTATCCTGCAGCAGAGCCTTGGCGTTCCGGATACGGATGCTGTTAAGATAATCCGGGATGTTGACGCCCTTTTCGGCCTTAAAGACTTTCCGCACATAGGAGTAACTCAGCCCCAGATACTCCGAAATGTCGTTGACGCCGATGTCGCGCCGGCAGTTGGCATTGAGATACTCCTCGATGCGGTCGGCCGTCTTTTTCGGCTCCCGGCTCATTTCCGTGTACGCAAGCAGGGCGGAGTACCGGGCGACCAGTGCTTCCTCGATTTCATCGAGGGTCTCCAGCCGCGCGAGCTCCGAATAGACGCTGGTTTCCGTGCCGAACACATCCGCCGTGCGCAGGCACCGCTCGATCATCACGCGCAGGAGGGTGCTGCCCACCATCTGCGTGAGGATCTGGGTGATGTTTTCGCAGGAAATATCCGCGCGGCTCCGCAGCGACGCGATCAGCTCCCGGATCTTCGCCAGAAGCTCCTCCTTGCGGCCGGCCTCCAGCAGGTTGCGGATCTGCTCCTCCGTTTCCAGCGGATAGTAATAGGCGGTGCTGACAAAGCGCGACTCCCAGACGATGGTCCGCCCGATGCCCAGCTTCAGCTTCTGTTGGGCGGCGCCCTGCGCCTCCAGATAGGAGTCGCGGATGCCCGCCCGCTCGGTGCGGGGGGCCCCAATGCCGATGGTGAAGGTATGGGTCAGGATCTGGCCGGTCTCGCGGCGGAAGGTTTCCATGATGGTCCGGGTGTCCTCAACGGGGTCAGCTCCCCCCTCCGCGCGAAAATTGAGAACCAGGCAGACCTCCCCTTTCCGCAGGCTGCAGCCGATGCTGCGGCAGCGTTTGCCGGCGGCTTCGCCCACGATGCGGATCATCAGGTTTTTCATATAGGACCACTGATTTTCCCCGTAATTTTCGGAAGTGTCGTTGTAGTGGTCGATTTCCACCATGACACACAGAAAAATCTCGCCGTCGAAATAGTTGTCCAGCGGGGACTGCGTATCGTCCGCCGGGTCGCCGCCCGTCAGAATTTTGAGAATGTCGTTTTCCATCAGCTTCCGGTCGACTTTTTCCTGATTCATCCCCGCATCCTTATTCACAGCGTTGACGGCTTTCAGAAGCATGCCCATTTCGTCTTCATTCCCGCTCAGGCTTACCAGCTCCTTGGTGCGGATGGTCCGCACCATGGTGCGCAGCGGCGCATAGATCTTACGGGATATGAGGAACGCTGTCAGAATGCCAAACGCGATGACCAGCAGCGTGATCAGCAGCGTGTTCCGCTGGATGACTTTCTGCTGATCCATCAGGTTGTGGATGGGGAATTTCCCCACATAGATCCAGTTATTCATGCCCGTCTTATAGTACGAGACCAGTGTCCGGGTCGAGTTGACGGTGCAGATAAAATACCCCGCGCTCTTTTTGCTGTCGAGTATCCGCCGGGCATACTCCTGCTTCCCGACATTCCGGCACAACTGGCCGCTGTCGATATCGGATACGATCTCCCCATCCGTATCGATGATCTGCACATTTCCGCTTTTTCCGTTCAGGCTGCCGTTGATCATCTGGCTCACGGCGCTTTCCTTGAGGTTCATCACGATCGCGCCGTCCATGGAGGAAATATAAGGGGTGATCGGATAGATATAGGAAGTAATGTAAACTCCTGTGCCCGCGGTCCAGCCCGACGGGGTGAGCAGACGGGTATTGATGAAGGAGACCGGCTCCTTTTTATCCTTGTAATCCTGATAATAGCGGATCCAGGCGGTGTCGGCAAAATCCGACAGCTTCACCAGATCGCTGTCGGATGTGAAAATATAGCCGAAATCGTCCAGATACAGATAGATGGAGTAATAGATATCGTCCGACTGATCCATCTTGACCATCGTGTTCAGCACCTGAGACAGGGTGATCTGCTCCCCGCCGCTGAAGGGAGCGGTTTGATTGCCGAAATCGCCGATGTCGGTCACGGATTTGTTCAGCGCCAGATAGAGGCTGTCTTTATACAGTGCGTTCTGCAGCTGACGGACGGCCTTGTCCGCGGTTTTCAGATTTTCCACACAGTTGTTGCCGATGGCGCTTTCCGAGCTGTTGAGCAGGGACTGATCCGACACGATATAGATTACGGCGACCGGGAGGATCACCAGCAAAGTAAAAGCGGCGAACAGCTTCATGAAAAACGAATGCGTTTTCATCTGGCACACCATCCCGCATGGACTTTGCGTCTCTGACGACAAAGCGGCACGAAAGCACTTCCCTTCCCGTTGCGGCGGCTCCGATACGGCCGTTGCCGCCGGGGGCGGCGCGACGCCGAGCTCTTCCTCCGATTATACCACATTGCGCGCGGTATTCGAAATATAAAACGCATGGCCGCGGCAGCCGACAGCGGACGCAAAAGCCCCCATGTCTGGATCGGACGGGGAGCTCTTGCGCATGTCGGACCGACGGCTATTTCAAGGTTTTGCCGGTTGTGATCTTATAGTTCTTGACATTTTCATCCACGATCGCCTGGCCGCCGGCCGCCATATAATCCTTGACCAGACTATCATACAGGGAGCTGAACTGGTCGGGCTTACAGGTGATCAGCTTGGCCTGCATTTCCAGTGATTTGTCTGACAGCGTGCTGGCGTATTTGGCATTGGCGGTGTTGGGAAGGGCGGAGTAGTAAGGTGCGACGCCATCTTTCGAGTTGATTTTCGCGCTCTCTTCGATCTGGCTGGCGAAACCGGGATACCCGATAGCGGTAGCCTTGAGGTTTTTCTCGTCACTGCCGAGCTCGGGGCCGTTGCTGGTGATATCGTAGTCGACGTTCTGGACGCTTGTCATCATTTTGTCGCCCGTCAGAGTGGAGGGCGTAGTCGGCTGCGGGATACCGTCCACCATTTTATAGTCCACGCCCTCCTCGCCGTTTTGCAGGAAGGTGGTCACCTTGGTGTCGGACATCCAGTTGAGATACTTGACGGCCAGCTCGGCGTTCTTGCTGGATTTTGGAACGATGATATAGAACCCGTTGGGCGAATTGAGTGCCGTGGGGTATTTCCCCTGATCATTCCGAAAGCAGCTCACCGGAACAAGGCTGGCGCCGGGTACGCTTTTCTCGAGGTTGGTCTCGATGCCGGGGGTCGACCGATAGACATAGTCCCAGTTGGTGCAGACAACGCCGCCTTTGCCGTTGGACAAATCCGCTTCGGCCTGTTTTCCGGTTTTGTCGATGGCGAAATCGGGGCTGATCAGCTTCTCGTTATACAGCTTATTCATAAATTGCATGTAATCTTTATAGCCGGGCATCGTCCAGCTGCATCCGCCCGCTGTCGTCATGTATTTTGCTAGGGTCTCCTCGCCCATGTCCTTGTAGAAGGAGTCCGGCAGGTTCGTCATGAAGATATTGGAATTGCTGCCGAGCGCATAAGCCATCGGCACGACGCCGCTGACATTCCCCGGGTTCTTGTCGCGGAACGCCACAAGATCCTGATAGAATTCATCCCGGTTGGTGGGCAGCGGCAACCCCAGCTTATCCAGCCAATCCTTGCGGATGAACGTGCCGCCGCTCAAGAGAATGGTCCGTTTGGCGGGAACGGCATACAGCTTGTTGCTGAACGTCCCGTATTTCAGCAAGTCTTTGCCAAGGTACTTCGAAAGCGTCGAGCCGTATTTGGTCATCAGACTGTCGAGCTGCGTCAGGCCGCCCTGCGAATAGTAAGTGTAAACGGTGCCGGGGTCGTATGTAAAGCAAATATCGGGCGCCTGATTGGCGGCCATAAGCACGTTGAGCTTATCCGTCTCCTGAGAACGCGGCACAGGAATGAATTGGACCGTGCAGTTGTTTTTGGCGCCGAAATTGCTGTTGATCCACTTGGTCCAGTAGTTATTGTCCATCGCGGGCTGCCCCGGCTTGCCACGGTCGTATACTTCCACCGTCAGTGTGACTTTGGCGCCGGTCGCTCCGCCGCCGGAGATCTTCTGGCCGCTTTTACACCCGGTCATCAAACTCCCCATCATACTGACGGCCAAAATGGCGCCGAGTGCTTTATACCCATTTCTCACACCGTTCACTCTCCTGCCTGTTATTTATGCGAATGCGGAAGGGGCCCCATTCCGCATATCCGCCTTAACCTTTGACCGCGCCGATCATCACGCCGGATACGAAATACTTCTGAAGCCACGGGTAGACGATCAGGATCGGTACCGTTGCGAACATGACGCTGGCAGCCTTCAGGCCCTCGGGCGTGATATTCACCCCGGATGTTCCCTCTTTCTGCGCGTCAAGCTGCTGACTGATGCTGATGATCTGATAAAGCTTGAGCTGGATGGGATAGAGGCTAGGTTTCGTGATATAAAACAGGGCGTCCATAAATCCGTTCCAGCGGCCGACCGCGTAAAAAAGGCTCAGCGTCGCGATCGCCGGCAGAGACAGCGGCAAAACGATCCGCACAAGGATCATCAGGTCGTTGCAGCCGTCTAGCGCCGCCGCCTCCTCCAGGCTGGCGGGCATGGATTGGAAGAAGGACTTGAGGATAATCATATTATAAACGCTCATCAGTCCGGGCAGTATCAGGCTCCAGACATTATTGAGCAGGTTGAGGTTTTTGACCAGAAGGTAATCCGGGATCAGCCCGCCGGTGAAATACATGGTGATGAGCATCAGCATCAGGAAAAAGCTGCGCCCCCGCAGGCGTTTCCGCGTCAGCGGATATGCCGCCAGAACGGTCACCGCCATGCTGAGCACGGTGGAAACGAGCGTCATGATCACGGTGTAGATGAGGGAATATACCATGGAAGCGTCCTGGAATACCGTCGAATATGCCTGCAGATTGAATTCAATCGGCCAGATGGTGACGCGCTGAGAGACCACCGCCCGGTTTGAGCTCAGCGACACCGAGATAATATTCAGGAACGGCACGATGCACGTCAACACGCTGATGAGCACCAGTAAAAATACGATGATATCGAAAATTCTGTTTTTCATATGAACCGTCATGACCGCACCATCCTTTACCATATACCCTGCTCACCGGATTTTTCCGTGATATAGTTGGCACCCAGCACAAAAACCATGCATACGACCGACTGGAACAGACCCACCGCAGCCCCCACGGAAAAGTTCCCGGCCTGGATGCCCACCCGGTACACATAGGTGCTGATGACGTCGGAAAGATTGGTGACCATGCTGTTGCCCAGGACATACGGGCGGTCAAAGCCGATGGCCATGATCTGGCCGAGCTGGAGGATCAGCAGGATAAGGATGGTCGGCTTGATGCCCGGCAGGGTGATGTGCCATATCTTGCTCAGCCGCCCCGCGCCGTCGACGTCGGCGGCTTCATACAGTTGGGCATCGATGCCGGTGATAGCGGCGAGATAGAGGATCGTGCCCCACCCGGCGCTGTGCCAGATGCCGATGACCACATAGGTTGCCAGCCAGTGCCATGTCTCCGAAAGGAATGGGACGGTGGTGCCGCCCATCGCTTTGATGATGCTGTTGACCATGCCGGTGGAGGAAAAGAGCTGGATCGAGATGCCGCCGATGATGACCCAGGACAGAAAATGGGGCAGATACAGGATCGTCTGGCTGACCTTTTTGAAAGCCTTCATCTGCAGCTCGTTTATCAGGATTGCCAGGAGGATCGGCGCCGGGAAACCGGCGACAAGATCCAGAAGATTCAGCAGCAGAGTGTTGCGCACCACCCGGTAAAATTCCGGCATCCGGAATATTTCCCGGAAGGTGGCGAAGTTATTCCACCGGCTCTGCGTAATCCCCTTGAATATGTTGTAATCTTTAAACGCCACCAGGACTCCGTACATGGAGCCGTATTTGAAAACCAGAATGTAAGCGACCGGTACCAAAAGCATCAAATAAAGCATATAATCTCGCCGGAGGGCGAAGCCGACATGCGTATGCGCGTTTTTCCGGACCGACGTGTCTATGGTCCCTTTTGATGATGGTGGGGACTTGGATATCCCCGTTAGCATATTACCCATATATTACCCTCCGTCGTGATGAATTTCTGGCTGTTTCAATTATATCGGCCACCCTTCCCTTTGGCAATCATCACTATCGGGCCTTGATATGACATTTAACTCTTCTGCCGGGAAAATAGATTAAATGTGATAGGTAGGAGCAAAAGTCATATTTGTTTTGCAAAATATCACAATAGCAGCATGCCACCATACCCGTATTTTGTGATATCGGATACCGAATCGCGGGATACGGCCCGGGTCCCTTGCGTAAGACGCGGGTTCCGTCCCGCCCGCCGGGAAAAGAAAGTTGTAGATTTGAATGATTTCGCCCATTCTGCCCCGCTATAAAAAGCCCCCCTGCAACCGCAAAAAGCGAATCGCAGGGGGATAAACCTCTGTGTAACCGTGAGACAGCCGGCCGAACGAATCGACGCAGACAGTCAAAAATCATTAGGCCGCTTTTTTATTTTAAATTACCATAATATTTGAAATGCTATATTTCGCCGGGATACTAAGCAACATATAGACGTGATTGGGGCACGCCTCTGCCTGTATAATTTCCACTTCCTTTACAGGGTCCGGGGCAGGATCTGAAATTAACGAAAATCGAGCGTGTGTGAATTTTTCCGGGCGGGCCAAAAAAAGTCTGTTTTTTGGGAGCGACTCGCATTCCAGCTTGCGATGGTAAAGTGCGGATAAACTCTGATTTTCACGTCCGCCCTCAGTCGATTGGCCCCTGCGGCATTTGCGCTTTTCCGCGGGTACACAGAATCCGCAGCGGCCTTGCATAAGGCACCTGATTTACAAACCGGGAAATTACTGATATAATTGACTTAAATTAATTTTATTTTTACTTTCGCGGATTTCCGTCTGCCTCTCTCTTCAGCCATATGAGGCAGGGTCCGCAGTCCTTTATATGCCGGTATCCTGCCGGAAATATCCGTGGGTTTACCCGCAGAATGGAGTGAGCAACAGTTTATGGCTAAGGCGGTTCGGATGGCGGATATCGCCGCGCGCGTGGGAGTGAGCACAGTCACCGTTTCCAAGGCGCTGGCGGGCAAAGAGGGAGTCAGTCAGGAAATTCGCGAAAAGATCCGGGCGCTGGCTCGGGAGATGGGGTATAATTCCACCCCCTCCAACACCCGTCTGACCAAAAAGACGGGGAACATCGGCATTCTGATCCCTGTGCGGTTTGTCGAAAAGGACCGTTCGTTTTATTGGCGTTTGTACGAGCGCATTGTGCAGAAACTTACGGATAACGGGTATTACGGCATTTTAGAAATGGTACAGTCGGGCGAGGAGCAGAAACTGAGCGAGCCCCACATTCTGCAGGATCGGAAAATAGACGGACTGGTGCTGATGGGTCAGGTGGATGCAGCCTATCGGGAAATGCTGCGTGGCACATCGCCCTTCCCCGTTGTCTTTCTGGACGCATATGATGTGTTTAATGGAAACGACTGCGTGATTTCCGACGGTTATCACGGCATGTGCGTCGTGACCCAATACCTCGTCCAACTAGGGCACCGCAAAATTTGCTTTGTGGGCTCCCTGAACGTCACCAGCAGCATTAACGATCGCTATTCCGGCTTTTGCCGCGCCATGCTGGAATACGGGCTGGCCGTCACGCCCTCCATGATCCTGCCGGATCGGGCCGAAGGCGACGTGCGGGTCGAATTACCCGATTCTCTTTTACACAATATGCCCACCGCATTCGTGTGCAACTGCGACGTCACAGCCGGCCTGCTGATCCGCGAGCTGCGAACCCGCGGCATCCGTGTGCCGGAGGACGTGTCGGTCACGGGCTTCGACGATTATGTCTATCCCGGCATGGAAAATCTGGATGTCACCACTTATTCGGTGGACATGAACAACATGGCCCAGGCGTGCGTCAACCGGATGCTGCACAAGCTGGAAAATCCCCGCTATACGCCGGGGCTGAAAACCGTATCCGGGAAACTGATTGTACGAAGCACGACCGGCCCGGCTCGTACGTGAGCTAAAGCTCATACTCTCTTTTTTTGTGATACAGGCACACAGACATATCCGTCTGTGTGCCTGTTTGATTCCGGTCGCTGTTCTTTATTCCCCGTCGGTGTCCTCCTGCCCGCGGCATCGCGTGCGGTAAACCGCCGGTGTGCAGCCCATGCGGCTGCAGAAGGCCCGTGTAAAATAGGCGGGGTTGCTAAGGCCGACCTGGTTTCCTATTTCCCATACCTTCAGCGAAGTGTCCCGCAGCAGACCGGCCGCCACCGCGATTCGGCGGCGAAGCAGATACTCGATAGGCGGGATGCCGTATTTCTTTTTGAATTCCCGCAGCAGACGGAATTTATTAAAATAAAGCTGCCGCGAAAAATCATCCAGATGCAGAGATTCGGCATACCGGGTATCCAGAATTGTTTTCAGCATGCGGGCGGGATCTTCCGCAGAAGCCGGCTGCACTGCCATGTTGGCCAAAGGCGCGTGGCAAGCCAGCTCTACAAGTTTTTCCAGCCCTTGCTGTGAAATGCCCTCCCCCGCGACCGCCCGGGCCATCGCCGTTTCCGGGTCTGGAACCGGCCGCGGATGAACGGCGAAGGAGGGCATATCCCCGCCGAAGCATTCCGCCGTCACGACGGCGAGCCGCAGGTACGTGGCGGTGCTCAACTGCAGGATCGCATCCCTTTGAAAAAGCAGGCAATGCGAGTCGACGGCATACGGTCCGCGATTTTCCGACGGCAGGGCCAAAGCGCCCTTCCCTTCCCATATGTAGAGCAGACGGCAATAACCGGCGGATACCCCCGGAAAAAGCAATTCTCGGGAAATCCGGCACTCTGCGGCACCTTGAAATCGCAGGAACGACTGTACGGATGCGTCTGACACGATGCAACCGCCTCCTTGTTTCCGGCTCAATTCGGTTAGCGTCCGCCTTTTTGGTCAAATTTTTCAAGTGGATTTCATTCGCTATGCGTTTAGCTAACTTATGACTTTCAATTAGCTTAAAATATTAGTGCGGTTTTTATTATGTCTTTTTTTGGGGGCCACAGCGTGCATGGATAATGTTATCATGCCCAAAAAATGTAATGATTATATGGCCATTATATAGCAATACTCGAATAAAGTCAATATAATGCAGTAAAAATCAATATGGTGTAATGACAATTATTAGCTTAAAAGCTATAATTCAATTGTCAAATTGATTGGGCATTAATCACAAAATTTTAGGTTAACTTTATTTTACGTCAATCAGTTTTGACAATGTGCTCGATCAGTCCGCGTTGGTTCACATGTCCAGTCCGTCGCCGTTTCACCGTGTATATTTCATAAGGAGGAGTTAGTTTGAAAAAGGTTATCAGCGCAGTGCTTGTGGGGGCCATGCTTGTTTCGCTGGCAGCCTGCGGCGCCAAGACTAACGGCTCTGCCGGCTCCGGCGGAGCAAATGTTTCCTTCGAGTCATTAAAACTGGGGTCGGATTACAAAAGCATCAAGGCAAATCTCGTGTTTCACACCAACCGCACCGATATCATGGACACCACCTTCAAAAAATACGTGACGGAATTTCAAAAGCTATACCCCGGCATCACCGTCAAGTATGAGGGCGACACCAACTACAGCGATGCCATGACCACCCGGCTGACCACGCAGAACTGGGGCGATATCTGCATGATCCCGACCTCGGTGCTGAAAACTCAGCTTGCCTCCCACTTTATTTCCTACGGCAAGCAGAGCGAGCTGCAAAAGACCTATCAGATCCTCAATAACTTTTCCTATCAGGATCAGACCTACGGCATGCCTTCGCTCAACAACGTTTCGGGCGTCGTCTATAACAAGGCCGTATACAAGGCGGCCGGCATCACCACCATGCCGAAGACCCCGGATGAATTTATCAGCGACCTCAAGCTGATCAAGGACAAGACAAAAGCTATCCCGCTGTACACCAACTTTGCAGCCGGCTGGACCATGGGGGCCTGGGACGCCTACATAGGCGGCAACGCCACCGGCGATGCGGACTTCATGAACGTCAAACTCTCCCATGCGAAAGACCCGTTTGCGAAGCCCTCCGACGGCAGTGAAACCGGCCCTTACTACGTGTACTACACACTCTACAACGCCGTCAATCAGAAGCTGACCGAAGCTGACCCGACCACCACTGACTGGGACAGCAGTAAAGTCAAGCTCAACAACGGCGAAATCGCCACCATGGTGCTCGGTTCCTGGTCCATCGTGCAGATGCAGGGTGCCGGCTCCCATGCGGACGACATCGGCTATATGCCCTTCCCAATCACCGTCAACGGCAAGCAGTATGCGGCCGCCGGCCCTGACTACACTTACGGCATCAACAAATTTGCCTCCAAAGACAATCAGATTGCTTCTATGCTGTATGTCAAGTGGCTGGTGGAAAAATCCAACTTTGACACCGATCAGGGCGGTCTCCCGGTCGTCAAGAGCCACGCGCTTCCCGCCGCTCTGTCGGATTTCAAAAGCGTCAATCTTGTCATCGACAACCCAGCTCCCACCGGTGAAGAGGATCTTTTCAACAAGGTCAACACCGACTCAGGACTTTCGCTCAACTCGGATAACAAGCATGTGACCTCGATTGTGGAAGCTGCCATCAAAGGCAGCCCGACCCTGGACAACGTCATGGCCGATTGGAACAAGAAGTGGACCGCCGGCGAGCAGAAAAACAACGCGCTGAAATAACCCGCCACAATTAAAACCAACCGAATAAAAGTTTGAGTCAATGGCAACGCATTGGCTCAAACTTTTAAAGGAGGTATTTATGTACACTCTGTCGAGTCAACCTCCCGACACGAATGCTCCGCCGATCCGGTCTCCCAAAGTGAAAAAGGTACCCAAGCGGCGTCTATCCAGCATGAGGGGGCAGCAGTATCTTGTCATTATCACCTTTATGGCCTGCCCTCTCATTTTGCTGTTTTTATTCACCTACCTGCCGTTTCTGCTGCAAATCAAATTCAGCTTTTATTCCATGCAGTACCTTGGGCCGCGCACTTTCGTCGGGTTACAAAACTATCGGGATGTATTCGTCCGGCCGGACATATTCTCTTCCCTCCGGCTGATGGTCTTCTACCTGCTGGCCTCCGTCGTGCAGCTGTCCCTGGCCTTGGTATTGGCCAGCATTCTCAGCTTCCATGTCCGGGGCGGCAACATTTTCAAAGGTATTATCTTTTTTCCCTATCTGGTTTCGGGCATTGCCATCGGGTTTATGTTCAAATTTTTCTTCACACACGGCTATGTGTTCGATACCGTACTGACGGCTGTCGGCTTCAATCTGAAACATCTGCCCTATTGGCTGCTCAACACATCCGTCAACAACTTTTCGCTCGCCGGCACTTCGGTGTGGCGGTATCTGGGGCAAAACATGGTGCTTTTTATCGGGGCCATCATGTCGGTGGACCCGGCTCTCTATGAAGCCGCCGCCATTGACGGCGCCAACTCCTGGGCACGCTTTCGTCACATTATCCTGCCCAGCATCAAGACTATTGTGGTGCTCAACCTGATTCTTTCCATTTCCGGCTCCATTTCGGCATTTGAGCCGCCTTATGTCATCACAAACGGCACTTTCGGGACCGGCACCTATTTTGTCGTAATGGATCATATCGCCCATGTGGACCAGAAGGTCGGCCTGGCCAGCGCCATGGCGGTTATTCTGATGGCCATTATCGTCCTTGTCACGGTCTTCCAGGATCTAGTCGTGAAGGTTTTCCTGACCGAGGATGAAAACGGCATGACCTTTAGGGAAAGGAGCGCCCGTCGGCGTCGTTTGCGCGCCAACTGATGGACGACGGCAGAACAATTATGAAAGTTGAATCAAAGAGCCCGAAGGCGCTTGTCTTCAATGCCCTGAAATATCTGTTCCTTCTTTTCATGTGCTTCTGGTCCCTCCTGCCGCTATACGCCTGCTTTGTCACGGCGTTCAAAACCAAGCAGGAATATCAGACGACCAACGTCATGATGCTGCCCCACAGTTGGAGCAATTTCAGCAACTTTATCACTGCCTGGAAAGACGCGAATATGGGGCTTGCCTTTATCAATTCCACACTGGTGCTGGTCGTCGTACTGGCCGGTTCCATTCTGTTCAGCTCTTCTATCGCCTATGTGCTCAACCGGTTCAAGTTCCCGGGCAACGGCATCATCAAGACGTTGTTTCTCTTCGCCGCTCTGATCCCCGGTGTGGCCATGCAGGTCACCGTCTATCGAATCATGTACAGCCTCCAGCTCATCAACACGCTGTATGGCTATATGATTCTGATGATGGGAACGGACGTCATTTCAATTTACATTTTTATTCAGTTCTTTGACAATCTGCCCGTTTCGCTGGATGAATCCGCCATTTTGGACGGCTGCACCTATTTCGGCGTGTTTTTCAAAATCCTGCTGCCGAATTTGAAGCCCGCCATTGTCACCTGCATGATTCTCAAGGGTGTGTCCACCTACAACGAATACTATATGGCCAATCTTTACCTGCAGGATAAAACCACTCTGCAGGTCATCTCCACGTGCCTTTATACGTTCACAGGTCCGTTGGGCAGCCAGTATAATCTCATTTGCGCCGGTGTCATCATGTCGATCCTGCCGGCCCTAATCATCTTCCTCGCCTTCCAAAAACAGATCTACACCGGCTTGGTTTCGGGCGCCGTCAAGGGATGAGGCCATCCCGTCGGTTTCGATCGCGGCGACAAAACCAGAAAGGAATTACCTCTCATGATGAATACGATCCGACTGATGCACACCCCGGCCATCCCCAATCTGCCCTGGCAGGCGGCTCCGGCGGGTGGGCACGAGCTGCCGCTGTGGCGGTATTCGGAAAACCCCATGATCGGCCGCAATCCTCTGCCGGGTGTGGCACGCATTTTCAACAGCGCCGTCGTGCCCTATGAGGGGGGATTTGTTGGTGTTTTCCGCGGGGAACAGACCAACGGCGTACCGCATATATACCTCGGGCACAGCCGGGACGGCATTCGTTGGGCATATGACCTTGACAGATTATCATTCGTTGACGGAAGCAGCAAGCCTTTCAATCCCCGTTATGCCTATGACCCCCGTTTAGTGAAGCTGGAGGACGCCTATTACATCATCTGGTGTCAGGATTTTTACGGTGCCGCCATCGGCATGGCTAAAACCACCGATTTCAAAGTCTTTACCCGGCTGGAAAACCCGTTCATTCCCTTCAACCGCAACGCCGTGCTGTTCCCCCGCCGGGTCGGCGGTCAATACCTGCTGTTGTCGCGTCCCAGCGACAGCGGGCACACGCCTTTCGGCGACATCTTTCTCAGCGAAAGCCCCGATCTTATTCATTGGGGCCGGCACCGCCATGTGATGGGACGCGGCAGCAACTGGTGGGAATCCCTGAAAATCGGCGCGGGCGCCGCACCGATCGAAACCAGCGAGGGGTGGCTGCTATTCTACCACGGGGTGACCGGCACCTGCAACGGCTACGTTTACAGCATCGGCGGGGCCATTCTGGATATCGACCATCCGTCGGTGGTCAAATACCGATGCGAAACATTTCTGCTCACACCCGAAACGTGGTATGAGGAGCGCGGCTTCGTACCGAATGTCACATTCCCCTGCGCGGCGCTTTGCGACGCCGACACGGGGCGCATCGCGATTTATTACGGTGCCGCCGACACTTACGTGGGGCTTGCTTTTACCACTGTGGATGAAGTCGTCGGCTACATACAGGCCCACAGCGTACTTTCACCCGCCGACTCGGAAGAGGGCCGCCGCTGAATTATGCCGTATCACTCCACACCCACAACCAATGAAACAGAGGAACTTGCTATGCTGTATGACGAAGTGGACGGCATGCTGACCCAGACCCTCATTCCTTTCTGGAAAAGCCTGCGGGATGACACAAACGGCGGGTATTACGGCGGGGTGAGCTATGATCTCACAGTCAGCCCCGAGGCGGAAAAAGGCTGCATTCTCAACAGCCGTATTCTTTGGTTCTTTTCCACGGCGGCCCAGCTGCTGCACCGGCCGGATCTGCTGGATGAGGCAAAACATGCCTACGTTTTTCTGCGGGAGCGCTGTCTCGATAAAGACTGCGGAGGCGTCTTCTGGAGCGTCACATATGACGGCAGACCGGCGGATTCCACTAAGCACACCTACAATCAGGCCTTTGCGATCTACGCGCTCGCGGCCTATTATGAGGCCGGCGGCGACGCCCAGGCGCTGGCGCTGGCGCAGGCTATTTACCGGTTGATCGAGACCCGCTGCACCGACGAAATCGGGTATCTGGAAGCGTTCGACCGCCAATTCCGTCCCGTTTCCAATGATAAGCTGTCGGAAAACGGCGTGACGGCGGAAAAGACCATGAATACGCTGCTGCATGTGTTTGAGGGCTACTCCGGGCTGTATCATACCACTCATGACGCCGCCGTGGGCCGGAGCATGCGGCGCATCCTGGAAATTTTCCTGAAAAGTGTGTACAACCCCGAAAAGCGGCGTCAGGAGGTCTTTTTTGACCGCACGATGCACAGCATCCTGGATCTCCACTCCTACGGCCACGACATCGAGACCTCCTGGCTGATGGATTGGGGCTGCTCGCTGCTGGAAGACCCGGCACTGACCGCCCGGCTGTCGCCGGTGACCGCCGCTCTGGCGGAAAACGTCTATCGTACCGCCTATCACGATCACTCGCTCTGGAACGAATGCGACCGCGGAATCGAAAACAGGCATCGGGTCTGGTGGGTCCAGGCGGAGGGTATGCTGGGCTTTCTGCACGCCTGGCAGAAAGAGCCGCAGCACACCGAGTACCGGGAAGCGGCCGAAGACATCTGGGAGTATATCAAAACCTATCTGGTCGATCCGCGTCCTCATTCGGAATGGTTCTGGGAAGTGGGCGACGACGGCAAGCCTATTGCGGGCCGGCCGATTGTGGAACCCTGGAAATGCCCCTATCACAACGGACGCATGTGCATGGAGGTCATGAAACAGTATGGGAAAACTGCACGCTGATTACTATGCGGCGCGGGCGCGGCAGGAAAGGCTGCTCACCCGGCGCAACCGGCCGAAAGAAAGCGGCAACGGCATTTACACCCGGTGGGAAAACCCGGTGCTGACGCGGGAAATGATCCCTGTCACCTGGCGCTATGACCTGGACCGCGACGCCAACCCGCTCTTTATGGAACGGCTGGGCGTCAACGCCACTTTCAATTCCGGCGCTCTGCGTATTGGAAGCCGCTATTATCTGGTGGCCCGCATCGAGGGCAACGACCGCAAATCCTTTTTCGGCGTGGCCGAAAGCGACTCGCCGGTGGAGGGCTTCCGCTTCCATGACTACCCGGTGGAGCTGCCGGACACTTGCCCCGAAGAAGCGGATGTGTACGACATGCGGCTGACGCAGCATGAGGACGGCTGGATCTACGGCGTTTTCTGCTCGGAAAGCAAGGACACTTCCACAGACGATATGTCGGCCGCCGTAGCGGCCGCCGGCATCGTACGCACGCGCGATCTGGAACACTGGGAACGGCTGAATAATTTGGTCACCGCCCAATCGCCCCAGCAGCGCAACGTGGTCCTGCATCCGGAATTCGTGGATGGGCAGTACGCTTTTTACACCCGGCCGATGGACGGCTTCATTTCCACCGGTTCCGGCAGCGGCATCGGTTTCGGCCTTTGCCCGGATATCCGGCACGCAGTGATTGAAAAAGAAACCATTATCAATCCCAGACGGTTCCACACAATCACCGAGGATAAAAACGGTGCCGGCGCCGTGCCCATCCGCACCGATCAGGGATGGCTGCACATCGCTCACGGTGTGCGCAGCACGGCGGCCGGTCTGCGCTATGTGCTCTATGCTTTCGCGACCGATCTGAAAGAGCCGTGGCGCGTAATCGCCGAGCCGGGCGGATATCTGCTGGCCCCTCGGGAAGAGGAACGGGTGGGTGATGTTTCCAATGTGGTTTTCTGCAACGGCGCGGTGACCGACGAGGATGGCAACCTCTATATCTATTATGCCTCCAGCGACACAAGGCTGCATGTGGCCTCCACTACCGTGAGCCGCATGCTCGATTATGTATTCCACACGCCGTCGGATGCCCTGCGTTCCCACGACTGCGTCAGGCAGCGCTGCGAATTGATCCGCCGCAACCTGAAGCTTTTGGCCGAAAGTGCGAAATAGCGGCAATCTGAAACAGGTTTTAATACTCTGGCTTCCGATGCCCACAGGGGGAATACCCGCACAGGCCCCGCCTGCGTCATAGTGCATCACAGCGCCACCGACGGAAAAAGAGGCGCGGGGGGCCGCCCGGGCGAGGG
>JAEWAE010000046.1 GCA_023391835.1 Bacillota bacterium
TCACGAGGATAGCCGGACGCAGATAAACCCGCCAACGTCTTTCCAGCCGGTTCTGCTCCAATGCACGCTTGAGATCCTCAATGAGACGCGCCAAACTGGTGTAGTAAACTGTAAGTCCGGCTTTCAGAGCTTTCATGGAAATACCGACCGCCAAATGGGTTTTGCCGACGCCAGGCGGCCCCAGCAGGATAACGTTCTCCGCACGGGCGGCAAAGGCCAGGGTCGCCAGCTCGTCGATCTGCCGTTTGTCGATGGAAGGCTGAAAGTTGAAGTCGAATTCTTCCAGACTTTTTCGGTGCGGGAGACGTGCCAGCTTTGTCCGCATTTCCTCGCCCTTTCGGCCGCGTTCCTGCTGCTCCGAGGTCAAAAGCTCATCCAGAAACTGCGCATAGGTGTGTTCTGCATGCAGCGACCGTTCCATCTGCGAATCCAACAGCGTCGCAGCGGTTTCAAGGCCCATATTGCCGAGCAGCTCCCGGGCGTGTTCCAGTTCAACCATGGGAAGCACCTCCCAGCAGCTGATCATAAATGCTCAGCTTGCGTACTTCCACGGTGCCATTCTGCTTGATGGCGCACGGAAAAGGCGTGGGAATGCCGTTCTTCTCCGCGAGACCACTGTACTGCCCCTGCAGGAAAACGACGTTGCCGGAACGGTATTGCGCCTTGTGTTTTGCCAGCAGCACCTCCCCGCAGTAGATTTCCAGATAACCAGCACACAACCGGACACGAACTTCCTTGCCACTGTACTGCCATGGCACGCCGTAACGGACACCGTCGAAACTGACCATCCCATCGCGCGTCACGATCCGGGTCTCCCAACGGTATTTGTCCAAGGTTTCCTGCGGCGGAAGCTCCCGTAAGTCCTCCTTTTCCAACTCCTGAATCGGGATTTTACCGGTTGTGTGATGAACTTTTCCGTCGGCCTGCCGGCACCAGCAAAGCGCCTGCTGGTTCAGGTCTTCCAGGTTCTCAAACTGTCTGCCGGGCAAAAAGTTGTCTTTCACATATCGCACCAGACGTTCCACTTTGCCTTTGGTCTGCGGAGAACGGATGCGGCACACCTTCGGCACGAACCCCAATTCAGCGGCGAAATCCGCGAAGCGCGTGTTCCAAACGGGCTTCCCGGCTTCCCGCCCCGTCACGACGGTTTTCATGTTGTCGGTAAGCACGTTCTCTGGCATGCCGCCGAAGTACGAGAATGCGTTGACGATGCACCTCTCCAGACTGCTCAGGTCGCACCGGCTGGTGAATTCCGTGTATTTCACGAGGGATTTCCCGAGGATCATCACAAACACCGGCACCTTGTGAAGGGTTCCACTGCTGTCCATATAATGACAGATGCCCCAATCCATCTGTGCCTGCTTTCCCGCCGCTGTTTCGTAGCGCCGCACGGCGGGCAGCGCTTTCGCCGGACGGTATGGATGCACATACTCCTTGAGAATCGAAAGCCCGCCGCTGTAGCCGACGTCCCGCAGCCGTTCCAGCAAAACCACACAGTTGAAGATGCCCTGATTCATGAGCTCGTGAAGATGCGGTTTGTATGCGTCCAGCTTGGAGAAGCGATCTGTTCCCGGTGGTGAGCTCTCCTCGCGCTCTATGTATTTGCGGGCGGTGTTCTTGGATATTCCGAGCTCCTTGCCGACGGCGTAGGCGCTTTTCCCGTCCTGTGCTTTTTCCCGTATCATGAGAATTGTTCCACTCCTTAGCATCCGGCCTACACCCATGGCGTTTCTTTACGCCATGGTAGCCGTTATTCTTGAGTGGGTCAATTCCTCCGGCGTTTTCGGTCAATTATACTCCGGCGATAACAATGTAGTGAATCAGCCAATCCTCGCCAAAAGCCGTCGACCTGGCTTTTGGCTGAAAGGATACAGCTATGCCTACAGCAGTTCCAGAAAAAATTGAACATCCCGGCGTATTTCGCCTTTCCGCCAAAGGCGGACAGACGAAATGCAACTTCTCTCAATCTTTAATGAATTGCTGTAAACCGCTCGTTTGCAGGGGTGCAAGTGGGAAGCCGCCCGGCAGTCCGTCACCCGGATTTTGAAAAAACTAAAAGGCCGCTTTGGCAAACCTGCCAAACGGCCTCTACCTGTCTTATACGCAGAAAGGGGTAAATCTTAAGCCTCTCTCAAAAATCAGCTGAAAAAGCAGCGCCCCCGAAGGGAGTGTAAAAAGTACCGCATTTACCAACTATGAATTACACTTGGCTGTGCAAAGATTTCATCCAGTTTCTTCAAGAATGGAATCAGTGTGTTAAAATCAATTGCACGATGGTCAAATGCAATACACATGGGAAGCACTTTTCGGATACCGATTTTTTTTTGACCATCGCCATCCACATAGACCCCAGGTTTTTCTTGAATTGCACCCAGCCCGATTGCAAGAATTTGCGGAGGAATGATCTCAAGAATTCCGAAATGGCCCTTTTGTTCCCGGTAAAGGGAGCCGATGTTGGAAACCGTTACGGTCCCGGCAGTCAGATTATGATCCGTCAGCCGTCGATGGATTGGAATATTATAATAGGCTGCCTTTTCCTTGCCTTTCAGTCCTCTGGTTGGGTGGAAGCTTATTTTAGCCGCGAATATTCTGCGAAAAATTCCAAGGTTAAATTTTTTCAGCTCCTTTAATGTGTCTGTTTTAACCGCCTGGTAAAGCAATTCATCAATATTCGTATTGTCGATTTTTTCCCGGAGTTCATACACCGCGTTGGATAACTCCTGCAGCGTCATGGAGCCTGCGTTCAGAATCACGGGTGTAATCATCCTGCCATCCGGCAGCAGCCAGGGAAGCGAGATGTTGATTTCGTCGAAAACACGGAGAACCCCCTCCCCTTTGCTGTGTTGATAAAAAATGTGAGAATTCAATTCCGGCGCGCATTTAAGACCTTCCGCAATCATTTTAAGAATAATTGTATTCCATGACAGTTTTTTCCCGTCCTGCTTTTGCGTGGTTGTAAAAAGCTTGTATTCCCGGTAGAAATCCGTGATATCCGGTTCGTACAAATAGGAGACATGCGGTATGTTTTTCCATGACTCTGAAGTCATGTGCGAAACAACTTTTCTCTGAATATCAAACGGATTTGCCTGATTCATAAATCCTCCATGCTACTTCACTATTTCATCAAGCCGACGCAAAATGGACCGAATGATCCAGGCTTCCAATAAAAGCGGAACGCGCGTTGCTTTGGCTGTATTTCGGAAGGCCCGCAGTGAAAACCTGCGGATTTTCATATGTTTTAAAGAAATATTCCCCTGTATTCAGATTCATAAAAGCCGTATATTGAGTGTAATCATATGTATTCCGGTCTGTTACAACGACTCCCTTGGGGATTGTGACACCCTCCATAATGTGAAAACATGTCAGGACAGCTTCCTCACGGTTTTTAGGTGTCGGCACATGGCTTTTTTGAAATGCCGTTCTCACAAACCGCTCCGGCGAGGTATACCCTCCGGGCAGAAGCGAGCTGCCGGCTCCCTGCCCAAACGGCGTCAGCCGCACATTTCCCCAGAGGGACTCGGGAATTTGTTCAGGGGATGCCCCCATATAATTGCGGAGATTCGTCATGTGCCACGGGAAGTCGGGACTGTTTGCCATCACACCGACGGGATTTCGAAACAGTGCCAGTCCGCTCTCTGTCTGCTCCACAACCGCGCATTGACCGGTTATATCCGCGGCAATCCAGTGCAGGGGGGCTGCTGTCCCTGTGACAGGGTCCGGGTACCCCACGATGGAAACATGCGGCAGCAGCCTTTCCAAATCGCCGACGGAACTGCATTGACCCAATATGAAGTGCAAAAAATCGAGGGAGGAAACCGGCTCTTTGCCCGGAACCCCAATCGGTGCGTCATACTTGGCATAACCGGCAAAATATAATGCCGCCGCTCCAAATCCTCTCTCGTTCATACCGTCAAAAAATCCTAAAAGCCCATTGGATTCCTGCCCGATTCCAATGAAACTATAGTAATCCGACATTTGTTTACCATTCAAAATATTGTTCCATGTATGGTTTTTACACAACACATACAACCCGGGAGCTATATTATGCGAAAAATCCATTGTCCGGCCCAAAAATGTTTCTGATTGCAAAGATTGTAATGTGACGGCAGTGCACATGACGCTTCAATATCCTTTCATACCGTCTTGACGCAACCTGAGAGGCACATACATAATACAAGATATGCGCTTTTCATCCCATGTGCAACACGTACAAGCAAGTCAGTTGAGCATGAAATCTGTGTAATTATGAATGTTACAACTCATAGTACCAAGTAAACAAAGTGTGAAGTTCATTTGTCTGTCAATTACAATTTTTCTCTATTTATTTGTATACTTGTTGTTGAACCTCCTTAAGTTTTTCTAGAGTAGCAACGTTGCTTAAATTTAATAAATTGCATATAGCCGTATCATATTTTCTATATATGTATGGCTCGCTATATTTTGCCCGCATTTTTTCTAACTTTAAAGCGACTTTTTTGATACTATTTTCATCAAACAATAAGCCTGCTCTCAGGTTTATAGAGAGCATCCTATCGTAATCAATTATATAATGCTCCAATAGTGATTCACAAATAGGCCCAATTTTGTTTGAGATATCAACAATTAGATTAGTAAAAGTTCTGCTGCAAACTATCCGAGATACATCTGATATTTTTGATTCTAAATTATAGGCATCAATAAAGGCAGGTCCAATAATCTCATCTTTATCAAAAAAAAACACTCCCGTAGTCAATACCGCCCCTTAAGGTAAATCCATCATCGATACAAGCTAACCATATGTTTTCTATGGCAATACTGAATGCCATTATTGTGTGAAATACTTCTCCATTTGTCATTTGGTTGTTAATGGGCATGGTAATGATAAATGAATCAGAAACAGTTTTTAAATTATAGTAATACTCAATTTCATCTAAATTGTGCGCTTTGAATATCAAAGTAGGAGATTGATTGTCTAAGATAAATTTAGATTTTAAATTCAGTATTTTGTTTATGGGATCAGTGCTGTTTTTGCCCCATTCAGATTTTATAAAGTTTGAAAATCCCAATATATCTATAAAACATGTAATCGCTTGACCTTGATACCTGTCAACATGACCGATTTGATTCATATAACATCTATCCTTAAATCATATTCATATAGCCTATTTTTAATAGAGGATAAAAAAATGCAGCTCTCCATTATTGCTACAATGTGTAAATACAAGTGCCATGTTGAAAAATCAAGCCGATGATGGGGCAAAAAGCGCCCTATAATACCATAATTATACACCATTCAACTTTACGTCTCAATATTTCTACCCGACATTTGGAAAACAAAACCTCACAATATTGAATTCAGAAATGAAGATTGCCGGCTAATGGGACGGGAAGCACCGCACGTGTACAGCCGCGACGTTCCTGCCAGCGGAAGGGCGCCGCTTTGTCTTCAACAAGAGGTACCCAATCAGAAGGCGTGCATCTGGGCCGTTTCATAATAAAAACAGGGCGGCCACCGAATAAAAAACCGGCAACCGCCCCTTCTGATTCGACAGGCATCACTTTTTTCCACAGACTTCGATGAAGTGATTAAAAATCCGCTGCATGGTCTCGTCGCCATACGCCGCCATCAGCTCCGGATGCCACTGGATGCCCAGCAGAAAGCTGCCGCTCTCGCGCTCGATGGCCTCCACAATGCCGTCCGGTGCGGTCGCCGCCACGCGGAACCCATCCGCCAGACGATGCACAGCCTGATGATGAAAACTGTTGACCCGAATCTTGGCACCAAGCATTTCGAAAAGTCCGCTGTCGGGCCGAATCTGCACCGTATGACTGCAGGAATCCGGGTTTGCTTCCTGAAAATGCTTGAGCGCCGCCGGGCCGTCCTTTTGCGACACATCCTGGTACAGGCTGCCGCCGAAAGCCACATTGAGTATCTGAATGCCCCGGCATATACCAAAAATTGGCTTATGCAGCCGGTCGGCGCAGCGGATTGCGCACAGATCCGTATGATCCCGCGCCGCGCAGAAAAAGCCCTCTTTGGGCGTCGGCTCTTCTTCATATTCCAGCGGATTCACGTCCACCCCGCCGGTGACGATCAGGCCGTCCACCGCCTCCACAGCCGCTTCGGTGGCCGTGTCTTCCCATGTCAGCGGCAGCACCAGCGGCACACCGCCGGCACGGATCACCGACACGATATAGGCGTTGCTGACATTGAGCCTCTGGCCGCCATCCGGTTTTCCCGCATCCTTGGCTTGATAATTTCCTGTGACGCCAATAATCGGTCTTGCCATGTATTTTCCCACTTTCCATCTGCCGCGCGCGAAATCATTCGCCGCGGATGTTCTCAATATACTGGCCGGATTCGAGCAGCCGGATATCGTGAATGATCCGTTGGGTCACCACCGCGAAGATCCGCTCCCCCTGCTCCTGCGTCGCCCGGGTGGCATCCCCCGTCATGGCGCCCGCCATCAGCAGCCGCCCGCGCCCCGGGAACCGAATGCTGTGCACCGCCGGACGCGCGGGATTGGAACCCGCCTTTTCCATATGCACCAGGCTGGCGTCGTAATAAAGCATGGCGGAAGTCTCATCCTCCCCCGCGTGCCCCTGCCCGCCGGTGACAGCCACGATATCGGCGGCGTAATCGAGCCACCAGCTGACGGTCATCACTTCCATCCCCAGCGGCGCCAGCTTTTCGCCTGCCAGATTCAACGCGGTCACATTGCCGCCGTGGCCGTTAAGGAACACCAGCTTTTTCAGCCCGTTTTCCAAAAAGCCGCGGCCCACCCAATAGAGATAATGGCCCAACACCTCCGACGGCACATGAATCGTACCGGGGTAAGCCCGCAGATCCGGACTCTGACCATAGGGAATCTCGGGCGCGATCCAAATGCGGTCACCCAGGGCCTCATTCAGGCGGCGGCAAAACAGCCGCGGCGAAAAAATATCGGTCCCGAGGGGCAAATGGCGCCCGTGAGCCTCCACCGAGCCCACCGGCAGCACCACCAGGTCGGCCTTTTGCCGCGCCTGATCAAAATTATCGCTGGTGTAATTCGTCAAATACATATCGGCCGCTCCCTTCCGCCGCTGTCAAAAAGAGCCGATGACCTCCGCGTTGAGCCCGCGGATCACGGCGCAGGCCAGCTTCACGGCGTTTTCCACATCCGTGCGGGCGGCAATGCCGTAATGGGAATGGATATAGCGCACCGGCAGGCCCACGACGATGACCGGCACGCTCCCGTTGGAAAGATGGATGGGCCCGCCGTTGGTGGAACCGCCCGTGCGTACCGCCTCCTGCACCGGTATGTGATTTTTTTCGGCCAGATCCAGCGCAAAGCGGAGCATCCGGGGATTGGTGATCATGCGGTTGTCTATGTGCCGCAGCATCGGCCCGCGGCGGATAGCCGTCTGGATCATGTAGTCTTCGGTGAAGGTGTCATCCGCCGGGCTGCCCTCAAACACGATGGCCGCATCCGGATGGATGGTGCGGGCCGTCACCTCCGCGCCGCGCAGGCCCACCTCCTCCTGAGAGGCAAAGCCCGCCACGAGGTCGACATCCAGTTCCTCACCCCGGAGCTCTTCCAGCGTGGAAAGGATGGAAACGCACCCCAGCCGGCAGTCGAACGCCTTGCCGATCATCAGGCCGGATTTCTCCAGATATTGAAAATCCACATCCGGCACCACCGGCGCACCCACCCGGATCTTATAATCCCGGATAGTCTCCTCTTTGGAAGCGGAGCCGATGTCGATGACCATTTCCGTCACTTCGGCCGGCTTTTTGCGCTCCTCCGCCGTCATGAAATGCGGGGGTTTGGTCGCTATGATGCCGGGGATGTAGTCGCCGTCGGCGTTGCGCACCCGCACGCGGTGGGCCGGAATGTTATTGGCCACCCAGCCGCCCAGCGTGATGAAACGCAGGGTACCGTTGGGCTTGACTGCCTGCACCATGAAGCCGACCTCGTCGGTGTGGGCATCGAGCTGCACCACCGGGCGGTTCCCCTTATTTCCCCGGCGTTTGAGAAACAGATCGCGCAGGCTGTTTTCGCTCATTTCACCATACGGTGCGCCATAGCGCCGCACTACGTCGAGCACCGCGTCCTCAAAGCCCGATACGCCGTTGGCGTCCGAGATTTCCTGCGCCATTTTTAAAATTTTAGCTTGATCCATTTGGCATTCTCCTTTTAATTCGAATAGACCGATCGCCAGCCGCCGCGGAAAAATTCCAACCGGCGGGTGCGCGCCGTGGAAAAAAGCAGCGCCTGCCGTGCGGAGTCCCATTGCACCGCGAGGCTCTCGCCCTTTTCCGCCAGAAAAAGCCCCGGCTCCACCTGACGCAGCGGCGTCGCGCCAAAACGCATGCGATGCAGCACCAGCCGGCCGTTTTCCGCCGTCAGACGGCAGACGGACTCGATTTCCGGCGCATAATATTCGCCCGGAAGGTTGGCGGCGTCGGTCGAAGTCAGCGGCAGATCATTCGTCGGCCGGCAGACGGTGGTGCCCGCGCTGTTTTGCAGTTGGATCGTCCCGTCGGCCATGCAGTATAGCCGGCCGGCCAGTCCCTTATAGCCGCCGTCCGCCCCGCGGCGGTAGCGGCGGCAGGCATCCTCCTGCGCAAGGCAAAGATTATCTTCCTCCCGCCGCACGGCGATCAGCTGCACGCCGCAGCGGTAAAGCCCCTCTTCTTTGGCCGGGCTTGTGGCCAGCGGCACCGGCGGAGCCGGCTGGAGCTCTATCGAGTCCCCCGCCAGCCGTTCCAATATCCGGTAAGCCTGCTCGATAGGGTAGCTGTCCCGCCAGTTGGAAAGCACCGCCGCCTCCAACGACAGGTCGGGGCAGTAAAGCACCGCCGAGCGGAAACCGGAATTGGCGCCGGAATGTTCCCGCACGCGCAGCCCCCGCCACCGGCGGCAGCGCAGGCCGCAGCCGTAATCGGTCTGTGTGCCGTCGCGCAGCGTATAACATTCGGTCATGCGGGCCATGGGCGCCGCGAATTCCGCCCGCGGCCTGTCCATCTGCGCCAGCCACTTCATCAGGTCGTCCGCCGTAGTATTCAGACTCGTGGAGCCCGCCAGATCGAAGTTGAGCGCCATGGCGGCATAGCCGCCCGACCGGCCGGGCCGATAGGATACGGCGCGCCCGGGGACGATTTCACCGTGATCGTCCCGGAAATAGCTTTGCGTCATCCCCAGCGGGCGGAAAATCCGTTCATCCGCAAATTGGCGGAGTGTCTGCCCCGAGGCGGCGCGGATCACCTCCGCCAGCAGCGTGAAAGCGGAATTGCAGTAGCAGTATTCCGCCCCGGGCCGAAAATTGACTCCCCGTTGGGCCTCGATGAGCCGCAGAATATGGGCCCGCTCGGCACGTTCCTCCATTGTGTGGCCCGACAGGGTGAAAAGATCCCATTGTTCCCGCAGGCCGCTGGCGTGATGCAGCATCTGCCACAGCGTGATGGGGTCGGGGTACTCCGGCAGCTCCGGCAGCCAGCGGTGGATATCGTCGCTCAGCGACAAGCGGTTTTCCTGTGCCAGCAGCAGAATGCACAACGCCGTGAATTGTTTGGAAACCGAGGCCACGTGAAAGATGGTGGCAGGCGAAATGGGCACATTGTGTTCCAAATCCGCCATGCCGAATCCCCGCCGATAGATCGTCTCGCCCCGGCTGCGCACGCACACGGCATACCCGGGCCTGTCCGCTTTGTCAAAAGGGGCAAACAGCCCGTCGATCTTTTCTTCCGCCGCGGTCATCGCCACCGTCTCCCGTCTTCCGCCGTCAATCCTCAAAAACACCCTTGCGCAGCACGATTTTTTCTTTCATCATCACCGTGCCCTTGGCGATGGTGGAGGATATGCTGAGATCGCCGTCGAGCACCAGCAGATCGGCGTCGCCGCCTTCGCGGATATCGCCCTTGCGGGGATAGATGCCCAACGCTTTCGCAATGTTGCGGGTACAGAATTGTACGGCGTCCCGCAGCGGCAGGCCCTGCTCTTTTACCAGGGCGCACACTGTGTCGTGCATGGTGGTGATCTGCCCGATGCCCAGGCCGATCATCTCTTTGCGGTCGTTCCATTTCGGGATGCTGCCGTTGGCGTCGGTGCTCATCGTCACCCGCTCGGGGACGGTGTCGGTCACGGCTCTGGCCAACTGGGCCGCCGTTTCGGAAGACTTATCCCCGGTGGTGAAGTCAACGTAGCCGCCCATATTGGCGAAGCGGATGGCATCGTCATACATTTTGCCCACATGGGTGGGGCGGAATGTCTGGATCGGAATTTCCTCGGTGCGCAGGATGTCGAAGACATCGTCGAGCTTTTTGCGGCCGCTGCCGGTGTGCATATGCACATAGCCCGGCTTGCCCGCGATCACCCCTGCCAGGCGGGTCTCGGAGGCAAGCCGGATCAGATCGGCCTTGCAGATATTCGAGGAGCGGTGGTCGGAAATGGCGATTTTGACCCCGATGCACTCGTCAATAAATACGATATCTTTTTTCACCGAGCCGGTGAGCGTGGGGGACGGATACTCGTACGAACCGGTCAGGCAGTATGTCGTCAGCCCTTCTTCCTTGAGAGCCTTGACTTTGGCCACCAGATTTTCGACCGAGCGGGTGGTGCCGTCCGTGCCCAGCAGGCCCACCAGCGTCGTGACGCCGCCCCGCACACAGTCGGAAAGCTTCAGTTCCGGTACCCGCTTGGTGAAACCGCCCTCGCCGCCCCCGCCCGTGACGTGCACATGTTGGTCGATATACCCGGGAATGACGGCTCGGCCCTCCCCCTCAATGATATCGGCTGTTGGCACGGGGGATTCCAGCCCCTTGCCCAGGCCGATGTTTTCTCCGCCCGCAGTCAGAATGTTGACGGGTTCCCCCTCCCCGTACAGCCGGACATTCCGCAGCAACAAAACCATGATATCTCTCCTTCTGTTTGGATTTTCGGATACACCCAGTCAAACCGACCCGCCGGTCAGGCCGACGGGCCGGTCGCTCACCCGCCCCGCACCTTTTTGCCGACAAACCGGATGGCGCTTTTGGCCAGGATGGTCGTCGGGTCGTATTGGGGCAGCACGGTCGGTATATGGGCAAACACGATGGGCAGCTCGGTGCAGCCTAGCACGACGCCCTCGGCTCCCCTTTTTTGCAATTTTTCGACAAGCCCCGCCAACTTTTGCACCGGCAGCTCCTGATCCTGCGCTTTGACACAATAGATGGTCTGCATGACCATCCGCTGATCTTCCGGCTCCGGCAGCAGGATACGGATTCCCCGGGCCGACAGGGCCCGTTCGTAGATTCCCGTCCGGCAGGTGCCGTCGGTGGCCAGCAGCCCGACACAGCGGATACCCTGCGCCGCGATGGCCCGGGCGGTTTCTTCCAGCATGTTGATAAACGGGATGGAAACGCCCTCCTGAAGCCGGCCGACAAAATAGTGGGCGGTGTTGCAGGGCATGAGAATGGCGTCACAGCCCGCCCGCTCCAGCAGCGCAGCGGATTCCCGCATGGCCGGCACCGGGTCGGGGCCGCCGTGCAGGATGGCCGCCGTGCGGTCGGGAATCTGCGCGTGATTGTCAATGATGATACGGATATGGTCGTTATCGCCTTTGGCATCCGTGAGCCGGACGATTTTGGTAAACAGATCCGCGGTGGCCATCGGGCCCATGCCGCCCAATATGCCGATGATTTTCCCCATGAAAACAAAACGCCTCTTTATTTTACCCTGACGGGCTCTTTTGCCCCGGTCGGGGTATACAAATGACAGCAGACCGAATGGGTGTCGCTGATTTTTGTCCAGCGTGGCACCTCTTTGCGGCACACTTCCATGCAGTGGGGGCAGCGGGTATGAAATTTGCAGCCGGAGGGCGGATTAAGCGCCGACGGGATTCCCCCCTCCAGCAGCACGGGCTTTTTGCGCGCGTGCGGGTCCGGCACCGGCACGGCGGAAAGCAGCGCCTGTGTATACGGATGCAGCGGCTTTTCATACAGCGAGACCTTGTCGGAAATCTCGACGAAGTTGCCCAGATACATCACCCCCACCCGGTCGCTGATATGCTCCACCACGCTCAGGTCGTGTGCGATAAAAATATAGGTCAGGTTCATGTCGCGCTGCAGGTCGCTCATCAGATTGAGCACCTGGGACTGGATGGACACATCCAGCGCCGAAACCGGCTCGTCGGCGATGATGAGCTTGGGCTCCACCGCCAGTGCCCGGGCGATACCGATACGCTGCCGCTGGCCGCCGCTGAATTCATGGGGGTACCGGTTGGCATGGTAATCATCCAGGCCCACCTTGCGCAGCAGCGAAATCACCCGGCGGTCGATTTCCTCCCGGCCCCGCGCCAGATGATGGATGAGCATCGGCTCGGCCAGTATATTGCGCACCGACATGCGCGGGTTGAGGGAGGCGTATGGGTCTTGAAAGACCATCTGCATCCCTTTGTGTATCTCACGCATCTGCCGGTTGGTATATCCGGAAATATCCCGGCCGTCAAAGACGATCTTACCGTCCGTAGCCGGCTGGAGCCGGCAGATCACTTTGCTCAGTGTGGATTTGCCGCAGCCCGACTCCCCCACCACACCGAACGCTTCGCCCTCATATATGTCGAACGTCACACCATCCAGCGCCTTCACATAGGCCGTCTTGCCAAACGCCCCGCTGCGCACAGGATAGTATGATTTCAGATTCTCAACGTGCAGCAGAACTTTTTTCATTTCCATCCCTCCGCTCCTCCTGCTGGTGGCACAGCCAGCACCGGCTCCTATGCCCGTTGCCGAGCTCGCAGAAATCCGGTTCCTGTTTCCGGCAGATATCCATCACCCGGCTGCACCGGGGCGCGAATTTGCACCCCTTCGGCATATATTTGGGGTTGGGGACGTTGCCGGGGATACAATCCAGCCGCTCCACATGCTGCCCCAGGCGAGGGATCGATTTGAGCAGGCCCACGGTATACGGGTGGCCGGGATGGTCGAAAATATCGTACACGCTGCCCGATTCTACCACGCGGCCGCAGTACATCACCGCCACCTCGTCGCAGGTTTCCGCCACCACGCCGAGATTGTGCGTGATGAAAAGCGTCGAGGTGCCGATCTCGTCTTTCAGTTTGTTCATCAAACTCAGAATCTGCGCCTGTATGGTCACATCCAGCGCGGTGGTCGGCTCGTCGGCAACCAGCACCTTCGGGTGACACACCAAGGCCATGGCGATCATGATCCGCTGCCGCTGGCCGCCCGAAAGCTGAAACGGATACTCGTCCAGCACGCTTTCCGCCCGGGGAATCTCCACCATTTTAAGCATCTCAAGGGCTTTCGCGCGCGCCTGCGCCTTGTCGACCTCCTGATGGAATCGGATGGCCTCGGAAATCTGAGCCCCGATCTTCATCACCGGGTTCAGGCTGGTCATCGGCTCCTGAAAAATCATGGCGATCTGACCGCCGCGGAGCTTACGCTTGGTTTCCTCGCTGACATGGACTATGTCTTCCCCGTTGAGCAGAATCCGGCCGTCCACCACTTTGCCCCGGGTACCCATCAGCAGCCCCATGACTGACAAAGCGGTCACACTCTTGCCCGAGCCCGATTCTCCCACGATTCCCAGCGTCGAGCCCTCTTTGAGCGTAAGGTCGACTCCATCGACCGCCTTGACCACACCGTCGTCGGTGAAAAAATAGGTGCACAGGTTCCGGATTTCCAGAATATTTTTTGCCGCGTTTTCACTCATGTTATTCGCCTCAATCGCTCAATCTGGGGTCTAGCGCGTCGCGAAGCCCGTCACCCAGAAGGTTGAAACTCAGCACCGTCAGGAAAATGGCAAGCCCCGGAAATATCGTCACATGCGGCGCCGTCGCCATATAATTGCGCCCGTTGCTCAGCATCAGGCCCCATTCCGGCGTCGGGGCCGCCGCCCCCATGCCCAGGAAGCTCAGGCTCGAAGCCGTCAGAATGGATGTGCCGATAGACATGGTATACTGTACGATGATGTTGGGCACGGCACCCGGAAGGATGTACCGGAACAGAATCCGGAAATCGCTGGCGCCCAGGTTTTTCGCCGCCATGACATACACACTTTTTTTAAGCTGCAGGGTACTGCTGCGCACCAGGCGGGCAAAGGTCGGCGTGCCGAAAACCGCCACGGCGATGACCACATTGTAAAGGCCGGGGCCAAGGATTGCCACGATGGCGATGGCAAGGATCAGGCCCGGGAATGCGAACAGCGTGTCGCCGATGCGCATGATGATTTCATCCAGAATGCCGCCGTAATAGCCGCCGAGAAGGCCGAGGATGGTGCCGGCCACGGCGGCCGTCGTGACGGATGCCAGCCCCACCGACAGCGAAATGCGTGTGCCGCACAGCACCCGGCTGAAAATATCGCGTCCGAATTCATCGGTGCCAAACAGATGCTTGAAGCTCGGCCCGGCCAGCACACTGTTATAGTCATACTGATTGATCTTATAGGGGGCAACCCAGTAGGCGATCACGGCAATCACGACCAGCAGCAGGATAAAGACCGCCGCGGCCAAAGCCGTCTTCTGCTTTCTGAATTTACGGATAAATTCGGAAAACGGCGTACGGATTGAGGCAAGCTCCTCGTTTTCCGCTTCGTTTGCGCCCTGAGGTCCCATTTCATATGTAGCATTCACGGTATGGCCTCTCCTTTTAACTCAACTGTATCTCCGGATTCAGCAGCGCATACAGAATATCCACGATCAGATTGATGAGGATGAAATGCAGGGAAAAAAGCAGGATCAGCGCTTGAATACACGGATAATCACGGGCATTGATGGAATTGAGCAACAAACTGCCGACTCCCGGATAGGCGAACACCGACTCCACAACGACCGAGCCGCCCAGCAAAAAGCCGAATTGCAGACCGGCCACCGTGATCACCGGGATCATCGAATTGCGGAAGGCATGGAGCCAGACCACGCGCCTTTCCCGAATACCTTTCGCCCGTGCGGTACGCACATAGTCCTCTTTTAACACTTCGATAATGGAGGACCGGGTAAATCGGGCCAGCACGGCCGCGATGCCCGTGCCCAGCGTAAAGGAGGGAAGAATCAGGCTTTTCCACGACTCGGCGCCGGTAGCCGGAAGAATCCGCAGCCACACCGAAAAAATCAGAATCATAATGAACCCGATCCAGAACGAAGGCATGGAAATACCGGAAACGGCCAGCGTCATGCCGGTGTAATCCTGCCAGTGGGAACGATGCCGGCCGGACCACACACCCAGCAGCACACCGACGATCGTGCTCCAGATCAGGCTGGCAAGCGCCAGTTTCATGGTCTGCCAGTACCGCTGCCCAATTTCGTAGCTGACGGCACGCTTGGTGCTGATCGAGGTGCCCAGATTGCCGTGCAGCAGATTTCCCATCCACACCACATACTGGGTGACCAACGGTTTATTCAGACCAAGCTGATCGCGGATGGTTTCCACGGTTTGCTGTGAAGCCTCCGGCCCGGCGGAGAGCCTGGCCGGGTCGCCCGGGATCAGGTGAATAAACAGAAAGACAAAAATAGTCACCAGCAGCAACGTGGGGACCATCCCCAGCACTCGCTTGACTATGTAGCGCAGCATCGGCTGACCACTTCCTTATTCCGAAATATATATGGGGAGAATCCAGTTCTGCCTCTTTTTCGGTGGCAGAACTGGATTCTCATGTTCTGGAAAAGCTGGGGTCGAGAAGCCCTTACTCCACTATACCGGCGCCGCCCGATTATTTGGCATACACACCGTCGCGAAAGTAGATGGCACCGTCGGGATAGATGCTCACATTTTTCACATGCTTGCCGTATGCCCATGTGTTAAAGGTGTTGGCCAGCGGCGCGGAAGGAAGCTGATTCCACAGGACATCCTGCGCTTTGCTGTACGCGGTCTGCCGCGCCGTGGAATCCGCCGAATTCAAGCCCGCCGTGATCTGGGTATCGTAATCCGCATTATCGAAATAGCAGTAGTTCGAGCCGCCCTTCGTGACAAACATCGTGTTGGAAAACAGCGGACGCAACGCCCAGTCGGCGTCGCCCGTGGACGGAGACCAGCCGTGGTAATACAGATCATAGACCGCATTGGTGCCGTCGCCCTTGAATCCGTCGATCTGGGAATTGAGGGTGGCCGTTTCGGAAGCCACGATTTTCACCGTGATGCCAATCTGTGCCAGCTGCTGCTGGATGAACTGATCGCCTTTCTGGGTCGAGGACGCGTTGCTCGAATAAAGAGTCAAATTCAGGCCGCTGCCGTATCCGGCTTCCTGGAGAAGCTGTTTTGCCTTGCTCACGTCATAGGTGGGGGTTGCTTCTTTCTTATAGTACTGCACCTTCGGCGCGATGAAAGAGGTGGCCACGGAGCCCTGGCCGTTGAGCACGACGCTGATGAAATTCTGCAGGTTGATCGCATAGCTGATGGCCTGACGAACTTTCACATCCGAGAGAGCCTTCTTCTTGGTATTCATGTCGAGGTACTGCACCACAATGCCTTCGGAGCTGCCAACGGTCACGGAGCTGTCGGCTTTCAGCGCGCTGTACGATTCGGTCGGTACCGGGAAGATGATGTCGGCATCGCCGGACTGAAGCATCGACACGCGAGTCGCCGACTCGGTCACGGGCTTGAAGGTAATGCTGGAAAAACCGGCGTTGGAAGCAACCAGCGCCTTGCCGCCGCTCACCTTCGCGTCAAAGCCCCACCAATCCGGGTTGAGCTCCAGTTTCAGGGACTGGCCGGTCTTCCACTCGACAAACTTGTATTCGCCGGTGCCCACCGGAGCAGAGGCGCAGGCTTTTTCGCCGGCCGCGATCTGTTTGGGGCTCATCATCACCGCTGCCGGATGGGCCAGCGTGTTGACAAAGGCGCCGAACGCATACTTCAGATAGACCGTGATGGTGTAGTCATCCACCTTCTGGGTGTGGTCGACCATCTTGAAAAGGCTGTTGCGGCGAAGGCCCAGCGACTGATCCGCCAACTTGTTGAGGTTTGCAATCGCCGCGTCGGCATTCCAAGCCGTACCGTCTGTGAAAGTGACACCTTTGCGCAGAGTGATGGTAAACTGGGTGGCGTCGGAATTGGCCTTGTAGCCGGTGGCCAGCATGTCGATGACCTTGCCGTCTTTGTCAAACCCGAACATGCCGTCCATAATCAGCCGCTGCACGCCGCCGTCCAGCGTCATGTTGGTGTCGGCCGGGTCCATCGTCACGAAGTCGGAAGCGGTCGCGACCACAATATTGGAATTCTGCACCCGCGATCCCGAGGACGCAGCCCCCGAACTTGGAGCGCTCGACTTAGAGCACCCCGTGAATATGATCGAAGCGGCCAGCAGTGAAGCCGCCAGGATATGTAAGCCCTTTTTCATAGATGATCTTTCCTTTCCTGTCTATGATCCGCCACACTCAGTTGAAAATCTCCGCACCGGCCCCGCCGCAGTTCCCTCCCTCATTCAGAAAATGCCAAAGCCGACCGCGCATGCCATGCCGGAAACCATCCGACTAAAAATTTGGAGATTGTACGAAGCACCATCTTCCGTTATTTCATCGGTCCTGGAGATGAAGAATAAAACTTTTCTGCAAGATTCATCATGAAAATATTGGCTTTGACAGATTTGAATAGCAAAAAAGGTGCCTCTGCATATTTCAGCTTTGACACCTTTGTCGAATCCTGGTTTTTAATTGCGTTTGCATTATTTATATCATAAAGCAGCGCATATGTCAACAGTGATTTTTCGGAAATCCCTATTCCTGCATGATTTGATTTACCATATGTCGATATGCACGGCCGGATTTGCCTGTTTGCGCAGCGCATCCTGCAAACAGAGACGCGTGTGGCCCGCCCGTCCCACTGCCGTCCGGGCGTGAGTCAGGGAACTGAGCACAGATTCCTCAACCGCCGAAACCGTGGCGCGGAAGACTTCGTTGATGCGGTTCTCGTTAAAACCGACCGTGGGCACCACCGCCCGCTTCTCATAATGCTCCACCCGGTTGGCGGTGGAAAAAGCCAGTGCAATCTCCCCGCTGCCGTTGCCGATGAACGCGCCGGTGCGGGTGATGCCCACGCTGGCCCTGCGGCACAATCGACGGAGCTGCCGATCATTCAGAGGCAGATCCGTGGCAAGCACCACAATGATCGAGCCCTTTTCCTCCGGCACGGGCTGAGGCCGCGTCAGCGCCCGTCCCACGGCGACGCCGCCGACGGTAAGATCCCGCAGCGAGCCGAAATTCGACATCAACAGGCATCCCAGCGTATACGTCGTGTCATCGAACCGCAGCAGCCGGGAACTGGAACCGATGCCGCCCTTGAGGCCATAGCAGCACATACCGGTGCCGCCGCCGACGGCCCCTTCGGCAAAATCCGTGTCGGCCGCGTCAAGCGCGGCACGCACGTGGCGCCCAGTCACCGCCAGCGTGCGGATATCGTTGAGATACCCGTCGTTGCATTCCAGCACCACCGGGTTGACGGTACCGGTGGTGTCGCCGATATCGGGATTTTGCTCCATCATATAGCGGATCAGCTCGGTGGAGGCCGTGCCCACGGCAAACGTATTGGTCAGCAGCACGGGAGTTTCCAGCGTGCCCAGCTCGTCGATCTGCACCAGCCCAACGCTTTTGCCGAATCCGTTGATCACCTGGACGGCGGCGCACAGCTTCCGGCGGAACAGATTATCCGGCTGGGGGATGATGGCCGTCACCCCGGTCTGCCGCGCCCCCCGGTGCAAAGTGGCATGCCCCACCCGCACCCCTGGTACGTCCGTAATCCGGTTGCGTTTCCCCCGCGGGCAGTCGCATATATCCTGCGGCAGCGGTCGATCCAGCCCCATACACAACACCCTCCCAATCCGACGTCCAAAAGCGTACGGCGACTTTACATCTGCTTTTATGTGAATGCACCGGCAGATTTTCAGACAATCCGCATCTCTTTGGAAACATGGTTGAGGGGCTCGCAGCCGGTCTCGGTGACGAGCACCAGATCCTCGATGCGCACGCCGAAATTGCCGGGCAGATAGGCTCCCGGCTCCACGGAAAACACCATGCCGGGCAAGGCGATCGTTTCGTTGGTACGGCTGTTTTCGGGCATCTCATGGCATTCCAGGCCGCACCCGTGGCCAAGCCGATGGGTGAAAAACCGGCCGTAACCGGCGTCTTCCAGTACTTTACGCGCCGTCAGGTCAAATTCCTTCATGGGTACGCCGGGGCGGATGACCCGCTCCGCCGCAAGATTTGCCTGCCTGACCGCCTCGTAAACGGCCCGCTGCTCCGGCGTAGCCGAGCGGAAAAAGACCGTGCGCGTCATGTCGCACCAGTAGCGCCGGATCGGGGTGTAAAGGTCGAACACCACGCTGTCGCCCGGCCGGACGACCGTGTCATCCGGGCCGTGATGCGGATTGGCACCGTTGGGGCCGAAGGACGCGATCAGCCCCTCCGGCGAGCGCTCGCCGCCCCGCTCGCGATAGAGCTTCTCAATTGCGTCGGTCAGTTCGCTTTCTTTTACCCCGTCATGGAGCATGCCGACGGCAAGCTCCATCACCGCGTCGTTGATCTGCGACGCGTGCCGCATGGCCGCGATCTCGTCGGCGTCTTTTTGCAGACGGGCGGCATCCACCGGGGCCGAGCCGTCCGCCGGGGTGATATCGCGGCGCAGCTCCAGCAGGCGGATCAGAAAATGGGCCGGCCAGTTTTTATCCACGCCCAGCCTGCCCGGGCGCAGCGCCGCGGCAAGAGCCGGCACCGGGTCCCGCCCGTCGGAATGAATGATCAGCTCCATGCCGTCTTCCGGCTCCAGGCAGAATAATTCATTGCCAAAGAGTTTAACCGTCCCATCCGTGCGCAGATAGAGCGCATACATCCGCTCAAACGGAACCACCCATATTCCCGTCAGATAATAGATCGACTCCGTCGACGATACAAGGATCTGTTCGAGTCCTGCTTTTTCCATATTTGCAAGCACACGTTTCAGCCGATTGCAGTTGAGCATACGATTCATCCTTTCCGTTTCCAGCCGACCGCTCCGAATGGCACGGGGATCATTTCAGATTTTCGGGGTTGAGCACTTTGAGATCGTCGACGACAAACATGCCGTCCTTGCGCACCAGCGTATCGTCGAAATACATTTCACCGCCGCCGTATTCCGGGGTCTGGATGCAGATGAGATCCCAGTGGATGGACGAGTGGTTACCGTTGCTGGCATTATCGTAGCAGTTGCCGGGAGTGAAGTGAAAGCTGCCGCTGATCTTTTCGTCAAAGAGGATGTCGCCCATCGGCTTGTGAATCTCGGGGTTGACACCGATGGCGAATTCCCCGACGTAACGGGCGCCCTCGTCGGTGTCCAAAATCCGGTTGATCCGCTCGTTGTCATTGGAAACGGCCTTTACCACCTTGCCGTCTTTGAATTCCAGCCGCACGTTCTGAAATACGAACCCGTTGTACGGGGAGGGGGTGTTGAAAGTCACAACGCCGTTGACCGAATCCCGTACCGGGGAAGTGTAAATTTCCCCGTCTGGCACGTTGCGCGTGCCGTGCATCCCGATGGAAGGGATACCCTTGACCGAAAAGGTCAGATCCGTGCCGGGGCCGGTGATATGGACTTTGTCGGTGCGATCCAGGCGTTTGACGATGCTTTCCATCGCCCTGCCCATCTTTTGATAATCCACCAGACAGGCTTTGTAATAGAAGTCTTCGTATTCCTCGGTGTTCATACCTGCCAGTTGGGCCATGGCGTCGTTGGGGTACCGCAGCACCGACCATTTGGTATGGTTGCAGCGCTGTTTCAGATGGAGCACGCCCCAATAGTTTTTCATGTACACATCCATCTGCCGGGGGGAGATGGAATTCCACTCGTTGACATTATCGGTTGCCCGGATGTCGATATAAGCGTCCATATCCTTCATCTGGGTGAGCTCATAGGAGGTGACCTGCGCCATATGCGCGTCGTCGGCCCCCTCGATGAGCGCCCGCTCCAGGGTATAGTCAAACAGATGCAGGAAGGGTTTGCCGCCGGCCCGGTATGCCTCCCGGATCAGGGCTTGGGCCAGGTCGCAGGCATGCCCGTGCAGCTCGATGAGAATGGTTTCACCCGGTTTGAGATACACTGCCTGCGTAATCAGATAATGGGCAAACTTCTGGATTCTGGGGTCCTGCATGATACAGCTTCTTTCTATAATTAATAACAGGTTCGAAAAGCCGTGCCGGCCGGAAAACCGTCAGTCGGGCAGCACCGGAGCCTTATCCGGCGCATACAGATGGCAGGCCACCGTATGGCCGGGCGCAAGCGTGACAGCCGTCGGCACCTTCTGCCGGCACACCGCCATGCACTGCCGGCATCGGTCGTGGAACGCGCAGCCCTGCGGCGGATGGGCCGGGCTCGGCACTTCCCCCGTGAGCACGATGCGGTCTTTCACCTCATCCGGGCGGGAAACCGGGATAGCCGACAGCAGCGCCTGGGTGTACGGATGGGCGGGCCGGGCGAAGAGTGCCTCCGTACCGGCGGTTTCCACGATTCGGCCCAGATACATTACGGCAATGCGGTCGGTGATATGCCGCACGACATTGAGATCGTGAGAAATGAAAAGATAGGTCAGCCCAAATTCCCGCTGCAGGCGCAGCAGCAAATTGATGACCTGCGCCTGCACCGACACATCCAGAGCGGAAACCGGCTCATCCGCCACGATCAGCTCAGGCTGCAAAATCACGGCCCGCGCGATGACGATGCGCTGCCGCTGCCCGCCGGAAAGCTGGTTGGGGTAGCGTTCCAGATACTGAGGGGACAAACCGGTAATTTCAAGAATATGCGCCGCCTTTTCCAGCCGCTCCCGCGGGGAAAAAAGCCCGTGCACCCGCAGCGGCTCCGTAAGGATCTGCCGGATATTCTGATGGGGGTCAAGGGAGGCGTAAGGGTCCTGAAAGATCATCTGCATCCGGCGGCGCATCCGACGCAGCTTTTCGCCCCGGATGCCCGCCACATCCACGCCGTCAAACAGCACCCGGCCCGCGGTGGGTTCAGTCAGGCGCAGCAGCGTGCGCCCGGTGGTCGACTTGCCGCAGCCGCTTTCACCCACCAGCCCGAAGGTTTCCCCCCGGTCAATGGAAAAGCTCACATCCTCCACGGCACGGACAGGGGGGGCTTTGCGGGACCAGCGGCCGCCCGACCGGTAGTATTTTTTCAGATGCTCCACCCGGAGCAGCCCGGTTTTATCTGCCATCCGGGATCACCTCCCCTTTATCGGCATAGAGCCAGCAGCGGCAAAGCCGTCCGTCGGGCAGGCGCACCATCGGCGCCGGCTCGGTGCGGCAGCGGTCAAACGCCCGGGAGCAGCGATTGCAGAAATAGCAGCCCTTTGGCAGCTCGGTCAGAGACGGCACGCTGCCGGGAATGGTGCTCAGCTCCTGCTTGCGCGCATCCTTTTTTGGCATAGCCGCCAGCAGCCCCTGTGAATACGGATGAGCCGGCCGGTCGAAAAAGGTGCCGATATCCGACTGTTCCACGGCCTGGCCGGCATACATGACCATCACCCGGTCGCAGATTTCGGCCACCACCCCTAAATCGTGGGTAATGAAAATCATGGCCATGCGGTTTTTATCCCGTATCTTCTTGAGCAGATCCAGGATCTGCGCCTGGATCGTCACATCCAGCGCCGTGGTGGGCTCGTCGGCGATCAGCAGCTCGGGGCGGCAGACGATGGCCATGCAGATCATCACCCGCTGGCGCATGCCGCCGGAAAGCTGATGGGGGTATTCGTCCAAAATGGACTCGGCGCGGGGAATGCCGGCCTGCCGCAGAATCTCGACCATGCGGTTGCGGATGGCCTCCCTGCCGAGCGTGGTATGCCGGCGCAACGGCTGACTGAGCTGATCCCCTATGGTAAACACCGGATTGAGCGAGGTCATCGGTTCCTGAAAAATCATAGACAGACGGTTGCCCCGCAGCTGCCGAAGCTGCTTTTCCGGCATTCGGGCCAGATCCTGCCCCTTGAAAAGCATCTCGCCCCCGGCAATTTCCGAGCGGTTTTCCGGCAGCAGCCGCATCACGGCAAGGGACGCGGTGCTTTTCCCGCAGCCGGATTCCCCCACGATCCCCAGGGTTTCTCCCTGGTTCACTGAAAAGCTGACGTGGCGGACCGGGCGGACCGTACCCTGTTTGGTATGATACTCCACGCAAAGGTCATGGACCTGCAGAATATGTTCCATGTGCTGTTTCCTTCCCCGTCCAGCGGCTTTATTGCGACTCACGGTCAAAGAAATCCCTCAGCCAGTCGCCGAAAAGATTGACACCCAGGGCGGTGACGACAATTGCCAGCCCCGGGAAAGTGATCATCCACCAGGCGCTGAAGATCGTGTCCTTGCCCTCGCTGAGCATGTTGCCCCAGGCAGGCTGAGGCGGCTGGACGCCGAAACCGAAAAAGCTCACGGAGGCTTCCGCAATGATGAACGCCGCCACCTGGAGGGACGCCAGCACGATCACGGGTGTCAACAGGTTGGGCAGGATATGCCGCAGGATGATCTGGCTTTTGGGAACGCCGATGGAACGGCAGGCCAGAATGAATTCCTTTTCCCGCAGGGCGAGCACTTCGCTGCGCACCACCCGGGCGAACGGCACCCAGCCGCCGATAATCAGGGAAATAATGATGTTGCGCAGGCCCCCGCCCAGCACGGCGTTGACCGCCAGCACCAGCAGGATAAACGGGAAACTCAGCTGCACGTCCACCAGCCGCATGAGTACGGCATCCACCCAGCCACGGAAATAGCCGGCGACAACACCCACCGCCGTGCCGATCAGGCCCGCGCAGACGGCCGTGACAATGCCGATGGTCAGCGAGACCCGCGCCCCGATGAGGATGCGGGAAAACACATCCCGCCCAAGCTGGTCGGTCCCCATCAGGTGGCCCTGCGCCATGGGGGGCAGCAGCTTATGATCCATCTGGGCTTTCATGGGGTTGAAAGGAACCAGCCATTGGCCGAAAATGCCGACGAGAATCAGCAGGCAGACAATCAGGCACCCGGCCAGACCCGACGGGCTGGTGACCAGAGCGATGAAAAAGTCACGGCCACGGTTGGGCCTGCGGTAACCGGCCCGGCCGTTTTGAGTCGGCACCGGCTCGATCGCTTGCGCCATTTTGCACCCCTCCTTATTTGAGCCGGATCTGCGGATTGGCCACAGAGTACAGCACGTCAGCCAGAAAATTTACGGCGGAATAGATCAGCGAGATCACAAACACGCCGGCCATCACAATGGGAAAATCCCGCTGCATCAGCGCATTCATCAGCGTCATGCCCATTCCGGGCCAGGAAAAGACGCTTTCCGTGATGACCGCGCCTTCCAGCAGTACGCCCAGATCCAGCGCCATAAGCGTAATAATGGGAAGCAGCGCGTTTTTCAGCGCATATTTTGTCAGCACACCGAGGGTGCTGACGCCCGCCGCCCGGATGGTGCGGATATAATCTTTCTGCAGCACGGTGAGCATATTGGAACGGGTGAAACGCACCATGCGGGCCATGCTGTATACCGCCAGCGTGACAGTAGGCAGGATCATGGAAAGCGAAGAGTCGCCGCCGCCGGTCGGCAGCCAGTGGAGCCGCACGGCAAACAGATAGATCAGCAGCAGCCCCAGCCAGAAGCCGGGTACGGCCTGGCCGAGCACCGTCAGCCCCACGCCCAGCCGGTCGACCCAAGTGTCTTTTTTATACGCGGTGAGCACGCCCACCGGGATAGCGATCACCAGCGACAGCGCGAAAGCGGAAAAGGCCAGTTGGCATGTCGCCGGAAAATGAGAAAGGATCGTGCCCATCGCGCTCTCTTTGGTGTTGAGTGAATTGCCGAAATCCCCCCGGACGGCTTTGGCCAGAAAATCCACGTATTGGACGCCCAACGGCCGGTCGAACCCCAGCATATGGCGGAACTGCACAATCTGGTCTTTCGAAGCATCCACCGGCAGAAAAAGAGGCGTGGGGTCCCCCGAAAGCCGCACCAGAAAAAACACGCCGGTGAGGGCCAGAAACACAACCAGAATCGTCTGGAACAAACGTTTGGCAGTAAACTTTAGCATGTTATCGCTCCAGCCGCGTCGAAGGCAGTCACTTATTCCAGCTCATGTCAAAAACCGGAAGAGTCTCGTCTGCGCGCGGTGTAAATTTCAGGTTTTTGTTGACGGCGTAGACATTTTCCTGCTGCCACAGGGGCACCCAGGCCGCTTTCTGCACCAGCACCTGCTGAATCTGAGCGAAATCCGCTTTGCGCTGCGTCTCATTGAAAGTCTGATCGGCGGTCGTGATGGCGGACTCGACCTGCGGGTCATAAAAGCCGCTATAAGGCGCGTCCTTGGTGAAAAGATTCTGGATGGTGGTCTGCGCGTCGAACGCGGGGCCCCAGCCAAGCAGGAAAATATCGCCCGCCTGATGCTGCCGGATCTTGGAAAGCTGCGTGGCCCACTCGTTGACGTGCACGTCCACATGGATGCCGATTTTTTGCAGCTGCGAAGCCACGGCCTGTGCCACCTGCTTATCCATGGGATACCGGCCGTTGGGCGAATCGAGGGTCAGGGTCATTTTGGTCGGGTCGTAACCGGCCTGCTTGAGCAGACTCACCGCTTTATCCGGATCATACGGATACGCGGACGTGCTGGCATATTCGGTGTTGTTTTTTGCCAACGGCCCTGTGATGCGGGTGCCGTAACCGTTGAGAACGTTTTTGAGCAGGCTGTCCACATCGATGGCATAGTTCATCGCCTGGCGGACCTGTTCATTCTGCATCGGGCCCTTGGAAAAAGTATTCAGCGCCAGATAATCCACACGGGCGGAGCCGATCTGCGCGGTCTTGGCTTTCGAGTCGTTTTTGATCTGGTTGATGGAATCCACCGGCACGTTGTTGAACAGGTCGATTTCCCCGTTCAAAAAGCCGGCCAGCCGGCTGCTGAATTCCGGAATATACCGGAACTCCACATTCTGGATCGACGGTTTGCCGCCCCAGTAATTTTCATTGGCGGTCAGCTTGAGGGATTGGCTGCGTTTCCATTCGGAAAATTTGTAGGCGCCGGTGCCGATGGGATTCTTGGCCGCCTCGGTCACGCCGACTTTGTTGACGTATGTCGGGTCCATGATCAGCAAATCCTCGGCGACGCGGCGGGCAAAAGTCGGGGCCGGGGTGGAAGTGACCACCTGCACTTCGTAGTCGCCGACAACCTTGACTTCCTTGACCATGGTCCAGCGGGACAGATAATAGGATTGGTTTGCCTTATTGAGTATGTATTCGATGCTGAATTTTACGGCCTGTGCGTTGAACGGATCGCCGTTTTGAAACTTGACGCCCTGCCGGAGGGTGAAATCCCAGGTGTTTTCATCGAGGCTTTTCCAGGCGGTCGCCAGACATGGCTTCAGCTCGCCGGTCTTTGCATCCCGGGTGATCAGCGGGTCGTAAATGTTGCGGATCTGCGTATCCGTGGCGGCGTCGGCCGCCGTGTCGGCAATCATAGTTGCGGCGTCCGCCTCCAAGCCGATTACGAGATCCTTCTTTTTGGCGGAGCCCGACGAGCTGCCGGCCGCCGCACAGCCGGTGGAAAAAACGACGGCCGCCCCCAACGCCATGGCGAGCAACTGTTTGAATGCGTGTGTCCCCTTCATGATGTTCCCCTCTTTGCGCAAAATGAATGTTTCTGTCTAAAAACGGATATGAAAAAACTGGCTCCTGCCAGTCTGGTCTACATTCGCCCCGATAGCATCCTGATTGACAGGATGCTTCAATCGTACTGACTCAATATCGTTTCAATCCGCTCCATGGCATGGATCATATCATCCAATGCATTCTGTGGAATGTTCCGGATCTTTTCCGAAACAATCCGATTCGAAAGTTCTACCAGCTTCCGTGTGCTTTCGCGCCCTTTTTCCGATAGTTCCAGAATGCGGATTCTCCTGTCTGATGGGGAACAGGTGACATACACCAACCCTTTTTTCTCCATCTGTTTTAGGGTGCGGCTGAGATAACCTTTGTCCAGATGGAAAAACCGGCAAAGATCCGTGGCACTGGTCTGGCCGCGCTCCATGATTTCGTAAAGGAGCTGAGCCTCCAAAACGGAAAAAGCAGATTGATCGGTGTATTCGCTGTTAACACCGTTGATACGGGAATAAAAACGGTTGAATCGGCGAATGTTCTCCAGATACTGAATGTCTTTTCGGCTCGCCCCCTTCCGCTTATTTTTTACAGTATGATTCTTAAGGTTGACTTTGTCAACCATTACTTTAAATCATTGGCGATTTATATGCCTAAAACGATGAAGCAATAAATTAATTGTGCAACCTTTAAAAAACGTCCTGCAAAAAGCGCTGCCGCTTGCGGTCCGATAGCCGCGCCAGCGGTTGCTCCCGCCACTTAACAATTCCGCCAACTTGCGGGACCGTCACCGGCCATGCGCGACACCATGCCCTCTGCGGGCGATGCCACGGGATTATTTGCAGTATATATTGAAATTTTGCACAGCAATATGGTATAATTTGGATATTATTTAATGCATTTCATCCATCGGTTGGGCATAAGGGATGCGGACATCGATGAAACTGAAAAGCCGGGTCGGACTGTCGGCAGGGAATCCGATTCTCGGCCGGCTGAAGCGTTTTTCGCCGGTCGCCACGCTGAAGGGACGTCTGATAGCTCTGATGGTGGGTGTGGCGTTGGCCTGCTGTTCCCTGATGGCGGCGGTCTCCTACCGGGCGCTTTATGACATTCAGCAAAATAAGCTGCGCACGGCCATGCGGTATGACCTGCAGCAGGAGTCTGCCAGCCTGCAGCAGATTTATTCCAACCTGCTGCAGATTTCCCAGCAGCTGACGCCACAGGGTCCGGTGGGCAGTCTAGTGGATTCCTATTGGCAGGAGCAGGACCCGTATGCGCGCTCCGTCCTTTCGCGGAACATATCCGACATGATCGGCCTGGTGACGTTCCCCAACCCGAATGTGGAACTGGTATCCTATATGGATAGGAAAAACGGCAGCCCGGCCTTTTCCAATCTCGCCTTACGCGGCAATCTGGGTGTGCAGGATTTGCCGCGCCTGGCCGGAAGCGCCGAGGTGACCTACCAAGCACCGCACCGATCCCTTTGCCGTTTCAGCGGCGACACGGTCGTTTCGATCAGTCGCCGGGTCACTTTTTCCGACGAGGCGGATTGGGACATCTACGTCGAATCGCGTACCAGCATTCCGGCGGACATGAGCGCCTCCCACATCGGCGGGCACACACAATATATCTTTCTGCTGTTGGACACGGACAGTCGGATCGTCTATTCCAGCCGGGAAAAATCTTTCCGCACCGGTACGCGCATCACGCTGGGTGCCTCCACGGGGCTGTACCGCGGATATGTCTATAACCGGCAGGAAAACGACTATGGGTATGTCACGGCTCTGCTGACGCCGACCGGCAGCTACAACCGGGAGCTGTACGCCTGGCGCAGCCATATGCTGATGCTCATCGGCATAATCCTCATCGTCGTGGGGCTGATCTCCGTGAGTCTATGGCGGCTGATATACCGGCCGCTCCTCCTTTTTGAGGCGGATATGAAAAACGCCGGCCAGGGCTGCCTCCGTTCCTGCCGGCATCACACCGGCGTAGCGGAATTTGACCGGCTGTTCGAGCAATTCGACACCATGAAAACCCAGTTCCATCAGCTGCTGGAGGACCGGGCCGCCGAAGAAAAGCAGCGGCATCGCATGGAGCTGGAAATGCTCACGTATCAGATCAATCCTCATTTTCTGATGAACGCCCTCAATTCGGTACACTGGCTCGCCGTCATACATCAGCAGCCCGAAATCGACCATATGATATTGACCTTGAATCTCTTGCTGAGTTACAATCTGGGCCGCAACTCCCGGGAGGCGACCCTGCGCACCGAGCTGCAGGTGCTGACCGCCTATCTCGATCTGCAGCAGGCGCGCTCCGATTTCACCGTCCGATTTCATGTGCAGGAAGGGGATTACCTCGATGTCCCCGTGGCCCGGTTCATCCTGCAGCCTATCGCCGAGAACGCGGTGTGCCACGGGCTGGACGACGGAGGCACCATCACGGTGGACGCAGCCCTGTCGGAAGACCGGCGCACCGCCACCGTCGTCATCCGGGATGACGGTCTGGGGCTGAGTGAGGAAACGCTTCGGCTGCTGCGTGACAGCAGCGCCGCCGCCCCCCATCCGATCGGCCGCGGGATCGGGCTGCGGTATGTCCGGCGCACGCTGGAATCCTACTACGGGAGCGAGGCCACGATGACGATCGACAGCCAAAGGGGAGCCGGGACGGCGGTCACGCTGCGGCTGCCCCTCCACAGGGCAGGTGACGGGAAATGATCCGGGTGTTGATTGTCGACGACGACAAACTGGCACGCAAAGGGCTGATTTCCATCATGCCGTGGCAGGCCTACGGCATGCAGATCGTGGGTGAAGCGGCCAACGGGGCCAAGGCGCTGGAATTTCTCGGCGGGCACGAGACCGATCTGGCGTTTGTGGATCTGGCCATGCCCATCATGTCGGGGCTGGAGCTGATGCAGACCGCCCGGGGAAAATATCCGCGGCTCCGGTTTGTGGTGCTCACCTTTCACGAGGACTTTGAACTGGTGCAGAGCGCGTTCCGGCTGGGCGCGCTGGACTACATATCCAAAATCCGGATGGAAACGGAGGATTGCAACGCGCTCTTCACGCGCATACGGGAAAATTTCCGCACCTCCGGCCCCAATGCCGGCGAGCCGGAAAGCAACGGCCCGGAAGTACCCGCAGAGCCGGTCGACAGCGGCCTGACCGAAACCTGGACGGCGTTCCATTGGCTGTACGACGAAGCGGAATTCGCCCGGCTGTGCCGGCAAACAGCCGCTTCCCCGCTCGACACCCGTCAGCTCGACATGCTCTTCGCCTGCCTGTCTGAAAAGGCGGCGGCTGTCACCGGCCTTACCGTGGGCCCCTGGCGGGCACACGACAGCCGGGAAGCCGCGCTGAATGACATCCAGGCCCTGCGGGAGCGTATCCATCGCCTGGCGGCCGGCGATATCTGCCTGGGGTGTGCGGCCGTTTGCATCCTGCGGGCAACCCATTTCATCCGACAGCAGCTGGCCGAGCCGCTGGATGCCGACGAAGCGGCCGCCAAAGTCGGCATGAGCCGCAGCTATTTCTGCGTCTGCTTCAAAAAGCTGGTGGGTGTCACATTCAACAAATATCTGCGGCGGGAAAGAATCCGCGAGGCCGCTCGCCTGCTGACCGACACCGCCCAGACAGTAACCAGGATTTCCCAGGCCGTGGGATACGGCGACGTCAAATATTTTTCCCACATTTTCCAGCAGGAAACCGGCAGTCTGCCGTCGGAGTATCGTTCCAATCTGCGTACCAGGCAGAGAATCGAATCCTGCACATCGAACAAATGACCCCCTCCCCGGCAGAAAGGACGGCAAAAGCATTGTAAATTAGCATCAAATATTCGCATATGTTTTCAAATATTTGAGCTATAATGACAGCACGAACCCAATGTCGTAAAGGAGGGTCTACATTGAAAAAGGAAATGCTATGCGCACTGCTGGCAACCGCCTTGGTGGCTGCCACCGGCTGTTCGGCCCTGACCGGAACCGGCGGCAAGGAAAAAACGGGCGGCACCACGTCTTCCACTGCTTCCGCACTCGGCGACGCTGCGGCATTCGGCAAATTTACAAGCCCGGTGGATGTCCATATCGGCATGTCGGTCGACCCCACCGACAAAACGCTCCCTTCCGGCGACAGCGCCGGAAGCAACCAGTATACACGCTACCTCAAAGACACCTACAACATCAACGTCATCGTGGATTGGACGGCGGCCAACGGCAACGATTACAACCAGAAAGTCAGCCTTTCCATCGCGTCCGGCAAAATTCCGGACGGCATGGTCGTCAATGACCACACCTATATGGTCAAAGCGGCCAAATCCAACCTGCTTTACAATATCACCGATATGTTCAAACAGTACGCATCCACCCAGGTGCAGATGATCATGGAAACCACCAAGGGCCGTGCCATGGAAAACGCGAGCTACGACGGCAAGATGGTTTCGCTGCCAAATATCACGGCCGACGCCGACGGCGCCCATGTGATGTTCATCCGGCAGGATTGGCTCGACAAGCTCGGGCTTGCCGTGCCCAAGACGCTCGATGACATTGAAAAGGTAGCCAAGGCGTTTGTGAGCAATAAAATGGCCGGCGACAAGACCGTCGGCATTGCCGGGCCTTCCAAAAATTCCTATCTCTATTGTACATTTCTGCGCTCTTCCAACAACATGGGCGGTTTTGACCCGGTTTTCAGCGCCCTGGACGCCTATCCGGGCTACTGGGTGGAAAACTCCGACAAGTCGGTCACCTATGGCAGCATCGCGCCGAACACCCAAAAGGCTCTGGAAGTGTTGGCCAAATGGTACAAAGAGGGCCTGATCGACCCGGAAATCGGCACCCGTGACAATGTCAGCGACCCGATCAACGCCAACCAGTGCGGCATCTTCTTCGGCCCGTGGTGGTCGGTCGGTTACGGCAACGGGGATTCCTTTAAAAACGACCCCAAGGTCAATTGGCAAGCTTACCCGGTCTATACCGACGACGGCAAATGGAATCTGCATTACAAGACTACCGGCACCTCTTACACGCTGATCCGCAAAGGCGCCTCCCAGGACGTGGTGAAGGCCATTCTCATCATGAACAACGCCCTGGTGCGGGACGAGGCCAAATTCGACACTTCCGTGGCCATCGGATGGTATCCGCTGCGCAACGTCATGGCGGCGGCCGATGAGGTCGAATATGAAGACGCCCAGCTGACCAAGATCCTCAAAGGGGATCTGAGCGCCGGCAATGCAGACGACAAGGACGGCCTTTACAAGCTGATGAAAAAGGACGCCTCCGTTGTCCAGAAGGTGGTCACCACCTACGAAAATCCCCTCAACGCCAAGGATCTGAGCCAAAGCAATTTCGGCGATTTCCAGCGGATGTATTCGATGCTCATCGGCGACCGCCCCTTTGCCACCCTCACGCCGGATAAAAAAGTCTACAGCGTCACCTATAACCAGACGCCGACCATGGAAAGCAAATGGGCCAACCTGCAGAAGATGGAGGACGAAACGATGCTGAAAATCATCGTCGGTTCCTCGCCGATCAGTTCCTTTGATAAATTTGTCTCGGACTGGAAAGCCCAGGGCGGCACCGCGATCACATCCGAAGTCAAAGCGCTGGTCAAATAAGCAGGCCGACAGGGCTGCGGCAGAGGCGCCGGATTGGTTCGGCGCCTTTGTCTTTCCCGGAGGCCGCGACCGCATGCCGCCGTACACCACCGGACCCGGAGGACTATATGAAATCGAAAAGCTTTCAGAAACATTATTATCTGATGCTGCTCCCGGGCATGCTGTGGCTTTTTCTGTTCAGCATCGTCCCCATGTTCGGTATCGTCATGGCATTTGAGAATTACAATCCCGGGCGGGGCATTCTCGGTTCAGCCTGGGTGGGGCTTGATAATTTTGTTTACATGTTCCAGCTCAACGATTCCAAATCGGTGATCGTCAACACGCTCATCATCGCCGTGGGCAAGATCATACTGAATCTGCTCGTGCCCCTGATATTCGCGCTGCTCCTCAATGAAATCACCAACCTCCACTTCAAAAAGGCAGTGCAGACCATCGTCTATCTGCCCCACTTCCTGTCGTGGGTCATCATGGCGACCATCGTCCTCGGGATTTTCGGCTACAACGGGGTCGTCAACACCTTCATCAAAATGCTGGGCGGCGGTCCGCGGCTTTTCATGGGCGACGCCGGCGTCTTCCGCCAGATCCTGATCGGCACCGACGTGTGGAAAGAATTCGGCTACAATGCGGTCATTTTTCTGGCCGCGCTGACCGGCATCGACCCGACGCTTTACGAAGCGGCGGCCATCGACGGTGCCAGCCGGTGGAAAAGTATGCTGCACATCACCCTCCCCGCCATGAAAACCACCGTGGTGCTGCTGGGTGTGCTCAGCCTGGGCAACGTACTCAACGCCGGCTTCGACCAGGTTTACAACCTTTACAATCCGCTGGTCTATTCCACCGGCGACATCATCGACACCTGGGTCTATCGTCTGGGCCTGCAAAATCTGCAATATTCCCTGGCCACGGCGGCCGGTCTGTTCAAATCCGGCATCAGCTTCGTGCTCATCGTGATTTCCTATTCGCTGGCCTATAGATTCGCCGATTACACGGTCTTTTAGGGGGTGGAAGAGTATGGTCCGCAACAAAACGGTAGGCTCCCGGCTATTCGATATCTGCAACGCGATCATTTTGACACTGTTGGCCCTGCTGTGCCTGTATCCGTTGTGGTATACTCTATGTGTGTCCATTTCCGTCAAATCCGCCGCGAACGCCGGCCTGGTCACCTTTTATCCCATTGGCTTTTCCAGCATCTCCTACCGTGAGATCATCGGCGACCGGCTGTTTTTCAATTCGTTCTGGATCTCTATCCAGCGCACCGTGCTGGGCACGGTCGTGACCATGCTGCTCTGCATCCTCACCGCCTACCCGCTTTCCAAGTCGAAACGGGATTTCCGGCCGCGGAACATTTTCATGTGGATACTGGTCTTCTGCATGATTTTCAACGGCGGGCTGATCCCCTGGTATCTGACCGTGCAGAGTTACAACCTGATCAACTCGATCTGGGCGTTGGTGCTCGGCGGCAGCCTGCCGGTTTTCAACGTCATCCTGGTCATGAATTTTTTCCGCAACCTGCCCAAAGACCTGGAGGAGGCGGCCATCGTGGACGGAGCCGGGCCGTGGCGGGTGCTGTTCCAGATTTTCGTCCCCTGCTCGGTGCCGGTGATCGCCACCATCACGCTCTTTGTAAGCGTCTACCACTGGAACGAATTTTTCAACGGCCTGGTACTGATGAATACGGCCAACAAATATCCCCTTCAGACATACATCCAGCAGCTGGTCGTCAACATCCCCACCGGTACCACCCTCACGCCCGACCAGTACAAAAAGCTGTCGGAGCTTTCCAACCAGTCGCTCAATGCCGCCAAGGTATTCATCGCCATGATCCCGATGCTGATCGTCTACCCCTTCCTGCAGAAATATTTCGTCTCGGGTATCATGCTGGGCGCCGTCAAGGAATAAAGCGCCCGCCGTGCGGCGGCAAACCGGCGGATCAGAAAGGATGCGCACGAATGAAATTTTCAAACGGTTTCTGGCTCAACCGTTCCGGCGTGTCGGTCTTCCCGGCGGCCGAAGCCTATGAGATTCACCGCGAAGCCGACCGTCTCACCGTCCTGGCACCCTGCAGCCCCATCCGGCAGCGGGGGGATTCGCTTCACGGGCCGGTGCTTACGGTCCAGCTGACCTCCCCCGCCCCGGATATTATCCGGGTGCGGGTCTGGCATTTTCGCGGCGGGGCCGATCACGGCCCTCATTTCGCATTAGCGGACGGGGCGGCCTCCCCGGTGACCGAGGAAAACGACAGGGAGGCCGTCCTGACGTCCGGCCACCTGAGCGTCCATATCGCCAAAAACGGCGGCTGGCAGATGGATTTCCGGGATGGGGCCCGGCTGCTCACCTCCGGCGGAGACCGGCAGCTCGCCTATATCCTCGACGAAAAACAACAGCCGTTCCTGCGGGGGCAACTCGGCCTGGGTGTGGGCGAATGTGTATACGGCCTGGGGGAACGGTTCACTCCCTTTGTCAAAAACGGCCAAACGGTGGATATCTGGAACGAGGACGGCGGCACCTGCTCGGAACAAGCCTATAAAAACATCCCCTTTTATCTCACCAACCGGGGGTACGGCGTTTTCGTCAACGATACAGGCAGGGTCTCCTTCGAGGTGGCCAGCGAGGTCGTTTCCTGTGTGTCCTTCAGCGTACCGGGGGAGGCCCTGGATTATTTTGTGATCGGCGGCGGGTCGCTCAAAAAGGTGCTGGCCAACTACACGTTTCTGACCGGCCGACCGGCCCTGCCCCCGGCCTGGTCTTTCGGTCTGTGGCTCTCGACGTCTTTCACCACTGATTATGACGAGAAAACGGTCACATCTTTTGTGGACGGCATGGCCCGCCGCCGGCTGCCCCTGCAGGTATTCCATTTCGACTGTTTCTGGATGCGGGAATTCCGCTGGTGCGATTTCCGATGGGACAGCCGGGTGTTCCCCGACCCGGCCGGGATGCTGGCCCGACTCAAAGCCAAAGGCCTGCATATCTGTGTCTGGATCAACCCCTATGTGGCCCAGCAATCCCCTCTGTTTGAGGAGGGCCTGCGCGGCGGTTATCTGCTGCGGCGCCAGGATGGCAGCGTATGGCAATGGGATATGTGGCAGCCGGGCATGGGGATCGTTGACTTTACCAATCCCGCGGCCCGGGAATGGTTTGGCGGGAAACTGTCGGCCCTGTTGGATATGGGTGTGGACTGCTTCAAGACCGATTTCGGCGAACGGATCCCCGTGGAGGGGGTGGCGTATTCCGACGGCTCCGACCCGGCAAAAATGCACAACTATTTCACCTATCTGTATAATCAGACGGTATTCAACTTGTTGGAAAAGCGTCGGGGCAAGGGGGAAGCCGTCGTGTTCGCCCGTTCCGCCACGGCCGGGAGCCAGAAGTTCCCGCTCCACTGGGGCGGCGACTGCACCGCCCGCTATGTTTCCATGGCGGAGACCCTGCGCGGCGGCCTGTCGCTGGGCCTGTGCGGTTTCGGCTTCTGGAGCCACGACATCGGCGGATTCGAGAGCACGGCCACGCCCGATCTGTATAAGCGGTGGGTGGCGTTCGGTCTGCTCTCTTCTCACAGCCGGCTGCACGGCAGTCAGTCTTACCGGGTGCCGTGGAATTTTGACGAGGAATCGGTGGACGTACTGCGCCGGTTCACCCAGCTCAAATGCCGGCTCATGCCGTATATATACCGGCTGGCGGTGGAGGCCGCCCACACCGGTGTGCCGGTGCTGCGGGCTATGGTGCTGGAGTTTGAAAACGACCCCGCCTGCGCCTTTCTCGACCGGCAGTATATGCTGGGCGACTGCCTGCTGGCCGCACCGGTTTTCCGGGAAGACGGGGAGGTCGAATTCTATCTGCCGCCCGGAAGGTGGACGGATCTTTTCACCGGCCGCAAAGTGGAGGGCGGCGCCTATCGCCGGGAGACGCACGGCTATTTCACCCTGCCCCTCTATGTGCGTCCCGATTCGCTGATCCCTTGGGGAGCGAAGGATTCCCGGGCCGACTACGATTACGCCGACGGCGTCACTCTGCTCCTTTCCGATCTGGGAGACGGCCGGGAAGCCTCCACCGAAGTTTTTGCCCCCGGCGGGGAATCGGCTCTTTCCGCCCATGCACAGCGCGCGGGGCAGGAAATCACCGTGACCGTTTCCCATACCGCCGCCCGGCGGCCGTGGCAGGTCATCCTGCTGGGTGCCCAAACGGCCCAGCCACTGGAGGGGGCCGCCGCCCATCCGGTCGAAAACGGAACGTGGCTGGCGCCTCCGGAAAACGGCGAAACGCTCCATTTCCGTCTCTGACCGTCCGGCGGCGAAGCGGACGGGATCATCTCGGCGCCAAAGATCGTTTTTGTTTCGTTCCGGGGGCACACCGATCGGTGTGCCCC
>JAEWAE010000037.1 GCA_023391835.1 Bacillota bacterium
TTACTAGCAGCCGGTGCCAATGACGATGAGGCCCCACCCGTTCCCATACCGAACACGGAAGTTAAGCTCATCGGTGCCCAAGATACTTGGTGGGTAACTGCCTGGGAAAATAGGTCGGTGCCGGCACAGAAAAGACGAAGTTGTTTTTACAGCTTCGTCTTTTCTGCTATATATAAGAATATGTAGAGACTCGCGTCAGGCTTTATCCGCTAGAAGGCGGCGCAGTACTTCCGTAGCCCGGGCAGTGGCGGCCTGGGTGTCGGTGGCTTCGGCGTAACAACTTTGGATCATGTCGTAACTGGCTCGGGCGTCGCTGAGCAGCAGGATCGATTCGTCGATCAGCTGGCGGGAGGCACGTCGGTTGAAGGAGATGCGGGGCCGGCGCAGGCGGACGAGGTCGGAGTCCAAAAACCGGCGCATATGGATGTGCCGGAAAGCGGGTCCGGTATACCGATGGTAATGGGATGACGTGACGAAAGCAACCGAACGTTCCGGAATCAACAGGTGCTCGGGCTTTTCTTCGGGGAAAAGCGGGCAGTTGCAGGAAATCACATCGTATCCGGCCGTAAGGGCGGCGGAACGCAGCTTGCTGACCAGTAGTTTGCCGATGCCGTATTCATCCTCGACGACGAAGACATGTTGGTAGCTGCCGGGCAGGCTGTCGAACAGATTGCTCACCCCGTCTGGCGTAATCGCCGTGAGGAAACGCAGCGTTTCCTCCCCCTGCTTGCCGTGGGAAGGAAATTCCCGCTTGGCCAGATGGGCGGCGTAGTTTTCCAGCTTGAGCGTGTCGGTACAGTCCAACGCCAGACGCGCGGTGTCGCCGGTCAGACTGGCCGCTGCCGAAAGAAACCGATAGGCCCGGTCGCAGGAGGCGCTCATGCGCGCGGAAAAGGTCAGCACGGCGTCCCGATTCCGGCTGAGGCTTTTCTCATCCCAGAAATCGCCCATGTTGACCACGGATTCCACAATGCCGGGGTATTCGGGGATTATGCTGTGCGGAGGGGAGCTGTCAATGATACATATTTTCCGGTCGGGGGCCGCCACGGCATCCAGATGGTCGCCGTGAATGACGGAAACGATGTATTCGACCGAAGAGCCGGTCTTTTCCAGTGCCTGCCCGGCCTGCACCAGGATATCGGATACGCTGCCGCCGGCTCCGCCGGCCAGAAGGACCACTTTCCAGCCATCCTCCGGCTGATACAGACGATCATATCGCACCATCAGCCCGTCGGGTGTGTTGGCGCTGAGAAAAAAGCGGGAGGTTTTGCGAGTATCCGGCATGAAAATCCCTCCAAATCGAATTGGATGACATATTTCATGGTATTCGCAAAACCTTCCGCATGACACACCGACAGCCTGGACGTTCAGTATGTATGGTCGCAGAAAGTGTGGATTTTTTCCCGGAGGGAAAGAAAATCCGAAAACGCCGCTGGCTTTTGGGCCGGGTTGCGCAATAGCGCCGCCGGGTGCAGAGTGGCCATCATCTGTACGCCGCCTTTTTGGAACCAGATGCCGTGTTCCCGGGTGATTTTGAGATCCGGCTTGATGAGCTTCATGCCCGCAATCCGGCCCAGACAGACGATGATTTTCGGCGACAGCAGCCGAGTCTGATCGCGCAGCCAGTCGAGGCAGGCCTCCTGCTCCTCCGGCTGCGGGTCACGGTTGTGAGGGGGGCGGCATTTGACGATGTTGGCAATGTATATTTTATGGCGGTCCAGGTCGATGGCCGCCAGCATCCGGTCGAGCAGCTGCCCAGCCCGCCCGACGAACGGCTCGCCCTTCAGGTCTTCCTGCTCCCCGGGGCCTTCGCCGATAAAAAGCACTTCCGCTTCCGGGCTGCCCACGCCGAATACCACATGGTGGCGGGTTTCCGCCAGGGCACATTTACGGCACGCAAGGCATGCGGATTCCAGATCCGCCCAATTATCATACATAGATATCCCGATCCTTCCCGACAGGGGCCCGCCGGATGCGACGGGCCGGAGATGTACCTATTATACCATATCCGACTGCGCGCCGGGAATGGAAAAGCTGCATGCGAGGTGGCCGGTATCTCGGCCGTCGTGCGGGGAGGCCACCGGGGTGCGCCTGCGGCGCGGCCCGGACACGCCGGATTGAATTGCCAGCCGAAAAAATATTCAAATCGACTTGTATTTATTGAAAAAAGGCTGTAAACTAATAAAGTATATGATAATGTATCCGTTTAAAACGGGATATTATCCGCGGGGATCGGTGACCACTAGGGTTGTATACGTCGACATATTCCGACATGAAACCCGTGTGGGTCTCCGCCCCATGAATGGATTACAGGGCCGCTTCGATGGCTTTGTGATAAATGACAATCAGATAGAGGAGGATACCTATGAGAAACAAGAAGGTTGCCCTTCTTGCCGTGCTGTTGGCCGGGGTCATTTCCCTGTCCGCCTGCGCCGGCACCCAGAGCAAGAAGGGTTCCACTTCCACTTCCGAGTCGTCCCAGATCAAGGCTTCGGATGTGAGCAAGAGCCCGGACGCGGCCAAGGCCCGTAAGGACACTATGGTCGTCAGCACCACCGACATGAACGGCATCTGGAGCAAAGATTTCAGCAACAGCTCCTATGACTGGTATGCCTGCGAAGTCATGTTCGACTATTTGGTCAATCCGACTGCCGACGGCAAGCCTGAAGCCAGTGCTTCGACCTACAAGGTTTCGTCCGACGGCCTGACCTACACCTTCACTTTGAAGGATGGCGTCAAGTATTGGGACGGCAAAGCGGCGACCGCAAAAGACATCGAGTTCTGGCTCTATGTCGAGAGCGACCCGAACTATGACGGTCAGGTGGATCTTTCCACTGTCAACATCAAAGGCTTCAACGACTATAAAACCGGCAGTGCCACGACGATTTCGGGCATCAAGGTCGTCGACGACAAGACCATCCAGATCACCCTCGATCAGCCGAATGCTCCCGGTCTGTGGAATCTGGCCGTGCCGCTGATGGAAAAGGATTATTACGGCCCGAACTTTAAGAAGGGCGATGCGGCTGCCGTCGAGAAGAAAATCAGCGATGACAAGCCCATGGGCAGCGGCCAATATAAGTTCGTCAGCTATGATCCGAGCACCGGCCTGAAAATGACGGCCAACGACAGCTATTTCAAGGGTGCGCCGAAGATCAAAAATCTGGAGTTTGCGATCACCGCGGAGGGCAAGGAACTGCAGAGCGTGCAGGCCGGCCAGACCGACTTTGCCAACGCCACCTGCAGTCAGGATAACATCACCTCGCTGACCAATTCCAAATTTATCAGCGCGCAGTATTTCCCGGCTAACCTTTACGGCATGATCCAGTGGAATCTGCAGGACGAAAAGTATAAGGACGTCAAAGTCCGTCAGGCTCTCGCGTATGCCCTTGACCGCAAAGCCATCGTCAAGACGGTGTACGGTCCGTACGGTAAGGTCAACAATGTCCCGATCCCGCAGTCTTCCTGGGGTTACACCGACAAGGGCCTCACTACCTACGACTACAGCATAGACAAGGCCAAGTCTCTGCTTAAAGAGGCGGGCTGGAACCTCGACACGAGCACCAATAAGCTGATGAAGGATGGCAAGCCTTTCGTCATCGACTTCACCGCCACCAGCGGCAATGCGGTGACCGACGTCATGCTGCCTGTCATGAAGTCGTCTTACGGCAAGCTGGGCATCGACGTGAATATTGAGACTGCCGACTTCGCCACCATCCTCAAAAATTACAACAAGGGCAAGCTGGACGCCTGCTTCATGGGCCAGAATCTCGGTTCCCCCGACCCGGATGAGAGCGTCAGCTTTATGACCGGTGGCACGCAGAACTTCTATAAGTACAGCAATACCAACCTCGACAAGCTCTTCAAGCAGGAACTTACCGAGACCGACACCGCCAAGCGGACCCAGACCTTCTATCAGATCGATAAGATTCTCAACAACGATCTGCCGCAGTTCCCGATCTATCAGCGCAACGACCTGTGGGTCTATAACGGCCGCATCTCGAATGTGCAGGATATGGGCGCTTTCCGCGATCCGTTCTACGATTTCTATCTCTACGAGATCAAAGGCTAACAGCAATCCAGTTTAACTGGCAGGATCCATGTGTGAATGCCCGGACGTTTTTGCATCCGGGCATTCCCCGTGGTTGCTTGGGAGGTATGCTCATGTGGAAGTACATTGTCAGGCGATTGCTGCAGATGATCCCGATCATAATTGGCATTTCCATTATTATTTATCTCATCGTACATATCGTACCGGGCAACTTCATTGCGGCGCAGGCGCAGACCTCGCACATGAGTGCGGCGCAGCTTAAGCATCTGGAAGATATATACGGCTTCAACGACCCGCTGTATCTGGGGTATTTCAAATGGATGAAAGCCATTGTCACCCATTTTGATTTTGGTGATTCCTATGTTTATAAAAAGCCGGTCGTCCAGATCATGGGTACTTTCATCGGCACTTCCGTCAAAATGGCCCTGCCGGCGTTTATCATTGAAATCATCGTGGCGATTCCGCTGGGCATCATTTCCGCAACCAAACAGTATTCCAAAACCGATATGACTCTTACGTTCCTGGCTTTTCTGGGGATTTCTTTCCCTTCGTTCTTCCTCGGTCTGCTTTTGCAGAAATTCTTCGCGCTGGATCTGCACGTCCTGCCGCTTTCCGGCCTGGTTACGCCGGGCGCCGGGTACACCGGTTTCCGCTCCGTGCTCGACCAGATGGTGCATCTGATTATGCCGGTGTTTGTGCTGGCCGTGATTCAGATCGGCTCTTATATGCGGTACTCGAGAATGTCCATGCTCGAAGTCATCAATCAGGACTATATGCGGACGGCTCGCTCCAAGGGCCTGCCGGAAAAGACCGTTATTTATAAACACGGGCTGCGCAATGCGCTGATCCCGATCGTGACATTGCTTGGCATCAGCCTCCCGGGGCTGTTCACCGGTGCCATTATTACTGAGACAATTTTCGGCGTGCCCGGCATCGGGTTCGTTTCTTATAAAGCAATCACCCAGCGCGACTATCCGCTGATGATGGCATTCTGTATGCTGGTGGCCTGCCTGACGCTCATCGGCAACCTGCTGTCGGATATCTGCTATTCGCTGGTGGATCCCCGCGTGAAACTGAAGTAAGGCGGCATGCGATATGAAGAAATATAAAATCAGTGCGTGGATGTCGCTCGCTGCCCTGGTGCTGTCGGTGGTCTGCTACTTCCTGCCGTTTTTGTCCATCAAGGATTACAAATCGGTCAGCGGGATGGAACTGTCGCTGAAGTTATTCCACCGGTTTCCCATCGCCAAAGCGAATTCCAACGCTCTGGAAAACCTGTCGATCAGCAGCTACAGCATATGGCTGGCGCTTGCCTGCCTTATGTTTATCGTGTCGGCAGTGATGCTGGCGCTGTACCTGGTCAAAGAGCAGCCGCGGTGGCTCAACATCGCCTGCGTTTCCACGATTGTGGGCTTTATCCTTTTCGGTGCCCAACTGGAAAACAGCAATTCGATGGTCTCCGACTTTTTCGGCCGACTGACGCAGAGCAGTGAGGGCATCGGCGGCAAGCTGGTGTATCAGGTGCCGGATGTGGAGGGAATCCGCACGGGGCTTGGCATCCGGCTGCTGTTTGTGTTTTCGCTGGTAGCGCTGGTGCTGGTGCTGGTGTCGAAGTTCCTGCAATACGAAACGGTCGACCAGTCGGAGCACCTGCAGACCCCGATGAGCATTGCATACCGGCAGTTTAAGCGCAACAAGCTGGCCCTCCTGGGTCTGGCGGTGCTGGCCATTTTCCTCATCGCGTGCTTCTACGGGCCGCTGTTTTCCAATTACGCGCTGCTGCAGACGGATATCGACATCGCCCAGCAGCCACCGAGCCTGCAATTCCCCTTCGGCACCGATAAGGTCGGGCGGGATATTTTCACCCGCATCCTCTACGGCGGGCGCATTTCACTGGAAATCGGCATAGTCGTGGTGCTGATCGAGATCGTCATCGGCACGGTGGTAGGCGGCTTTGCCGGGTATTACGGCGGCTGGGTCGACAACCTGCTCATGCGGCTGGACGATATTTTCCTCGCGCTGCCGATGCTGCCGGTGGTCATCATCATCGGTGCCGTCATGATGGATATGAAGGTCGACCCCTCCAAGCGCATCTATTTCGTGATGCTGATACTGGGGCTGCTGTTCTGGCCGTCGCTGGCGCGTCTGGTGCGGGCGCAGATCCTTTCCCTGCGGGAGCAGGAATACATGGTGGCGGCGGAAGCCCTGGGCATCCGTGACCGGCACCGCATTTTCCGCCATCTGGTGCCCAATGCGCTGCCCAACATCATCGTCACCGCCACGCTGGATATCGGCAACGCCATCCTCACCGAGTCGGCGCTGTCCTTCCTGGGCCTGGGTGTGGCGGCACCGTATCCTTCCTGGGGCAATATTATCAACGCGGTCAACGACCCGAATGATTTCGCACTGCGTCCCTGGCTGTGGATCCCGGCCGGCCTGTGCATCCTGTGCACCGTGCTGGCAATCAATCTGGTGGGCGACGGTCTTCGTGACGCTTTCGACCCCAAGATGAAACGATAAGGGGGATGGAAGATGTCTGAAACGTTGCTGGAGGTCAAAGACCTCAAAACCTATTTTGATACCGACCTGGGCGTGGTGAAAGCCGTCAACGGCGTCTCGTTTTCAGTCGCCAAAGGGCAGACGGTGGGCATCGTCGGGGAATCGGGCTGCGGCAAAAGCATGATGTCCATGTCGGTGATGAAGCTGCTGCCCAAAAACGGGCGCGTGGCCGGCGGGCATATCATTTTCAAAGGGCAGGATATTACCGGCTACACCAAAGAGCAGATGAATAAGATCAACGGCAAGGAAATTTCTATTATCTTTCAGGAGCCGATGACCTCGCTCAACCCGGTGTTCACCGTGGGCTATCAGATCGCGGAAACGCTGATTTTCCACGAGCATCTTTCCAAGTCGCAGGCACGCAAGAGTTCTATCGAGATGATCGACCGGGTGGGCATCCCCCGCGCCGCCGACATTTTCAACGCCTACCCCCACGAGCTTTCCGGCGGCATGCGGCAGCGCATTATGATCGCTATGGCGCTGGCCTGCCGCCCGGAGCTGCTGATCGCCGACGAGCCGACCACCGCCCTGGATGTCACTATCCAGGCGCAGATCCTCGACCTGCTGCGCAAGATGAAAGATGATTTCGGCATGTCGATCATGATGATCACCCATGACCTGGGCGTCATCGCCGAAATGGCCGAGTATGTCGTCGTGATGTATGCGGGTCGCATTGTGGAACGCGGGCCGGTGCTGGATATTTTCAAGCATCCCTCCCACCCCTACACCATCGGGCTGCTCCGCTCCAAGCCGCAGCTCCACGAACGCAGAGACCGTCTGTATTCCATCCCCGGCCAGGTGCCCAACCTGATCGGGCTGCCGGATCAGTGCCATTTTTACGACCGCTGCGACCGGCACGGGCCGGAATGCCTGAAGGGTTTCCCGCGGGAAACCGAGGTCGGGCCGGGGCACTTTGTCGCCTGCACTGCCTTTGAGGGGGAACATAAATGAGCGAACCATTGCTGGTCGTCAAAGACCTGAAAAAATATTTCCCGATTAAAGGCGGTATTTTCCAACACACCGTGGGTGCCGTCAAGGCGGTGGAAAACGTCTCTTTCACTCTGGGCCGGGGCGAGACTTTCGGCCTGGTGGGCGAATCGGGCTGCGGCAAGAGCACGGCGGGGCGCACCATTCTGCGGCTTTATGAGAAGACCGGCGGCCAGGTGCTCTTTAAGGGCCGGGATGTCTTTGCCATGAGCAAGAAGGAACTCCGCATGACCCGCCCGAAGATGCAGATCGTGTTTCAGGACCCCTACAGTTCCCTGAATCCCCGCATGACGGTGGGTGAGATCATCGGCGAAGCGCTGGTGGAGCACGGCATGTGCACCCGTCAGGAGCTGAAAGGCCGTGTGCTGGCCATCATGGAACGCTGCGGTCTGCTGCCGTATCATATCGACCGGTACCCCCACGAATTTTCCGGTGGGCAGCGGCAGCGCATCGGCATCGCCCGGGCGCTGGCGCTGGAGCCGGATTTCGTGGTGTGCGACGAGCCGGTTTCCGCGCTGGACGTGTCCATCCAGTCCCAGATTATCAACCTGCTTTGCGACCTGCAGCAGGAATTCCATATATCCTATCTATTTATTTCCCACGATCTGAGCGTGGTGCGGCATATTTCTCACCGCATCGGCGTGATGTATCTGGGCTCGCTCATCGAGACCTGTGCGCGGGATGAACTGTACGACAACCCGCTGCACCCCTACACTCAGGCGCTGCTGTCGGCGGTGCCGGTGCCCGACCCGGAGGCTAAGCACAACCGGGTTATTCTGACGGGCGACCTGCCCAGCCCGGCCAATCCGCCGGCCGGTTGCAAATTCCACACCCGCTGCCCCAAGTGCCAGGGCATCTGTAAGGAACAGGAACCGAAACTGGTCGACAAGGGCAACGGCCATATGGCCGCGTGCCATTTCGCCTGAAGTGCCGTTTATAGGCATCCCAAAAACCGGCTGTGCAGGTAACTCTGCACAGCCGGTTTTCGTATGCACGGCGCCGGGCCCGGGTAAAGACGATCAGAGCATTTCCAAAAACATGTCGACAAAATACACCGACATGGTGCTGAAAATCAAGGCGTAAATGATGCCCAGCACCAGATTGACCGTGGGTGTAACGGAAAAACCGGCGATGGCGACCAGGGCCAGCCCGATAGCAAGCAGTGCCGCCACCATCACCACCGGCGCCAGACAGTGAACGGCCGCGCAGACGCAACTGCATTTTTCCACCGACTCGCGGTGGAAGGCACACACCGCGATGAGCACACCGGTCACCAGCAGCATCCCCAGCGCCACCGCCAGCGCGTAGGGGAAAAGTAACGCAGGGGTGGAGGCAAAGGCGATCGTGAGCCCTGCCAGCAGCGCGGCAAAAAGAATGACAAGCGGCAGAAGCCACAGATTTTTTTCCAGACACACAGGCATGACCTCCGGTTTTATATAAAAGAGTGACCGGGGCGCTTGCGCCGGCCCACTCCAGCATATGCCGCAGATTTGTCATTTGACATGGATAATACAGAGAAAAACGGAGGAATTGCGAAATAATCCCGTAAATCCCCGTGATAGATTCAAATAATTAAAATTATTTATGGAAATATTCGCGCATATCTTGACATTTTACGCAATCCTATTTATATTTGGTGATGGTATTTGTCCGCCCCGCGGCCGAGGCCGGGTGGGGGAGCTTTCGCAGTCCCAAAAGCCGGCGCCGCGGTATCTGTGCAAAAGGAGTCCGCCAATGAGTCCGAAAATCGTCGTGAGCCTTGAGAATATAAAGGTGTCGTTCGACAGCACGCAGGTGCTCCGCGGCATCAGTTTGAATATCAAAGACGGGGAGTTTGTCACGCTGCTGGGGCCTTCCGGCTGCGGCAAAACCACTACCCTGCGCATCATCGGGGGGTTTGTGAAACCCGACGAGGGCAGCGTGCTCTTTGACGGGCGTAAAATCAACGACCTGCCGCCCTACCGGCGGGGTGTCAACACCGTGTTCCAGCGGTACGCGCTTTTCCCCCACCTGAACGTATTCGACAACATTGCCTTCGGCCTGCGCATCAAAAAAACGCCGTCGGCCGAGATTGCCCGGCGGGTGAAGGAAATGCTCGCGCTGGTCAATCTGCGCGGGTTTGAAGAGCGGGGCGTGGAGCAGCTTTCCGGCGGGCAGCAGCAGCGGGTGGCCATCGCCCGGGCGTTGGTCAACCGCCCGCGTGTGCTGCTGCTGGACGAACCCCTGGGCGCGCTTGACCTCAAGCTGCGCAAGGAAATGCAGACGGAGCTGAAAAACATCCAGCAGCAGTTGGGCATCACCTTCATCTATGTCACCCACGACCAGGAGGAAGCCCTCACCATGTCGGATACGGTGGTCGTGATGAATGACGGCCGCATCTTGCAGCAGGGGACGCCTCAGGATGTCTATAACGAGCCGGCCAACGCTTTCGTGGCGGATTTTATCGGCGAGAGCAACATCATACCGGGTATCATGCACGCCGATTACCGGGTGGAATTCTGCGGGCGGCCGTTTGAATGTGTGGATAAGGGTTTCGCTGCGGATGAGCCGGTGGATGTGGTGATCCGGCCGGAGGACGTGAAGCTGGTAAAGCCCGAGGCAGAGACCGCTCAGTTCACCGGCACCGTGCAGTCGGTCATATTTAAGGGCGTGCATTATGAAATGCGCATACACGGCAGCGACTTCGAGATGCTCGTGCACTCGACCCTCTGCGAGCCGGCGGGTACGCCGGTGGGGCTGCATGTCGTGCCGGACGATTTACATATCATGCATCAGTCGAAGGGAGATGGGACGAATTGACCAAGGCCCGCGTCGCGGTGCTCCCGTATGTGATATGGAGCATCCTGTTCACCGTTGCGCCGATGGCCATTGTGGTGGGCTTCGCGTTTACCGACCGGTCGGGGCATTTTACGACCGGCAACTTCGCCCAGTTGGGAATCTATATGCCGGTGTTTTTCCGCTCGGTGCTGCTGGCGCTGATTTCCACCGTGCTGTGCCTGCTCATCGGCTATCCGCTGGCGTACATTCTTTCCCGCGAATCACCGGGCCGGCAGCAGATCATGATTATGCTGGTCATGCTGCCCATGTGGATGAATTTTTTGCTTCGCACCTACGCGTGGTTGACGATACTCGAAAATAACGGCCTGATCAACCGGTTCCTCGGCCTTCTCGGCATTGGGCCGGCGTCCATGATAAACACCCCCGGCGCGGTGGTGCTGGGCATGGTCTATAACTATCTGCCCTATATGATCCTGCCGGTGTATTCGGTGCTGGTCAAGCTGGACGACCGGCTCATCGAGGCGGCCCAGGATCTGGGCGCCCCGCCGCGGGCCTGTTTTTTCCGGGTGGTGTTCCCGCTGTCGATGGCGGGGGTGGCGTCGGGGCTGACGATGGTTTTCATGCCGGCGGTCAGCACCTTCATCATTTCCCAGATGCTCGGCGGCGGCTCCAATCTGCTTATCGGCGATCTCATCGAGATGCAGTTCCTGGGCAACGCCTATAATCCGTGGCTCGGCTCCGCCATCAGCCTGATCATGATGGCCATTATTCTCCTCGCCATGTTCCTCATGGGCATGTTCGATCGCGGGGATAAGGAGGTGGTCATCATATGAGCCGCCTCTCAAGACTGGGCAGCCGCATCTATCTCTATCTGGTGCTGCTGTTCCTTTACGCGCCGATTCTTGTACTGATCGTCTTTTCGTTTAATTCCGCCAAAAGCCGCACCGTCTGGGGCGGTTTCACGCTGGACTGGTATGCCCAGCTCTTTCAGGATTCGGACATCCTCCATTCGCTTTATGTGACGGTGCTGGTGTCGGTGGCGGCCGCGGCCATTTCCACCGTGCTGGGTACCATTGCGGCGGTGGGCATTTCGGCGCTCAACCGTCGGCTGCGTACGTTGATGGTCAACGTGACCTATCTGCCGGTGCTCAGCCCGGATATCATTACCGGCGTGTCGCTGATGCTGCTGTTTGTGTGGCTGATGCATATGCAGCTTGGCTTCACCACGCTGCTGCTGGCGCACATCAGCTTCGACGTGCCCTACGTCATCCTGTCGGTCTACCCGAAGCTGCAGCAGCTTGACCCGCACCTTTACGAGGCCGCCCTCGACCTGGGGGCCCACCCCTTCACCGCCTTCCGCCGGGTGGTTTTGCGCGAGATACTGCCCGGCGTGTTCACCGGCATGCTGCTGGCTTTCACCATGTCGCTGGATGATTTCGTCATCAGCTATTTCACCAGCGGCCCCGATTCCCAGACGCTGTCGATCACCATCTATTCGATGACCCGCAAGCACGTCAGCCCCGAAATCAACGCCTTGTCGACGCTGCTTTTCGTGGTGGTGATGCTGCTGCTGGTGATTATCAACGCCCGAGGCCGCCGGGACGGCAAGGCGGCGCTGCGCACCGTCCAGCGGGTGGACACCCCGTCCCAAGGCGGTGCCGCCCCGGACGGAAGCGACCTGTGAGAGCGGCCCACCGGCAAAACCACGTGCGGGGAGCACCCCCGTGTGCATGAGGTGGGGGCTTCGTTCCGGTAAGAGAGGATGATACGGTTGAAAAAGATCAAGACCGCCCTTTGTGTTCTGCTGGCGGGGGCCGCGCTGCTGCCGCTGGTCGCCTGCGGCCGGCCCGTCAAGGCCACCATCCACGTCTATAACTGGGGGCAGTATATCGACAAGTCGGTCAACAGCCAGTTTTTCAAACAGACGGGCATCAAGGTCGTCTACAACACCTATGAGACCAACGAGGAACTTTACGCCAAGCTCAAAAGCGGAGGGGCGGATTACGACGTGATCGTGCCGTCGGATTATATGATCAGCCGCATGTCAGGCGAGGGGATGCTCGAAAAGCTCGACTATGACAAGATCCCCAATTATTCGGACATCAACACCAAGTATAAGGGCCTGGCGTATGACCCGCAGAACGAATACAGCGTCCCTTACATGTGGGGCGTCGTCGGCATTGTCTATAACACCAAAAAGGTCACCGGGCCGGTAGACAGTTGGAATATCCTCTGGGACGAAAAATACAAGGGCCAGATACTGATGTTCAACAATTCCCGCGACGCCATGGGCATTGCACTTAAAAAGTTGGGCTATTCCTACAACACCACCGATATGACCCAGCTCAACGCCGCCGCGGCGGAGCTGGAACGCCAGAAGCCGCTGGTGCAGGCCTATGTGATGGATCAGATTTACGACAAAATGGAGGGCGGGGAGGCCGCTTTGGCGCCCTATTACGCGGGCGACGCCATCGTGATGATGCAGGAGGCCAAAGATCTGGCCTTCGCCATCCCCAAGGAGGGGACCAATCTCTATTTTGACGCCTTCGCCATCCCCAAGGGCAGCAAACATGTGGCCGAGGCCGAGGCGTATATTAATTTCATGTGCTCCACCGACGTGGGGCTGAAAAACGCCGACGCGACCGGCTATTCCACGCCGCTTGTCAGCACCTATCAGAAGCTGCCGGCCTCGACCCGCAACAACAAGCTGCAGTACCCGGATGATACGGTGATGAGCAAGGCGGAGGTGTACACAAACCTCCCCCAGAACGTGCTCGACGCCTACGACACGCTGTGGACCAAGATCGTCAGCAAATAATTCCGCCGTCCGTATATAGATGTGCCCGCCGGCAGCCCTTGGAGCCGCTGACGGGCGCATTTTTCATCTGCTTCCCACGCTACGTGTTTTCCACCGCCGGGTTAAACACGGTGGAAATCACGCGGTCGCAGCTGGCGGGGGAATAGACCCAGCGGTCCATGTGGCCGCCGCGCACGAAATATTCCGGCTCGTCGGGCTGGTACTGCGCGTCGAAGGCGTCGACAATGATGAGCTTGACTTTCATTTTGTCGGGTATCAGGTTTTTTATGTAGACGCTGGCGCTTTGTCCGGGCACGACGCCCTCCCGCGGCTCGGCCAGGCCTGCCAGATTGGGGGTCAGCTCCACGAATACGCCGTAGCTTTCTACGGATCGTACAATACCGGCCACTGTTTCCCCGGGGGAAAACCGCGCGGCGTTTTCTTCCCACGTGCCCAGCAGTTCCTTATGGGTCAGGCAGATGCGTCCGCTTTCCTCCACCAGCTTGACCACCGCGCGGATGTCCTGCCCCACATGGAAACGATCCCGCGGGTGGGAAATGCGCGACACCGAGATCAGGTCGATGGGGATGAGCGATGCGATGCCGCAGCCGATGTCGACAAAGCAGCCGAAAGGCTCCAGATGGGTCACCCGGGCGTCGATAATATCCCCCGCCCGCAGGCGGGTGACGTACTCCGCCATGGCCTCTTCCTGTGCGGCGCGGCGGGAAAGCACGGCGATGCTGCGCCCGTCCGGTTGCCGGGCGAGCCGGAGCACCTTGAAGCTCACGGCCTTGTTGACCCGCGAGATCACGGCGATATCCCGCGCCGTGCCGTCGTTGAGGCCGAGGGCGCCCTCCTCCCGCGGGATGATGCCGCGCATGCAGCCCAGATCGACGATCAGATTGTGGGCGCTGTCGCACACCAGCGCCCGGGCCTCCAGAATCCGGTTTTCATCCCTGGCGCGGGCAAGCCCTCCCGGGGTGCGCAGCGCCTCCCGGTTTTCGACGGTATCCAGAAGCCATCCTTCCGGTTGAATGGCAGGCATTGAAATCCCCTCCCTTTTAGCAGTCCTTGTAATGTATATGCATAGGGAGGGGAAAATTGACCGGCTTTGCCACAGTTTTTTTGCGGGGGTCATTTTTCACGGATACGGATTTCCCGCCCGCCCGTGGTGCGCAGCACCGCTGCCGCCTCGCGCGCGGTGGGCACATCCTCGGCCTCCACCCGCAGATAGGCGTCGCCCCGCTCGGAGGGCTCGATGCGCTCGTCACGGGAGCTCTCATTCACAAAGGCCGCGTAGGGGACCGAATAGATCGACCCGAAGGGGAAGGCGTCGGCCATGCCGCCGTCCTGCGGAAAAAGCGACAGCGTGGTCTCTTCCGAATCGTCGGCATAGTGGTTTTTGGAAATGCCGGCCACCCGGACTCCCTTCACCCGGTTTTTCAGGCGCATGGCGCCCAGCTCGGCCGCATCCACCGAATCGTAATGGGCATAAATCAGCAGGCTCATCTGCCATCTTCCTTTCCCGGTAAAAATAATTTCCGTTGCTAGTATCATCCGGCTGCGGCAGACAATACCAGAAAAGAATTGCCTGCAATGGTGAAATTATGATATAATAAAAATGTCCGTCCTGTAGGAATAACCGCCGAGTCGGCGGCCCGGAAGGGGAGGATAAGCCAAGTGGATATTCAGGTCGGCGATATCGTTGTGATGAAAAAAAATCACCCCTGTGGAAGCAACCGTTTCGAGGTGCTGCGCATAGGGGTGGATTTCAAACTCAAATGTCTGGGATGCGGGCATGAGGTCATGGTGCCCCGGCTCAAAATCGTACGGCATATCCGCAGCGTGGAGCCGCGGAAGGCCGGCGAGTGACCCGGTGCCGGGGTGTTGCAAAAAAATCATTTGTAACACCCGCAAAAAGCGCTTATAGGCGTTCGCCTATATTTTACGGCCAGGATGGCCGTGAAACTGCGCTTTTTGGCCCTTCAGATTATCGTCGCATCACAAGGGCTGTTATAGAATGTGCGGTATGCATTCTGCAACAGTCTCAGAGGGGTTTAAGGTGAAACATGCTGGATCAACTGGAAGCGACGCAGCGGCGGTTTGAAGAGATCACCGCCAGTCTGGCAAGGCCTGACGTGGCGCAGGACGTCGCGCAGTTCACCAAGCTGATGCGGGAACACAAACAGCTGCAGCCTATTGTGGGAAAATACCAAGAGTATAAAAAAGCCGAAACAGACGAGCGGGAGGCCCGCGAGCTGCTGGGAGAGACCGCCGACGGCGACCTTAGGCGGATGGCGGAGGACGAGATGCAGTCCGCTAAAACCGACATCGCCCGCCTGGCAGAGGAGCTTCGGGTGCTGCTGCTGCCGCGGGACCCCAACGATTATAAAAACGTCATCGTGGAAATACGCGGCGGGGCCGGCGGCGACGAGGCGGCTCTTTTTGCGGCGGATCTTTACCGCATGTATTCGATGTATGCCGAGAGCCGGGGGTGGAAAACCGAGGTGCTCAACCTCAGCGAGACCGGCATCGGCGGCATCAAGGAAATCAGCTTCATGATCGAGGGCGAGGGTGCCTACAGCCGGCTCAAATTCGAGAGCGGCGTCCACCGGGTGCAGCGGGTGCCCGTCACCGAGGCGGCCGGGCGCATCCACACCTCCACCGTCACCGTGGCGGTGCTGCCCGAGATGGAGGACGTGGAGGTGCATATAGCCCCCGAGGATCTGCGCATCGACACCTATCGCAGCAGCGGCGCCGGCGGGCAGCACGTCAACAAGACATCCTCCGCCATCCGCATCACCCACCTGCCCACGGGCCTGGTGGTGGAGTGCCAGGACGAGCGCAGCCAGTTTAAGAACCGGGATAAGGCCATGAAGATCCTGCGCTCCCGGCTTTTCGACCGGGCCCAGCGGGCACGGGATGAAAAAATCGCCACCGCCCGGCGGCTCCAGGTGGGCACCGGTGACCGCAGCGAGCGCATCCGCACCTATAATTTTCCGCAGGGGCGGGTGACCGACCATCGCATCGGGCTGACGCTTTATAAAATCGACGACATCATGAACGGCCGGCTCGACGAGCTCATCGACGCGCTTGTCACGGCCGACCAGGCGGATAAACTCAGTATGGGAGAGGGACTTTGAACAGCATGACAACCCAGGTGTTTGCGGTAAAAGAGCCGGGTGCGGGCGACCCGGGCGCGGGCGACCCGGGCGCGGGCGACCACGGCGTGGCCGAAGCGGCCCGTATCCTGCGGGAGGGGGGGCTGGTGGCCATCCCGACCGAGACGGTCTACGGCCTGGCGGCCAACGCGCTGAACGCTCAGGCGGTGACGCATATTTTCCGCGCCAAGGGCCGGCCGCAGGATAACCCGCTCATCGTCCATGTGGCTTCGCCCGAGTGGCTGCCGCGCTACGCTCTGGAAATCCCCGACGCGGCCTATCGGTGCGTGGAGGCCTTCTGGCCCGGCCCCCTGACGATGGTGCTCAAAAAGCGGTCCGTCATCCCCGACGTAGTGTCGGCGGGGCTTGATACGGCCGGTTTCCGCTGCCCTTCCCACCCGGTAGCGTCGGCGGTCATCGCGGCGGCGGGCGTGCCGCTGGCCGCACCCTCCGCCAACACTTCCGGGCTGCCAAGCCCCACGCTGGCGGAGCATGTACTGGCCGACCTGGGCGGCAAGATCGACGCCATCGTCGACGGCGGCCCCTGCGACGTGGGGGTGGAATCCACCGTGCTGCTGCTCACCGGCAAGGTACCCTGCATTCTGCGTCCGGGCGGCGTGACCCTCGAGCAGCTGCGGGCCGTGCTGGGTGAGGTGACGGTGGACCCGGCCGTGACCCATATGCTCAAGGCCGGGCGCAAGGTTGCCTCCCCGGGCATGAAATACAAGCATTACTCCCCGAAGGCCCATGTGCGTATTGTCCGCGGGGATGCACAGGCATACGCCGCCTATGTCAACGCCCTGCCGGGGCCGGTGACCGCTTTGTGTTTCGAGGGGGAGCAGCCGTTGCTGCGGGTGCCGTGCGTCACCTACGGCTGCGCCCACGACGGGGCTTCCCAGGCGCGGCGGCTTTTCGACGCGCTGCGGCATCTGGATGAGATCGGGGCGCGGGATGTATATGCCCGCTGCCCGGATGAGGACGGGGTGAGCCTGGCGGTCTATAATCGGCTGCTGCGGGCCGCCGGATTCGAAATCATCGACCCTGCGGCCGGGCAATGAAACAGGGCGCCATGTTTGTGCTGGGGCTGACCGGGCCCAGCGGTGCGGGCAAGAGCCTCGCGGCGAAACGCCTGGCCGAGTTGGGCTACGCCGTGGTGGATGCCGACCGGGTGGCCCGGCAGGTCATGGCTCCCGGCTCCGAGTGCCTGCGGGAACTGCGCGGCGCATTCGGCACCATGGTCATCGCGGCCGACGGCAGTCTGGACCGGCAGGCCCTGGCACGCATCGCTTTCGGCGACCCCGAGGCGCTGCAAAGGCTCGATGCCCTCACGCACCCCCCCATCGTGGCCGCCATTGCGGCAAGGCTCCGGGAACTGGAAGAGACCGGCTGCCGCCGGGCCGTGCTGGATGCGCCCGCCCTTTATGAGAGCGGGGCCGACCGCCTCTGCGACCGGGTGGCCGCGGTGGTAGCCTCGCCCCAGATACGCCTTGCACGCATCCTGCGACGGGACGGCATCCCCCGGGAGCGGGCGGCGGCGCGCATAGCCGCCCAGCCGCCGCGGGCATACTATACCGACCGCGCCGATTTTGTGATTGATTCGGATGCGGGCACCGCCCATCTGCTGGCCGAGACGGACCGGCTCGCCCGATTGTGGGGCGCTTGAACGCTTCGCACCGATGCATCGGAGGGATGCCATGAAACGTTGGATGGTGACGGCGGGGGCGCTGCTGTTGGTGGTCATTTCGCTGGCCGTGCTGTGGCAGACGGTTTTCCGGGAAAAATACCTCAAGGCGGAATATCCCCTCCGCGATAGTCAGTACGTGGGAAAATATGCAGCCGAATACGGCGTGGAGCCTGCGCTGGTCTACGCCGTCATCAAGAACGAGAGCAGCTTCGACGCGCGGGCCAAATCGTCCATCGGCGCCATGGGCCTGATGCAGCTGACTCCCGAAACCTTCCAGTGGGTCCAGGAAAAATCCGGCTCGCCGGTGATACTGGAAAGCAGCTATCTCTATGACCCGGAGGTCAACATTCATTACGGGACGTATTTTCTCTCGCTGCTGCTGAGCGAATTCGGCTCGCAGGATACTGCCCTGGCAGCCTATCACGCGGGGCGGAGCAACGTGAAAAAATGGCTGTCCGACCCGGCCGATTCAAAGGACGGACGGACGCTTTATCATATTCCCTTTGGAAATACGCGCGTTTATGTCAAAAAGGTGGGGCAGTCGGTGAAAGCCTACCGGGAGCTTTACCCCCGGGCCCGTTTCGTTTCCACCGGTGTGATCAATTCGACAAGGAGTGAATGACTATGGCGGAGGAATCTAAAACTCAGGCAGAGCAGCTCAGAGAGAAGCTCTTCTATGAGACCAAGCACAGCGCATTGAAGCAGTCGGACGAGGAAATCGAGACGGCGTTCCGCTATTGCGAAAAGTATAAGGATTTTCTCGGCCGGTCGAAGACCGAGCGGGAAGTCGTGAATTTTGCCGTCCGTGCGGCCGAAAAAGCGGGTTTTGAGCCGTTTGACCGCAGCCGCAAATACGAGAAGGGCAGCCGGGTCTATCTCAACAACCGGGGCAAGGCCATCATCCTGGCCGTGGTGGGGGAGCGCCCGCTGAGCGAAGGGGTGCGCATCGCCGCAGCCCACATCGATTCCCCGCGGCTGGACCTCAAGCAGAATCCTCTTTATGAGGACGCGGAGCTGGCGCAGCTCAAAACCCACTATTACGGCGGCATCAAGAAATACCAGTGGACGACCATCCCGCTGGCGCTCCACGGGGTCATTTTCCGCTGTGACGGCACCAAGCTGGAGGTCAGCCTGGGCGAGGACGCGGGGGACCCGCAGTTTTGCGTGACCGATCTGCTCCCCCATCTGGCGGCGGAGCAGATGAAAAAGCCGCTGATGAGCGCAATCCCGGGCGAGACCCTCAACGTGGTGGTGGGCAGCCTGCCTTTCCGCGACGACAAGGCCAGCGAGCTTGTCAAACTGAATATTCTCAAACTGCTCAATGAAAAATACGGCATCGTGGAGTCCGACTTCATCTCGGCCGAGCTGACGATGGTGCCGGCGGGCCGGCCGGTGGATATCGGCTTCGACCGCTCGCTCATCGGCGCCTACGGCCACGACGACAAGGTCTGTGCCTACCCGGCGCTGACGGCGCTGCTCGACGCGGGCGTGCCGCCGGTCACCAGCGTGTGCATCCTCACCGACAAGGAGGAGATCGGCAGCGACGGCAATACGGGGCTGCAGTCGGCTTACCTGCGCTATTTCATCGCCGACCTGGCGCGCCCGTGGGGGCTGGAGGGCCGGGATGTGCTCAGCCGCTCCACCTGCCTTTCCGCCGACGTGAGCGCGGGTTTCGACCCGAACTACCCGGACGTGATGGAAAAGCGCAACGCGGCTTTTGTCAACCGCGGCGTGGCCGTCAACAAATACACCGGCTCACGGGGCAAATACAGCACCAACGACGCCTCGGCGGAGTATACTCACAAGGTGCTTTCGCTGTTTGACCGGGAAAATATTCCGTGGCAGATGGCGGAGCTGGGCAAGGTCGACGCGGGCGGCGGCGGCACGGTCGCCATGTATATCGCCAACCTCGACGTGGATGTCATCGACGTGGGCGTGCCCGTGCTGTCGATGCACGCACCCTTCGAGCTGGTGTCGAAGCTGGATGTGTACGCGGCCTATCAGGCATTCGGCGCATTTTTCCGCAGCTGAGTGATTTTTGTGCGGCGCTCGCCGCACGGCAAAAAGGGCGTCCGGCATGTCACAGAC
>JAEWAE010000047.1 GCA_023391835.1 Bacillota bacterium
ACCCCCTTTTGCTTCATAATGCGGTTGGCAAACCTGCATCTATTTTAGCAAAAGGAGGTTTTCTTGTATCTAAAGATTTTTATCCTCACCAGCATAGCTGGTGGTTATTTCGCGCTAAAGCTATAAAACAAGCCCCGTCTCTTGGTTTGTGCCAAGAGACGGGGCTGTCAGGCTCCGTGGTACCACTCTTATTGCCGCCGGGAAGCGGCCGCTCTGCCGCATCGGGCGTCGCCGCCGAATGCGTTTCCCGGTAACGGGGGAAAAACCGGTCGCGCCTACTGGGAAACCGTTCAGCTGACTGCTGGCAGGTGAGTGAATCGGGGCGCCCGTCGTCTCGCACCATCCGACGGCTCTCTGAAAAGGCGAAGCCCGGTCCTTTGCCCTGTTCATTGCATTTCAACGCTTTATTGTGTTAGATAGTAGCATTTCCCGCCGCGATTGTCAACGATTTTCCATGATTTTTTGCATTAAAGCTGCAAATTTGTAAATTTGCATGATAATTACATTGCAATATGCATCTTTTGTCACAAATCGTCCTGTCGTCCGATCACCGATTACAGAAGCAGCAGGTCTCGCAGCTGACGTGAACATGCCCGTTGAGCCCGGCCTTGATGGCCCGCGCCGTGCCGCCGCACACCGGACACACAAACTCATACGGTCGATCCGGCAGCCGGACGACCCGGTGGGCTTTGAGCCGCAGGGTGAGGGACTGCCGGAACCTTCTCTGTTCCGCTTCGCTCATGCGATCGCTTCCTTTCCACGCAAAGAACGACGTTCCTTTATTTCACAGTATACCCCCATCGGTCTCAAAAGTAAACAGGCCGCCCGCCCTTTTCACGTCATTTTTTTAAAATTCGACACGCTTCGACAAGCAGGGGTAAGCGTAATCCCCCGGCATTTGCGTGCCGGGGGATTACGGGATGTGCCGCCTGGGAAACGGACGGCAGGCTGCCGGTCGGTCAGTCGGGCGCCACTGTGGAACCGGTGAAGCGACAGTTTTGGACAGTCGTCATATCCGCGGGCCACGGGCTGCTCAGCCCATAAAACACCACGTTGTCGAACACACTGTTTTTGAGATAGGCAAGGCTCGCGGCGGTCAGACCGTTGCCGGCCGAGCTCCAGCCGAACGCCACGTCGCGCATCGTGATATTGTAATCATAGCCGTCGACGGCGCCATTGAATGAAATCGACGGTTTGCCCTTCTTGTTGCCGGCGACCGTGCAGTTTTCGATGAGCAGGTCGTGGAAGGTGGGCTCGTCGGGTGCCCAGTTGGAGGTATCCTGCCCGGCCGCGTCCTTATAGGCGTCGGTGAGCAAAAAGGCGGAGCCGTCGTTATCGGTAATATTGGCCAGGGCACTGTCGCGGAAGGTGATATTGCGGGCCCCTCCGCCGTTGCCGCTCTGGGATTTGCAGCGCAGACCCACCGCGGTGCCGTTGCAGACGTTGTCTTCGGCGAGGATATTCTGAATCCACGCGGCGGTGTTGCTGCCGGCCGCAATGACCCCATGCCCACGACCGAAGTAGTTGTCAAACACCCATGCGCCGCCCGTAGGCGGGTTGCTCTCATCCGAGAGCCCTAAGCCGGCGTTGAAGTTGACGCAGTCGTCGCCCGTGTTGAAGACGGAATTGACCACCGTCAGGCCGGTGCTGTTGGTAAAATTGATGCCGTCGCCGTTGTTGCAGTCGTAAGTGGAAACGGTCAGGTTATTCACCACCGCGTCCTTGCATCCGGTGAAGCCGATGGTATGCTGGGACGGGTTGGTGACGGTCAGCCCGTCGCCGACATAGACTTTGCTGGCGTTGCTGATGACGATGAGGTTGGAACGGGTGCCGTAGGCATCGTCGGCCCCCTCGCCGGCGGCAAGGTATTTGGCATACTGCCGGTAAGCCAGGTGGTTATCGGCCGCCTGCTGAAGCGTGCTGGCATCGCCGCCGCTTTCCTTGCCGGCCATATACTGGGTGAACTGAGTGTCGATGGGCAGCGTTTCCGGGTGGGTGCCGTCTTTTTTGAGGGTGCCGGTTTTCCAGCCGTTTCCGTCAATCGTGCCCTGCCCCACAATGCGGATATTGCGGTAGCTGAGTGTTTTTCCACCGGTGCCGGTGGCCGCGGTGGAAATCAGCGGGGAGGATTTCTGCTTAACCTGGGTTTTGTCGGTGTCATAGGGGTTCGCATATTCGCTCAGATCCATCGAGGCCAGCAGCGTGCCCTCCACGTCGAGCGTCATGTCGCTGTGCAGGGTCAGCGGCCCGGTGACGAATATTTTGCCCGCCGGCACGAGCACCGTGCCGTTTTGGGGGCAGGCGTCGATGGCCGCCTGGATGGCCCGGGTGTTGGAAGTGCCCGTCGACGCCGTGTCGTCTGCGTCGTCGGCACGCACGCCGTCGCCCACGGCGCCCATGATCTCAATATTCACGACCCGCTGCGCGGCGGCCGTCCGGGTACGCTGGATCACGCGGTCCCCATCGGAGCGGCCGCCTTTCTGGTCGACCGACTGGACGGTCACGCGATAGGTCGTTTCGGGCTTGAGGCCGCTCAGGCAGAAGGTGTGCATCGATATTTGCCGGGCCTTTTGCGCGACGCTCCCGCCGCTGCCGGCGAGCAGGTCGCCGACGCCCTCTTTGTAAAACTGCGCGATGTCGGCGGAGGCCGCCGACGAATTTTGGCTGGCGTAATAGGTGCGGCTGCTGCCACCGCCGCTCACCGTCACGGCATAGTCGACAATGGAATCATACTCGTCCGGCTTATTCCAGACGATGGTGAAGGCCGAGTCGGTGACCGACTGGGTCAGCACCTTCACCTCGCGCGGGTCCGCCGGCGCGCTGCTGCGCGCGGCGACGCTCACCCCGCCCGCCAGCGGGATGGTGACGGTGACCGCGGCACCCGTCACCACGGCCAGGAGTTTCGAACGGATGAACATAGACGTACTCCTCCTCTTTTCCCTTCGTGTCTGACCTGGAAGCAGATGCAGGAATTTAGCAAAGTGTATAAATTAAATTCAAAATCTGCTCCCGTATTGTGTGATTATCCGTGCATCCCCATCGTAATGGTCGAAGGATGGCCTGTCAAGATGCACTTTTTACAAAACGATACATTTCTTCATATTTTACCCTTCTTGCGGCCAGGCTGTCTCCCGGTGTGGCGAAGACTCTTGATTTTCCGCCGGCCCCATGGCATAATGATACAAAAGAGCATGCCGTTTCCTGCGCGGGAGCGGCGGCTGCGGATGATTCCCGACTGCCAGCAGCGATTGGCGAGAGCCTGCCGGAAAACCGCGGCTTTCCCAATGGCTGCTTTTTGCATCGAATGAGACGGGGTGCGGATATGAAAAAAACGGAAATTTTATGGGTTCTGCTGGGCAGCCTGTTTGTGGGCATATTCAACGTGATTTTCTTTCTGGCCGGGGGCACGGCGCACCCCGTTTCCGTCTGGGTCTCCTACGGGTTTATCCATTTCGCCTATCTGATGCTGGCGGCATCGCCGTTTCTCGCGCCGCGGCAAGCCGGCACGGCCGTACTGCGCTACCCGCTGGTGGCCCTGTCGGCCGGGTATTTCATTGCGGCTTTCATCCTGGGGGTGATCTTTATCCTGCTCGCCCCCGCGGATTTCCGCACGGCACTGATCGTGCAGCTGATCGTGGCGGGCGCTTACGCCGCGCTGCTGATCGGCATGATGATTTTCAACGAGCACGCCGTCGAGCGGGAAGAACGCCGGCAGGGCGGCGGGCAACTGATCCGCCGGGCCGGCGACGAGATGGAAACAATCCTGAGCCGAACGGCCAACCCGGCGCTTAAAAAGCAGATCGAAGCGGCGCGCGATGCCGTCAAAGAGAGCGCCGACCAGTCGGACGGCTCCGCCGCCGGGGTCGAGCAGGAGCTGGCCGAAGCGGTCGTGCGGCTCGGGCAGGACGTGGCGGAGGGCCGCGCCGACCGGGCCGCAGAAACCGCCGGGCAGATCACCCGCCTGGCGCAGGAACGCAGCCGCCGGCTGCGCCTCACCGACTGATAATCGATCAAGCCGAAACAGGCAAAGGCCGCCGGGAGATACCTCCCGACGGCCTTTACGCGACCCGGATGATGCCGGCGGCGGGCTCAGCCCTCCGTGCGGTCGACGGCAACCTCGTGCCCCGTCTTGGCGGAGGCGTAGACCGCGTCGATGATGCGCATGATTTCCACGCCGTCCTCGGCGGGGCTGCGCACCGGTTTGCCGGTGCGGACGCAATCCACAAAGTGGGCGATCTCATTTTCAAAAAGCCCGTCGAAACTCAGCGCCGTATCCAGCGCCGGGGTGACATCCACCAGATAGTGATTCATTTCGGAGGCAAACGTCAGCTTCGGGTCCAGCCGCGCGCCGGATTTGGTGCCGAAAAGCTCGATGTTGTTGACGGGGGCGGGCAGGTTGAGGCTGAAGCTCGTTTCCAGCGACAGAAGGGAACCGTTGTCAAAACGGATCATGGCCACGGCCATATCCTCCACGTCAAACGGAGCCGGGGCCGTGTCGCTGGCGGTGTAACGCGCATTTTGGATCAGATCCTGCCGCGCGCCCAGCCGGTGGAATGTGGCACCCGAGACCGAGACAGCTTTGGGTTTGCCCGAAAGATAACGCACCAGGTCGATCACATGCACGCCCAGGTCGATCAGCGGCCCGCCGCCCGAGCGGCTTTTATCGCCGAACCAGCCGCCCGGGAATCCCGCGCGCCGCAAATAGGTCGCCTTGGAATAATAGATGTCGCCAAGCATGCCGGCGTCGATAAAATCCTTGAGGATGGCGGCGTCGTTGCCGAACCGGCGCACAAACCCGATCATCAGGATCTTGCCGGATTCCGCGGCCGCCCGCTTCATGGCAAGCGCCTGGGCGGTGTTGAGGGCCATCGGCTTTTCGCACAGCACGTGCTTGCCGGCCTGCAGGGCCGCGATGGCCGCGGGCGCGTGGACGCTGTTCCATGTGCACACGCTGACGGCGTCGAGCTCGTCGAGTTTCAGCATCTCGTGATAATCCGTAAACACATGGGGGATGCCGTGGCGGCGGGCGCATTCCCGCACCCGCTGCTCGTTGATGTCGCAGGCGGCGTAAATTTCGACGTTGCCGAGCGCCTCATACCCGGCGATGTGGCTGGCGCTGATGCTCCCCGTGCCGATGATGCCGACCTTCAGCTTTTTGGTTTCACTCACTTAATTTTACCTCCCAATTCGGCGACCGTCCGGCCAAGAAACGTCACCGCCGTGCGGATATCCCGCTCGGGCTGCTCCCCGACTTCCCGTTCGATGGTCAGGAAACCGTGGTAGCCGACCGCGTCCAGCGCCTGCAGATAGCGTGGGAAATCGACGCTGCCTTCGCCCAGCGGGACTTCTTTGAATTCCGGCCCCACGTCCGCGTCCGGCGGGATCATCCGATAGGTGATCTCGGGGTTGCCCGCGCGCAGCAGCACGCCGTCCTTGGCATGGGTATGCACGATGTACTCCCCGAGGATGCCGACGGCCCGCACGGGGTCGTCCCCCGTGACCATGGCGAGATTGGCCGGGTCCAGGTTGACGCGGACGCTGCGGGAATGCAGGCTGTCGAGAAAGCGCCGGAGCACCGCCGCGGGCTCGGGGCCGGTTTCCACGGCGAAATAGGCTCCGACGCTGTCGCCGTATTCGCCCAAGGCCTCACAGGCTTCCTGCAGGATCTTCCAGCGCGGATGGTCGGGGCTGGCGGGCACCACGCCGATGTGGGTGGTGATCACATGGGTGCCCAGCTCTTTGGCCAGATCCATAATGCGCTTGGATTTTTCTACGCGCCATTTGTTTTGGGCCGGGTCGGCGAAGCCACCCCCCAGGTCGCCGCACAGCGCCGAGACCGTCAGCCCGTTTGAGGCGATGATATCCCGCAGCTCGCCGCGCCGGGCGGGCGTCAGGCTTTCCGGAGCCAGTGGGCCGCTGGTCGCGTAAAGCTGGATGCCGGTGGCGCCGACTTCCCTGGCCTTCCGAATGTCTTCCTCCACTCCCAGGCGGAACGAGTCCGCCAAGACGCCGATGGAAAATTCCATAAAACTCCCTGCCTTTCGTGTAAAACGCCGCGAAATTTGCGGCGGATGGCTTGCAGCGAATTGCTTTTACCGTACCTATTATATAAAATAGAGAAGAAGGATGCAGGAATCGCATTGCGCATTTATAGCACGAAATTGCTTTCCCGACGGGCATGCCGTTTGAAGGACGGGGCTTCCAAGCCCGAAGCTTTGCCGCCCACGCCGGAAAGCGGGGCGTACATCCGGCCCGCCGGGCCGGCCGAAACTTCCGTCCGGTGCGAAGGGATGGTCACAGATATGGAAAGCACGGCTTCTTACCATGAGAAAATCAACCTGCGCCAATACGACATGCCTATCAAGATCCGGGAATACACCCTGCCCAAAGACGGGCAGATCGGCCTGCACTGGCACGACCAGATCGAGCTGCTGTATTTTACCCGGGGGCAGGCCGCGGTGCGGTGCGGCAGCCGGTTTTACCCGGCGGGCGAAAACGACCTGATCGTGGTCAACCGCAACGAGCTCCACCAGATCCGCTGCCTGTCGGAAAAGACGGTCTATCAGTGTGTAATTTTCGACGCCGCGCTGCTGCAGAGCCGGGTGGCCGACGCCTGTGAGGCCCGGTATATCAACCCCATTTTTGAGAGCCGCATTCTTTTTCAGAATCAGATCGCGGGCGACCCCGCCGTGGGGCGCTACCTCATGCGCATCCGCGACGAATCCGAGACCCGGGCGGAGGGGTTCGAGCTGGCCATCAAGGCGGCGGTATTCGAGCTGATCGTCTATCTGCTGCGTTTCCACGTGCGGCTGGTGCTCAGCCCCCACGCGCACGAGATGCGCATGCGCAATCTCAGGCGTTTCAACCCGGTGCTCGAATACATCGACACCCATTTAGGCGAAGACATCCCCACGGAGCGGCTGTGCGCCATGGTCCATCTCAGCCGGTACTATTTCTGCCACCAGTTCCGACAGGTCACCGGCACCAGCCTGGGGGAATACCGCAACCGGCTGCGCATTGCCCGGGCACAGAAAATGCTCGCGGAGGGCCGTGCCAACGTGACGGAGACGGCCTTTGCCTGCGGCTTCGAGAGTCTCAACTATTTCTGCCGGCTCTTTAAGCAATACACCCGTCGGACACCGTCCTCCCTGCTCAAAGAGGGAATGAAATAGTGAGAGCCCCGCCGTGACGGCGGAGCTCTGAGCGTGTCGATAAAGTCGACACGCTCTAAAAGGGGGATTTCGTGCGGCAAAGCCGCAGCCGTCCCCCTTTTAAATACCCCCAAGCATTGTGCCCGGCTCACCGCCGGCTACACTGTAGGTGTTGCTCCGGCGGCACATGTCCGCCTGCGCAACTGAACCGTATCGCTTCGCGTCGATATTGACAGCTTTTTCGGCAAACAGAGAGCCCCGCCGTGATGGCGGAGCCCCCCTGCAGACTGTATAAAGACGGACGCCCGTCAGCCCTCGTAGCTGTCGAAAAGGCTCCTCACCCGCAGCCGGCGGGAAAATTCCTCCGCCGTCAGCCCGGGCGCTTCCGCCCGATCGACAGCCACCTCGTAAGGCGCCCCCGCGTGCAGATCGAAATAGTTGTCGCCGAAAATGACATCCGCCCCGTCGAGCCCCAGCTCCACATAGTGGGCGAAGGCATGCGCATTCAGGCGGACGATCAGACGGTCCGGCTCCTCCCGTACCTCGGCCGCGATCTGCGGGTCGGCGAAGTCAAAATGTTTCGATTTGACAAAGAGCACCGTCCCGCTGCCGAGCACCCGGCCGCCGGCTTCCAGACGGAAGGCCAGATAGGTGCCCCGGCGCTTTTCCTCCGTATCCAGCTCGTGCGAAAAATCGAGTGCGACGATCTCGCGGGAGGTAAACGGGGCCGCCTGCACCGGCCGGCTCCCCTCGCCCCGCACGGCGCCCGACCCGGTGAGCAGCCGCCAGGTAAGCGTGCCCGTCACCGCGGCCGCGGTCTCGTTGGACACATGCAGCCCGACGGAAGTCCCCTCCTCGCACGCACTGACGAGTACGGGGGCAAAAAAACGCCGCGCCGCGTAATGCAGCGCCTTCCAGCGGCCGTAGCAGTCGATGCTCGACCAGGAGGCCACCGGCCAGCAGTCGTTGAGCTGCCAGTAAAGCGCACCCATGCAGCGGCCGCGGTGGCGGCGCCAGTGTTCCACGCCGTAGCGGATGCCCTCGGCCTGGATCAACTGCGACACATAGAGCAGCGAGCCGAAATCCTTCGGGTAGCGGAAATTTTCACTGATGTAATAGAGAATCTTGCCGTTGCAGACGCTGTTTTTCTGATGGGATTCCATCACCGGGGTGAAGATATTCCGGTCGCCGGGGCGCGTAAAACTTTCCACCGTCTTTTCACAGGGAAAGGACTGCAGCCCGAATTCGCTCATAAAGCGGGGGAACGTGCCCCGGTAGGCGGTGAAGGGCTTCTGGCCGTGCCACACGTCCCAGTAGTGCATGTCGCCGGCGGACTCGCCGTCCGGGTCGATAAAGCAGCCGCCCGACGACGGGGAGGACGGCCAGTAAAACCGGTCGGGGTCGAGCTCCCCGGCGATCTGCGGCAGGATGATCTCGTACATCTTGAGATAATCCGCCTTGCGCGCGGCGGCCTGGGGCTGCTGCTTTTCCCAGCCCCACGAGGCCCAGCCGTATTCCTGCTCGTTGTTGCCGCACCACAGCCCCAGCGACGCATGGTGCCGCAGCCGGCGGATATTATCCTGCGTTTCGCGCACGACGTTTTCTTTAAAGGCGTCGGTCAGCCGGTACACGCCGCAGGCAAACAGCATATCCTGCCACACGATCAACCCATACCGATCGCACAGATCGTAGAAAAAGTCGTCGGGGTAATACCCGCCGCCCCACACCCGGATGGTGTTGAAATGGGCCATGGCGCAGCTGCGGATGAGTTTTTCCGTGCGAAGCGGCGTGACGCGGCCGAGGATGTTGTCTTCGGGTACATAATCCGCGCCCCGCGCGAAAATAGGGACGCCGTTGACCACCATCGCGAAGCTCTCGCCCCAGTCGTCTTTTTCCCGTCGCACGGTCAGCGTGCGCAGGCCGACGAAAAAGCGGCGGGCATCCGCTACCCCGCCGTCCGCCCGCCGCAGCGTCACTTCCACCCCGTAAAGCGGCTGATCGCCCATGTCGTGGGGCCACCACAGGGCCGGGGAGTCGATATCGAATGTGAGGGCCGCCCGCTGCCCGTCCACCGGGCATTCCCGGGTGAGCGTCGTGCCGTCCGGCGCGGTGAGGGTGGCCCGGAGCACAAAGCGGCCGGCGGCGAAGCACTCGATTTCGCTCTCAAGCGTCAGCTCCACCCGGCCGTCGCGGTGCACCTGACGGGGGTAGACCCCCAGAAGGCGCGCACCGTCCCAAGCGCACAGTGAGATGCTCCGCCAGATGCCCATATCCGGCAGCTTGGGGCCCCAGTCCCAGCCGGACATGCACAGCGCCTTGCGCAGGTGCGAGATGCCGGGGAGCGCGTCCCCCGAGCTGACCAGCGGGTCCCGCCGATCCTGCTCCCGGCAGTAATTCACCGGCGAGTGGAACACCGCCCGCAGCGTGTTTTCCCCCGCCGTCAGTTGGGATTTCACGTCGACCTCATAGGTGCGGTGCATGTCGTCGGCGTGGAGCACCGCTTCGCCGTTTATGTACAGATCGCACAGGGTATCCAGCCCCTCGCACCGCAGCAGCACCCGATCGTGGGCTGTCAGCTCCGGGCCGGCCGCAAAGCGGCGGCGGTATTCGAAATCATGTGTGCAGATTTCCAACGCCTTGGTCTCGTTTTCCCGGTAAAAAGGATCCTCCATCCGGCCTGCCCGCAACAGGTCCCCATACACCGAGCCGGGCACCGCGGCCCCGATCCACTCGGCCTCGTCGGTGCGTTTCATTTCCCAGGCGCCGCCCAGATCCAGCTTATGCATTCGCCATCCCCCATTTGTTCGATTTTGCCGTCCCACCGGCGGATTTCCCAATTATTTTAACAGGAAGATTGCAAAATGTCTTGCTTGGCGTTACCATAATTCTTGTAGTATTTTCACATGGCGCCTGCCTGTATGAAAACCCGCCTGGAAAGGATGATCCCCATGGCCGTGCCCCGCCTGCTCGAAAAAGACAACGTACGGCAGGAACTGGAATGCCTGCCCAACCGGATCGATTCCTTGCGGCTGGCCGCTCCGCCCCACTGTCACGATTATTTTGAATTTTTCCTGATTGTGGCGGGCCGATGCCTGCATCTGGTCAACGGACAGACCCAGCCGCTGGCCGAGGGCGACCTGGTCTTTATCCGGCCCGACGACATCCATTCCTACGCCCCCGACGGGGCGGATGACTGCGCGTTTATCAATCTCACCTGCTCGGCCGCCGTCATCCGGCAGACGCTCGCCTATCTGGGCGGGCAGCCGATCGAGGAACGTTTCCTCGCGCCCGCGCTGCCGCCGTCGGCACGGCTGTCGGGGCTGGAAAAAGAGAGCTATATTGCCCGCTTCGAGCGGCTCCAGGCGCTGGGAACCTTGGCCCCCGGGCCAGCCCGGCTGCTGCTGCGCAGCCTGCTGGTCGAGAGCTTCACGCGTTATTTCCTGACCAGCCGTTTTTCCGCGGGCAAAGGCACGCCCCTGTGGCTGGACGAGCTGCTCACCCGCATGCAGCGCAACGAAAATTTCACGGCTGGTCTGCCGCGGCTTTACGCGCTGTCGGCCCGAAGCCCGGGGCATGTGGACCGCACCTTCCGCCGCTATCTGCACACGACTCCCTCGGCCTATGTCAACCGGCTGCGGCTGGATTACGCCCGCACCCTGCTGCTGACCACCGGCCAAGATATCACCACCGTCGCGCTGGAAGCGGGGTTTGAAACCCTCAGCCATTTTTATCATCTGTTCTGCCGGGAATACGCCGTGCCGCCCGGCCAGCTCCGGCGGGAATAACGCGCAAAAAGCCGGCGCCTTTTGGCGCCGGCTTTTTCATACGGGTTTATCCTTTCAGACCGTTCTGCTGCCGCTCCATGTTTTCGACCACCACGTCGAAAATATCACCCAGCGAGGCGCCGTATTCGAGCACCTTCCACGGGGTGTTGGTGTGGTAATGGATCTTGATCAGATCCTCGTCGCCCACCACGAGCAGCGAATCCCCGGGGATCTGTGTGCGCAAGTAGTCGTTGATGGCATCCTCGGAAAGCTCGTGCCCCCCGATGAGCAGTTGTGTGTCGAATCTGTATTCCAGCATGGGACCGCACCCTTCCTTTCACATCATATGGCGGCGGGCCGGGCGTACCTGTCCGCTGTTATCAGTATAATACGGGAACGCTGGCAAATCAATGCGCCCGCCGCTCCCCCACTTTGGCCGAAGCGACAAAATCCGACTCGGATTTTTCACAAAGCATTGACAGCTACGGCACTTAATAGTAATATGATAATAACATTCTCATATTAACATTCGATTATTAACAATGTCATATTAACAGAATCATCTTAAGAGAAAGGATGCGGGCAATATGGCGCACGAGGAGCTGCGCAACGCCGACGGGCTGACGGAGCGGGATTTCCTGCGGCAATACGACGTCACGCAGTACAAAAGGCCGTCGGTCTCCGTCGACATCCTGCTTTTCACGGTGGTCAACGGCCCGAAGCTCAATTACCGCAAGCTGCCGGAAAAAGAGGTCAAGGTGCTGATGGTCCGGCGCGGCAACCACCCGTTTATCGGCAAGTGGGCGCTGCCCGGCGGCTTCATGTCGGTGGATGAGAGTCTGGACGACGCCGCCTATCGGGAGCTGAAAGAGGAAGTCAACGTCAGCGACATTTACATGGAGCAGCTTTATACCTGGGGGAGCGTGGACCGCGACCCCCGCACGCGGGTCATCAGCTGCTCCTACATGTCGCTGGTCGACAGTTCCCAGCTCCAGATCAGGGCGGGCGGCGGCGCGTGGGACGCCCGGTGGTTCACCCTCGGCTACGAGACGCAGGAGGAAAAAAAGACGGCCTGCCCGGGGGGCTATATCCTGGAAAACCGTATAAAGCTGACGCTTTCGGGCGAAAGCGAAACGCTTTCCGCCGTGGTGGAAACCCAAAAGCGCGTGGCGGGCCGGGTCAAAACGATCCGCTGTCGCGTGGCGGAAAACGACGGCATTGCTTTCGACCACGCGCTGGTCATCCAGTACGGCATGGAACGGCTGCGCAACAAAATCGAATACACCGATATCGCTTTCAGCCTCATGCCCCCCTTTTTCACACTCACGGAGCTGCAGCAGGTCTATGAGGTGATTTGGGGTAAAGAGCTGCTCAAGGCCAATTTCCGCCGCAAAGTTGCGGATAAGGTGATCGAGACCGACCGGGTCCGCAAAGACGAGGGGCACCGGCCGTCGAAGCTTTACGCATTCAATTCCAACTGGCGGGAAAGCGGCTTCTGACCCCAGCCGCCCACATAAAAATCAGGACCCGAGGTGGACAATCGTGAACGATCTGCAACTGGCTCAGGCAATCGACCGGCTCCGCAAAGAGCGGGACGCCGTCATTCTGGCCCACAATTATCAGCCGCCCGAGATTCAGGAGATTGCCGACATGGTCGGCGATTCCTTCGCGCTGAGCAAAGCGGCGGCCGGCACCGACTGCCGGGTCATCGTCTTCTGCGGCGTGCGCTTCATGGCGGAAAGCGCCAAAATCCTGTCGCCGCAAAAAACCGTCCTGCTACCGGCCGAGGACGCCGGCTGCCCGCTGGCCGACTGCATCACGGCCCCCCAGCTGCGGCAGGCGCGGTCGGAGCACCCGGGAGCGGCGGTGGTATGTTACATCAACACCAGCGCCGCCGTCAAGGCGGAAAGCGACATATGCTGCACTTCCTCCAACGCAGTGCGGGTCGTACGCGCCGTCAAAGAGAAAGAGATTCTTTTCGTACCCGACCGCAACCTGGCCTCCTTTGTGGCCGGGCAGGTGCCGGGAAAAACGATCATCCCCTGGCAGGGGGGCTGCATCGTCCACGCGCGCGTCGCGCCGGCGGATGTGGCGGCGGCGCGGACGGCCCACCCCGGGGCGCCGGTGCTGGTGCATCCCGAGGTGCCGGGTGAGGTGCGCGCGCTGGCCGACTATGTGGGGAGCACGGCTCAGATCATCGACTATGCGGCTCGGTCGGCCAGCCGGGAATTTATCATCGGCACCGAAATGGGCATTCTCGTCAAGCTGCGGGAGGTGCGGCCGGATGCGGCCTTCCATCTGCTGGCGGGGAACCTGCTGTGTGTCAACATGAAAAAAACGACGTTGCAGCGCGTCTATGACGCCCTTGCCACCATGCGGCCCGAAGTGACCGTGCCCGAGGATACCCGGCGGCGGGCCTATCGGTGCCTTGACCGCATGCTGAAAATTTAAAGACCGGTCCGTTACCGTTTAAATCCGTTGTATCCAATTTATCCGGCAAGACCTGGGGGGAATCCATCTTGACACGCTATCTTTCCAATTTCGACACGGCGGCCATGGAGCGCGTCGACTACGACGCGGTGATCGTGGGCGGCGGTCTGGCGGGCCTTTTTTGCGCCCTCGAGCTGCCCCGACATATAAAAATCGCCGTGCTGTGCAAGGGCAAGGTCACGGACTGCGACTCCTGTCTGGCCCAGGGCGGCATCGCGGCAAGCATCGGCGACGATGACCGCGGGCTGCATATTCGCGACACCATGAGCGCGGGCTGCGGCGCCAACGACCCACAGGCGGTGCGCATCCTCGTCGACGAATCCGAGCAGGCCATCCGCAGCCTGGTGGAGCTGGGCGTGCCCTTCGACCGGGGGCCGGACGGCCGCTTCAAGCGCTCGCTGGAGGGCAACCATTCGATCCGGCGCATCCTGCATGTGAACGGCGACGCCACGGGCGACGGCATCATGACGGCGCTCATTGCCGACTGCGCCGGGCGGGGGAATATCGCGTTGCTCGAAAACACCTTCGCCGTGGACCTTGTGACCGACGGGGGCGTCTGCACGGGCGTGCTCGCGCAGCGGGAGGGAAGGCAATTTTTCCTTGCCGCCCCTGCCGTGGTGATGGCGACCGGCGGCATCGGCCAGCTTTTCCCCGCCACCACCAATTCCGTGGTGCTCACGGGGGACGGCATCGCCATGGCGGGCCGGGCCGGCGCGGCGCTCGGGTCGCTGGAATACATCCAGTTCCACCCCACCGCCCTGTACGACCCGAAGCAGACACAACGGGCATTTCTGATTTCGGAAGCCGTGCGCGGCGAGGGGGCGCTGCTGCGCAGCCGGGGCGGGGATCGCTTTATGCCCCGCTACGACAGCCGGCTGGAGCTTGCCCCCCGCGATGTGGTGGCACGGGCCATTTACGACCAGATGGCGCGCACCGGCAGCCCCTGTGTCTATCTCGACATCACCATGAAAGACCGTGCGTTCCTCGAGCGGCGGTTCCCCATGATATTCGCCGAGTGCCTGCGGCACGGCGTCGACATGTCGAAAGATTGGATCCCGGTAGCGCCCTGCGAGCACTATTACATGGGCGGCATCCGCACCGACTGCGACGGGCGCACCAGTGTGGGCCGGCTTTTTGCCGTGGGGGAATGCGCCTGCACCGGAGTGCACGGCGCCAACCGGCTGGCCAGCAATTCGCTGCTGGAGGCCGTGGTGTTCGGCGCACGGGCCGCGGCCGTCATCGCAGGCGCCGCGACACCGTCGGTCGGGGACGGACCCTACCGCTTCGCCGGGCGGCAGATGGGGCGCCGCCTGCCCGACCCGGCCGGGCTGCGGCGGGAGCTGCGCCGCATCATGGCGGAGGATGCCGGCATCATCCGCCGCGAAGGGGATCTGAGGCGGGCGCTTGCCGCCGTCGAAAAACTGCGGCGCGAAGTGATCGACCCCGCCGACCTCACGGCTCCGGCGGAATGGGAAGCGGCGGATATGGCCGACATGGCGGCATATATCCTGCGCGCGGCGGCGGCAAACCGGCACAGCCTGGGCAGCCATTATATGGCCGCGCCGCAAAAGCCGTGCGAAGCATGCCGGCACGCGGCCCGCTGACGGGAACTGCAGGCTTTTCAAACCGGTATACGCCGCTCGGCGGCGGGATGGAGGCGGACATGATAAATGAACTGATACTCGACGATTTCCTGCGCGCGGCGCTCAAGGAGGACATCGGCTGCGGCGACGTGACCACCGACAGCCTGATCGACCCGGGGCAGGTTTCCCGCTGCCGGCTCATTGCCAAGGAGGCCGGCGTGCTGGCGGGCCTTTTCGCATTTTCCCGCGTCTTTGCGCTGTTGGATGCCGGCGTGACCGTGGATTTTAAAAAAGCGGAAGGCGACGCCGTCGTGCCGGGCGATGAGATTGCCGTGCTGCACGGCCACACCCGCGCCCTCCTCAAGGGCGAGCGGGTGGCGCTCAACGTGCTGCAGCGCATGAGTGGCATCGCCACCAAGACCCGGCGCATGTGCGGCCTCATTGGGGGCTGCCACGCCCGGCTGGCCGACACGCGCAAAACGCTGCCGGGTTTCCGGATGCTCGACAAATACGCCGTAACGGTGGGCGGCGGAGCCAACCATCGGCTGGGGCTTTCCGATCTGGTGCTTATCAAGGATAATCACATCGCGGCGGTGGGCTCCATCCCCCGGGCGGTGGAGATGGCGAAAAGGCGGGCGCCTTTTTCCACCAAAATCGAAGTGGAAGTGGAAAACCGGGAGCAGCTCGCTCAGGCCGTCGAAGCCGGAGCCGATATTGTCATGCTCGACAACATGGACTGTGCCGAAATGAAGCGGGCCGTGGCATGGGTCGGCGGCCGGGTGCTGCTCGAAGCCTCCGGCAACGTCGACGAGGAAACCGTCGCCGCCGTGGCCGCCACGGGAGTGGATATCATATCCTGCGGCGCGCTGACCCATTCGGTGCGGGCGCTGGATATGAGCCTGAAATTCTGAAGCGGCCCGGTACGGGCTGCCCGATACGCCAAAAGTCCGCCATGTTTTACATGGCGGACTTTTTTACACCGCGGCTTTACCGCGGTTTGCGGACGACGGGGATATAGACGTCGCAGACTTTGCCGGTTTCGCTCATACACCGCTGGTCGTAGCGTTCGAAGTCGACGCAGCCGGGAGCGTATTCGTAGCCGGACTGTGGGAACCATTCGTTAAAGATGAAGTCCCATACGCCCTGGATGGTGGGGGAAAACCGGGCCGCGTCGCAGGGCGGCGTCGAAAACACCGCGTACTCGGCCTCGGGCAGTTCCCAGACCCGGTATCCGTCCGGGATCTCCGCACCCGCCCGGGGCACCAGGCCGATGACGTATTCAAATTCGCCGGTCTCGGGGTCTTCGGGAAAACAGGCGCCGTATTCCGTGTGATCCTCCACAAATGGTTCGGCATGCAGCCGCTCCATCCGGCCGTCCCGGAGATAGGCGTCCCAGAAAGCCGGGATGCTCCGGGCGTTCTGGTTCTCGGCCGTGGTGGTTTTCAGGCCGTACCCTGCCAGCCGGAGGGCAGGCCGCGTGATAAATTTCGGTTCCAAAACGATTCCTCCAATCGCGTAGCGTCTCATGCAGGGGAGGCTGGGCGGCAGCGGCCGGCCGCCGTGAGTGTGCAGGCGGTAGGTCTCGGGCGCGCAGCCATAGGCCCGGCGGAATGCCTTGCTGAAGCCGGAATGGGTCTCGAAGCCGTATTCCAACGCGATTTCGAGTATCCGCCGGTCCTCCCCCAGCGCCCAGGCGGCAAAGGCCAGCCGCCGGCGGCGCACATACTCCATGACCGGGTAGCCGACGCCCCACTGGAACACCCGGCAGAAGTGCCAGCGGGAAAATCCGGCCCGCCGGGCCAGCCCGTCGATGCCGATATCGTCGGCAATGTGGGCGTCGATATAGTCGAGGATATCCTGCAGGATGGCGCTGGTTTCCATGCCCTCTTCCTTTCTGCCGTACGGTGCTTTCAGTATACCACATTCTGCGGCGGGTGCTGTTCCGGGATTGCGAAGTTTGCCGCACACAGCGCAAGCCCCGGCGGAGCGACCACTCCGCCGGGGCTTGCCGGGCCTGGCCGGACGGCCTCAGTCTTCGCACACCTTGTGGGGGTTGAGAATGTTGTGGGGGTCGAACACGCCCTTGATACCCCGCATCAGCGCGAGCACCTCGGGGTCGACAGCCTCGCGCAGGTAGGGCTTTTTGGCAAAACCGATGCCGTGCTCGCCCGAAACCTGCCCCTTGAGCTCCCGGGCTTTTCGATAGAGCTTTTCCATGGCGAGAGCCAACCGGCGGTGCCATTCGGCATCGTCGAGGCCGTCGCGCAGCAGATAGGCGTGAAGGTTGCCGTCGCCCGCGTGGCCGAAGGTCTTGATGCGCAGACCGGCGTCCTGCTGCAGCGCGTGGGTGAATTCGACCATCTCGTTGACCCGGCTGCGCGGCACCACCACGTCCGCCTCATCCATCTGGGTGGTGGAACCTTTGATGGCTTCCAGAAAGGCGCCGCGGGCCTTCCAGATCGCGTCGTCACGCTCCTGGGTATCCGAAATGAGCACGTCGGCCGCGCCCTGCTGCAGACAGAGCTGCGCGACGCCGTCGTAGGCTTTCTCGATTTCCTCGGTGGAATTGCCGTCGAATCGGAGCAGCAGGTACGCCTCGGCCTGATGGTCGGGGAACTTTCTGCCCAGGTACTGCTCGGAATCCAGAATGACCTCTTTTTCCATGAATTCCACGGCGGTGGGCACGGCCTTCGACCGGATGATCTTGGGCACGGTGCCGATGGCCTTTTCCAGCGTGGGGAAGGGTACCAGCAGGCTCACCGTCCTGGCCGGCAGCGGCAGCAGGCGCAGGATGGCCTTGGTGACGACGCCCAGGGTGCCCTCGGAGCCGACGATCAGATCCTTGAGCGAATAGCCGGAACTGTTTTTGACGACTTTGCCGCCCAGCGTCACGATGCGCCCGTCGGGCAGCACCACCTCCAGCCCGCGGACATAATCGCGGGTCACGCCGTATTTGACCGCGCGCATGCCGCCGGCGTTGGTGCTGATATTGCCGCCGATGGTGGCGGATTTTTCGCCCGGGTCGGGCGGATAGAAAAAGCCACGCTCTTCCACATAGGCGGCCAGATCCATCAGCAGCACGCCCGGTTCCACCGTGAGGGTCAGGTTATCCTCGTCCAGCTCCAGAATATGATTCATCTGCGAGGTATCGAGGACGATGCCGTGCTCGACCGCCACGGCGGCGCCCACCAGCCCGGTGCCGGCGCCCCGCGGCGTGACCGGTATCCGCTTTTGGTCGGCATAGGCGAGTATCTTCGACACTTCCCCGGCTGAGAGCACCTGCACCACCGCGTCCGGGCGGCTCTCGGTGCCGCCCAGCTCGTCGTGGCCGTATTCTTCGCGGATCCGGTCCCCCGTCAGCACGCGCCCGGGGTCGCTCACCGCCGTGCGCAGGAAATCCGCGTCGGCCTCGTTCATCGTATGATACATCATGCCTCTGCCCTCCCGGCCGTCCGGATGCGCTCGATCAGATCGGGCACAATCTGATACAGGTCGCCCACCAGACCGTAATTGGCCACTTTGAATATATCCGCCTTGGGTTCCCGGTTGATGGCGACGATCTGCCCGGCATGATTCATGCCCGCCACAAACTGCACCGAGCCGGAAACCCCGCAGGTCACGATCAGCCGCGGGCGAACCGTGCGCCCGCTCAGGCCGATCTGCCGTTTTGAGTCCATCCAGCCCGCCTCCACCAGCGGCCGGGTGCAGGCCACTTCGCCGCCCAACGCATCCGCAAGCTGCCGCAGCAGCGCGAGATCCTCCGGCTTGCGCACGCCGCGGCCCGCCACGACCAGCACGTCGGCCGAGTCGATGCCGGTTTCCTTTTCCCGGGGCACCACGTCGAGCACCTCCACATGGGAAACGGGCTTTTCGCCGTCGATGCGGCAGGGCACGACTTCACCGGATTCCGTTTCGCTGCGCCGGGGCGCATTCATCACCTGATAGCGCACGGTGGCCATCTGCGGCCGGGTGCGCGGCGTCAGGATCTGTGCCATGATATTGCCGCCGAAAGCCGGGCGCACCTGCACAAGATCGGTGTTTTCCCGGATGTCGAGCATGGTGCAGTCGGCCGTCAGCCCGGTGTGAAAACGGGCCGCCACCCGGGGCGCCAGCTGGCGCCCCACCGTCGTCGCCCCCACCAGCACCACGGCGGGCTTCACCCGGCGGATGAAATCCGCGAAGGCGGCGGCATACGGCTCCATGGAAAAGCGGCGCAGCGACGGGTCGTCGTAGGCATAGACCCGGTCGACCCCGTAATGGAGCAGTTCCCGGCTTTGGGCGAGGATATTTTCCCCCGCGAAGAGCGCATAGACGGGCTGTCGGATTTTGTCGGCCAGCTCCCGGGCCTTGCCCAGCAACTCGAGAGTGACGGGGTGAATATCCCCCTCCACGTGGTCGACATAGACCGCCACGCCGCGCCAGAGGCTTTTATCCACAGTCGGGCGGGGCTCGTCTTCCACATACTCCACGGCGCCCTTGGGGCCCTTGCGTACGCACATGCGGCACATGCGGCAGGCGGCGGTGATTTCCACCCTGCCGTCTTTTTCCACCATCGCGCCGAAGGGGCATATTTTCAGCAGGGACGGAATATCCCCGATTTCTTCCGGATGCACAATCAGTCTGGCCATTTGGATTCCCTCCCTCTTTAAATCAGCTTGAGCGCGCGCAGCTTATCGGCCAGCCGGCCGACCAGCTCCGGAGCGGGGGCCTGCCAGAGTTCCCGCTGCTTTTCTTCCACCGGCGGAAAAATGCGCTGCACCTGGGTGGGCGAGCCGCTCAGGCCGTAGTGCGTCTCATCCCGGTCCTGCATATCGTCGAGGGAAAAGACGCGGACGGGGCGGTCCTTCGTCCGCTGCTTTTTCACATAAGAGGGCAGCCGCGGCTCACAGATATCTTTGGCCACCGTCAGCAGGCAGGGGAAACCCACGCGGGAAATTTCCACGTCGCGGAACATTTCCATTTCGACCACCACGGAGTCGCCGCCGATTTCCACCAGCCGGCGCACGTTGCACACGCACGGCAGCCCGAGCCATTCGGAAATTTCCGGCCCGACCTGGGCGGTGTCACCGTCCGTCGTCTGCTGACCGCACAGGATCAGATCGAAACGGCCGAATTTGCGGATGCCCTGCGCCAGCGTGTAACTGGTCGCCAGCACATCCGCCCCGCCGAACCGTCGGTCGGATATCAGCGCCCCCTCGTCGGCGCCCATGGCAAAAGCCTCATACAGCACGGCTTTGGCCTGCGGCGGCCCCATGGTGAGCACCGAAACCGTGCCGCCCCGCTTCTCACGGATACGCAGCGCCGTCTCGATGGCATATAGGTCGTACGGGTTCATCTTGCTGTCCACTCCGCCGCGTTTCAAAACCCCGGTGGCGGGGTCGATTTTCACCTTGTTGGTGCCGGGCACCTGCTTGATGCAGACCAGAATATTCATATGACTCGTTTCCTCCGATCGCGCCCGGAGCCCCACCCCGTAAAAAAGGGTGCACAAATGGGTGCGGTCCGGACGTTTCCGTCCGCCGCTTGGGGCGCCGCATAACTTAAAACAGCCTTTTCGGCTCCGCCGCACCTCCGGGGGGCAAGGTCCCCCCGGAACCGATCGATCGGCGGCTCAGCCACGGCACCGACGCTCACAGCCGCACGGGCGGCGGCTCCCGGCCGGAAAGGCCGACACCCGTAAAGCCGGTGGGCAAACGATACCGTTTCAAATTGGTCGTACCAATTACTACGGTTTTATTATACAGCAGGATTTGTGTTTTGTAAACAATTGATATAGAATTAACGTTTTGTGCTTGGCTAATTTGTTTAATTTTTGTCGATTTCGGCGGCCATCAGCTGTTGATCCACCAGCGCGAAATGGGCATCCACCGCCCGGCAGGCGCCCTCGCGGTCGCCGTGCCTCAGGCAGTCGACCATGGCCTCGTGGATTTTCTGCAGCCGGCTGCCGCCGGCCGTATCCGACAAAATCTGCCGGCGCAGATCCTCGATGAAAAGATCCATCACGTCGGAAAGCGCCTGCAAAATCAAGCAGATCAGCCGGTTGCCCGACGCCTCGGCGATGAGAGTGTGCAGCCGCTTATCCAGCACGACGTTGCGGGCCTCGTCCCGGCCGACGGCCAGGGCGGCCACTGCCGACTCCATCTCGCCAAGCTGGCGGGCGGTCACTCGGCCGGCCGCAAGTGAAACGGCCTGCCGTTCCAGCGCGCGCCGCAGCTCGCTGAGCTGGCGATAGTCGATTTCCTGCAGCAGGAACATCAGCGACATCGACTCGAAAAGGCTGCGCTGGAAATCACAGGCGATATAGTTGCCCGCCCCCTGGGTGCTGGTGACCGCGCCCAGAATTTCCAGCGTCCGCAGCGCCTCGCGCACCGAGTTGCGGCTCACGCCGAGGCGCTCCGCCAACTCCCGCTCGGGCGGGAGCTTCCGCCCCTTCTGGAGGCTGCCGCTGAGGATCTGTTTTTTAATGTAATCGATGACGGTCTCGTAGGCTTTGCCCGTTTTTTCCGGTTCCATTCTGTCAGCTCCCCGCGCGCCGGCGGGAAACGGCCCGCCGGGCGGCTGTTTCAGATATAAAGGGCAGCACCCTGCAGGCGCAGCGGCTCGTCGCCGCCGCCCACGTTCTGCCGGATTTCGGCCGTCAGGCGGTCCTCTTCAAAGCGCACCGCGACCGTATGGGTGTAGGGGGTGCGGTTATAGACGATTTGCAGCTCATATTCCCCAGCGGCGCGCCAGGAGGACGAGGCCGAAAGATTCGGATGCACCATCAGACGGAAGGGGTAGACGTATTCCGGTGCAAAATCCAGATCAGTGTCAAGCCAGCGGCCGCGGCCGCATGCAAAGGCATATTCCCGCCCGCCGGCGGTCACATAGAGTCTGTCCGCATCCGGCCGGGCGTTGAAATCGAAACGCACGCGGGTGATACCCAGCCGGTTATGGGCCATCTGATACGTCCGTCCCTCCGGAAGCCATGCAGGCGGTACGGGGGCTCGCCCGCCGGCCGGAGCGATGGCAAGGGCCGCGAGCCGCTCTTCCATCCGCTGCTGTGCGGCCGGGTCGGCGGGCAGCGGGGCCTTTGCCAGGGCGGGGAGCAGACACTGCCACACACGGGTCAGGATGCCCTGCAGCTCACCGCTGCCGGCCGTCACCGCCAGCACTGCATCCTGCGCCGGCATGACGATGCAGAACTGGCCGAAAGCCCCGTCGCCGCGGTACACGCCCGCAGGCGTGCAGCGCCAGAACTGATAGCCATAGCCCGCCGTCCAGTCGGTGACCTGCGCGGCCGCCGCCGGGGCCTCGCAGGGGGTATCCAGCCAGGGGCTTTCGGTGGAAGTATCCGTGGGGATATGATAGGCGGTGGCGGCGTCGATCCAGGCGGGGTCAAGCAGCTGCCGCCCCTCCCAGGCGCCCCGCCGCAGCAGGAAAAGCCCGAATTTGGCGATATCCTCGGTGTGGAGGTTGAGGCCCACCCCGCCCATGGAGATTCCCTTCGGGCAGCGTTCCCACCAGATGTTTTCGATGCCCAGCGGCTCGAAAAGCCGTGGCTGCAGATAGTCGTAAACGGTCTGGCCGGTGAGCCGCTGCACGATGGCCGAGAGCATGTAGGTGGCGCCGGTGTTGTAGGCAAATCGGCTGCCCGGCTCGCAGCGGACCTCCGACGCCAGAAATGCCGCCGCCATATCCTCGAATGCAAACGTGTCGGATGTGTCGGGGATCTGCCCCGTGCTCATGGAAAGCAGGTGCTTGACCCGCATTTTCCGCATATTGGCGCTGGGGTGGCGGACTTTGCCGGGGAAGAAATCCAGCACCCGGTCCTCGACGGTCAGGCGCTTTTCCTGCACCGCAAAGCCCACGGCGGTGGAAGTGAAGCTTTTGCTGAGAGAGTTGAGCGTGTGGGTAAACTGCGGCCGGTAAGGTGCCCACCAGCCTTCGGCTACAACGGCCCCGTGCCGCACCAGCATCAGCGAATGCAAGGGCAGCCCGTCGGTTTCCCATGCCTGCACCAGACCGGTCACGGCCTCGGGCGGGACACCCATCTCATGCGGCAGTCTGCGCGGTAAATATCCAGCCATATTCATTCCCCTTTTGTCAAATTCCCGCCACGCCCGGCGGGGCGGCATACATATCATATAAAGAGCACCGGGCGGCCGCAAGCGGGCCGCCCGCCGTCACAGCGTCTCGTAAATTTCCCGCAGATGGGCGGTGAGCTTGACGTTTTCCCCATAATTGACCGGGCAGTCGATGATGGCCGGCACTTGCTGCGCGAATGCTTCCCGCAGGGTGGGCTCGAGATCCTGCGCCCGTTCCACCCGGTAGCCCACGGCCCCGAAGCTTTCGGCGAATTTTACAAAATCCGGATTGCCGAAATCGACACAGTGGCTTTCCCCATACTGCGAAATCTGTTTCCATTGAATAAGCCCGTAGTGGTCGTCGTGGAAAATCAGCGTGACGAAGGGGGTGCCGATGCGCACGGCGGTCTCCAGCTCCTGACAATTCATCAGAAATCCGCCGTCACCGGTCACGGCCAAAATTTTCTTTTCCGGATGGATGAGCTTGGCGGCCACCGCGCCGGGCACGGCGATGCCCATGGTGGCGAAACCGTTGGAAATGATGCAGGTGTTGGGCCGGTAGCAGTGATACTGCCGGGCGATCCACATTTTGTGGGCTCCCACGTCGGAAATGAGGATATCCTCCCGCCCGAGCACCTTGCGGACGTCGCTCAAAATCCGCTGGGGCTTCATGGGGAAGCTGTCGTCCCGCTCGTAGGTCTCGTATTCCCGCACCATCCGGCGCTTTATGGCGAGTGCGTAACGGGGTTCCCCGGCGCGGGGCTCCCCGGTGCGGCTCACCCGGCCGAGTATCTGGCGCAGAGACATGGAAATATCCCCGACCACCTCCACCTGGGGCTGATAGAGCTTATTGATATGGGCCGGGCGGGAATCAATATGGATCATGCGCCGGCGCCGGTCGCTGTTCCATTTGGAGGGCGCATATTCCACGATGTCGTAGCCCACGGCGACGATCAGGTCTGATTTTTCCAGCACTTTGTTGGCGTAATCCTTTTCGGGGATGCCGATGGTCCACAGGGAGTAGGGGCTGTCGAAGGGGATCAGTCCTTTAGCCATCATGGTGTTGACCACCGGGATGTGCAGAGTTTCGGCAAACTCCGTGAGGGCCTCCCCCGCACGGGAGCGCACCGCGCTGCTACCGGCGAGTATCACCGGGGACTGTGCGCGCCCGATGGCCTCCGCCGCTTCCCGGATGGTGCTTTCCTCCGCTTCCTCGATGGGGGGTGTCTTTTTGGCAAGCGGCTCCTCCCCCTCGCCCACCGGCATCCGGGCGATATTGACCGGCAGGTCGATGTGGCAGGCGCCCGGCTTCTCGCTTTCGGCATATTTAAAGGCGATGCGCACGATCTCGCTCACCGTGTCGGGGCGCACGATCTGTTTGCTGCGCTTGGTGATGGGCTCGAACATCTTGCACAAATCGAGGAACTGGTGGGACGTCAGGTGCATCCGGTCGGTGCCCACCTGGCCGGTAATGGCCACGAGCGGTGCGCCGTCCCCGTTGGCATCCGCCACCCCGGTGACGAGGTTGGTGGCGCCCGGCCCCAGAGTGGAAAGGCAGACACCCGCCCGGCCGGTCAGCCGGCCGACCATATCCGCCATGAAGGCGGCGCCCTGCTCGTGGCGCACGGTAATAAACCGGATGGTGGAACGCTGCAGCGCGTCGATGATGGCGAGATTTTCTTCGCCGGGGATGCCGAATATGTACTGGACTCCCTCTTTTTCCAGACACTTCACCAACATCTCGGCGGTATTCAGCGGTTTGGAAGTGCTTTTGCCTGCCATTTTAATCGAACCTCTCTTTATCACGGCTTGTACCGGCCGCAGCCGGGCCCTGCCGATTTGCCCCGGATGGAATAATGGCCGTAAGTCTATCATACACGAGACGGCGCCAAAATCCAACATTTTTTTCGGGGCGGAGCGGCGACCTTCCCCCTGAAAAAAGCGCTCGCGGCGGCCCCGCCGGAGCACCCGGTTTTTCCGCCCGCCGACCGGCCATCTATCGCACGATTATTGCCGATAAACGGCATGCGAGCGCCGTAGTTGGGGAACACTCCGTCACGGCCCCGACACGCGGCGAAAACCGGTCGATTGGGCGATTTATTTTCCGAAACGATTTGCTATAATTAACGCGAACCCACAAAAAATGGTACTGCCAGGCGTTCCACTATTTTTATGCGAAGAAAAGAGTGTATGTCATGGAAAAGGAAAGCGTCCCTCCGCCATTGGTGGCCGGTTTGTCCTATAATCTCAAAAAAGGCGCCCCATCCCGCACGGAAGACATGGAAGCGGAGTACGACTCCCCCGAGACGGTCGAAGCTATCCGCGGCGCGCTGGAGGCGGCGGGCGTCCGGGTCAGACTGCTGGAAGCGGACGCGGCTTTGCCCGAAAAGCTCCGGGCCGGCGGCGTCGACATCGTCTTCAACATTGCGGAAGGGACAAACGGCCGTGGGAGGGAAGCGCAGGTTCCGGCCATTCTCAGTTTTTTCGGCATCCCCTTTACCGGGTCGGATGAGACCACCCTGTGCATGGCGCTCGACAAGGCGCTGACCAAACGGTATCTTTCCACATTCGGCATCCGCACCCCGGCCTATTTCACAGTGGAATCCACCGATTTTACCATACCGGAGGGCATGCGGTTCCCGGTGATCGTCAAGCCAGACTGCGAGGGCTCCAGCAAAGGCATCGCCGACTGCGCCGTGGCCGATACGCCCGCCGAGCTTGACGCGCTCATCGGGCGCGACCTTTCGCTTTACGGCCCGCCCCTGCTGGCGGAAGAATTCATCGACGGGCGGGAATTCACCGTGGGGCTGCTCGGCTCGGGCGGCGACACGCAGGTTTTCGAGCCCATGGAAATCTGCTACCGGCGCCCGGAGCGGGAAAACCGCATCTACAGCTACCGGGTCAAACGGGATTACAGCCGGTATGTTGAATACCGCTGCCCGGCGGCGCTGGATACGGATACGGCGGCTGCCATGAAGCAGACGGCGCTGCGCATTCACCAGGCGCTGGGCTGCCGGGATTTTTCGCGGGTGGATTTCCGCCTTTCCCCCGCCGGCGAAATTTATTTCATCGAGATCAATCCGCTGCCGGGGCTGGCGCCGGGCTACAGCGACTACCCCATGCTGGCGCAGCTTTGCGGCGTGGAATACCCCCGGCTGGTACTCGGGGTGCTCAACAGCGCGCTGAAGCGCTACGGTCTGCGCGAAGTCGCGCCGAATCGAGGCGCCGTGCAATGAGTTACCGGGACATTCCCGCCTGGCGGGACGTTTCCGACGCCGAATGGCACGACTGGACCTGGCAGATGCGCCACCGCATCACCGACTGTGAAGGGCTGGCGAAAATTCTCCCGCTGACGGAGGACGAAACGTGCAGTATCCGCCGATGCCTCGGGCGTTTCCGCATGTCGATCACCCCCTATTACGCCTCCCTCATCGACCCGCAAAACCCCGCGTGCCCCATTCGGCAGCAGGCCGTCCCCTCCGCCGAAGAGTTGGTCGTCCACCCCGGCGACATGACCGACCCGCTGGCGGAGCAGGCCTTTTCGCCCGTGCCGGGCATCGTGCACCGCTACCCCGACCGAGTGCTTTTCCTGCTCACGCACAAATGCTCCATGTACTGCCGCCACTGCACGCGCCGGCGGCTGGTGGGCGAGGAGGACTTTTCCGTCAGCCGGGAGGAAATCGAGGGCGCCATCGATTACATACGACGCACCGAGCGGGTACGGGATGTGCTGTTGTCGGGCGGCGACCCGCTGGTGATGCCCGACGGCAGGCTCGAGTCGATCATCCGGCAGCTGCGTGCCATCCCCCATGTGGAAATCATCCGCATCGGCACCCGCACCCCGGTGGTGATGCCCATGCGCATCACCGACGACCTAGTACGGATGCTGCGCCGATATCATCCCATCTGGATCAACACCCACTTCAACCACCCGGCCGAAATCACGCCGGAGTCGGCTGCGGCCTGCGGGCGCATCGTCGACGCCGGCATCCCGCTGGGCAACCAAAGCGTGCTGCTGCGCGGGGTCAACGACGATGTGCAGACGCTGCGGGCGCTTTTCACCGGTCTTGTGAAAATCCGGGTGCGGCCCTATTACCTCTATCAGTGCGACCCGGCCATGGGCACCGGCCATTTCCGTACGCCGGTGGCGGAAGGCGTCGCCCTGATGCGGCAGATCCGCGGGTATATATCCGGCTTCGCCGTGCCCGAGTATGTGATCGACGCGCCGGGCGGCGGCGGCAAGACGCCCGTCAACCCCGACTATATTCTGAGCCACGGCGGCGGCGACGTGACGCTGCGCAATTATGAAGGCAAAATCTATCACTACCCCGACCCGGAATGAGCACGTCCGCCCCATGATACGCATAAGGCCCGCGGCATACGCCGCGGGCCTTATCATGTGGGTAAGCGGGTCAAGCGTGGAATACGGCCGCTTCGCAAAAGAAGCTCCGCAAGAGCTTTAAGTTTCGGACTATATGCCGCATATCCGTACCAATCGCACGGAAAATGCGGGGCTTTACCCCAGGGTCACTTCCACCGCATGGGTACCGGAGCCGAAAAGTGGCAGCACACGGCCCGTCACGGGCATGCCGTCCGCCGTCACCGACCGCACGCCCCGGCAGACATGGGCGGGGTTTTTCACGTCGATCTCATACCGCGCGCCGCGGAACAACCGCGACACGTGGTAACCGTCCCAACCCGACGGGATGCACGGATCGACCGCCAACCCGTCGTATTCGGGCCGGATACCGAGAATCCATTGGGAGATGACAAAATAGTTCCACGCCGCCGTGCCCGTAAGCCAGGAATTTTTCGCCTCGCCGTAGCGCGGGGCATCCCGCCCCGCAATCATCTGGGAATAGACGTACGGCTCAGTCTTGTGCCGATCGCTCTGTTCCTCAGTATAGGCGGGAGCGATCTTGCGGTAATACTCGAATGCCTGGTCACCGTGGCCGAGCACCGTCTCGGCCGCCATGACCCACGGATTATTGTGGCAGAAAATGCCCGCGTTTTCCTTGTATCCCGGCGGGTAGCTGGTGATCTCGCCAAGCTCCGGGCGATAGCGGGTATAGGCCGGCTGGAGCAGCAGGATGCCGTAGGGCGTGTCGAGATATTTTTTGACCGAGTCGAGGGCTTTTTCGGCCTCGCCCGTTTCCACCCCGATGCCGGCCATGACGCAGAAGCCCTGGGTCTCGATGAAAATGCGGCCCTCCTCGTTTTCCTGACTGCCCACCCGGTTGCCATAGGCGTCGTAGGCCCGCAGGAACCATTCCCCATCGAAGCCGTATTGCCGCACCGTTTTGACCATCCGGGCAATGTGGGCGTCCGCCCGCGCCGCCTCCGCCGGGAAGCCCGACAGCGTGCTCAGTTTGGAAAATTCCCGCCCGATGAGCACGAACATGGCCGCGATGAGCACCGACTCCGCCACGCGTCCTTCCCCCGTGCCGTAGGTCTGGAAGGACTGATCCGGCTTGGTGGAAAAGCAGTTGAGGTTAAGGCAGTCGTTCCAGTCGGCCCGACCGATGAGCGGCAGGCCGTGGGGGCCGAGATTGTGCACGACGTGATAAAAAGAGCGCTTGCAGTGTTCGAAAAGTGTGGAGGTGTTGTGACCGTTGTGGCCGAAGGGCACCTGCACGCTTAGGATGGAACAGTCCCCGGTCTCTTTCACATACGCCGCAACGGCATAGATCAGCCACAGCGGGTCGTCGTTGAAATTGCCGCCGATGTCGCCGTTGCCCTGTTTGGTGAGGGGCTGATACTGGTGATAGGCCCCGCCGTCCTCCATCTGAGTGGCGGCCAGGTCGAGGATACGCTCCCGGGCGCTCTGGGGAATCTGATGCACAAAGCCCAGAATATCCTGGCTGGAGTCGCGGAAGCCCATGCCCCGGCCGATGCCCGACTCGAAATAGGAGGCGCTCCGTGAGAGGTTGAAGGTCACCATGCACTGATACGGGTTCCAGATATTCACCATGCGGTCGAGCCGCGCGTCACCGCTTTGCAGCGTGAAACGGGAAAGCAGGCCGTCCCATTCCCGGTGCAGGGCGGCCATGGCGGCGTCGAGTTTCTCGGGCGTGTCATAGCGGGCGATCATCCGCTGGGCGCGCCGCTTATTCACCCGGCCCTTGACGTCCCATTTTTCCTCAGGCGGATTTTCCGCATAGCCGAGGATGTAAATGAGCGTGCGGCTCTCGCCGGGGGCGAGAGTCAGCCTGACCCGATGGGAAGCGATGGGCGACCAGCCCGACGCGACGGAGTTGCGCGGGCGGTCCTCCATCACGGCGGCGGGGCGGTCCAATCCGTTCATGGGGCCGAGGAACGCATCCCGGTCGGTGTCGAAACCGTCGGTCGGCTGGTTGACGGCGTAAAATGCAAAATGATCGCGCCGTTCCCGGTATTCGGTGACGTGATAAACGGTGCTGCCGTCGACCTCCACTTCGCCGGTGCTGAAATTGCGCTGAAAATTGGTGGAATCATCCACCGCGTTCCACAGGCAGAATTCCATAAAGGAAAAAACGCTGACGGTCTTATCCGCCGTGGAATCGTTTCGCAGCGTCAGCCGCTGCAGCTCGCAGTCGCCGTCCACCGGCACCATGTAGAGAGCCGAGGCCTGGAGCCCGTTTTTGCACCCGGTGACGACGGTGTAACCCAGACCGTGGCGGCATTCATACCGATCCAGCGGCGTTTTGACGGGCATGAAGCCCGGCGACCAGACGGTGCCGCCGTCGCGTATGTAAAAATACCGCCCGTTGCCGTCGAGAGGGATGTCGTTGTAACGGTAGCGGGTGATGCGCCGCAGCCGCGCGTCCTTATAAAAGCAGTAGCCCCCGCAGGTTTGGGAAATCAGCGAATAAAAGCCGCGGGTGCCGAGATAGTTGATCCACGGGTAGGGGGTAAAGGGGGTGTCGATCACATACTCCCGCGCCGCGTCGTCAAAATGCCCGTATTTCATGGCTGTCGCCTCCTGAAGCTCCCGAGCGTCCCCGCCGGCGGACCCCGCAAAGGGAGCGGGCCGGCACCGTCGCCGGCGTCGGCCCGCCATACCCCCGCCGGCTCCCCGGCGTTTTCCGGCCATGCGCCGGAACCTATTTCTTCGAAGAAAGGAAGGTGTCGTACTGTTTCTGAATATCCGCCAGCAGGGTGCTTTCGCCCGCCGCGTTGAGCTTGGAGGTCATTTCGGCCACCGTCTTGTCGACGTCGGCCTGGCCGGCCAGCAGCTGCTTATAATAGGTCTTGACGATGTTGATAAGGGCCGCTTCCTGGGTCTGGGTGCTGGTGTCGTCATACATGAAGCCCAGGCTCTTGAGCGCCGTGCCCTTCTTGTTGTAGGCTTCGAAATTGCTCCACTTCTGCGGGTCCTCGGTGCCGAGCAGCAGGTCTTTGAACTGGTCGCCGAACATCCAGCCCTGGGCGAAGGCGTAGTCGCTGCCCTTGGTCATAGTGATGGAGCCGTTGGAGCCGACGGAGTAATCCTTGTCCTGCTGGCCGAAGTTGATGAGGTTGATTAGGGTCTTGTCGGTATAGAGCAGATAGATCAAATTGAACGCGTCCTGCTTATGGGTGGAAAACTTATTGATGGCGAGCATGGCGCCGGTGGTTTCCCGGTTGCTCTTGACAATGTTGGTGATGTCGATCTGGGTGTAATCGACGCCGGTGGAAGCGGACTCTTCCTTATCCTTGCCGGGCTTGAGGGAATCCACGCCGCAGAAATACTTGCCGGTTTTGAGGTCGGCGTCGATGCCCTGGGAGGCCGTTGCGTCCTTGCTGATGTAGCCCTTGTTGTAATAGCCGACCATCTGCTTATAGAGCGCGACGGATTTGTCGGCCGTGAAGGGATTGACGATTTTGCCGGTGGAAGCGTCGATGGCCGCGGGCAGCAGGTCGTCGCCGACCATATCCCAGTCGAGCAGATGCCATGGGCTGTCGAGAGCGGCAATATCCAGCGCAAAGACGCCGTCTGCCTTGGCCTTTTCAAAATAGGGTTCCATATCGGTAATGGATTTAATCTTGGTAGCATCCATTCCGTATTTCTTGAAAAGATCGCTGCGCACCAAAAAGCCCCAGTCGTGCGCCTTTTCCTTGTTGGTGGGCAGGCCGTAATTGACGCCCTTGATGCGGGAAGCATTGAGGAAATCTTCGCCCAGGATCTTGGTGATCTCCTGCCCTTCCGAAGTCTTGAGATACTTGGTCAGCGGCTCGAAATAGCCGTTGCTGGCGTTCTGGCGGTACTTGTCGACCCAGTTGGATGTAAAGACGACGTCGGCGTCGGAACCGCCGCTGGTGAACATGTTGGTCGCCTTGGTCTCAAAATCGTCGCCCCAGCCCATCATCTGCAGCTTGATGCTGATGTTGGAACCAACCCCTTTGAGGCTCTTGAGATGGTCGTTCACCGCCTGCTCGATGCGAGAAGTTCCCTGCTGGGAATCCCCGGCGAGCCAAATGGTAAGCGTCACCGGCTTTTTGCTGGATGTGTCGGTGCTACCGGTGCTTTTGCATCCGGTGAACATCATGGGCACGGCCATCAGTGCGGCCGTGGCTACGCAGAGAAGCTTTTTCCCACGGAACATGATAGTGCCTCCTCTTTCAGGTTTTATACGGTGTAAATGTGAACCGGTTGCCCGGACTTACCCTTTGACAGCCCCGATAGTCAGCCCTTTGACAAAATACTGCTGACAGAAGGGGTAGGCGAAGATGATCGGCCCGATGGCCATGACGGCGATTGCCATGCGGGCGGTGTCGGTGGGGATATTTCTGATGGCGTTGGCCCCGTTGCCGGCCGCGCTCTTGAGGAACTCGATGCTGCTCATGATCTGATAGAGGAAATACTGGATATTGTAAAGTTTGCGGTCACTGATGAAAATCAGCGGCAGATACCAGTCGTTCCAGTAATTGAGCATGATGAAAAGCCCCACGGTGGCGAGCCCCGCCTTGCACAGCGGCATCACGATGGTGAAAAAGGTACGGAATTCGCCCGAGCCGTCGATGCGGGCCGACTCGATGATTTCCTCGGGGATGGTGCTCGACATGAAGGTGCGCAGGATGATGACATACCATGCGTTAATGAGATAGGGGAAAATCATCACCCACAGGGTGTTGTAAATTTTGAAAAGATGGCGGTAGACCATCACCCACGGCACCAGGCCGCCGCCGAAAATCATCGTGAAAAAGACGAAAAACGAGAAAAGATTGCGATAGGGGAAATTTTTACGCGAAAGCGGATAGGCATACAGCGCCGTAACGAGCAGGCTGGCGGCCGTGCCCAGCAGGGTGACGAAGATGCTGATGCCGTAGGCGTGGAAAATCATCTGCGAGCTTTTGAGGATGAACCCGTAGGCGGACAGACTCCATTTTTGAGGGAAAAAGCTGTATCCGTACCGGGAAACGGTGTTGCTGTCGGAAAGCGACACGATCACGATCAGCAGCAACGGCCCCAGACACAGCACCGTATTGAGAATAAAAATCGCGTTGAGCACCACGTTGGAGCCGACCGATATCTGATTGAAGCGGTATTTCTTGTGTGCGGTCATACCCATAGACGGCATGTGGATCCTCCTTTCAGAAAAGCGCCTGGTCCTTGTCGATGCGGCGCACAACTAGGTTGGCGATAAACACAGTGATGCATCCGCATACCGCCTGATAGAGGCCGGCCGCCGCCGTCATGCTGGAATTGCCGAGCGTGATCATGGCGTTATACACATAGGTGTCGATAGTCTGCGTCACGGGGTAAAGCTGGCCCATATGCATGGGCACGTTGTAAAAAAGGCCGAAATCGGAATTGAAAATGCGCCCCACGGCCAGCAGCGTGACGATGATCATGACCGTTTTGAGCATCGGCAGTGTAATGTAGCGCACCTGTTGCCCCTTGGTGGCGCCGTCGATGGCCGCGGCCTCGTAATATTCCGCGCTGATGCCGGAAATGGTGGCTAAGAATACCACGATGTTGTAGCCGTTATACTTCCACAGCTGGAAAAACGTCAGAATATAGGGCCAGGCGGATAGCTTGAAATACCAGTTGATCTTGTGCATCCCCAGAGCCGCCAGAATATTGTTGGCGAGCCCCTGCTCGGAGGAAAAGACCGAAAAGGCCAGATACTCGACGATCATCCAGGACATAAAGTAGGGCAGAAACGACGCGCTCTGGAAAAATTTCGACCCTCTCTGGTTGGTCAGCTCGCTCAGGACGATGGCCATGGCGACCGGGATCACCAGATCCAGCACGATAAAAAGCAGGTTGTAAAGCAGCGTGTTGCGGGTGGCCACGGCGATGTCGGGCGACTGGAACAAAAACTTGAAGTTGTCGAAGCCCACCCATTTGCTCTGGAAAAAGCTCATCAGGAAACTGTCGCCGAATTGAAACTTCTCGAACGCGATCACGACGCCGAACATGGGCAGATAGTTGTTAATGAGCAGCACCGCCAGCCCCGGCAGGAGCATGAGGAAAAAGGGCAGATTCCGGCGGAAACGATGCCGGGAGTTTTTTCTGTGCGACCGGGGCTGCGGCAGCGGGCCGGCCGGTTTCCGGGTGAGGGGGACGGGGTCCATAATCAAATCGCACCGCTTCCTTTCAAATTGTTTTGCGGAGTGCCTTCCGCCTGGGGCACTCTCATCGTAATGCTTTTGTGCAAAAAGTGAAATAATTAATCTTGTCATCCGGTATTCTTTATTGCAAATATCTAAAACGTGCAAGATTTTATACCAGAGAACGGATTCCCGATATACAGACGCGTCTGTGCGCGGGCATAAAAAAACCGCCCCCATCCAAGTGGAGAACGGTTTCGGGCTGTACCTTTTTTCAGGACGAGAGTGATTCCCGGTATTCCGACGCGGTCATGCCCGCGTATTTGCGAAAAAGTTTGGAAAAATAGTGGGCATTGGAAATTCCCACCGCCTCGGCGACCTCATAGGTCTTATACCGGGCGTCCGAGAGCAGCTCCTTGGCCTTGTTGATGCGCAGCTCGTTGAGATAATCGACAAAATTGATGCCCAACTCCTTTTTAAACATGCGGCTGATGTAAAAGGAGCTGACATAGATATGCTCGGCCACCTGGTTGAGCGTCACATCCTCGCTGTAATGGGCGTTGATGTAATCCACGGCTTTGCGCATGAGCAGCTTCATGTTGTTGTCGTTGTAATCCCGCACCTTGTCGGCCACCGACATGGCGATATTCTCCAGCAGGCCGTTGAGATCGGCCACGCTGTCGCATTTTTCGATCAGGCCGTAAAGGCTGACCAGCGGGCCGTCGTTCTGTTTGCGCAGGGTGTCGATGGGCAGTGAAATTTTCATCGAATGGATCATGGTGATGGTGTTGAAATAAAAATTGCGGATGTAATCCTTGCCGATGCCGGTGAGGCCGTTGATGCACTCGAATATCGCGGCCGTATTTTCCGCGATGGCGTGGACATTGCCTGCCTTGATGTTGTCGAGCAGCTGCTTTTGCCGCTCGAGCAGGAATGTGCAGTCGCTGTACTGGAAAAACGTGTCGAGGTCGTGGTAAAAGATGATGGAGTTGTTGCCCAGATAGAATTTATGCTCCAGCGCCTCCTGGCACTCGTGCAGCTTGCCCGGCAGCTCACCCGTGCCGCTGCCCTGGCTGCTCACGGCGATGGAGACCGTAAAACCGAAACAGTTATGGATCATCTGCTGCAGATAGAGGCATTTTTCGCTGATGACGGTGTTGTCAAGCTCCTCGTCGCCCTGGGGCGCGAGCAAAAAGGCGGAAAGCCGGCTGCCCAGCGAGATGCCCGCCACACGGAAACGCTCCGACAGCGCTTCTTCCAATGTGCTGAGGATGCCGAACTGATAGAGGTGGGCCTCGTCTTTTCCTTCCGGCTCGGCATCCGACCGGGGCGCCTCGTTTTCCACCAGCCCCAGCACGTACCGGTCGGTGCGCAGGTTCAGCCGCTCGGCTTCCCGGGCCGCCTCCTCCCCGTTGGAATAAAAGCCGTACAGCAAATTGTACAGCAGCCGTTCCCGGACGAGGGGCTTGCTTTTTTCATACTGCTCCCGCAGCCGGCCGAGCTCGTCACGCCGCGCAGTTTTGGAGCGCAGTTCTTCCACCGCGCGGCGGATAACGGCGCTCAGCTCGTCGATTTTCGTGGGCTTCATCAGATAATCGAACGCCCCCAGCTTGACGGCCGTGCGGGCGTAATCGAAATTGCGGTAGCCGGTGAGGATGATGATCTTGCTGTCGGGCACGATTTCGCGCACGCGGCCGATCATCATCAGCCCGTCGACTTCGGGCATCTTGATGTCGGTGATGATGATGTCGGGATGGATCTTCTCGATCAGCTCCCGGCCGCTCTGCCCGTCGTCGGCCTCGCCGCCGACCTCGCAGCCAAATTCCTGCCAGTGGATTACATTCCGGATGCCCTTGCGAATAATCGGTTCATCGTCGATAATGACCACCTGAAACATATTTTTTCCCTCCCCTGGACGGCTGCGTTCTCCGCCTTTAGGCGGCCGCGACCGGGATGCGCAGGATCACCCGTGTATATTCCCCCAGCACACTCTCGATGCGGATGCCATACTCCGAGCCATAAAACAGACGGATGCGCCGGTTGACGTTTTCCAGGCCGATGCCCCCTCCGTGCCGATTCGCCAGATTTTCAAAATATGTTTGATCGTCCACCTGCATGCGGCGGTTGAGCTCGGTCAAACGCTCCGGCTCGATGCCGGCGCCGTTATCTTCCACGGTGACGGTCAGCTCCCCGCCCTGCGTGTGGGTCACCAGGCGGATGATCCCCTTGCCCCGCGTGTTGCCTACGCCGTGATACACCGCGTTTTCCACCACCGGCTGGATGAGCAGCCGCGGGATCTCGATGTCTAGGCTGCCCTCGTCGATGCGCTCGATCAGCTCAAGCCGGTCCTCAAACCGTTTTTTCAGGATCAGCATGTAATTGTCGATATAATCCAGCTCCTGCCGCAAAGGGATGAATTTATCGTCCCGCGAAATATTCGCTTCCATCAGCGTGGCAAGAGCCGTCACCGTCTCACTGATGTCGGGCGCGTTTTCCAGCTGGGCCATCCAGTTGATGGATTCCAACGTGTTAAAGAGAAAATGCGGGTTGATCTGGGACTGCAGCGATTTGATCTCGGCCTCTTTGCGGGTCAGCTGCTCGCGGTAAACCCATTTTTCCAGCATGGATATTTCCGACACCATATTGTTAAAAGTTTCGCCCATATAGCCGATCTCATCGCGCCGGTCGAGGTTGATTGAGACGTTCTCTTCCCCCTGCTGCACTTTTTTCATGCCCGTGACAAGCTTGTTGATGGCGCTGATAAAGTCGTAGGACATCAGCGAGCCGACCAGTGAAATGGCGAGGATGGTGATCAGGCAGGAAAAAAGGATCTTGTTGCGCAAGTCGCGAATATCCCGGTAAAGACTCCCGAGAGACACATAGGATAACACCTTCCACGCCGGGCTGCTCATCTGGGTGTAGGTAACCAGCACCTGCCGACGGCCGTCGATAAACCAGCCGTTGTCGGCGACCCGGCGCAGATCGTCGGCGGGCAGCTGGGCCTTGGGCGATGCATCCCGGCTCAGAATGACCTGGCTGGCGCTGCCGCTGCCGGAAAGCACGGCGATATTTTGCATGTTGCCGCTTTCCACATTCTGAAAGACGCTGTTGAAATAGTCGGAATTGAGCAGGATGACCATCAGGCCGATTTCCTTGTAAGTATCCCGGTCGTAGAGGGTGCGGGCGTAAAGAATATGGGCGGGCGCCTTGTTCTGGGGCTGGATGACCCACACCGGCGCGCCCCCGCCGGTTTCCGCCTGGCGGCGGATGTCGTCAAGCACGTCGCTCGCCGGCGGCACGATGGATTTGATGCTGATTTTAGTTTTGTTGTTGTCGGCCGATATGTAATCCCCGCCGTTCGACACGATGCAGACCGACTGGATCTCGTTGACGTTTAGAATGATGTTGCGCAGATAGGCGCCCATATCCTGCGCCTCCTCATAGCAGGGTGTCCGGCCGGAAGCGGCTGCGTCGATGGGGTCGTAAATGCGTTCGTCGATCATGGCGTTCTGGGAAATCATGTTGAGGTTGAGAATGTTGTCACTTAGCCGCAGCTCGATCATTTTGAGGATATCCTGCGAATAGCGGATGGAATTGTTGCGGATCACCTGCTCACTGCTTTTGTAGCTGACATAGCCGATGACCATCAGCGGCACGATGAGGATCGTGTTGAGCACCGCCAGAAATTTGATGCGGATCGGCACGTTGCGGTAAATCCGCAGCGCCCGCCGCAGGAGCCCCCGGCATGCCCCGGCCAGCCGGCGCCATCCGTTTGCGAAATGTTTCATTTGCCATCCTGCCATTCAGTTTTCGGAAGCTCCCGCCCGGGCCGCGTCGCTCCAGATGCTTTCGGGCTGTCTGGTCCCCTCCAGCACGAGGGGGAATTCGTTGACGATGACGTTTTGCCAGGCGGGGCGGGAAATGTAGCTGTCGGGCGGGCCGATGAGCTCAGCGGAGTTGCGGATGAGCTGCAGCCCGCCCACCGTCAGACGGTTATATGAGGTGTCGGCACCGATGTCGACGTTGCTGAGCATGCCCGTCTGGCCCGCCAGCAGCGCGGCCGACTGCCGGGAGGCGATGTATTTGAGCAGCTTGACTGCGGCCTTGGACTTGACAGGGTCCGCCCAGGCCTTTTCGCTGATATGGAATACGCCGTTGCCCAGTCCGTAAATGATGCGGGTGGGAGCGGATGAGCCGCCGCAGTTGGGGAAGCGTACGAATTCGACGCCGGGATCCGCCGCCACGTCGGCGGTAAACCATGAGCCCTGTACGATCATCGCGGCCTTTTTGTTTTTAAAAAGGCTGTTGCGCTCGTTGCTGTCGATCTGGGTAAAATCGGACGGAAAAGCGCCCAGCTCGTAAAGCTGGCGCATATCCTCCATGGCCTCGATATAGCACCGGTTGACCGAGCCGGAGGCAAATGGATTCTCAACGGCACTTTTGCCCCCGATGCTCGCCGCGATATTCTGATAGATATAGGTCCCCTCCGCGGTGTTGTTATAGGCGATGGGGATGACGCCGTTTTTACGGAACACCCGCACCGCGTCGAGCAGTTGGGCGAAGGTCTGGGGCACCGTCGCGCCGTATTTGTCGAAAAGATCCCGGTTGATGAAAAGCCCCTCGAAAATGATTTCCACCGGCACGCCGTAAATGCGGCCGTTCTGGGTGACATACTGCCACATATCCGACCTGAAGCTGCTCTGGAAGCCGCTGTCGCCGTGGATCATGTCGGTCAGATCCGCCACCTTGCCGGCTTTGACCAGACTGTTGATGTCCGACCCCGGCCACAGGCCGAACACATCCGGGTCGCTGCCCGAGACAAACGCCGTCTTGAGATAGGTCAGGAAATCGTCACCGAAAACCGACTGGTTGGAAACGTGGATGCCCGGATTTTCGGCGGTAAATTTGTCGATGATCTGCTGGATGGTGTCGGCGTTGGGGTCGTTGCCGCCCCAGCTGCTGATAAAGGTGAGCGTGACGGATGTCTCCCTGCGGGCGGAAACCGTCCGCCCCGAGGCGTCGCCCCCGCACCCTGTCAGGGCCGTCAGAGCGGCCAGCAGGCAGATGAGAATGATATGGCACCGTTTCACCGTCTCCACCCTCCCGCCGGGATACGGCACGCCGTTATGCCCAGCCCATGTACCGATCATCCGACTCGGAAATCCACGGTCTTCTATTTATATAGTATATATCAAACGCGTCCCGTTTTCTTGCTCTTTTCGTGTATTATTTTGCACATTGGGCCCTGGCCTGCCGGGCATGGTCACAATATTGGCCGCCGGAGTATCTCAACCGTATCCGGAAGCATTGGAAACGCCCACTTTTTTCGCATTTGCGCTTGACATTCGGTCACTTCCGTTATATAGTTAATTACACAAGTGATTAACTAGTTAACTAGTGAGGTGAACGGCGGATGAAACTCCAGTTCAGCGACGGCCGCTCCATCTATCTGCAGATCGCGGAAAACATCGAGGAGGATATTCTCCGCGGCACCATCGGGGAGGAACAGCAGCTCCCCTCCACCACCGAGATGGCCGTGCTTTTCCAGATCAATCCCGCCACGGCGGCCAAGGGGGTCAATCTGCTGGTGGAAGAAGGCACCGTCTATAAGAAGAGGGGGATCGGCATGTTTGTGGCGCAGGGAGCCACGGCCCGCATCCGGCAGAAAAGGCGGGCAGTCTTTTACGAGAACTATATACAGAAGCTTTTGGATGAGGCCGGCCGCCTGGGGATCACACGCGACGAGCTGACCGAAATGATCCGCCGGGAAAAGCCGCGGGCCTGAGCGGGCCCCTTATTTTGCCGTACAACGACCGGAAAGGTTGGGATTTCACATGGCACAGACTGTTTTGGAGGCCCGGCATCTTGTCAAACGCTACGGCCGGACCACGGCGCTGGACGATTTTTCGGCCGACTTTGAGGCGGGCCGCATTTACGGCCTGCTGGGGCGCAACGGCGCGGGCAAGACCACGCTGCTCAACATCATGACCGCCCGCGCCCACGCAAGCGACGGCACGGTGAGCGCCTTCGGGGAGCCGGTGTGGGAAAACGCCCGCGTACTGCCCCGCATCTGCTATATGGCGGAAAAAAACCTGTTTAGCCGCCATATGAAGGTGAAGCGTTTATTGGCCGCGGGCGCGGGCTTCTTTGAAAATTTCGACCGCCCCTTTGCGCAGGAGCTGTGCCGGCGTTTCGAGCTGGACACGGGCAAAAGCTACCAGGCGCTTTCCCGCGGGTATGAGTCGATCCTGCGCATCGTCATCGGGCTCGCCTCTCGCGCGCCCATCACCATTTTCGACGAGCCGGTGCTGGGGCTGGACGCCGCCGTGCGGGAGGAATTTTATCGGGTGATGGTGGACGATTTTGCCCGCCACCCGCGCACCTACATTCTTTCCACCCACATGGTGGAGGAAAGCGCCGACCTTTTCGACGAGGCCGTCATCATCCGCGACGGGCGGCTGATCGAGCAGACCCCCACCGAGACCATGCGGGAAAATTCCCATTACGTGACCGGCCGGCCGGAGGATGTGGAACGCGCTGTGAGCGGGCTGCATGTGGTGCACCGGGATACGGTGGCCGGTGTGCGCATCGCGGCCATCTACGGTGCGCTGGATGAGGGGCAGACGCAGGCTATCGCGGCAGCGGGCCTGCAGCTCAGCCCGGTGCCTATCCAAAAAATGTTTATCTATCTGACCGAGCATGCCGTATCGGGCGGGGAACCGGCGCGCTGACCGCGCGTGTGCCCGTTTTCGTATCCGAACGCACAAGGGGGAGGCCCTGATTATGGAACGCACATTGAAATGCCTGCGCTTCGAGCTCCACCGTTCCGCACGCATGGTGGCCATCTGCATCGGCTTTTACGCGTTGTTTTTCATACTTTTTCTCGTGATGGAACTGACTGCCCGGCGTGGAATGGACGGCAACTATTATAACTATTACTTTTTCACCGTGGCGGTGTTTTTTATCTTTGCCGCCGTGGCTTTCCCGTACGGCGGGCTAAGCAACAGTCTGCTGCTTTTCAGCAACACCCGGCGGGCCATTTTCGCCGCCGGTGTGCTCAACGCCGCCGTGCTGGCCGCAGGGCTGGCGGTGCTGTCGGTGATCAGCGATCTTTTCAACCCCTGGCTGAACGGAATGCTGCATTTTAAATCGATGCAGTTCCTGACGCTTATCTACCCCGGCGTGGCGGAAACGGGCGCCGGCATCCTGCTCTGGCTGTTTTTCTATTTCGCGGCTTTACTGGCCCTAGCGGGTCTGGGGCTTGTCTATGGTACGCTGCAGTACCGTTTCGGCAAACGATTCACCATCGTGTTCTGGGTAGGCTTCGGCATGCTCTGCGGCGTCGTGCCCGGGATCGTGGTGTCTCTGTTCCCCGCCCAAGCGCGCTGGGCGGCCAGCGCCTTTTTCGCCGTAGGGCGCACTTCCAGCCTGCCGCTGGCGTCTCTGCATCTGCTCATTCTGGCGCTGGTCTGCACAGGCATAGCCTGGCTCATCAGCCGCCGGCAGGAGCAGCGCGTCAGCGAGGGCTGACGCCCCGGTTTTCACGTCCAAGCCCCGGTCGGTTACTCCATAAGTGAGCAGCCGCCCGGGGGCTTTTGGCACCCCACCGCTGACCTGCGATACGGTGTCGGGATGCTTTGTTACTTTGGGTTGCTAGCACATCAATGGCGCAAGTTATGCGCCATATTGGGCTCAAATCACGAATATTTCGAAAAATACAATATTTTTTGAATTACATCTTGCATTTTAAAAATTTCGTCATATAATAGAAGTGCAGAAAAGATAAAGGCCCTTCACCCAAAGGAGGTCCTCATTATGGGCATCAACAGCATCTGGAAACTTCTTATCCCGCAGGTCAAAAAGGTTTCGCACACGCGCACATTTTACTATCCGACGGATTACGATCGCTACAAGGAATTCCGCGATTCCAGTTTCTTTTACGATCTGACGTCGCTTCCCAGCATCCCACTGCACCGATAATACGTGCCGCCAAACGGCGGGCATGTGCATGTGCTCGGTTGCGTCCGCTTGTGGAATCACAGGATAGATCGCCGCAAAAATCCTCCCGGCCCCATGGCCGGGAGGATTTTTATGGTCAGATGCGGATATTGAGGTGCCGGCTCTGATAAATCGGATATAGAGGGGAAAACCTGCCGGCAATCGCCCCGGTATAACCCAACGCTGTTCCCCCGTCAAGAAAAACGAAAACCGGAAAAAGGCATTGACTTGCGACCCCGGCAGGCTACAATTAGAGGAAAAGTGGTTTGCGTGCGACGGGGAACCGGAGGGGCAAGATGGGGCGTTTGCGCAGGCATGCCGGCCCACGGGCCGGAGTGAAAACCGCGGTCTGCCGGGCCGTGACACGGCTGCGGCCCCGGGTGACCTCACTGAAATTCACGCTGTTTCTGCTGGTCATCCTCTGCTGGGTGACCCCTATGGTCGTAGTGGGCGGATACAGCCTGGTCACGCTTTTCGGCTCTATCAACAGCCGCATCCGCGAGACGGTGCGCTACACGGCGGATTACGCGGGTGAAATCGGCATGCGGGAGCTTCAGGAGACATTTGCCCGCTCCCGCGACGCTTCCTATGAGCTCAATATATGGAAATCCTATCAGACCTATCGCTCCGACGGCGACGGTGTCGAGCTCAACCGCGGGGTCACGGCCTATCTGTCGGATAAGTACTATTTCGACCAGGATTTTTCCTACGCCTGTCTTTTCCTGTGGAGCCAGACCGACGACGTCTATTATGTCAGCCGGGACGGGCCCGCCAATTACAGCTATTACCGGGAGCACGCCCGCGAAGCGGTGCAGACGCTGGCCCGCGACCTGGGCAACCGCACGGATTTCGTGGTGCAGGGCAGCCGCATCTTCGTGGTGCGCAACCTTTTGGATAAAGACACCTTCAAACCCTATGCTGTGCTGGTGCTCCAGCTCGACCCGTCGGCAGTGTTCCGCGATTTCACCACCAACAGCCTGTGGAACGGGCAGGCGATGCTTTCTCTCAGCGGCAAGGCCGGGTGGGTGGGCAAGGTCCAGCCGGATGACAGGCGGCTAAATAAGCTCACACCCGGCACCACCGTGATCGTGGAAAACGGACGCAGCATCGATTTTTACGGCAAGCTGGAGCCGGACACCGGCGATTTCACCCTCGGTTACAAAGTCGCCGTCGACAAAAGCCGCATTTTCAAAAGCTACCGAAGCCTGCCTCTCATCCTCATCCTGCTGATGCTGGCGCTGCTGCCGCTGCTGGCGCTGGTGCTGCTGTTTTTCGACCGGCGCGTCACCCGGCCGGTAGCGGAACTGGTGCACGCTACCCAGGCTGTGGAGGCGGGCCGGCTCGGCACCCAGGTACAGCCGGTGCGCGGGGATGAGATCGGCCACATCGCGTCGGCCTTCAACGCCATGTCGGCCCAGATCCAGTCGCTGATCGACCGCATCGTCGCGGAACAGACGGCCTCCCGCAACTCGCGCATCATGGCGCTGGAATCTCAGATAAACCCCCATTTTCTCAACAACACGCTGGAAATGATGAACTGGCGTTCCCGCCTGCGGGGGGACGAGGAGCTCTCGCGCATGATCGAGTCGCTGTCCACCATCCTGGAGGCCGGCATGAACCGCAGCCGTGAAATGCTCATCCCCCTGCGGGCGGAGCTTGCGCATGCCGACGCCTATCTTTACATCATGTCCATGCGCTTCGGCAGCCGACTGGAGATTCACAAGCACATCGACGAGGCCACCCTCGACTGGATGGTGCCGCGGCTCATTTTGCAGCCGCTGCTCGAAAACGCCGTCGTCCACGGCCTCGAGCCGGTGGAGCGGGCCTCGCTGTGGTTCACCGTGTCGCGGCAGGGGGAATGCGGGCTGCGCATCGCCGTGCGCAATAACGGCAAACAGGTGACCGACGACGACATGGCCCGGGTGGAGCGGCTGCTGCGCGAGGGCTCCGCGCCCGGCGGCCGGCTGGGCCTGTCGAATATTCATGAGCGGCTGCACCTGATTTACGGCGACGGCGCGGCGCTGCGCTTCACACGGGAATCGGACGGCGGAGCCCGGACGGAAATTGAGATCCGCGACGTGACCATTCATTTGTCGTTAAGCTGACGGGGGCCAAGCTTTGCCTGTTTGTTATGCAAAATGTGCAGCTTATGCGGTGCCGTTTTCACTTTATTATGCACTTTACCATAATTGCGCAATTTTTGGCAAGGAACGCCAAGTTTGAATCTTGTCGAGGGGCGCCCCCCACTTTAAAATAAGAACTGTATTATGAATCGCATAATACAGAATTGAGAGGAGGCACCGTAGAGATGAAAAGAGTGGTTTCCGTCCTGCTGGCCGCGGCAGTCGGCCTGGGGCTGCTGAGCGGCTGCTCAGGCACGTCGTCCAAGACCGGCGGCTCCGCCAAAGCCCGCATCACCCTGCGCACGGTGAGCATGTTCGGCGGCACCGACCCGAGCGCGGCCGTTTACAGTCAGAACATCGTCAAATTCATGAGCGAAAACACCAATGTCACGGTGAAGGATGCTTCCGCCACATCCGACCAGACCTGGAAGGCCCAGGTGGTCAACGATTTCAACAGCGGCAGCGAAGCGGATGTGACCTTCTTTTTCACAGGTTCCGACGCCGCGAAAATCGTGTCTTCCGGCCAGGTGGTGGATCTGGCAACCATTCAGAAGACCTACCCGGATTATGCCAAGAATATCACGTCGGGGGCCCTTACCCAGATGAAGGCCGGCGACGGCAAGACCTACGCCGTGCCGGTGCGCGGCTACTGGGAAGGTATATTCTGCAACAAGGATCTGTTCGACAAGTACGGCCTGCAGCTACCCACCACATGGGATAATCTGACCAAGGCCATCACCACCTTCAAGGCAAATGGCATCGTGCCCTTCGCCGCTTCGCTGGCGGACGTGCCCCACTACTTCATCGAGCACTTCATTCTGGCCGCGGGCGGCGTCGACGACCACCATGTCAACCCCGGCACCGACGCGAGCAAGATCCCGGCCAGCTGGTCGAAGGGGCTGAGTCTTTTCAAAACCTTCGGCGACATGGGCGCTTTTCCCTCCAACACCGCGTCTTCCAAAGACACGGAGATCCAGCAGCTTTTCATTGACAAAAAGGCCGCCATGCGGCTGGACGGCTCGTGGTTCGTCGGCTCGGTCAAAGACACCGCCAACACCACCGTCGTGCCGTTTCCGGCCTATACCGATTCCAAAAAGGACCCCTCCGACATCATTTCGGGCTTTTCTTCCGGCTTCTATATTTCGAAAAAAGCCTGGGATGACCCTTCCAAGCGCGCCGCCGCCGTTAAATTTGTGGAGCTGATGACCTCCAACGACTCCATCTCCGCCTTTGTTAATGCGGCCGGCGGCAGCCCCGCTGCCTCCGTGCAGGCGGGCTCCGATCTTTCCACTCTGGCCAAGGCCGGCATCTCGATGGCTTCCGCCGCCAAAAACGTGGACGACGCTACCGATTCCCGCCTGAGTCAGGCGTGCTACACTAGCCTGGTCAACAGCATGGCCAGCGTGGCCGCCGGCAAGACGACCGCCGACCAGGCACTCAAGACGGCCATCGCGCTGAATACATCCAACTGACCCGCCGTCCCCCGGACGACCGCGGCCCAAACGGAACGTACGGCAGAGCGGGGGAGCGGAATCCGTTCCCCCGCCTTTTTTGTACGGGCCGGCGTCCCATCATACTGTGGGAGTGAGACACAGTGAATTCCATGCTTTTTAAGCGCAAAGCGCCGCTGCTTGTCTTTTTGATACCGGCGTTCGCGTGCATGACCGTGTTTCTGTTCTATCCGTTTCTTTTCAATATCTATAACAGCTTCTGCCGCATCACGGCGCTGGGCGCGCGGCCCAGCCGTCTGGTGGGGCTGGCCAATTACCGCCAGCTTGCCGCCGACCCGCTCATCCGCACCTCGCTGCTCAACACGCTCATCCTTATGGCGCTCACCGTGATCTTTCAGGTGGGCATCGCACTGATTCTGGCGCTGCTGGTGGATTCCATCCGCAAAGGCGCCGGCTTTTTCCGCACGGTCTACTTTTTTCCCATCGTGATTTCCGCCACGGCCCTCGGGCTGCTGTTCGACCTGATGCTGCTTTACACCGACGGCAGTACGGGCGGCATGTTTAATCAGATTCTTGCGGCGCTGGGGCAACGGCCGGTGAATTTCAAGGGGCAGAATTATGCCTTCGTCACCATGTGCATCCCCGTGCTGTGGCAATATGTGGGCTTCTATTTTGTCATCATCCTGGCGGGCATCGGCGGCATCCCGGAGGACATCTTCGAGTCGGCCGCTCTCGACGGCGCCACGGGCCTCAAAAAGCTGCGGTATGTGACGCTGCCGATGATCTATAATGTGCTGGTCACGTGCCTGATCCTTTCCATCACCGGGGCGCTGAAGGTATTCGACCTGCCGTGGACGATGTTCCCCGCCGGCATCCCGTTCAATTCCACCTATCTGCTGGGCACCTATATGTATCAGCAGACCTTTGAAATGCAGACGGTCGGCTACGGCTCGGCCATTTCCGTGCTCATCGTGGTGCTGGGCGTGGCGCTTTCGCAAATTGCAAACGCCGTTTTCAAGCCCCGGGATTACTGACGCCGGCCGCCCGGCCTTTCCGCTTTTCCGACAGGAAAAAACGGGGAGAAAGGAGTATACTGTTTATGGCTACCATCGATCACGCGTGGGGGAACACCCGTGCTCTGCCACGGCGCCGCCGGCGGCCCGGCCTGGCCGCCGTCTATCTGGTGCTGACGCTATGGGCCGTCACCACCGTCTATCCGTTCGTGTGGGTCGTGCTCAATTCCTTCCGGCCCAAGGACGAGATCCTGCGCGACTCCTTTTCCATCCCCGCCCACCCCACCATGGCCAATTATCATACGGCGTTCCAAAAAATGAGCATCGGGTGGGCTTACGTCAACAGCTTCGTCATATCAGGCACCGTCATGCTGGCTGTGCTGGTGCTGGGGGGGCTGGCCGCCTACGGGCTGGCCCGCTATCGTTTCCGCGGGCGGGGCACACTGCGCGCACTTGTCTATGCGAGTCTGATGTTCCCCGCATTTTCCACCATCATCCCGGTGTACGGCATCATCCGCGGGATGAATCTGGTCAATAACTCGCTGGGTGTCATCCTGCCGCAGATCGCGGGCAACCTGTCGTTTGCCGTCGTCATCCTCATCGCCAACATCCAGAGCCTGCCGGTGGATATGGAAGAATCCGCCTATTTGGAGGGCTGCCGCATTTACGGGGTCTTTTTCCGCATTGTGGTGCCGCTGCTGCGGCCGGCTTTCGCCACGGTGGCGATATTCGCCTTTTTATGGTCCTACAACGATCTGTTCACCCAGCTTTTCTTTTTGCGGTATAAAGAAACCTACACCATCACCCGGCTGCTCAATGAGATCAGCTCCCAGTATGGCACGGATTACGGCCTGATGGCGGCCTCCGTGACGCTGGTGGTCGTGCCGGTGCTGGCGGTGTATGTCTTTTTGCAGAATAATATCATCAAGGGACTCACTGCCGGTGCGATAAAGGGCTAGGCCTTGCCGCTCACGGGCCGGCATTTCGCTGTGGGAGGTGGCCGCGATGTATAAGGTCATGATCATCGACGACGAGCAGTTCATCCTGGAGGGACTGAAAAAGGCCGTCCCGTGGGAAAGCTTCGGCTGTGCCGTCGTCGCGGAAGCTCTCGACGGGGTGTCGGGTGCCCGTGCCATCCGCGAGCACCGGCCCGACATATTGTTCACCGACATCCGCATGCCCAACGCGGACGGTCTGAATATGCTGGCGGGGCTTAAATCGGAATTTCCCGACATGCAGATCACCGTGCTCACCGGCATCCGCAATTTCGACTACGCCCGGCGGGCCATCGAGCTGGGCGTCACGCGGTATCTTCTCAAGCCTTCCAAGATGGACGAGTTGCGGGAGGCCATCACTGCCATGACGGCCAACCTGCGCCGTGTGCGGCCCGAGGAGCCGGAGACCGCCGGTGACGAATGTTCCAATTTTATCGTGCGCAACACACTGAAATACATCGGGGAGCATTACGCCGAGAAGCTCACACTGGTGGAAACGGCGGAAAAAGTCTATGTCAGCCAGTGGCATCTGAGCAAGCTGCTCAACCGTTACTGCGGCAAGAATTTTTCCGACATCGTCAACGGAATGCGCATCCGTGCGGCCAAGGAACTGCTGCAGGACCCGGCACTGAGCATCGCGCGCGTCGGCGAGACGGTGGGTTTTTCCGACACGTGCCATTTCTCCCGTATTTTTAAGAAAGAAGCGGGTCTCACCGCGGCCGAGTATCGCAACCGCATCGCGTGACCCTTTCGCAAGTGCAAACGGCGCGCGGGGGGG
>JAEWAE010000024.1 GCA_023391835.1 Bacillota bacterium
TGCGGAAACCACACGGCGTGAAAACCGGACCGGCAGCCTGCGGCACCCAAATTACTTGGAGGCGGCGGAGCTGGAGGTCATCTGGCGGAGCAGCTTCTGCGCCTGCCGTTCGTTGTCATAGTCGGAAGACTTCGCCACTTTGTAGCCCTGATGGCTGTACACAGCGATGACGGCTTTGCCCTCGGTGCTGTTGCCGATGTTGATGAAAGCGGTCTGGAGCGCCTTTTTGAAGGGACTTGTCATGATTTTGGAAGTTTTGCTGACACTGATGGTGTCGTTGTAAATGGGCGAGGTGACGCCGATGACGTTGGTCTCATCCCAGATGGAGGCGGTGCGGCCGAAAGTGCTGGTCCACTGCTTAGCATAGTCGAGCCGCGCGTCGGCGTAGGTGCACAGCACATCCACCTGACCGGAAGCCAGACGGGCGAAAGCGCTGCCGTAGGAGTCGGCCTGCACCACATGGGAAAGGCCGGTGATGGTCTTTTTGTAGTTGTTGTCAAGCCACAGCGTCGGATAGATATACCCGGCGGAGGAGGACGACGACATGACCGCCCAGTTGGCGGAATTGATGTCGTCAAAAGTGAGCTTCTGGCCGGCGTTGACTTTCGCACCCAGCGCCTTGCCCTTGGCCGACGGGCCGGCGATGATGAGCGCCCGATAGAAAGAAACCTGGTCGGTGGTATTCTGGGTGGGCTGGCCGTTGTTCCAATCCTTGGCGTTGTCGGAATTCTTGTCGAGCCCCGCGCGGGTGGCGGTCAGGATCACGTCGGCGGAATCGGAATACATTACGTAGGTGCCGCCCGGGATGAAGCCCACGTCGGCGGTGCCGGCGGAAAGCGCTTCGCCCACGGCCTCATAGGTGGTGCCGACAGTGATATTGACGGTGTTCACGTTGTAGTATTCCTTGGCGAGTTCCGTCTTGAGCAGGTTTTTCAGCGGCTCGGTCGCCGTGACGATCTGAGCGGGGTCCTTCGACGGCACGAAATAGACGTTGAGCTTGTCGATGGTTTTGGGGTGGGACGCGGTGGGCGCGCTGTCGTCGGCCGCGGTGCCTTTCCCCGAGCAGGCGGCGGCGCCGAGGGCGATGGCTCCAGCCATCAGGCACAGCGCACAGCGTTTGAACAATTCCTTTTTCGACATGACTGACTCCTCTTTTCCTCTGATCACAGTTGTCGACGTTGGATGCGGGCATCTATATAGGAAAACGGGCGTTGGGTACGCCGTCCGGCGCGGCCCGTTTCATTTGCACACTCAACCCGGAACCGCCGATTTGCGCGCGCAGATAACCGGCGCACAGGCGGGCGAACAGCCGGCCGTCCTCTTCCTCGACGGCAAAAGAGCAGGCGTCGGCCGTCACATAGGGGACCCCCTCGAACGAACCGAAATAATTCTCATGGGTGTGGCCGCAGAAAATGCCGGCAAGACGACTCCCGGCGATCAGCCGGGCAAATTCCGGCGGATAGCGGGCCGGTGGCATGGGGCTCTGGGCATAAAGGGGATGGTGGAGGGCCAGTACCGTCCCCCGCGGCGCATCGGCGGCAAGCTGCCGCACCAGCCATTCCACCTGACCGGAGGAAATGACCCCGTCGACGCCGGTATCCAGCGTCACCACCCGCAGCCCGCCGAAATTGCAGACCCGGTCGAGAGGCTCCTGCGGCGGCACCCGCAGAAAGCTGCGGCGGAAAGCCGCCCGGTCGTCGTGATTGCCGGGCAGCGCCACCCATGGTACCCCGGGCATTTCTTCCGCAAGAGCCCGGCGCAGGGCGGCGTATTCCGTGTCGCCGCCGCGGTCGGCCAAATCGCCCGTGAGCAGCAGAAAATCGGGCCGCCAGCTCCGCTCGGCACGCAGCAGCCGGCGCACGACCTCCAGCGGGCGGAAGGTGCGAGCCAGGAGCGTGCCCAGCCTGTCCGACTCCGGGGCCTGAAAAATCAGGTGCATATCCGACAGCTGCAAAAAACGGATGGGTTCCGACATGCGACGTCTCCTGTGTCCGGGCAGCAAAACGGGCTGACACTCAGGTGCTTGCCCCCAGTGTCAGCCGCGTGGGGATGATGATCTTCATGGTCTGGGTACGTCGGCCAAGGATGCGTTCCAGCAACAGCTCAATGGCGGTCTGCCAGACAAAGTCGGGGTACATCTTGATGGTGGTGTAATTGGGATGCCTTGGTTTGAGGGTCTCGATGTCGTTATATATGACCACCGACAGATCCTCCGGAATGCTCAGCCCGTCCTCTTCCGCGGCACGCAGAGCACCCTCTGCCACCGCATCATTGCCCAGCAGCACAGCTTCGGGCAGAGAGCCGTCCCGGATCATACCGTGGAGAATTTCATAGCCGCTTGCCTCCGTCATCCCGCCCAGCCGCACCAGATCGGAGCGGAAAGCTCCGCAGTCGCGCAGACACCGCTCAAACTGAGCCAGCCGGTGATAGCCGATACGCAGCCCGGGTCCCTGATAGACGCCCCCGATATAGCCGATGGAGGTGAAATGTTTTTCCCGCACCAGATACTCAGCCATCTGGCGCATGCCCAGCCCGAAATCAATGGCAATCTGGTCGTGGTCGTAATTGTCCTGCTCCGCGTTGACGAACACCAGATGGAACGACAGCGTGCGGAGCCGGTCGATCTCTTCCCGTGTGAAAGAGCCGAAGGCGATGATGCCGTCCACCCTGCGCGCGTCCTGCGGCGCCAGCCGTATAAACTGCACATCCAGGCCCGGGTCTATGGTCTGAGCCATGCTGGTCAGGGTGGAAATGCGGTAATTGTGCCACTCTTCCCGGATAATTTTCCAATCCGCCACGCCGATGGTGACGGTCTGAGGCCCTTTCGCCTTGCGCCGTTTGGGCGGCACATAACCGAGCCGGTGGGCGATTTCCAAAATCGAACGGCGGGTTTCCGGACTGACGGCCATGGTATCATCCAGATTAACCACGCGCGAAACCGTAGCCAGCGACACATTGGCCAGCCGGGCAATATCTTTGATCGTCGCCATCCGCAATCCCCCCTTCGCTAACAGGATACCATATGTCATCCCGGATTTCCACAGTCCGAATGATAATTTTACTAAAATTTTACCTGGGCTTTTCCGAAGGGACCCGCCCGGCGCCAAATATGCAGTCCCACGGTCAAACGGACGTGAAAAACTGCCGAAGGCGTGTCGTTTTTGGAGTCGATCGGGGCAGTCGCCATACAGGTGGAATGCCCGCAAAGGCCTTACGGAGGTATCGCAGGGCACATTTTTATGATTCGGCGGCACCCGCCCGGATTGCCTCGCGGGCGCAGGCAGTATATAATGGAAGACGGTTCCCCCGCCGCGGCGGGAGTGCGAATTTCCACTGAAAAAGGCGGCTACACACCGATGAAAAAAATTTTGATGCTGGCCACGGGCGGCACCATCGCTTCCGTGCAGACCGAAGCGGGCCTGACGCCGACGATGACCTCCGCCGAGCTTTTGCGCTATGTGCCTGGCATCCGCCGGATATGCGAAGTGGACACGGTGCAGCTGTGCAATCTGGACAGCACGGATATCTGCCCGGAGCACTGGCTGCAGATGGCCCGTGCCATCCGGGAGGCCTATGACCGATACGACGGTTTCGTCATATGCCACGGCACCGACACCATGGCCTACACGGCCGCCGCGCTTTCTTATCTGATCCGCCACTCGCCCAAGCCCGTGGTGCTGACCGGCGCGCAGAAGCCCATCAACCTGGATGTCACCGATTCCAAGACCAATCTCTATGCGAGCTTCCTGTACGCCTCCTCCGACGAGGCCAGCGGGGTGCAGATTCTTTTCGACAACGTGGCCATTCTCGGCACCCGGGCGCGCAAGACCCGCTCGAAAAGCTTCCACGCGTTTTCCAGCGTAAACTACCCTTATCTGGCCGCGATCCAGAATGACCGCATCCTGCGCTATATCACCCCGCCCAAAGCGGCGGCACCCGTTTTTTCCGACCGGCTGGATACAAAGGTCGCCGCCCTCAAGCTCATCCCGGGCATGGGCTCGGAGGTGCTGGATTTCCTGCTCACCCGCAACGATGCGGTGATTATCGAAAGCTTCGGCGTGGGCGGCATCCCCTCCCTGCCCCACAGCCACTATTACGAAGTCATTGAAAAGTGGCTGGGCCGGGGCCGCACCATCGTCATGACCACACAGGTACCCAACGAGGGCAGCGAGATGAATATTTACCGCGTGGGGCAAAAGCTCAAAAGCCGTTTCCATTTGCTCGAAGCCTATGACATGACCACCGAATGTGTGGCGGCCAAGCTGATGTGGATACTCGGGCAGACAAGCGACCCACAGACTATCCGCCGGCTGTTTTACACCCCGGTGGAAAACGATCTGCTCTATCGGGAACGTCAATAATCCCGCCGGGGCCGAAGCGGCACCGACAGGCTGCGGAAGGAGGTTTCCCCGCCGATGAAACGCGTGCTGATACCGATGGTGACGGCGATTGCCATATTGTACGCCATACTGGTATCCTATTCCTCGCCGATTTTCCACAAAGCTTTCCCATCCGCCCAGGCAGGCACGGCCGATCTGTCGACATGGAACTTTACCCGCGACGGCCCGATCCCGCTCGGCGGGGAATGGGAATGCTACGATCGGCAGCTGCTGACCCCGGCGGATTTTGCGGGCACCGGCACGCAGACCCCGCGCCTGACGGGATTAATCCGCCTGACGGCGGGGCGGCTGAATAACCCGACGCTCCGGCTGATCCGGCCCAAGGGCATCCGCACCTACCGGCTGGTGGTAAAGACCGACGGGGTCGCCCGCAACTATGGGCTGCGCATCGGCAACGTGCGCATGAGCAGCCGCGTATATGTGGACGGCAGTCTGCTGGGCGAAATGGGTTCCCCCGCGCCCGACGGCCGCGGTTACGTGCAGCGGGGGCAGTCGAATGTCGTCTATTTCCGCTCCAGCGGCACGCGGACGGAAATCCTGATCCAGGTGGCCAATTACGAATATCCTTTTTACGGCACACGATACGATCTGTTTTTCGGGCTGCAGAACCAGATCAGTTACGCCATGATCGCGGCCGCCACTTCGGAACTGACCGGCGGGGTGCTAAGTTTTCTGCTGGGCTTTTTATACCTCTGTCTTTTCCTGATGCGCAAAAGAGACCGGGGCATGCTCTTTGCCGCATTCGAATTCTGGAGCCTCGCAGGAATGGAACTGACCTTCGGGGAAAAACCGCTTTATCTTTTCTGGTCCTCCATCCCTTTCGAGGTATTCGGCAAGATCCAGTCCATCGCACTGGTGACGCTGATTCTTTTTATTTTGGCCTATGCGGAGGCGGTGCGGAGGGACATTTTTCCATCGTGGTTTTCCCGTCTCACCTACGCGGCGGGGGCGGTCTACTGCCTGCTGGTGTTGACGACGCCCAACCGCGTCTATGTCCGTCTCAACGGCGTATGCGACATATGGCTGATCGGGATACTTCTCTGCCTGCTGATCCGGCTGCTGCGGCTTCGCCGGCGGGAAACCGTCGCCATTTTAGAAGCGGAGCTACGGCTCAACATCTGGTGCGTGGCCGCACTGATCGCCTCGCTTGCCAACGCATTCCTTTATAATTTCAACTGGATCCCCAATATGTACATCGGCTCGCTGGCAGCCATGGCGTTTTTCCTGCTATCCATCGGGGCGATCGCCTTCCGGATTTATAAAAGCAACGAAAGTATGCTCCAGGCCGAGGTGGCACTGCTGCAGGAGCAGATCAAGCCTCATTTTATCCACAACGCCATCAACACCATCATCTCATTTTGCTACACTGACGGCGCGCGGGCAGCCGGGCTGCTGACCAATTTCAGCAAATATCTGCGGCTGACTTTTGACAGCGACCGACAGTCTTCCTTTGAGCCGTTGGGGCGTGAGCTTGATCGGGTACGCGCCTATGTGCAGATCGAGCAGGCCCGTTTCGGCGACTGCATCCGGGTGCGTTATGACATCGACCCCGAGCTGATGGAATATGAAATACCGGCGCTGATCATCCAGCCGCTGGTGGAAAACGCCATCAGACACGGACTGCGCCCGAAACCGAAAGGCGGCCTTGTCACTGTCGCCGTCCACGATGTCGAAGGGGGCATGCTCATCCGGGTGAGCGACACGGGCGTCGGCATGCCGCCGGAGCTGGCGGAGCGCTTGCGCAACCGGGAAAGCATCGGCCACGGCGTGGGCCTTTACAGCGTCATTCGGCGCGTCGACCAGTGGAAAGGTGCCCGGCTGGATATCCGTAGCATCCCTGGCCGGGGGACGGATATCACCATCACGGTGGGGCCGCCCGGCCGCACGAAACTCATAGGATAGACGAGGAGGGGTGAGCATTGCGCGTCGTTGTGATCGAGGATGAACAGCCGAGCCTGGATCTGCTGGAGCGTCTGATCCGGAAAAACGGCCGGCTCGAGCTGGCCGGCGCATACACCGACCCGAGGAAGGCACTGGAAGAAATTCCGTGCCTCCATGCCGACGCCGTATTTCTGGATGTGGAAATGCCGGGCATGAGCGGGCTGACACTGGCCCGGGTCATCCGAGGCAAGCAGCCGGATATTTCGATTGTTTTCGTCACGGCCTATGAAAAATACGCGCTGGATGCCTTCCGCGTCAACGCGGTCAACTATCTGCTCAAGCCTATGAGCGAGGAGGATCTGAACGACACCGTTGACCGGCTGATGCGGGATGCCAGCCGGGGTAAGGCGCCCCCCGCTGAAAAACGCAACCGGATCGCGGTGCTGGGCGGCTTCGAAGTGTACGGGCGGACCGTCGGCCAGACCGTCCGCTGGCCCACCGCCAAAACGCGGGAGCTTTTCGCCTGCTTTGTGCTCAGCCGCGATGAAGAACTGGACAAGTGGCTGCTGTGCGAAAGGCTCTGGCCGCGTTTTGCGCCGCTCAACGCGGAGCACAGCCTGCACAGCACTGTCAGCCGGATGAAAAGTGCCCTTCGCGCCGCCGGTTTCGAGGCGTCGCTTAGCTGCACGAAGGGCCGTTATCGGATGGACCTGAGCCGCTGCACCTGCGACGAGTGGGAGCTGTCGGCGTTTCTGACCAACGGTCCGCCGGTCAACCGGGAAAGCCTGGCAGAATATGAAAAAATCCTCCCGCTTTACAAGGGCGATCTTTTCGGCGCGGAAGATTACCCCTGGTGCCTGGGGACACGGGAAAAGCTCCGCTTTTTATACCAGACGGGGCTGAAGGACGTGGGCCGCTATCACCTCAAGCGCGAGGACCCGCGGCGCGCGATCCCACCTCTGCACACAGCCTTCACGGCGGACCCTCTCGACGAGGAGGCCGCATCGCTGCTGCTGCGCGCGCTATTCCACATGAGCGACCGGGAAAAAATGGTGAAGTGTTATACAAAGCTCCGCCGTTCTCTGGCCGACGAGCTGGGCGTTGCGCCCAAAGCCTCCACCGCCCGGCTGTACGCCGACCTGATGAAGCAGATCTGACCCGCCGTAAGACCCCCCTCGCCGATGCGGAGGGGGGTCTTTATGCCTTCCCGACCCCGACATTCTCATTTTTCGACGTCCTGTGAGAGTTCTGTGAGAATATTTTTGTAAAATTAGGTAGAATACTTAGATTTAATTGAGAATTCAGACAATTCGCCGGCAGCCGCACACGGGGCCGGCATCACAAAGCATCGTCTGGCGGCGGAACGCCGCCGACACGAGAGGAGAAGACATGTTTGGCTTGAAAAAGAAAAAATGGATGGCGGGAGTTTCCCTGCTGCTGGCGTTGCTGATCCAGCTCAGCGTGCTCACGCCGTTTTCCGTACGCGCGGCGGGTACCACGGACGCGGGGACGACCGTAAGTTTTCCGTTCATCGACACGATCACCCTGACAGACACCACCACCGGCAAGGTGCTGGGCGGCACTGATGTGACCGGCGTGGGCAAGAGCGACGCGGTGTCCGTCGAGTACGATTTTTCCATTCCCAACGGGCAAAGCGTGGCGGCGGGCACAACCTATACCTTCACGATCCCGAATCAGATTGCGCTTTCGATTGCTGCCGACCCCGGCTATCTGACAAAGGATCTCTACGATTCGGATAACGTCAAAATGGCCACTGTCAAAATCGATAAAAGCGGCAGCGGCACGGTCACTTTCGAAAATTACACGGCGACTCACTCCAATGTGGGCGGCAAATTCACCCTTTCGGGGCAATTCGATCCGAGTAATATCGGCAACACCACTCCGGTGCCGATCGAATTCGACCTCAACGGCACCAACGACCCGGTCAACGTCTATTTCAGCCAGCCGGCGACCACTGACGAAAAATCCGGCTCCTATGACGCGGCAACGGGAACCGTCACCTGGACGGTGAAGCTCAACACCAATCTGACCACTGTGACAAACGGCGATTTCACGGACGTCATCACCCCCGGCAAGCCCGCCAGCGGCAGCGACGACCCGAGCCAGACCTATGTGGACGGCTCTTTCAAAGTGACAAAGAGCGACGGCACGACGGTCGTCTATAACAGCGCCGACCAAAGCGGCGCGGGGACGTTTACCTATACGCCGGCCCAAGCAGGCGACACCGCCAAGACCGGCACGCTGGATTATAAATTTGCCGATTCGATCTCCGAAACGTATTTTGCCACTTTTAAAACCAAGCTGAGCGACCCCTCGCAGTATTTCGGCAAGAGCGTATCCAATCAGGCCAAATTCAGCCACGACGGCACCAGTGAAACACCCTCCGCTTCCGTGCAGGTCGGCACACCGGATTACATCGACAAGACCGGTACATACAACAGCACAACCAAGCAGATCGATTGGACCGTCAAATTTAATAACGACGGCTATTCCCTGCACAGCGTGACCGTCACCGACCCCCTGCCGACCGGGCTGACGCTGGATAAAAGTTCAGTGAAGCTGACGGTGGGCGGTGCGACGAACACCGTGACCGAAGGTGGTGCCGTGGGCCAGTTCAGCTATACCGGCACTACGCTCGTCTATAGTGCGGGCGATATCACAAAGGCCGAGACGTTGAGCTTTTCGACCGATCTGCCGGCGGATTACTGGCAGCAGAACCACACCGGCAACCAGTTCCCCAACACGGCCACCATAAAATCGGTGGGCGACAATTCTTATCTGGACAAAGGCGCAACCGGCTCCTCAGACGGCGTGGGTATCGGAAACTCGGTCGTTGCGAAAACCGGCGCCTATAACAAGGAAAATCACACGATCACCTGGACGGTGACTGTCAACGGGGACAAACAGTCCCTCGCCGACGCGCAGCTCACCGACACGATACCCGCGGGGCAGGCATATCAGGGCGATTTTTCGGTCACGGCCAGCTCCGGCGGTGTACCAAACAACGGTGCCACCGGCGGCACGGCGCCCACGGTGACGGCGCCCGGCGACCCGGCCACCGGTAACACGACGCTCTTTTACGATTTCGGAAGTACGTCGGCTTCCTACACCATCGTCTATACCACAAAGGTACTCGACCCGGCCGCGTGGGCCGGCAACAGTAATATTGCATACACCAACAAGGCGGTGCTCAACCCGGGCGGGGGCATTCCCTCCTCCACGGTCACCGGCAGCACACCCGTCAGCTCCGACGTGATCGATAAGTCGGCCGCGAGCTACGATTACACCACCCATGAGATCACATGGAAAATCGTTGTCAACCAGAGTCAGCTGCCGCTGACAAACGCAGTGGTCACGGACGTGCTCAAAAACACCGCCAGGACCACCGGACTGGATGATTTCGACCTGGAGACCGGCTCCATCCAGGTGAACAACGCCGTGATCGGCACCGGTGTGGGCAGCACGCCCTATTATGCCTACGATACGGGCAGCAAGACGCTGAAAGTATACCTGGGCGATCTCAACAGCAGCACCGACCAGGCAAGCCGGACTAAAATCATCACGTTTATAACCAAGCTCAATAAGACCGGCGCGGATTACGACAGCTATTTCGGCCAAAACGGGAACCACACCATCCAGAATATGGCGTCGCTTTCCACGGATGAAAACTCCAACACCGACAGCAATGTGGCAAAGCAGACCATTGGCAACACCCTGGTGGGCAAGACCGGCAACTACACGTCGGGCAAAGCCTACATCGACTGGGCGGTGGAAATCAACCAGAACGGCATTGCCATCAGCAACCTCAAGCTGACGGACACGCTTCAGGAGGGTCTGGAGCTTGACACTTCGTCGGTGAAGCTTTATAAGCAGACGCTCACCGCCAGCGGCAGCCTGACGCCCGGCGTGAACTATTCGGGCGGAACCCTGACCGTAGGCGGCACCCCCGAAAAGCTCACAGGCGACAACATCGCCTATGACGCCTCAACACGTACTTTCACCTTCACCATGCCCTTGCCCGTCACACAGCAGCCCTATCTGCTGACTTTCCGCACCACAGTGGCGGACACGGTCGCTTCGGGCACCTCTTTCAGCAACCAGATCTCATTTGCCGGCGAAAGCTCGGGCCAGCAGAGTACCACCGGCGGCACGCAGGTAGCCTTCTCATCACTCGACGGCACCGCCTGGGGCACGACCGGCAGCGTCACCGTCCAGAAAACGGACACGGCCGGCGGTGCAGGTCTCTCGGGGGCCGAATTCGGGCTGTACGACCAGTACGGCAACCTGCTTCGGATATCCGCGCCGACCGCCTCGAACGGCAACGCCGTGTTCAGCCACCTGCTTTTTGACACGCAGTATACGGTGAGCGAATACACGGCGCCCGACAACTATGAAAAATCCGCCGACTCGTATACCTTCAAGCTCAACAGCGACGGTACCATTCAGATGCTGGATGCCTCGGGCAACCCGAGCGGCAGCCCGAAGAGCGGCCCGCTGGTGCTCAAAGACACCCGGAAAGTCGGCACAGTGAGCTTCACCAAGACGGGCGACGGCAACCAGCCGCTGACCGGCGCCGTCTTTGCACTCTGTGACGCAAGTGGGAACGTGCTGGGCGGATATCCGGCCGTGACCACCGGCTCGGACGGCGTCGTAAAGTTTTCGAATATACCCTACGGCAGCTATCAGATCAAAGAGACCTCCGCCCCGGGGGGCTACCTGCCGCTGACCATCCCCGTGGATCTGACCGACGGCAACGCCGCCATCGTGACCACCGGCACCAGCCACACGCTGGATCTCGGCACAAAGCAGGATAGCGCCGGCGGCAGCCTGACCGTGCTGAAGAGCGGAGCCGAATATGCGGGCGGGCCGACGGCCGCGCTGGCAAACGCTGTCTTCGAAGTGCTCGACAGTGCAGGCAAAACCGTCGGCCAGGCCGTCACGACCGACTCCAATGGGCAGGCCGCCTTTTCAAACCTGCCGGTGGGCAGCTACACACTGCACGAGGTATCAGCGCCCGCAGGCTACCAGACCGTGGCGGATGATGCCTTCACCATCTCGGCAGGCGACAGCGCCGCCCAGAGGCAGCTCACCTATCGTGTGACCGACGTCAAAAAAGCCGGCAGCATCCAGTTTGTCAAGACCGACGGGCAGAATCCTCTGCCGGGCGCTGTTTTCAAGCTTTATGACGCCGATGGGAAAAATCCCGTCTCCAACGCAGGCGGCGTGATGGCGGCCACGTCGGGGGCCGACGGCAAGGTGCAGTTCACCGACGTCCCATACGGTTCCTACACAATCGTCGAGAGCTCCGCACCCGCCGATTACGCCACGATGGACCCCATCCCCGTAACGCTCAGCGACAGCAACGGCGGCACAGCCGACTTGGGAACCGTCGCCGACAAGCTGAAGACCGGCACCATTCGCTTCACCAAGACCGACGGCTACCATGCCCTGCAAGATGCGCAGTTCACCCTCAGCGGCAACGGTATTACGCCCATGACGGTTACTTCGGACAAAAACGGCACGGTGGAATTTGATAATTTGCCCTACAGCGCCCAGCCGTACACCATCAGCGAGACGCAGGCCCCGGCGGCATATTATCAGAAAGCCGCCGATTTCACCGTCACCCTGAATGACGCGACCGCCGACGAGAGCCAGACGGTGACGCTTGACAGCCCGGTGGTCGACGTGCCGCTAGGCAGCATAACCCTCACAAAGACGGGTGCGGACGGCAATCCCCTTCCGGGCGCCGTCTTTGAGGTATACGACGCCTCCGGCCGGCTGGTACAGACTGCCCAGCCAAGCGGGAGCGACGGCCGGTTTACTTTCACCGGCCTGCCGCTGAATCCCACCGGCGACACCGCCTATACCATTCGGGAAAAAACGGCGCCGGCGAATTACGCCAAGACGGCGGATTTCACCGTGACGCTCCAAAACGTCGACGGCAGTCGAGATAAGCTCACGACGGTGGCCGACAGCCTCAAAACCGGCACCATCCAACTGCGCAAGGTCGACCAGGACGGCAACGGTCTCAACGGCGCGACTTTCACCCTTTTTGACCCGGTAACGGGCCAGCCGGTGCGCCTGAACGGCGTGACGGTGCAGGCCGTGTCGAAAACAGTCGGCAGCCAGACGGGCGTCGTGCTTTTCACCGGCATCCCCTACGGCAGCTACACGATCCGGGAAACCGGCGTCCCGACGGATTATGTGGGCAGCGACGACATCCTCGTCGCCAACCTGACCGACCAGAATCCGGCCGTCAGCCTGAATACGCTCATTCTGGGTACACCGGTGACCAACACGATCCGAACGGCGGACATCCGTCTGACAAAACTCGGCACTGGCGGAGCGCCTCTGCAGGGTGCCACCTTCACGCTCTATGACGCGGCCGGCAAAAAACCGATGTCGCTCCACGGCGCGCCTGTCCGGGCGACATCCGACGCCCAGGGGCAGGTCACGCTCAGCGGGATCCCTTATGGCGATTACACGCTGGTGGAAACCGCCGCACCGGCAGATTACGCCGTGTGCAGCCCCATCCCGGTCAGCCTGCACACCTCCCTTTTTGACTGTGGCCGTGTAGAGGACGAACTGCTGACCAGCACCGTGGCCCCGACAGCCAACCCCAAGACTGGCAACCGGTCGCGGCTCCCATGGACGGAGGCGGCCGTGGTGGCCCTGCTCATCTGCAGCGCAGCCTTCTCGGGCAAGCTCCGTCTGCACCGGCGCGGGGATCGGTGATTTTCCCCGGACCGGATGGACTCTAAAATGACAAGCCGCCGTGCTCCCTTGCGGAGCACGGCGGCTTTATCTGTCGGGCGGCTGTGTCACAAGAGCAGCCTGGCTGGGTCACCTAGACCGCTGAATGACACCGGCCCGACAGTTCCACCGGCTCGGCCATGGCTGTAAGGGGCTACGGATTGAGCCGCCCGCTTTACCGCGTGGGCCGGGAAATTCACAAAGCCTGCATTTTTCATGTCGCAGCGGCCGGGCAAAATGATATAATATTAACAGGCGGCCCATCCGGCCGCCGCACTCAAACAAAGGATGTGGCAGATCATGCAGGCAAGACCCATTCATAAAGTCGTACTGGCCGGCGCGGGCACCATGGGTACCTCCATGTCGCAGATTTTTGCGGCTCGCGGATACGATACCGTTTTGTATAACCACCGGGCGGCCACGCTGGAACGTGCCCGCCGGATGATCGATCTAAATCAGCAGGCGCTGGTGCAGACCGGCGACCTGACTCCCGCCGAGTCGGATGCCGTCAGGAAACGGATTTGTCTGACGGCGGACGAGGATTGCTTCGGCGACTGCGACATTGTCGTCGAGTCGATTGTGGAAGATATGGCCGTCAAGCGCACCTTCTGGCAGAAAATTTCCGCTCTCGTGCGCAACGACACTATCCTTACCACCAACACATCGGGGCTTTCCATCACCGCCATCGCGGAAGCGGTGAAAGACCCCGGGCGGTTCTGCGGCATGCACTGGTTCAACCCGCCGCACCTGGTGCCGCTGGTGGAAGTGATCCAGGGTGAACAGACGCGGGAAGAGACCGCCCTGGCGGTCTTCGACCTGGCCGAGGCGATCGGCAAAAAGGCCGTGCGGGTCAAAAAGGACGCCAAGGGCTTCATCGGCAACCGACTGCAGTTGGCAGTGCTGCGGGAGGCTATGCACATCGTGCAATCCGGCATCGCGGATGCCCAGGATGTGGACAACGCCATCAAATACGGCATCGGCTTCCGTTACGCCTGCCTGGGGCCGTTGGAAACAGCCGATTTCGGCGGGCTGGATATTTTCTATCATGTGGCGGAATATCTGGTGCCCGACCTGTGCAGTTCTAAGGAAGTCCCGCCGCTGCTGAAAGAAAAGTATGAAAAAGGCGAGCTGGGTGTCAAGACCCGGAAGGGATTTTACGACTACAGCGGCGACAAGGGGGAAAAGGCCATCCGGGAACGGGATGAGAAATTCATCCGGCTGTATCGCGCACTGTATCAGAAATAAGCCGCGGAGTCGGCACACCGCGCAGATTTCCCGGCGCTACATGCCGGAAATCCGCGCGGTTTTCGTTATTTGTCTGTTTGTCCGTCATATTTTTCGCCGTTCCCGGATATTCTGGTAAAGGAATTACAGAATACAATGACTGAGGGGAACGGTATGCTTAAAGCCTTGCTGATCGGGGCAGCCATCGCCGCCGTCCTGCTGTCGGCGGGGCTGTTATACTGCTGTCTGGTAGCAGCAGGCCGGGCCGACCGGGCGGACGAGCGGAGAAGACACGCGGATGCTGCCCACCGGCGATAATACTTGCCGACGGCATAAACAGGGCCCCGCTCCTGAAAATGAGACGGGACCCTGCCGGAATAATCGGATCAAACCCTCAGCAGCCACACTTGCACGGGCCGGCATCCGCCCCGTGGCAGACGATTCCCAACGGGTCGGCGGTGGTGGCGGCGCCGAAGGTAATCGGCACTTCCACGCAGATGCGCTGCCGCACCACAAAAGAGCAGCTCCCGCAAGGTTCGCATTTGCCGGTGCAGGGGCCGATTTCCGGGCGGGACATGCAGTGCGTGGAAATGGGGCCGATCTCGACGATCGGATCGATGACGACCTTCGCCGAAATACACACATCCTCATGGACCACATTTTTGCACACGCCCTGTGCCGTTTTGCGGCAAGCGGTATCCGCTTTTTCCATGGCGGCGCGGGGCGTAATCTTTTCAGCAGAGCTGGATTCACAGGGTATCAAAAATGATCCCACCTTTCATTGACTTCTACTGTATTATATGACAAGCCATGGACAAAGGTGAGACCGGTGAAATGGGCTCAGCGCGGCTGCCGTGTGCACGTGCCGACGGAGTCGACCGCCTGCAGCCCGCTCAGGGAGTGGAAACAGCATCCCACCCCCGCCCAGTCGGGCGGTGCCAGTTTGGGGCAGGATATGGGGTAATTCACCACCCAGTAATCCATGTCGTGAATCATCTGGTGATACCGGATAAGCCGGCTCAGGTCGCGATTCTGCACGGCCTGGCGCACCAGACTTTCCATAGCGGTCAGGCCGGCGTGGAAGAGGGTGTCATTTTCCAGTGCCGCCGCTTTTTCCAGCGCGGCGACAATGGTGTCGCCATCCCGCTGGTTGTCGATGGGCTCGCTGCCCGGGTATTGGATGCGGCCCAGATGCTCCCATTCCTCCCAGCAGATGCTCTGCGGGTCAGCCAGTCGGGTCGACAGGGATTTATGGATGAAATCGTTCTAAATGGTCACGTGCTGCTCATGGACAACATTCCGAAGGGTCTGGATTTTTGCGCTGTCCAGCCCGGCAAAAGCCCGCAGCCGACGTGCGGGGCCCTACCCGCTGCGCCATAAGCGATAGCTCCAGCGTCATGTGGAACGCCACCGCCATGCCGACCATGACCGCAACCAACGCCGCCACGGGAACCAAGGCGCCTGCCGGATGTCCGTTCACGGCCCACACTTCCCTTTTCCGCCCGCCGACGGCTTGCGCCGGTCACATCGTATTCAGATTCAGCTCGTCTTTCTGCCGGATCTCGTCGAGGACCCACCGGCCGTCTTCGCGGATGATTTTCCAGTATTCCACAAAGCTGCGGGGCAGCCGGTCGCCGGATTTGAGCTCCATAGTCCGGTCGTCGACGGTATAGTCGACCATCCGGGCATGGATATAGACCCACATGCGGTCGTTCTGCTCCCCCGCGGCATCTTCCACGTTGACGGGCATGGCTTCCAGCAGGCGGATATTGTGCAGGATATTTTTTTCGTGGCGGAGCGCCATCCATTCGGATTTCGTATGATACTGGTCATAAAGTGACCGGCTCAGGCAATCCCGGGCGATATCCTGGTCGCGTTCCATCCACGCCTGCTGCACCGTATAAAATATATGCCGGACCGTACGCCGGTAATCGGCGAAGTCCCAGGTCGGGTCCGCCGCCGCGAGCTTTTCCATGGCGCGCCGCGCACGGACTCCCCTGACATGCACCCGCACGAAAAACACGATCGCTCCGCCCGATGCGGCGAGGGCGAACAAAACATACCCCCCGATATCCGCAAGCGGCGAGGAGGAACCGCCCGACCCGCCGGTGCCGGTGGCATGGGCGCCGCCTCCCCCACCACCGGCACCACCGCCGCCGCCTCCGCCACCGCCGCCGGCTCGCGCCAGGGCGGTGGAAACGGGGCAGACGGCCAGAATAAGCACAAGCAGAGCGCACAATGCGGTGCATTTCATTTTTGACTTCATAAATCCGTTCACTCGGTTCCAGGCCGGAACACCGGCCGACAGTATGTCAGCGGGCAGGCGCAAGCGCCCGAAGTCTGGGCAGCGCGTGGGCGAAAAAAGCCCGGTAGCTCTCGCAGAAAAGGGTCCGGCCCGACTCATCCCGCTGCCGGCGGCAGCCGTTGCGGCAAAGGGAAAAATACGGGCATTCCCGGCAGGCATCCGGCACCGGGCGGGAACGGTCGACGAAGCCGATTTCCCGCCGGCGCTTATCCAACCGCAGATAATTCTCGGTGTTGAGGTTCCCCAGCCGGTATTCATCCAGCATGTAAAAGTCGCATGGGTAGACCGAGCCGTCCGCCTCCACCACATACTGGGGGCCGCAGATGCCGCGCATATCGCAGCTTTCGGGCGGATAGCCCGCCAGCATGCCGACATAATTTTCAAAGCTGCGGATATAGGGCTGCCGCTGCCGCAGGCAGTCGGCATACCACAGGTCGAAAAGCTCGCAGAGGAACCGCCCGTAGGCCGCAGGCGTCAGCGACCACTCGCCGCTCTGCCCCCCGGCCAGCGGATCGAGGCAGGGGATGAATTGCAGCCATTTCCAACCGTGACGCCGGTAATCCCGGTAAATCGCCCGGATGGCCGGCGCCGTTCCGGCATGGACGACCGTCAGGATGTTGTAGGATACGCCGTACCGATCGAGCAGCCGGGTGGCCGCCAGCGCCCGGTCATAGGTGCCCCCGCCGCGGGTATCCCGCCGATAGGCGTCGTGTATTTCCCGGGTGCCGTCCACCGAAACGCCGATCAGGAAATCGTGTCGGGCGAAAAACTCCGCCCACTCCGGCGTCATGGACCAGCCGTTGGTCTGCAGTGCGTTGTGGACCCGCACACCGCGGCTGTTATACATCTTTTGAAACGCCACGGCTTTTTTAAAAAAGTCTAGCCCGGCGAGAGTCGGCTCCCCACCCTGGAAGGCAATGGTGCATTCGCTCCCCGTTTCCCACAGGGTCTTTTTTATCACATTTTCCAGCGTGGATTCCGACATGATGCCGTAGGAACGCTGCCGACGGTTGGCCATTTCGTCGCAGTAAAAGCAGTAGGCACAACGCATGTTGCATTGCCCCGACGCCGGCTTGAGCATAACCGTGATCGGAAAATTTCCCATGGATTCCGTCCTTGCCTTATGTGGATTCCCCGGCCCGTGTACGAAAGCAGAACGGGCCGATACTTTCATTATAATACGAATCTCCAATAAAAAAAGCGATAAAATCGTTTTTCCCGAGAATCGTATAAGGAGATCGGCCGCCCTTGTAAAGACTCGCAGCCGGTTTTGTATGTACCGGGCTCAGCCCATGACCGCCCCGTAGATCAGCAGCCCGTTGAGGCCGACGAGCAGTGCCGTGGCCGCCCACGCGAGGCACCGCATCCACGCGGGGGTGATGAAGCGCCCCATAATTTTCCGGCTGCCGGTAAAAATGGTCAGCGGCACGATGGCAAACGGCAGCTGGATGCTCAGGAACACCTGGGTATCGAGCAGCAGCTGTTCCATGGCGCTTTCCCGCCCGCCATACAGCATCACGCAGACGAGCACCGGGATGACGGCGATGCCGCGCGTCACAAGCCGGCGCAGCCACAGCGGCATTTTGAGACGGATGAAGCCTTCCATCACGATCTGACCGGAAAGCGTGCCAGTAATGGTGGAATTCTGGCCGGATGCCAGCAGCGCGACGGCAAAAAGTGTGCTCAGCACCGGGCTTGCGATGGCGCCGACGATGCGCGGGTCGCCCAGCGCACGGTAAAGGTCGGCGAACCGCCCCAGATTGCTGGCGTGGCCGTAAAAAAGCGAGGCGCCGAGGATCAGCAGCAGGCAGTTGACCACGAAGGCCACGCTGAGCTGCAGGTTGGAATCAATGCCCGCGAAATGCAGAGCTTCGCGCTTGCCCTCTTCCGTCCGCTCATAACGACGAGACTGCACGATTGAGGAATGAAGATAGAGATTGTGCGGCATGACTGTCGCACCGACGATGCCCAGAGCGATGAGCAGCTCCCCCCGGTTGGCGGCGATGCCTGCCGTGGGGATAAAACCCGCCAGCATTGCGCCGGCCGACGGACGGCCCAGCACGACTTCATAGAGAAACACGGCAAAAATGGTAGAAATCAGCGTCGCGACGATGGCCTCGACTTTGCGGAAGCCGACCTGTGAAAGCAGCAGCAGCAACAGCACATCCGCCACGGTGATGAGCACGCCCCAGAAAAGCGGGATGCCGCACAGCAGCTCCAGCGCCACCGCGCCGCCGATCACTTCCGCGATGTCGGTGGCCATAATGGCAAGCTCGGTCAAAATCCACAGGCAGAAGGCTATGGGGCGCCCGGTGGCGGCCCGGGTGGCCTGGGCCAGATCCATGCCGGTGGCGATGCCCAGCCGGGCCGCCATATGCTGAAACAGCATGGCGATGAGGCTGGAAAGCAGGATGACGCACAGCAGCGAATAGGCATACTGCGCACCGCCCTGAATCGAGGTGATCCAGTTACCGGGGTCCATATACCCCACGGCCACCAGGCAGCCGGGCCCACTGTAAGCGAACAGCTTTTTCCAGAATCCGGCCCGGCTGGGCAGCGCCACCGTATTGTGGATGCCTTCCAGACTCGGGCCGGTGGGTGCCGGAGCCGCCCGGCCCGGATGTATGGCAGGCTCATCGAGCAGAAGCGTGCCGCTCGACGAGGATTCGCTCGGAATATTCATTTGCACAGACCCTCCCATTATTTCGGACGGCAACGCGCCGGCACCTCACGGTGCCGCCGGCCAATCGCCGCTCGGTGGGGGCTTTGGCCGCTTTTTACCCGGTTTACGCCGGATTGCGGCCCATCCGCGGCGGTTTTGCGCGTTTTTCCCCCGCTGTCCGCAAGCCGTGGGAAAAAGCCTCACCCTCACGACGGAATGTTGCCCTAAGCCAATATATGGCTGCTAAACCGGTTGGGTGCCGAATATACTTTCACAGAGCGTGGAAAGGACCTGATGCGATGCATGACGACGCGGATTCACTCTTCCGCACGGTGCGGGGCTACCAGCAGCTCAACCGGCGGAACGGCGGGCTCACCCCGGCGCTGGAAGACTATATGGAAATGATATACCGCCGGTGCGAAGTCCGGGGCTATGCCCGCGTGGGGGAAATCGCCGGGCGGCTGCATGTCACGCCCTCTTCGGCTTCCAAGATGGTGGGAAAACTGGCGGCCCTGGGGTATCTGCAGTATGAGCAGCGGGAGGTCATCCTGCTCACCGACCGGGGCCGGGAAGCCGGGGATTTCCTGCTGCGCCGCCACCGCATCATCGAGCGGTTTTTTCGCCTGCTGAGCGCGGAGGACAGTCTGGAAGAGACCGAGCTGGTGGAGCATTCCCTGCGCGCCTCCACCATCCGGAGCCTGCAGATCCTGCTGGATTTTTTTGAAAAAGACACCGCCGCCGCCGCGGATTTCGCGTCCTTCCGGGAGCATTACCCGCCTGCCGGGGGTTAGGGCGCACAAGCGTGACACAAAAAGGGCGCCTCCGCGTGAACGGAGACGCCCTCGGATTGCAGACAAAGCGCCCTCTGGGTTAAGGCTAGGGCGGCATTTACGGCTGTGATTTTGGAATGGAGAACCCACACGTCCAGATAATCCGCCTATATATACCGCATATGCCCCGCGCTGGGGCGGGGAGGTCAGCGGGGCCCGGCGGAATCGGCGCCAAGGCCCGCCTGTATACGCAGCACGGTGAAGGAAGCAGCCGGTGCCGCATAGGCCGTGCCGCCCAGCGGAATGCGCCGCCGGACAGGCGTGATCTTTTCCGGCTCGTCAGCCGTGTTGCAGGCATCCGCCGCGCCGGTGAGAAGCACCGCGTCCGCTTCGTCCGCCGCCTGCAGCGCGGGGGCGATTGCCAGTGTGACTGGGGCCGGCGCATCGGCGGTGTTGACCAGTTTCACGATGATTTCGTGCGCCGCCGGGTCGTAGGAGACCGACGCATAGAGCCCATCCGGGCCGCCCGCCACCGCGCTTGTCAGGGTATAACGACCAAGGTTGGCGGAATAGAGCTGCTGCACAAAATAGCTGGGCGTGCCGAAGCTGAGCCGGTCGTCAAACCAAATCAGATCGGGCGCCCACTGGGCGTAGCCCAGCCGCGCGAAAAGCGGCGCATAGGACGCCATCACCACCACGTCCGCATTGCGCTCCACTCCGGTGAGGAAGGCCGCTTCGGCCAAAGCGGCGCCCAGCGTATTCATGGCGGGCGTCCGGGAGCCGTCGGGGATGTGCGCGGCGTATTCACCGGCAAACACCTTCACATCGCGCGGATAGCAGTCGTAGAAGTGGTCGTTGCCGCGCATCCATTCCAGCGGCCGGTAATAGTGCTCATCCACGGCATAGACAAAGCCGGGATTCCGACGGGTGCGCTCCCGGTAAAACCCCCACGCATCCGTGTAGCGTGCCGAGGTCACGTCCGGCCCTGCCGAACCGATCAGGCGGATGTCGGGATAGCGGGCATGGATGGCTCTTTCAAACCGGTCGTACCGCTCGAAAAAGCGGCTGTGCCCGGTTTCCCACTGCTCGTTGCCGATGCCGATCATTTCCAGCCCGAACGGCGCCGGGTGACCCATCCGGGCGCGCAGCGCACCCCATTCGCCCGTCGTCGGCCCGTTGGCAAACTCGATCAGATCCAGCACGTCCTGCACGTATTCCGCAAACGCCGGGTCCTCCGGCTCCACCAGCTGGCTGCTCTGGTACTGGCAGGCCAGCCCCACATTCTGCACCGGCAGCGGCTTGGCGCCGAGATATTCGCAGAGCCGGAAATATTCATAGTACCCGATGGCGCAGGTCTGATTGTAATGACTGAAGGAGCCGGTGAAAAATTCTTTCTCCGGGTTGCCGTGGACTGCCCAGCGGTTCCAGTTGGGAATCCGCTCTTCCAGCGGGCCGACGGTGTATTTCCACCGGTAGCGGTTGCTCAGTTTGTTGCCTTCCACCACGCATCCGCCCGGGAAGCGCACGAATCCCGGCTTCATGGCCTTGAGGCACTCGGCCAGATCCCGCCGGAACACACCGCACACGGCATCCTGCGGTTTGCAGGAAACAAAGTCGACGTCGATGGCGGCCGCCTCGTCGACGGAAAGCACAAACCGTCCATGCCGCCGGTCGGCGGGCGAGACGATGGTCGTCTCATACCGCACCCACTCGCCCGTCACCGCCGGGGCCAGCGTAGCCTGCACCACCGGAGTGTCGCCGTCGTACACGGCGGCCGTTACCCGGCCCCGATAACCGTCGCTGCGCAGCCATGCGCCGACGGTGTAGGAGGCGCCGGCCCGAAGCGTGATGCCGTCGAACGCCTTGTTGGCGACCCCGAGTTGTTCCGGCGACGCCTTAAAATGCAGATGCCAGGGGTTGTGGGGATGCACCGGCCGGTCGCAGGTGACGGAAAGCTCGGCGCCGTCGGCACCGGTCGGCCAGGCGATCCAGCCGTAAAGCCCGTCAAACTTGGTGGAATAGCACGACTTGCCGCCCAGCGCCTCCCGGAATGAAAAAGACGGATTCTCGATCTGCTCGGCATTGATCCCGCCGTCGCAGGCATAGTTTATATCCTCGAAAAACAGGCCGAACATCCCCGGATGGATGTCGACCCCCTTTTGTTCGGAAATCTGCAGCACGGTTTTTCCCATATCCGAATCGCTTCCTTTCATGACGGCTCATGACGGCGCCCACCGCGGGCCGGCATCATTCTCCTGCTATTATACTCCAATTCGGACGGGCCGTTTGGTATTCAGTCTCTCAATTTATCCGCCTGCACCGTCGAGGGCGTTGTCAAACTCCGCATTGCGCGCGGCCTCGTAGATGCCCGCGTACTGCCCCGTGCGAAAGCGCTCCAGCCCCTCGGCGTGCAGCGTTTCCCAGCATGCCGTTTCCCTTCCGGGCACGATGGGGTAAAACAGCGCCCCGCAGGCATGAGCCGCCTCCCGGTCGCCGGGCGCGTCACCGATCATCAGAATATGGCCCTCCGGGTAACGCCCCTCTGCGGCGGCCGCCAGCTGACGGGCCTTGGTGCCCGCCTCCTGCCCGGCCACACAGGCCACATAGGGCAGCAGCCCCGCCCGGCCCCAGTCGGCCGCAAGCCCCGCGCCGGCGGCGGAGGAGACCACCATCAGATCCGCGAAACCGGCCGCCCGGGCAAGAGCTTCCTTCACCCCGGGGAAAGGGCCGATCGCCTGCGCCCTTTGGGCAAACAGCCGGTCGGAGCGGTCGCTCCATTCCTGAAGCTGCCTTAGAAAAGCAGCCCCATGATCCCGGCGGTACTCCGCCAGAGCCCGGCCCGACAGTGCCGGACTCTGGCTCACAAACTCCCGCAGCGGGGTGAAATCCGGCAGTACGGCGGCCGCGGCCGGATCTTTCGCCAGCCGCTCGAAGGTCATCAGCAGCCCCCGGAACCGGTTGACCCCCCGATGGCGCGAATAGAGATTGACCTGCTCGGCCACCCGCGTGAAATCCGCCGCAACGCTCCCCAGCTCCCACACGGCGACGGCCGCCGGGATCATGGCCCCGTCGTGCTTGGCCGTCATGGTGTCAAAAACCGTGCCGTCGGAATCGACGCCGATGAAAAATGAGTTTGCCATCATGCGATCATTCCTTTCCGTCATCCGCCCAGAGCTCGGGCCGTCGCACGATGCAGTTGCGCCGTACCTCCCGGTCGGGGGAAGACGCAGGCAGAGATTCCCAAAGAGTGGCATATTTTTCGTCGCGCAGGCCGTCGGCGGCAAAGAGCAGCATCGATATCCGCACGGGGTACCCGTCAAAATGCTGCACGTCCGCCGCGTACGGCCAGGCGGATTTATCTTTGAGATACGGGTAAAGGAATTCCATCCCGCGGCGGATGCCGCGGCCATCCGAAAGGGTGAATTCCCACAGGTTGTCTTGCGGCGTGGAAAGGACTTGGCACAGGGCGGTCATAAGCTCCAGCACGAAAATCGAATAATTGTAAGGTTTGGTGCGGGCAAGCTCCAGCGGGAAGCTGCCGTCCGGTGCCATCTGGCGGGGCAGCAGATCCTCTTTGTATGCCCGGCGGCAGAAGGCACACATATCCCGATCGTCGGTAAAGGCGGCAAAAACGGCAGCCTGCATAAACCATCCCACGCCGTGATTATTACGTTCCCTCCGTTCCGCCACGCCGTAGGGATGGGTGCACATCCAGCCGAGATAGTCGGCAAACCATTTTGTCAGCCCCCGCCGCGTTTCCGCATCCATTGCGGGGCTGTCTGCCAGCACCCGGACGGCAAAGGGCACATCCGTGAGATGAATGGTGTCGATGATGCCGATGCCGCGGCCGGTGCACACCCCCGGAATGGCCTGGGCATACGACAGAGACGGATTCATCCGGGTGGTCTCGTCCAGGAAAAACATCTGCAGATACCGTACGGCGGCCTGGGCGTACCGGTTATCCCCGGTCATACGCCAGGCGGATGCCAGGTCGGCCACGGCGGCGTTGAGCAATGCCACGCAGTCACGGTGCGCTTTAAAATTGTGCGGGTTGCTCTCTCCGTCCCGCCGCACATACGGCAACCCATCGGCCGTGTCGGGGTTGGGCCACCAGTAATCGCCGTTGGAATAATAGTCGTGGATGCCGCCCTCGCTCATGGCGGCGGAATAATCGGTGATTGGCCGTGGCGGGTGCGCCAGCGCCTCCTGCGCTTTCCGCAAGACTTCCTGTCGGTACGCAGTACGATGCGTCAAATCCATCTGAGTCACTCCTTTGTCACCAAAACGGCTTCCAGTCCTTTTGCAGCCGCACCAGAGCTTCAAGATAAAAATAGTCCCCCCAGGCCGTGCATTCGTCGGCGCCGTCATCCCGATGATACATGCCGTGCAGCAGCAGCCCGTTGGAAGCCGGGCAGGAACGGGTCGTGTAGCTTCGGCACAGGGACTCGACCACCCGGGCGGCAGCCCGGCGGCAAAGCGCGGACTCTTCCCCGTCTAGCCAGCGGGCCAGCTCCAGCAGCCCGCAGGCCAGGATGGCCGCCGCCGAGCTGTCGCGGATATCCGGATGGGCGTCGGTGAACGTGAAATCCCAGTAAGGCACGAAATCCGCGGGCAGATTCCGCAGAAAATATCGCGCCGTCCGGCGGGCCGCATCCAGAAACGGTGCCTTTCGGGTATAGCGGTAACTCAGGGCGAACCCATAGACCGCCCATGCCTGCCCGCGGGCCCAGGTGGATTCATCCGCATAGCCCTGATGGGTCTTGCCCCGGACGGCCCGGCCTGTGGCCGGGTCCATCAGGCAGGTATGATAGGTGGAATCGTCCGCCCGTATAAGGCAGCGGACGGAAACCTCCGCATGACGGGCCGCCATGGCTGCGTACGCCGGGTCGCCCGCCGTTTCGGAAGCCCAGTAAAGCAGCGGCAGATTCATCATGCAGTCGATGATGATTTTCACATCCGGGTACGCGCTGCCCATCGGACCCCACGCCTGGATATACCCGCCGTTTGCGTGATAGCGCAGCGCCAGCTTTTTCGCGGCGCGAAGAGCCGTATCCCGCGCATCGGTGTCACCGGTGAGCCGCCAGTCCGCCACGCAGCTCAGGGTGTATAAAAAGCCGAGATCGTGTGTCTGGGTATGACCAAAGGCCAGGCGATGGGCAAAGCTTGCCAGATAGTCCCGCCGGCAGGCCAGATAGCCCGGGTCACCCGTCAGGTCATAGGCCAGATAGGCCATCCCCGGGAAAAAGGACGCCGTCCAAAGCCGGTTTTCCTCCGGCCGATACACATTGTGTACGCTCACATGGGGAAATTTCGCCGTGAAAGCGGGCAGATTGGCCCGGACCTTTGCCAATGCCGCGCAAAGGGTCTCCTGCCGGAGTGCCTGATCCGGCTCAAACCCGTCGAATCGGCGGGCCGCCTCTTCCGCCGTCGGAAGTGCGGATTCTTTTTCGTTTTCCAATCAGATTCCCGCCCTTTCTCTATGCCGCATCAAAGCCGAAGGCTCGGTCTGACAGCAAAGACGGGCCTGCTGCAAAACGCATTGTTATGCCCTTTGCAGCAGCTCCGCCATGTAAAAGCCGTTTTAGAAATTCAAAGACGCGGGTTTACGGCCGCCTCATTTCTCTGGCAGGCGGTAGGCCACGGGCCATTCGCCTTCGGGCGTCACTGCGCCGAAAAGCACCCCGGCCGTCGCCTCAAGATTCTGCGGCCCGGTGGAAAAAGTGACCACCACCGTGCCCGCCGCTTCGGGGATGCTCATTTCATAGGGGGTATTTGTCACGACGACGAATTTCTTCCCCGGATTTTTCCGGATCAGCTCCCCCAGGAATTCGGTATTCGTCAGCTTGCCGCGGATGTAGAAATTCGTCGCCACCACCGTGGAGGCATTTTGCACCGCCGCACGGATGCGCGCCTGATCGTCGGCGTCATAGGTATAGGCGGTTTCCAGATATGCCGCCGTGTGGTGATAGCGCAGGCAGTTTTCAAAAAGCTGCGCCGGGTGCCACCCCATATGGTTGGGCGTCTTGTTGATCTGCTCGACGACAAGCAGGCTGCCGCTCCGGCTCAGCGGCAGCAGGCCCGCCTTATCCCGCGCCACCAGCACCGAGCGGCGTGCCACGAGGTCGGCCAGTTCTCCGACCGACGGGTCTTTCGCCACTTCCTCGGGTGTCTCGGGCTCTTCCTCCGGGTAAAAAAGGCCGTACTCATATTTTAGGCCCAGTACCCGGGCGACCTTTTTGTCAAGCTCCGGTTCCGGGATACGCCCGTCTTTCACCGCCGCGAGGATGGCGTCGACCGTCTCGCCCACCAGGCCGCTTTCCGCCTTCATGAGCACCAGATCCGCCCCGGCCTCCAGCGCCTTGACGCAGGCGTTGGCTACGCCGTAACGCACCGCGATGCCGCCCATGGTCATGCTGTCGGTGGTGATGACCCCGTCGAAGCCCAGCTCATCCCGCAGCAGCCCGGTGATGACCTTTTTCGACACCGTCGCCACATCGTCCGGGTCGACGGCCGGGAAAATGCTGTGCGCGATCATGATCGACGGCAGCAGCCCCTGCCGGATCAGTTCCCGATAAGGCAGCAGCTCCCGGCGGAGCAGCGTGTTTTTATCCACATCAATCACCGGCATGGCGAAGTGGGCGTCCTGGGCCGAATCCCCCCGCCCGGGGAAATGCTTGCCCGTGGCGATGAGGCCCCCGTCCCGATAACCGCGGCAGCTCGCCGCCGCCCACTCGGCCACCTCCTCCGCCCGGTCGGAATAGGCGCGGGTATAAATTTCCGGATTGCGCGGGTCCACGTTCACATCCAGCACCGGCGAATGCACCCAGTTGAAGCCCACCGCACGGCTTTGGCGTGACACCGCACGCACGACCCGATAGGCAAGCTCCGGGTCCCCCGTAGCCCGCAGGCCCATGGGCTTGGGGAAAATGCGGATGCCGTCGAAGCTGCAGTCTGCGCTGGTGCCGCCCTCCTGATCGAAGGAAAAGTGCAGCGGCAGCCCCAGGGGCCGGCTTTTGGCAAGCTCCTGCAGCTCCCGGAGCACCGCCCGGTACTCCATGGCCGTCGCCCGCGGCGGCTCCACGCCCTTTTTATACCCCTTGGTATCCACCACGTCCATGACGCTTTTGCCGCTCTTCGGGTCCACATAGCTGCCGAAAAGACGCGCCCCGGGCGTCAGCCGCAGACCGCCGCAGTGGTATTTCACGATATCCTCGTATATGTGCGGGCGCACAATCGTCCCCGCGAAGCCCAGTGTCAGCAGCGCCCCAACTTTCTGTTCCAGGCTCATGCGGCCCACGAGATCACGGATATATGTATTTTTCGTGTTCATCCAAACAGCCCCCTTACATCAGCCTTTGACCGAGCCGGCTGTCAGGCCCGAAATAAACTGCTTATTACAGGCCACGAAGATCATCACCATCGGCATGATGGCGATGGTGGAACCGGCCAGCATGATATTCCACTGCACCGCGTTGGAGCCCGAGTATTTCAGGTTGACGATACCGACCGTCAGCGTCATCATCTTGGCGTTCCCCATCGTGAAAATCGACGGGAGGATGTAGGAGTTCCACGCATCCCGGAAGGCGAACAGCGCCACCACGCCGAGAATCGGGCGGATCAACGGCAGCACGATATTCCAATAAATGCGGAACGTGCTGCATCCGTCCACCCGGGCGGCTTCCTCGATTTCCAGCGAAAGACCGCGGACGAATTTTTCCACGAGAAAAATATTGGTGCTCTGCGCGCCGATCTGGATCAGTATGACGCTCCAAAGCGTCTTATTCAGGCCCAGTTTCACCATCATCAGGAAAAGCGGCCGATAGATCACCGCACCGAGGGTAATAAACATGGTAGCCAGAAAAAGCGAGCGGATCAGATTCCGGCCCGGGAAACGCTTGCGCGCCAGAATATAGCCTGCCGCCGACGAAATCAGCAGCGAGCCCAGCGTGACAAAGGCGCAGAAATAGACGCTGTTCCATGTGTAGTTGGCGAAATTGGCCGCCTTCCACGCCTGGGAAAAGTTTGTGAGCACCCATGTTTTGGGCAGCAGGTTGCCGCCGGTCATCAGCTCGATATTGGATTTAAAGGAACCCAGTACGATGTAAACAACCGGGAACAGTGTAAACACGGTCATGCAAAGGACAAAGACCCATTTCAGCAACGTCAGGAAAGCCGCCGTGGTTTTACGGCCCAATACTCCCCAATCTTTCATAGCCGCTTCCCCCCTCATGTGTTCTCATCCAGCCTGCGGGAATACAACAGATACACGCAGGTGATCACCCCGACGATCAGCGCCGATGCAAACGCCACGGTTGCCCCGTAGCCGTAATTCGTTGTGAAATTTGATCCGTCGGACATGGGGAAGAAAAGCTTGTATACATAGAGGAACATCACATCGGTGGCACCGTTCGGGCCGCCGCTGGTCAGTACCATGATGCTCTCATACCCCTTAAGAGAGTTGATGATGGCCAGCATCATGACGATCTGCATCACCGGGCCGAGCTGCGGCAGGGTGATGTACCAGGTGGCCTGCAGCCGGTTGGCGCCGTCGATTTCCGCGCTTTCATACAGCTCGGAAGGGATCGACTGCAGCCCCGCAATCAGATAGATCATGTAGTTGCCGATGGCCCCCCATATGGCCACGATAACCGCCGACAGCATAGCGTATTTGCTGCCCAGCCAGTTGATGGGGGCATGGATGATATGATAGTGAAGCATGATCTGATTGAGGATGCCGTTGTAAGGGTTGAGAATATAGTAAAACATGCTCGCCATGACCGCCGTGCTGATGATGGTCGGCATGAACATGGCCGAGCGGAAGAAACCTTTGCCGCGGATACGGCCGTTGAGGATGAGCGCCAATATCAGCGACAGCGGAATGGTGATGACGATCTTTCCGCCGCCGTAAATCAGCGTATTCAGTACGGTCTTCCAGAAATAGCCGTCGTGGAACAGCGTGACGAAATTGCTCAGGCCGATGAATTTCATCGGGCGGATATCGTCATACTGATAAAACATGTATTTGAGCACCCATAAAATCGGGTAAATGGCAAACACGGCTAAAAACACGAGACTGGGAAGCAGCATGCCGTATGTCTGGAGCCGCTCGACCCGTTTTTCCTGCCGGGCGGAACGGCCGGCGGAAAGCTGTGCGGTTGCTGATTTCATAGATAATACCCCACAAGGGAATGAAGCAGAGAGGCGGCCGAAGCGGCGGCACCTCTCTGCACAATCCACTGGACTCAGATTTACTTTTTGGTGATCAGTGACGACGGATCAAAGCTGGCATTCTTGTAATCCTTGACGCTGCCGTCCTTGATGGCGGCCTGGAGAGCGGTATTGTATTTCTCGTTGAGGCCGTCGACCACCTTGTCGAAGCTGGACGAGCCCTCGATGACCGCGGCAAACACGGCGTCAAACGTCTGGCCCTGGATGGCAAGCGCGCTTTCATTCGGCGCGGCCGGATAGATCGCATCCCTGTTGGTCGGCTGGAAATCGTTCATTCCGACCAGAGTGCTCTTAATGTTTTTGGCCGTCACCGACGGGATGACCACAAGGCCAAGGCCCTGCTTCTGATAATCGGCCTGCACGTCGTCGGAATAAAAATAATCCATGACCTTCCAGACCTGGCTCTTATTCTGCGTTTTACTGCTCATGAAAAGCCAGCGCAGGCCGCTGATGAATGTGGCCCCCTTGACGCCGCTGATGGTGGGCACCTGCGCGGCACCGTAGTTGGTAGTCGCCTTGGGGTTGAGGCCCACATACGCCGAAGGCTCCCACGCGCCGCCGAAATACATGCCGATCTTGCCGTTGATGAACTGGGTGCGCAGCGGGTCGATATCCAGCGACTCGTAGCCCGGGAACATGGAGCCGTCGGCCACGATCTGATGGAACGCTATCAGGATGGGCTTATACGGCGTGAAATCGTATTTGCCGCTCTTGTAGTCGTAATACCGGAAACCGCTTGCCATGCCGACCACGTTGACCGAACGTTCCATGGAAGTCTGGGTGTTTTTGAGATTCATAGCGAATCCGTAGACACCCTGGGATTTGCCCATCTGAGTGATCTTCTTGGCGTCGGTCACCATCTCATCCAGCGTGGCGGGAGGATTGGCAATGCCGGCCTGTTTGAAAAGGTCTTTATTATACATCAGGCGGTAGGTAATGCCCTGGCTGGGCAGGCTGTAGATCTTGCCGTTCACGGCGTTGTCGCCTTCGGAAGAATAATACTTGCCGAAGCGGGACTTCATTGAAGAAGAGATGTACTTATCCAGCGGCTCAACTTCGTTTTTCGGCACGTAATAGCTGGCGAGATCCTGGCCCGTAAAAAGATCCGGGGCCTGGTTGGACTGAAACGCCAGCTGCAGGGCCTGCCGGAAATTATTGGAGGTCTGGACGACATAGTTGATGGTGATGCCGTCCTTGTTTTCCTTGTTGAATTTGTCGATATACGACTGCATAAAGGTCTGGTCGGAGTTTTTGTAGGTCCACCACGTCAGTTTGACCTGTTTTGCGGAAGAACCGGCGGAATCTTTGCTTTTCTGGCTGCATCCGGCGGCGACGGCGGTGACCATCGACACGGCCATCAGCAGGGACAGAATGCGAATGCGCTTGCCTTTCATAGTGCTCCCCCTTAATCTATATCTGCAATATGCATTTGCGCTTGCAAATACAGTATACCCGCCCCACCCAGAGCCCACAATGTGACGATCTTCAAACGCAGGGGGAGATTTTTACGGATTTTTATGAATTATATTGCACATGCGATGCAAAAAGCAGGACTGTTTGTACAACTTTCATCACATTGCTGACCGAATCACAGTTATATCGGCAGACCGACGGCACGCGGGTCTTTCACACTTTTATCGATGGCTCCGGTAACGATCCGCATATTCTTTTGGGGTCATGCCCACCGTCTTTTTGAAGATATCGCTGAAATATCTCCGATCGGCATAGCCGACCTGCTCCGCCACCTCATACACACGGCTGCCGTTTTCCAGCAGCAGGAGCTTAGCTTTTTCCATACGCAATCGAGTGATGCGTTCCACAAAGTTCTCTCCGAAATGATTCTTTATGAGCATCGAGATATAGCTCGGGCTAAGATATACACAGCGGGAAATGTCGTTGAGGGTGATATCCCGGATATAATTCTGGTCGATAAAAGCGGATATGATGTCGATGCTTTTCTTTTCCTTCGCCTGGCGCAGCCGGGCGATATATCCGGTGATGGCGGAAAGCACCTGGGAAAGCCGGCCGCGGGCCTCCTCCAGTGATTTGGCCTTTTCCAGCAGCCCGGCGCACTCGAGCTCATCACCGATACACGGCTGGGTGTCGATGCCGCCCCGCGCCAGTTCCCGACAGACGGTCAGAAGCAGCTGGCACAGGCAACTGCGGACTCGCCGCGGATGACCGGTGTTCTGCTGCTGAAGCATGTCGACATAGGCTTCAAACAGCTCCTGCACCCGTTCGTCGGCACCGATCTGGATATATTTTATAAGCTCGGCCTCCCGCTCGAAGGCATATTGGGCCGTCGGCGGTTCCGGCAAACCGATATCCACGTCGTCAAAGGCGACCACGATGCCCCGGCCCAGCAGAAACCGATTTTCCAGTGCCCGACAGGCCTCCTGATATGAAAGCGAAATCGACCCGGGCATCGGATAATACCGCCCGATACCGGCTGAAACCGACACGCCGATCGCGTCGGCCACCTGATCGCGGGCGGTTTCCGCCAAAGAAAACACCTGCGTCGGATCGCCGTCGGTCACGTTTGCGATGACAGCCACTTCAAACTGCCGGCTTTTAAAGACGATATGCCTGAATTTGTCGGTGAAAACCTCTTCCAGCTTGTCGATCACGCCGTTCATCATCAGGTTGTACCGCTCAAAAGATAGATGCAGCTCTTCCCCGGCATCCAACGCAAACACCAGCACCCGAAAGTCCCGTGTGCCGATATCAACGCCCAGATAGCGGAATTTCTCGGCCATATCCTGCGGCGTTTCCTTTTCCAATGTCAGCAGAGCGGTGAAATACTCATTGCGCAGCAGCGGCATGCTTTCCCGGACACGCTGCCGCAGCTTTTCGGTTTCCAGATAGCTGCGGGTTTCCGCCGTGATGACATGCTGCACCTTCCGCACGGCCGACACGATCGTGTCAATCGGAGTGGGCTTGAGCAGATATTCCTGAGCACCCAGGCGGATGGCCTTCTGGGCGTACGCAAAATCGTCGTATCCGCTGAGCAATATGATTTTCAGCTGCGGCTTGAGCTGCAGCGCCTTCTCGGTCAGTTCCAGCCCATCCATCACGGGCATGCGGATATCCGTAATGAGGATATGGGGGTCGGTGCGGCGGATAATTTCCAATGCGTCCTTGCCATTGTTGGCGGTACCCGCCACCTCGATGCCCATGTTTCCCCAGCCGCCCAGTTTTTCGATGCCCCGGACAATGTCTTCTTTATCATCGACAATCACCATGCGGACCATTTTACAGTTCCTCCAGAGGAATCCGAAGCTCGACGGACGTCTCATGAAACAGGGTGCTTCGAATTTTCATGCCACCCCCATCGCCGTAGCTCAGACGGATGCGCCGGTAGAGGTTTTTCAGTGCATACCCGGAAGTCGGCGTATCCTCCCGGAGCGAGCGCATGACCGCTTCGGCGTCCATGCCGCAGCCGTTGTCCCGCACCGTCAGACACAAGGCGCCGTCCACCGGCCGGGCCTCCACCGTGATGCGGCCCCGATAATCCACATGGTCGAATCCGTGCAGCAGCGAGTTTTCCACCAGCGGCTGCAGCAGGATCTTGATCACGTTGTACCGGCTCAGATCGCCCTGCGCACGAATCTCATACTCAAATTTATCCGGATACATACACTTTTGCAAAAACAGATAATTGCGCACATGCTCCACCTCCTGCGACGCGGGAATCCGATCGTTGCCTTTGCTCAGCCCGATGCGCAGCAGGCGGGAAAGCGAGATGATCATATCGCCCACTTTCGCGGTTTCACCGATCTGGGATTTCCAATAGATCGAGTCAAGCGTATTATACAGGAAATGCGGGTTGATCTGTTCCTGCAGCGCCCGGAGCTCAGCCCGGACTTTTTGCCTCTGCTCTTCCTGCGTACGGGCCTGTTCCTGCTCCAGGTTGAGGAACAGCGACTGGATGGAATCGAGCATCTCATTGAAATGATTGCCCAACCGGCTGATTTCGTCGGTGTAGGCACTGTGAAACCGCACATTCAAATTGCCCCGGTCAACCAGGTCGATGGTCTGGTTGAGGTTCGTCAGCGGGCGGATCATGGTGGAAGCGGCAAAATGTGAGAGGATACTCATCAGCGTGATGCTCACCAGACCGATGAACAGCATGCCAAGCTGAATGGCGGCAAAGCCCTTGAACACCTCGGACTGGGGCTGCACCATGACCACCGTCCATCCGTTGATGCCGATGCCGCCGTAGTTAATATACAGATTGCCGCCGCGAAAAGCATAATTGAAGCTTCCGCCCACCGCATCGCCAAGCCGGCTCAGGAACGGTTTCCGGTCAAGTATGGCGTCCACCTTGTGGCGGTCATACGCCGCCACCACGCTGTGGTCGGTGTTGAGGATAAAAACGCTGGCATTGTTGGCGCTGCCCACATCCTCCAGCTCGCCGGCCAGTGCGTCGTATTTCAGGTTCACCACCAGAATCGCCCGGTCACCCACATTATCGATGGTGGTGTTGAGCACGATCGGCACCACCTTCGCATTTTCCTCAAATATTTCGCTCGACCCGCCGGAAGCCCAGTAAATGCTGTGGTTGCGCTGAAATCCCGCATACAGAGACGAAGAGAGCATCTGGAACTCGGGGCGGATCTGATAGCTGTTATCGGAAAATACGTCGTTGCTGGTATACAGCAGCACCGAATCGACATAGGAATCCTTGAGCTTGAGATTTTGAAACAAGGTGTCGAGCGTGGAGGATTCCACGGCATAATTATAGCTGCTGTTCCAGAGGATGTCGCCGATGGCCGTCTGAAAGGTGCTGTCCTGAAAAATCGCCTGGGAATAGTTGATCGTATTTTTGAATTTTTCATTGTCGAATTCGGTCAGTTGGGCGACGATTTCGTGAGAATACCGGTAATTGCCGGCTTCCACGACCCCCTTGGTCTGGAAATAGATAAAAGAAATTGCCAGGGTGATGGAAACCGTGAGCATCACACAGGTCGTCAGCGAAATCTTAGCCCGAAGCGTAAGATTATGATAAAATGCGATACATTTTTTTATAACAGTCTTTTGAGACCCGCTTGTTCTCATCCACCCTACCCCACAGCCGCACACCACACCGAGGCCATGCTCCAACCGTCAGCGGCAGACACCGCATTGGCCTTTTTCCGGAATGCCGTACATATTTTACAGGAATATACGTGCTTATTATACTACGGCTATGTAAAAAAAGAAAAGGCCGCCCGGCTGTCCCGCAAGTCGGAGGATACGCGGCGCCGGCATCCGGAAAAACGGCAAAAGTATGGGCCTGCCGCAACAGGCGGCAGGCCCTGATAACCGGGATTCACACAAGACCCGGGAGCCGACGGCGGAAAGCCGACGTCCGCATAAACTGCCGGCAGAAAAAGGCGGGACTCTTCCGTCGGCATGCACCCGGCACAAAAGCGTGTCGATTCGGTGCTCACGAAACGAAGAGGAAGTCACCGATCCCCGATTTCCGCCATGGCACCCGCATCCACTTCCACGATCCGATCCGAATGCTGAAACCATATATTCCGGTCGGTCGGGTTTTTGACGCGCCTGCCGTCCGCGCTGAACAGAAGCCGATGCCAGGCATCCATGTAATCATAGATCTCAATATTGGTGGCATACCAGACAGTGTCCCGGCCCCCCATATAGCCGGCGAACTCCTCGATCACCTGCCAGTTGTCGCGGGCTTCAAACTCATAGCTGTGCCCCCACAGATAAAACAGATAAGGCACGCGGGTCACTTCGTCTGTCACAAATTTTTCCGCCAGGCTTTTCAGCTCCGGCGAGTTATGGTGACAGGTGGGATTCAGCCGCAGCCAGTCCGTCGGCAGGTCGAAACGGTTCGTGGAGCATGTAGTCCGGGAATAGACAATGCCGCAGCTTTTTAAAACCTCCACCACGCCGTCGCTGTATGTGCCAAACGGATAGGCCATGCCGCGCACGATGGTGCCGAACTGATTTTCCAAATTCTCTCTGTCGTGCAGCACCTCGGCGGCAGCCATGGAAACCGGCAGCTGCTCGAGAAAAGGATGCGTAAGGGTATGTACGGCCACTTCCTGACCGGATTCCCGATATGTCTCGCCGACCCGCTTCGCGCTCATACGGCGGTGTATCTGCCCTTTCGGGAAAACCGTGCCCTCCGGCGTGTAAAGTCCGCTGTTCAAGTTGAAGGTTCCCTTCAGCCCGTTACGGTTCATAATATCGATCAGCCGGATATCCTGCTCCACACCGTCGTCATAGCTGAGCGTCAGAGCCTTTGCCCTCCCATTCGGGAATCGCGGAAAAATGCTTGCCAAAATTTCTCACTCCTTCGTTTTGCATGACATGTCATGCTCCCAGTTCATTATATGGAATCCTGCGGAAAAGTAAAACGGGCGAATGTCCGCTTCGGCGGATATTACGCCGCTTATTCGGATTTTATGGAGCCTTTCCGAGCTTTCCCACCGTATTACGCGAATTTTGCCGGCACGCAGGGAGGAAATCGGGGTGACGACCCGGCGGATCATGGGTCAACCCGTAATATATACCAATGCTTCTGGATAAACTTTTGCTGAGGTGATAGCATGCCAAAAGACAGCCAGCCCGACAACAAAAAAGCCCGAAAAGCGAAATGCAAGGGGCAAATGCCCATTACGCGGGAAAACCAAAATCAAAGCAAAAACGCCAAAAAGAAATCGATTCAAAATAACGACGTATAAAAGTTATCCTGTACGAAGGGCATACTCCCATTTTTTTACGGCTCTGCTTCGGCAGAGCCGGCTTTTTATGCCCATGTGTTCCCGGCGGTCCCACGCCCATTTTTGAAGCACCGACACGTACCGGGGCCGCGGCGGCCGGATGACGCACGACATTCCCACATCGCGTGGCTTGCTGACTTTTCGGATAAATTCTTCCCGCAAAATTCGCATTCCATTGGGTGAGGGTATCTTGTTATACGCCGCAAATTGGGTGGAGTGTGACATACGGTATCCATCAGGCCGGTCAGCACCAGCATCTCGCCGCGGATTGGCGGAGCCAGATGCCGGACATTTTGTAAGCCAAGCCGCAGAAAAGCGCCGCACCCACGAGCATGCAGCGGCTCAAACCGGCGAAAATACTGAGTGAGCTCTTCAAACGCCATCCACTCTGACTGGCAGCGGTTTATCATGATTTCAAGATCCAAGGTATTTGTCCCCGATCATGTCTCTGTTTAGCATTCCAAAAATGAGGGTGGTACTTCATGCGTCGCCCATCCGAAAGGCTTTTCCGCCATACGCAGCTTCAGTACACCTCCGCCCAGAAACTCATCCATTGTCAAATATGCGCGGTTCAACGCCTTCCCATTAAATGACGCCTCCTGGACGTAGATGTTAGTATCCGAGTTGTTTGCCGCCACCACCGTCAACTCCGCTTGGGGCAGCCGCATTGTGACCGAATCAAAGATTGGGCTGCCGATGAGCATTACCGGCTGGCCGGATACCGGGAAGAGACCCATAGCATTCCAGACATAGCAGGACGACAGCCCGCCCGAATCGTTGTTCCCCGGCAGCCCACCTCTGCCGGACGTGAACATATACCGCATTCCGGCACGGATGATTTCCGCCGTCCGGTCATGACGGCCCGCGTAAATATAGGCATAGGGCGTTTCCATATCGGGCTCATTGTTGAACCCTTCAAACCGGTTGAGCGATTCGCCCCATGAGATATAACTAAGGCGGGAGGGATCGCTCGGGCGCGCGACCGGCGGCTGCCCATATCCGAAAAATGTATCCAGCGCCTTCACAAAATCCTTCGGTGAATCGAACAGTCGGATGCGATCACGCATGTTGTGCAGAAGCCGGAAGCTGTAATTCCATCGGCCGCCTTCGTAATAAGTGCCAGCGCTGAGTAGTCCGCTGCCCGGGTCATAGGCATTTTTCCAGTTTTCTGACAGCCGCATCATACGGCGGAAGAGTGGAATGTCCCCTTGCCCCCGGGCAATCAGTGCAGTGCAGAAACACGCTCCCGCCAGATCCAGTGTGTGCGTCAACCGGGGTTTTGTGACGCCTTCATCCATATAGTCCCGGTTCCTGGGGCTGAGAATATCGTCCCTCATCGCCCTCACGGCTTTATTCCAATCAATCCCCGGCAGTTTTCGACAATATGCATCGGCCAAGACGTAGTGGGCCAGACAGCGGGCCTGCTCGGAATGCATGCCAAACTGGTCGTTGAGAAACACCGCGATGGGAAAATCCCCGCAGTATTCCCGTATATTCAGCAATGCGTTGACCATATCCCGTCCGCGCTCCGGAAACAATGAAAAGATCAGCGGCATCTGCGTTTTATATTGATCCCAAAGTGTGGCGAAATCGACGAAAAACTCATCCGGATGCTGCCAGAAGGGGCTTTCCCCATGGCAGTCGCACGGTTTGATCAGACTGTGATAGAGGCTGGAATAAAATATTTTCTGCTGCTTTTCGCTGCCGCCGGTAACCTGAACGCGACTGAGGTAATCGGACCATCGCTTCTGCGTTTCATGAGCGGTCAAATCGAAGTCCTGGTGACCGGGCATCCCGAGATTGGCTTTTGCTTCCGAATATCCGCGGAAAGAAAATCCCAGCTTTAGAGAAATCTGCCGGCAGGAGCTGTCGTTTACCGTAAACACGACACCAAAGTGGTGGTCGGATGGATTTTGAATGCTCAGATCATTTTCTTCGATTGTTTTCCCGTTTTCCCATATCCGCCCTTTGGCGGAACCGGAAAGGACCTGCATACAGATGTAAATCGGAATTCCTTCCATCCGGATATAACCATAGGCGGTATCCGGAGCGTGCAGGCGGATTTCCGCTTCCAGCGGGCGGGTTTCGGCACCATCCAGCGCGAGACCGCCGCAGGAAAGATCGACTGCGACTTTTTTCTCCGCCCCACTGTGAAATGTATAGCGATGATAGGCTGCTTTCGGTGCCACCGTCAGTTCGGCAGTAATTCCGGTTCCTTTCAACTCGGCGGAATAATAGCCGGGGCGTGCTGTCTCGTTTTCCAACGGCCATATGGTGCCGGGATTGGGTATCGCGCCTTGAAAAGGAATCACTTTCACGTAATTGTAATATACACCCGTAGCGCCGGTTCCACTTTGCTGAAAGTGTGTGAAGCCCGATGCGCCGTATTTTTCATACTTTTTCCGAGGCGTGGATTGGTAATTGAAATCATTCAAGCCATATCCTGTCGGATATGCGCCGGAGTACGCACAGGCAGACACCATGCCGAATGGGGCACATGCACCGGGCAGCGTATTGCCCGACTGCGCCTTGATAAAAAACCATGTTGCCGCAATGCCTTGGGGATCCGGCAAATTGATCGACCCGTTTCCCCAGAAGGGGTCGACCCATGACAGTAAATCTTTCATGTGTATCATCCTGCCTATCATTATTTCAAGTTTCATACGACTTTTGAGGACACAGCGCTTGACCGTTACTCCAATTTGACAAAATGCAGACATGAGCCGCACCAATAAGCCACACATGCCAAAAAATCGGTTGTGGAATCTCCTCTTGATAGACCTCCTGATAAATTAGCAATTAGTATTTGGAAATAGCGACAGGCCGACTCGCAGCAGCATACAGGTTGCACGTAGCATGACTACTTGCTTCTTTGGTTTATAACAAATTCCGTTTTTCCGACTGCCTGTAATTGTTCGGCGTCATTCCAGTTGCTTTTTTAAAAACCTTATTAAAATATGACGCGCTTGAAAAACCAGTTTCTGCTGAAATTTCGCAAACCGATATTTTTGTTTTTGTAAGAAGTTCCTTTGACTTGCTGATTCGGACATTAAGAATTCTATCCAGAATGGTCCGGTTTGTGATTTGTTTGTACAACCGGGAAATATGCGATACAGATAAGCCGATTCTTTCGGATATGTAATCAATAGACAAGGCCGGATCTGAATATTCCGAATTGATAAGTTGATCAATTTTTGCAATTACATTTACATATTTTGTGCTTTTCTCCGTATTGATTCGATCGCAGATATTTTCAAATTTGCAATAGAAAAATTTGTTTACTCTATCGAGTGTATCCATATTTTCCGGAAGCTGAATCGCATAATCAGCCTTTTTCACTTTTAATAGATTGTTAATAGCAAACGCCAGCCGTGATATTGCCATCTCTGTACAGGACATCGGATACAATTCAAGCTCCCCCGTTATTTGATTATATTCCTGTTTCGCGTTTTCAACGGACATTGCAGTCAGATAATCAATCAGTTGTTTTTCATGTCTGAGTGGATAATTATAATCCGTTATGGATTTCTCCTGAATTTCATCTGTAAAGATGGTACACCCATACCCTCTGAAAAAACCGTGTCGCAGCGCGTTGCTTGTTTCCTTATATAAACTGCTAATTTCAGACATTGGCAACGGCATCGCTGAAACTGCTGCAGATAATGTGATATTAAGTGAATTTCTGATATGAAACTGGATCTTTTTAACTGGTTCTTCCATTATATTTTTTATGTTACCCGAATAATTAAACGAAACATTCACAATGACCGCGATTAAATCATTCTCGATTTCGGCGCCATCCGCCTGAAAATCCGATGCCAGAATTTCCTGCGCCACATTAATGATGGCATATTTCAGCGAACTCTGTTCCAAAATATTGTTTTCCATATTAAATGTAACAAATTCATCAATATGAAAAAGGACCAGGCATACTTTTTCATCATAATCGAGGTTGATTTCATACTTTTTACAATTTGGCATTAGATATTCTTTTGTATTGATAGTCTTGCCCAATATAACATCTTTTAAAAACATTTGTCTTAACGCGATTTTATCCGTACGGATTCTGCTTCTATTGCTTTTTAATTCGGTAATTATATTATATATTGGCCGATATATTTGATTTGAAATTAAATATGAAATAATAATTAGTAAGCCAAAAATCACCAAATCCAGCAGTATCGTCATCAGTTTCATCTGGCGTATTTTGTTTGACAGTGACGTATATGGTATTTTGCTGATAAATGTCCAGCCATATGGATTATTCTTATTATAAATAATCAGATAATGGTTATTTCCAATTCTGCTTTCAAAAGAGCCTTCCGATTCTTGAGACTGTAGCGCTTTTTGAATATACATGCTTTTCGACAAATCATCCAGCATGTTCTGACCCTTGCACTTAGAAATCAAAACACCATTTGAATTCACGGCAAACACATCGTCCAATTTCCCGCTTTGCGAGTTATTACCGGTATTGATTATTCCATCATAAGTGAAATTCACCATAATAATACTGTTTTCGTTTGATTTTGAATAGATGTCGTACATTAAAAATGTATAGCAATAGTCTATACCTGCATCGCTTTCCTTAATTTTTCTCGGAATTGGCATATAGGGCACATGCGCTTTAAAGTTTTCGATATAATCCCATGCATATGTATCAACAAAATTTTGATGCATGGATTTATAATTATTTATTACGCTGCTGATATTGGATGTTCCCGCTTCAACATATAGCGTATCCGTAGCCGCGTTGTAAACATAAATCGACTGAATCGTGTTATTGGTCAAGCGATAATTTTTCAGCTGTATAAATGCCTGGTTTAGTTCGTAAATATCAGGGTCGCCATTATTCATCAGTTTCCGTACCGTATAATCGTTATATATTGCATTTGACAGTTTGAGGGCACCATCGGACATATTGACGGCCTGATTACTCACATATTGATTCGTCAATGTATTCGTACTGATAATTTCATTTCGCACGATTCCGTTAAATGATAAAAGCAAGACAATCGAAATGATGGCTATGGATAGAGCAATTGCTCCTGTTGTAAAAAACAGAATCATCCGATAAATTTTGCCCTTATGCTTGAATTTATTTATCACATGCATGGTTTACCTTCTTAATGTGCCAATTTATACAATTATTATAGCGCCTTCTATCCACTTTTTAAATAATAATTTGCAGTAATCATATAAAAAGCCGAATAGTACAATTTCTCCAAAAAAGCAATAGGCCTGCCCTGCATGATTTTGCAGCAATTTACAAGATAAGCGAATTTTAAGATTTACTTCCGGATGACCCGTATCTATACTGAACATCAGTGAAAGGTTCATCCGCGGGCGGCGGCTAACTTAACAGTAGAGAAGGTTTCTGATGAGTAAAAATGGATTTTTGATGGAAGTCAAAAAGAATTGGGTACTCTTTTTAATGCTTCTGCCAGCTTTTGTATTTTTCCTTTTTAACAACTACTTACCGATGCTTGGAATCTATTATGCCTTTACGCGGTTTACTTATGGGAAGGGGCTGTTTGGCGGTCAGTTTGTAGGATTCAACAATTTTAAATATCTCTTCGAGTCAAATACAATTTTGAGCATCACATTTAATACGGTAGCCTATAATTTTGTCTTTATCGTATTGGGAAATTTTTTACAGATATTTACTGCTGTGCTGATCAGCCTTATGGTCGGAAAGTGGTATAAAAGGGCCGCACAATCCATTATGCTTCTGCCCCATTTTGTTTCCATGGTGGTAGTGGGAGTGTTGGCATATAACTTTTTCAATTACGATTATGGTATGCTGAATACTCTGTTAAAAGCTCTTCATTCTCAACCTGTAAACGTGTACAGCAACACCCGACTATTTCCTGTGATTATTGTAGCCTTCAATCTTTGGAAAGGCCTCGGCTACGGTATGATTATCTATCTTGCGGCAATACTCGGGATCGACCCCGAAATATACGAGGCTTCATTTTTGGATGGCGCCGATGTATTCCAGCAGATCCGGTATGTCACACTTCCTCTGCTGAAACCAACTTTTATCATACTATTTCTCTATTCAATTGGAAGCATTCTGAAAGGTCAGTTTGACTTGTTTTATCAGCTGGTGGGAATGAACGGAGTCCTTTTCCCAACAACCGACATCATAGACACCTATGTATACCGAGCCTTGCTTAACGGTTCCAATTTTGGAATGGGCACAGCCGCCGGTGTCTATCAGTCCGTATTCGGGTTTGTCCTGATTATGATTGTAAACGCAATTATCAAAAGGAAAACGCCGGAATTCTCACTCTTTTAATTATAATGGAATACGCATCGGGGAGGTAGCATCCATGTCCGACAACAGCAAATCTTTTACCCTATTCAATATCCTTGCATACATATTGACGGCTGTTTTAACTCTTTTGTGTCTTCTGCCCTTTTTGACCATTATATCCGGATCATTCACAGACAACTCGGTCGTGCTTACAAAGGGATACCGGCTTATCCCTCTAAAATTTTCAACCGCTGCGTACCGTACTATTTTCACCTATCCTCGCGGCATCTTCGATGCCTATATGGTAACCGGAGTCAACACCATTATAGGAACCACGATCGGACTTTTTCTGATTTCCATGACGGGCTATGTACTTTCACAAAAAGTTTTTAAATACCGAAATGTTGTTTCATTTCTCATATATTTTACTTCAATTTTCGGCGGCGGCCTGATCCCATGGTATATTGTATACGTCAAAATTCTCAATCTGAAAGACAGCTATGCCGCTTTATGTATTCCCGGGCTGATGTCGCCTTTTTTGATTATCCTGATGAGAACGTTTATTTCGAATAATCTTCCGAATGCGCTGGTCGAGTCCGCAAGAATAGACGGTGCAGGACATTTCAACATATTTTTAAAAATTGCACTTCCAGTCTGCAAACCCGCGCTGGCGACAATCGGGCTGTTTCTTGCAATTGGTTATTGGAATGATTGGTATCTTTCCTCCATATTTATTTCAACTCCGCAGAAATACGAGCTTCAGTATTATTTATATAACATGATTAACGGAGCGGAATCGTTGGCGCAACTGGCCACAAACTCAAGCATATCTGCTAATACGAATTCTATGCCGACCGAAACCGTAAAACTAGCGATGGCCGTTCTGGCAACGGGGCCTGTCATCCTGTTTTACCCGTTTGTGCAGAAATACTTTGTCCAGGGTATCACAGTGGGAGCGGTCAAGGGATAAAGGTATGAGCCGTTTTACGTATTTCCTGCAGGTTTTCTGCATCAAATAAAATCAATATTCAGAAGGAGGAAAAATGGTATGGCGCCCAAGTATACTGATGTTATTGCGGGAGGTCAAAAAATGAAAGCGAAATTTCAAAAAGCATCCTGCGTTCTTTGCTCGGCAGCACTTCTGTTGGGAGCTTTGTCTGGATGCACCAAAAAAGCAGCCCCAACGTCAAAGGTGGATACCTCAAAATCGGTGCAGCTACAAGTATATCTGGTCGGTGACGCTCCGAAAGGTCTGGATAAAGTAAGCGACAAAATTAACGAGTTGTCAAAAAAGGACATCAATGCAACCGTCAAATTCAGCTTTACGACATGGACGGATTATGCAAATAAATACAACCTGCTCATTTCTTCGGGTGAACCCATCGATTTATTATATACGGCACCATGGTTAAGCTATGGATCCTATGCCCAGAAGGGTGCGTTTATGTCGCTAAACACACTGCTCCCCAAATACGCGCCTGAGCTATACAAGTTTGTCTCCCAAAATGACTGGAAACTGTGTGAACTGAACGGCAAAATATATACCATGCCTTCAACTTATAAGGAATATTTCAGTGATGAACTGATATACAGAGAAGATCTGCGCAAAAAATACAATCTGCCGGTTCCTAATACGTTTGAAAAATGTGAGCAATATATGCTGGGCATCAAAAAGAACATGCCTTCACAGATGATAACCAATACCACCGGCAGCTCGTTTCTTTTTTTAAAGGACAACGAAGACTCTTTAGAGACTCAGAATTATGGTATGCAGTTTAATTATTATCATCCTACAAAGATTACACAATATTGGGGAAGCAGCAAATTTCTGACCAACATGAAGAACATCAAGCGCTGGGCAGACGAAGGATTATGGTCGAAAAGTATACTTTCGGACAAAACGGACAGCAATGATTTTAATAACGGCAAAATCGTGATTTCAGCCGCCGGCATAAATCCGAGCAAATATATAGGCTCCGTATCGAAGATCAAACAGGCACACCCGGATTGGGAGGTCGGCTTCGTACAGGGCGCGGAAAATGTAGACTACAGTGCCTTCAATAATCATCCTTTAACCAATGGCTTCGCGATTCCCGTCACATCCAAAAATCCGGAACGCGCATTAATGTTTTACCAAAAGCTGGTTCTTGACAAGACCTATAACCAGCTAAGTGAATACGGCATCCAGGGCGTGGATTACACGGTAGAAAACGGTCAATACAAACAGATCGGCGACAGTTTCGGTTACGAAGGTATGAACGGTTGGTCCTGGAGGAATCCGCAATATATGCTGAAAACCAGTGATACAGACGCATTAAATACTGTATTCGACAGTCTCAGCAAGGTAGTTGCAAAGCATCCTGCCAAGTATAGCGCCAAAATCACGGACGGTTTTTCAGAAGACACCACCAGCTATGAGAACGAGCTTGCTGCCGTTAATACCGTCGTCACCCAATATCTGAATCCGCTGTTGCACGGCGAGGTCGACGACGTCGATCAGGCCACGTCGATATTTATGACCAAGGTCAAGGCTGCGGGGCTTGAGAAAGTACAGCAGGGTTGGCAGAAGCAATGGCTTGCTTACTGCAAGCAATACGGCTATACCGACTAAAATCATTTAGCCAGCCGCATTTCCAGATACAACTGATACATTTAGCGCTTTACCCATCCGCCAAAGGCGGACAGACGAAACTCGGCTTTTCCCCTTTTATATGGAACGGCGGCAAGAGCCTATCTTGCCGCCGGCCGGGTGGATTCTTGGGGATTTGCTTTTTATTATCCATTGTGGTATAATAAAATAGCTTTATGAGCATCAGTCCATAAAGAAATCTTTTCGCGCAAGGCCGGAGGCATTTTATCCGGCGTTATCGGTCTTAGCCCAATGTACTGATCCATTGACCGGACAAAAGAGACACGACAGTCGTAAACCCGGACGATACTCGGGGCCAATAATTCAGGCGTTCGATTAGAAATAGGCGAACGCCTTTTCAGTGTTTACTATCGTTGGGTACTTTCATATACGATTTCCACCAAGTCGGCCACATGATCTATAAAAAACAGTTTTTCATCGATCTGATTATGAGAGTGGTACGCACGTGCAAGCCGTCGGCCGGCGCATCCGCGCCTGCATGGAAATCGTGCCCGAGGAATGCCGGGTCAGCGGCCCACATCCGCCGGCTAGTGACATCGCTTTTTTTCAGCCCTCCACCCGTCCTGATATTTATAAGATATAAAAAATTCTTTGTGGCCCAGTTCTTCCGCGCGGGTCGGCTCGCCGTGGCAAACCGCAGCCACCGCTTGAAAAAGCGTATTGCCGAGCCCTGGCAAGGTGCTTTCTCCGCTCAGCAGCGGGCCGGCGTCAAAATCAATGTCGCCCCGCATCCTTTGAAACGTACCATGATTTCCCGTGATTTTAAAGACCGGAGCGACAGCGCTGCCCACGACATTGCCGCGGCCCGTTACCAGAAACACCATCTGGCAGCCGCATGCAATCAGATCCATCAACCCCTCGTTGTCGTTGGGATTCGTATATCCGAACTGCATCCAGTACGGGTCCGGCGTGCTGTCGAGCAGCCATAGCCCCTTCCCTGCCGGCGGTTGCCCCACCTTTAAGACCCCCTGAATGGGCTTGGTACCGCTTTTGACTATGGCTCCCATGCTTTTTTCCTCGATGGAGGAAAGCCCGCCGGCAAAATTACCGGGGGAAATGGAATACTGCCGCACCGACCGGCAATAGGCGAATGCCTTACCGTAGGCTGCGGCCAGCTGGGCCCGCGCCGTTTCGTTGGCTGCGCGGGCGGTGAGCTGCTTTTTCAGGCCTGCCGCCTCAACGATTTCCTCAAAAAGGGCGGTGCCGCCCATATCTTGAAGCTGGTCGAAAAAATACCCGACCAGCCGGTTGCCAGCAAGCCCCGAAGTGTAATCCGATCCTCCGCATTCGGCTCCGATCGTCAGATCGGCAAAGCCCATATCTGCGGAGGGCGTATCGCCCAGTTTTTGCAGCAGCCGCCGGGCACATCCGATACCATACGCAATGGAGGGTTCCGTCCCCCCCATGCTGCTGGATATAAAACCATTCGGCCGGACGGCCGGATTCGGCGGCCTTGCGCGCCAGCTTTTCCGGCTGAACGTATTCGCACCCCAGCCCCACCGCCAGCACCAGCACCGCGCCAATATTCGGATGCCGTGCCAGCTCCAGCATCAGCCGGATAGCGTATGCGTTGCCACAGCAGCCATCGAAACCCGCCACACCACATCGGCCCCCTCCATGCCGGCAGCGACCCTCTGGGCGACAAAGGCCGCGCATTCTACCGTGTAGAGAATCAGCAGCTTATTGTGGATGCCCTTGGAGCCATCCGGCCGGAGGAATCCCTTCCAGTGCGGACTTTGAGGGCCGATTGCCCGGCTGTTTTCCCACTCATTCATACGGCGTATCCTCCGGCGCCCCGGTCCTCACATCCATATATGACGAGCGCTCGTCATACAGACTCCTCATATTGTGCAAATGCACCCACGCGCCCATGGGGGTATTCGCCGTGGCCCGGCCGATTACCGCGCCGAATTTAATGATATCGGCTCCCGCCGGAATATCTTTCAGCGCAATTTTGTGGCCGGGCGCAATTTCCTCGACTGCACGAATCACCCAAGGCTCCCCTTCACCGCGGATCGTCACGCCGCCGGGCCGCAGCCCATCCGGTGCCGTGGCCACATTGTCGCATGGAAATATCTGAAACGCCGATTGCATGTCGTCTTCCATATGCCAGCCTCACAGGATACCGTATGTGCGGAATGCTTCCGTGCTGCTCATGCCGTTTTCGATGGCCTTGCGCACCACCTTTTCACCGGCTGCCTTTTCCATGGCCTTTTCAAGCACTTCGTTTTCCACCGCCCGGGGAATCACCAGCACACCGTCGACGTCGCCGAACACGATATCGCCCGGTGCGACGCGAACGTCCCCGATTTCTATGGAGCATCGGTAATCGGCCACCTGCGTGCGCACGGAGGAATCCTGCGCATAACAGCCCCGGCTGAAAACCGGCCAGTTTTGTTCCAGCACACGGGGCGTATCTCGGTGCCAGCCATTGATTACGGCCCCGGCCGCTTTGCGCATCCGCGCCGTAGCGGTCAGCAGCTCGCCCCAATAGGCGCAGCGCATTTCGCCGCCCGAGGCGACGAGCACTTCATTTACCTCCAATTGATCGAGCGCCTCGGTCAGCAATCCGAAGGGCTTTTTCTGTATGCCATAGACGTCGATCATCAGCACGGGCATCGCCCGACCGGCCAGTTTCCACCCGCTCATCAGCGGTCGGATGGGCTGGGGCAGGAACTGATGGTAGTAGCCGAGACCATCGAGAATATCCCCCACCACCGGCGTATAGAGCTGACTCCGCATCCGTGCAAACAGTTGCGCGTCATTTTCCCACTGTTTCATGGTCATCCCCCTTATCACACGGTCATCCCGTCCCATCGTCAGAATCCGATTTTCGCGCCGCCGTCAATGGCAAGCACAACACCGTTAATAAACCGGGCCGCGGGCGAGGCAAGATAGACGCAGGCCCATCCGACATCCTCCGGTGTACCGAAGCGTTTCATCGGTGTGCGGCCCAGGATCTTATTGGTCCGTTCCGTATCCCCGTCGATGGCTTGGTGAAGCATGGGGGTATCAATCCATCCCGGTGCAATGGCATTCACACGCACGCCGTCGGCGGATATTTCCGCCGCGAGCGTCCGCATCATGCCCAGCAGCGCCGACTTGGCCGCCGCATAGCCGGTGACATACGGCATGCCGATAAAGCCGGTCATGGAGCTGGTAAAAATGATGCTGCCACAATGATTACGTTTCATATAAGGCACAAATGCCCGGGTCAGCGCAAACGACCCCACCACATGGGTCTGGAGCACCCGCGTAAAGTCCTCCACTGTCATATCTTCAATCGGCTTTTTGCAATGATTCCCGGCGTTGTTGCAAAGGATTGTCACGTCGCCTTGTTCACGTATGATGCGGTCGGCCACCGCCCCGGCGCGGGCCGTATCCGTGATATCGAACACATAGCGGCTGGCCGCGTCACCCAGTTGGGCACACGCTTTTTCGAGCCGGTCGGCCGACCGACCGATCAGCACCACATCGGCCCCCGCCGCGATAAAGCACTCGGCCATGGCAAAGCCCAGGCCCGAGGCACCGCCCGTGATCACGACCCGCTGCCCCTTGAGTGAAAACGCCGTTTCAAAACGGTTGCTCATGGATTCCATCCCCTTACAGAATGTGTTCACGCGTCTAGTTTCTGATAGGACACGCAGTTTTTCTCGATCAGATTCCAATCCAGCTCGGCACCGATGCCGGGCTCCTGGGGCACCGTGATATTCCCGCTGCCATTGATAGGCAGCTTCCCCTTCATTGGAAACTGAAAATTGTCTTCCGGCACAAAATATTCAAAGTACCGACAGTTGCGAATGGCGCAGGCCACATGCAGGTTGACCATATCCATATAGTTCATGGTTGTGGTGTGAATCTCACAGTTGAGCCCGAAGCTGTCAGCCAAATGGGCAATTTTGAGCGTACCGGTGATGCCGCATTTCCAAGAAACATCGGCCCGCACGATATCGGCGGCATGCTGATTAATGACCTGGGCCACCCCCCAGTGGCAACCCCGAGTCGTTTCCGTGGCGGCGATCGGGATATCCAGCGCGGCGCAGAGGGCCTGGTACTTATATGTCTCAAAATCGCGAAACGGCTCTTCCAGCCACAGGTAATGGAGTTGCTCCAGTTGCCGGCCGACCCGAATCGCTTCATCCAGCGTGTATTCACCCACCGGATCACTCATCAGGATCATATCCGGCCCGACCGCCTCGCGCAGCCTGCGGTGAATTTCCATATCGAATTCACAGGGGCCCGGCGGGTGTACCTTATAGCGCGGAATCCCCCGCGATTTGTAATAGAGAGCTTCTTTAATATACTCCTCGGCCGTATGATAAAAGAGACTGCTGGCATAGACCGGCAGTTGCTCCCGGTAGGCGCCAATATACTGATACAGCGGCAGGCAGGCCGCCCGGGCGCAGATATCCCACAGCGCCACATCAACAGGCCCAGGGAGGTAGACGGGGAAAAAGCCCTCGTGCCGGTCGATATTCCACAGCTCATACCATATTTTTTCCCGCTCGGTGGGGGAACGACCCATGAGGATGGGCGCCACGTTCTCATAAAGGTATGCTTCCGTCACCCGACCGGACCGGGCGGCCAAGGCTGTCGCCGTCCCCTGCACCCCATTGTCGGCCGTTAGACGGATCACCACCACATCCCACGGCATACGGCTGCCTCCCTGCCGCTTTGCGTCGAAAAGGCATTTATCCCGTCGGACCCACCACGACTCATATCGAACGATCTTCATAATTTCCGCCCCTCTTCCCAGCCCGATGCAGGGCGCAGTACACGGAACGAAGTCATCGGTACCTCGGCCCGGCCATGCAGGGTTTCACCCGTCAGGCAGTCGGTCATGGGTTCGTCCAGTTCCACCGTAGGGTCCGCCGCCGTGAAGTTGAAGACAAAATAGAGAGGAACCCCGTCTTTTTCCCGCGCGGTCACCTCTATCCCCTCAGCGGCCAGCGGACGCAGGGGCAGGCGACGGACCCCGGCCTCATCCGCCGCCGCGCCGAGCAGCTTGCCCAACGCATCGTCCGGCAGATCCGTCCCCATGTAGTAGGTACGCCCCTTGCCGAAGGGGTGCCGGGCAACGACCATATGGCCTTTTTTATAATCTGCCTCATACACTCCCACCGGGTCGGCTTCCCCCGAGAGCAGTTCGCTCCATATTCCGTCCGGGCAGACCGCGCCCGGTGCGCATGTCAACCACAGCCCAGCGTGGGTATCGGGCAGTACGGGCTCGACTTCTTCGATCGTCACGCCGAAAATATCCTGTAGCCCGGCCGGCAGCGGCTCCGTATAGCCGACATTATCGGGGTTTTTCACGTCGGTCAGGAATGTAGCCAGCAGAGTGCCGCCGTTTTGCACATACGTGCGGCATTTTTCCCGCATGGATTCCGGGAAGACAAAGCCGGCCGGTATGATGACAAACCGATAGCGGCTGAAATCCGCCGCATAGGAGACGACATCCGTATTGATTCCAATGCCGTTCAGCCGCCGGTAAATCCTTTCGCAATACGGGAAATAGCTGAACACCGCCCGGTTGACCGGTTTGATGCGCAGGCTCCAATCCGTGGCATAATCCACGCATATGGCCACTTCATTATGAAATTCCGACTGCAGCAGCGGCTCCAGACGGCGCAGCAGCCCGGCCGTCTGCTGCATTTCGGCATACCGCCGGCGCGGGATTCCGTCCATATCCACGATGGCATAATTGAGCTGCTCCGCACCGCCCGGAAACGTGCGGAACTGAAAATGGAGCAGCATCTGCGCCCCGCAGGCCGCCGCATGTACGGCCGACTGACAAAGCGCGCCCGGATTGGGCTGGATACGCCCCGTCCCCCCCCAAGCAGTGGCCGCCGCCGGCCATAAACTCCAGCAGCCAAAAGCGGCCGTCGTTTTTGACGCTCCGGGCGAATGCGTATGGAAAAGAGCTCACCTGCGCATACCGCAGACGGGGATAGTAGTCGAAAGAATAGACGTCCAGCCCCCGAGCGCTCCGATAGGGGTCGATGCTGTTTGTAGCCAGTCCGGTCGCGTTGGTCGTGACGGGCAGGTCGGTGTGGTGCCGTAGGGCACGCGCCTGTATATCCTGATACTCGATCTGACTGTCACTGCAGAAGCGTTCAAAATCCAGCCGAATCGTGGGATTTTCGTGGAACGCGTGGATCGACTGCTGTGCGCCGGCTTCAATGGTGTTGACAGGGATCGGTACCTGATCGAAACGGCTGTATTCCTGCGACCAGAACACGGTGCAGGCGCGCCGGTTGAGCTCGCCGACGGTGCCGTATTTGCGCTGCAGCCAGTCGTGAAAGCGGGACTGGCACACCGGGCACGCACAGCGACCCGTTCCCTCCTGGGCCGGTTCGTTGTCGATCTGGAAACCGAGCACATAGGGATTCCGGCCGAAGCGTTCCCCGATCCGGTCGGCAATCCGCTGTGAATACCGGCGGTACGTTTCATTATTGTAGCAGCAGTCCCGCCGCCCGCCGTACGGCCGCCGGAGCCGCCGGTTATCCACATACAGCACGTCCGGATGCGCTTCGACCAACCAGGCGGGCGGCGCCGCCGTGGGCGTGCAGACCACCGTGCGGATACCGCCCTGGCCCAGACGTTCGATCACTTTTTCCAGCCAGTCGAAATCAAACACCCCGTCCCGAGGCTCCATCCGGCACCACGAGAATTCCCCCATGCGCACGGTATTGATACCGGAACGCAGCAGCAAATCCATGTCATGTGTCAATTCTTCCGGCGTCTTCTGTTCCGGGTAGTAGGATACTCCGTAATACAAGCGTAAGCCCTCCTATAGAAATTTCGCATGCGGCCAACACATGGGCCACCCGCCCACGCAAAAGGCGAACGGCCCGGCAAGAGGCCGGGCTATCCGCCGATAATCTGTTTTCCGCGATGGTGCTTATTTGGATTCGGTCTTTTTCGCCGCCGTGTAAGCCGTCTTGTATTCTTTTTGAATTGCCTGGTAGTCGCTCGACGAGGTGATGCTCTTGACATATGCATCCCACTGGGCAAGCGAAATCTTGCCCATGACGACTTTCGCCTTATAGTCGTTGAGGCTCGTGGTCAGGGTCGACCATTTGTTGTCATAAGTGGTGGAGTCGATGCCCAGCTGTGGAAGATCCAGCTTATCCTGCTTGTAATCTTTATCCGCGGCGGAGGCGACCTCTTTCACCCGCGCGATATTTTCCGAACTGGCATTTGCGTTAACGAACTTGGTAGCGATATAATCCGGGTCGCTTTCGAGGAACAGCATATACCACGAGCCCACGGCATTGGCCGTTTTGTGCTTTTGCTGATCCGCACTGACCATATATTTGCCGTTGGTCAGCGTGTAGTCCTGATTTGCATAGCCATACATCAGGAAGGTCTGGAAGTCATTGTCGGTATGACCGTTGAGAATATCCATCAGGCGCGTCATATTGGATTTGGAAACCTTGGAGCTCACCAGCAGCGGGTACTGCAGAAAGCCGGGGGTGATGCTGACGGCGTAAGCTTTCGGCCCCTTCGGCGGCAGAAGGCACCAGACCCGGGCATCGTTTGTCACGCTGGCGTTAAAAAATTTCTTGCTGACGCCATCCGCCGACTGATCCCAATTCCACCAGGTATTCATTTTGACCGCCGACTTGCCTTTGACAAAGTCGGAATTGTCGCTTTGATTGAGCGTAAATTCCGGGTCGATCGCCTTGGCATCATAGAGTTTTTTCATCCAGGTGAGAAAATTGTCATACTCCGGCATAAAGGACTGATAGGTAAAGTTGCCCTTGCTGTCGACACCCCAATCCTGTACGCCCGTGAAAGCCACGGCAAACGCCTTGACATCCGTGGAGTCAAAATCCGGGCGGGAAAACTGCAGACCATACATATTCCCCGCCTTGGACATTTGAATGATATAGTCGCCAAGCTCATCCATGGTGGTGGGTTCCTTGGTGATTCCCGCCTTCTGCATGATGTCTTTCCGCACGATCACGCCGGAGTTGGAAGCTACCGGCTGGCTCTGACGGGGCATCGCATAGATTTTTCCGTTAAGCGAGCAACTGTTCCACACGATCTGCGGCCAGTTTTTCATCACCGCATTTTTTTTGATAAAGCCGTCGGTTTTGAGATAAGGCGTCAGATCCTGGAAGATGCCCTGCTTGACCGCGCGCACCACCTGCGGATAAAACACATTGCCGTTTTGAGCCATCACCTGCATCACATCCGGCACATTGTTGGAAGCCATCAGCAGGTTCGCCTTGTCGCTGTAACTCTGATAGGGTACCCATGTGATGTCGATTTCCGAATTGGTGCGCTTTTCAAAGTCCTGCTCGTAGACACCGTTCTTCGGCGGCTCAGTGCCCCACGAGATACACATTGCCGAAAACTTCAGCGGCTGAGAGGAATCGCTCTTTGTTTGCTTCGCCTCGGATTTGCAGGAAACCATACCCAATACGAGGCCCGACAGAACCATGACGGACATGCCCTTTTTCACCCAATGTTTTTGCATAGCCTTTCCTCCTTAACAACTTTAATAAAATGATATATGTCATCAGCCTTTGACTGAGCCAATCATGACGCCTTTGGCAAAATATTTCTGCAAGAAGGGGTACACGCACATGATGGGAACCACCGAAATCACGATGGTGGACATTTTGATGATCTCCGTCGGGATGTCTTTTTCAAAGTTATTTTGAATGGATACATCCACAAACTCGCTCAGACCGGAAGAGGTCACCATCTGTTGCAAAAATACCTGCAGGGGCCATTTTGCCGAATCGGTTATATAGATAATGGCATTAAAAAACGTGTTCCAGTACCCCACGGCGGCAAACAGCGTAAAGGTGGCCAGCATGGCCTTCGACAGCGGCAGCATGATGCGGAAAAATATCTGTAATTCGTTGCAGCCGTCGATCGTCGCGGCTTCCTCCAGCTCGGATGGGATACTCTGGAAAAAACTTTTCATCACGATGAGCGTCCAGGCACCGGCAGCGGAAGGCAGGATCAGGGCCCACAGGCTGTTGATCAGGCCCAGATTGTGAATCACGATGTAGGCTGGGATCATACCCGGATAAAAAAGCATCGTGAACACGACCAACTTCATCATGATGCTTTTACCAGGAAGATGCTTGCGCGAAAGCATATACGCCATGCCGGCGTTGATGATCACCTGCATGGGCGTGCCGATACAGGTGATAAAAAGCGTCGAGGATAGCGCATTGATAAATCCGTTGCCGGAAAGCACCAGTTTGTACGCGTTGATCGACCATTTCGTCGGCCACAGGATAACTGCCTGCGGCTGATACACCGTTGCGTCGGTAAACGATACGCTCAAAATATAGAGAAACGGGAAAACCATGCTCAGCGCAAACACCAGCAAAATCAAATCCAACACGAACTGCCCGGTTGGAAAACGCCTTTTACGAATTGCAATCGCCGTCATACCATTCCCCTCCTTTCGTTACAGAATGCCTTCGTAGCCGTGCTTTTCGGCCGCATGATTCGAAATAAGCACCAAAGCGAGTGAAATCACCGATTTGAACATGCCCACCGCCGTGGTATAGCTGTATTGGCCGCTCTGGATACCCTGCTTATATACATAGGTGTCGATCACTTCGGCGATCTGGTTGACCATGGCATTCTGCATCAGGAAAATATGCTCGAAGTCTGTATCCAGAATCGAGCCGAGCCCCAGGATGAACAGCACAATGATGGTCGGCATCAGCGCTGGGATGGTCACATGCCATATCTGTTGGCTTTTGCGGGCTCCGTCGATCACGGCCGCTTCATACAGGCTGGGGTCAATGCCGGCAATCGCGGCCAGATAGATGATCGAGCCCCAGCCGACATTCTTCCACAGATCCTGAATCACGATGATCGGATAAAACCATTTGGTGCTGAAAAGAAACGCAATCGATTTGCCGCCCAGCGACACGATCATTTTATTGACAAGGCCCTGCTCCGAAGAAAGCAGCAGATAGGTCAGGCTGAATACCACAACCCAGGAAAGAAAATGGGGCATATATACAACCGTCTAAATGCCCTTACGATACATATTGCTGGTCACTTCGTTGAGCATCAGCGCCATGATGATCGGGGCCGGAAAAATCAGGATGTGCAGCAGGCTGAACACGATGGTATTGCGCAGGATGGCATAAAAGCCCGGATCGGTAAACAACTGCACGAAATTTTTAAAGCCGATCCACGGACTGGCAAACACGCCTGCCACCGGGGAATAATCCTTGAATGCGATCAGCAGACCATACATCGGCCAGTACTTAAACAAAATGAAATTGATAATACCCGGTAAGCCTAGCAGGTATACAAAACGGTAACGATATATCTGTTTCCATATAGACCGTTCGTCCGACGTTCTCACCACATTCGCCGCACCGTTGTCTTCCAGCGCACAACTGCTGCTTTTCACCTACCGCCGCCTCCATCCATGAATATGTGGGGTAACCGCCCAAAGAAAGACACACCGTCATGCAATTTAATAGAGTCATTGATAAATTAAATAAATTATTTATAAGTCTATTTAGAATTTTAGCAGTTCTATGTTCTTTTTTCTAACACTATCGTGACATAATTATCATTATAATTACTTTTTGAAGTGACTCTGCTGTATATTTTAGGCTATGTTTATATATTTCACCCGGATTCCGCATACTTCCGAGGTGAAACGCCCACACGATTTTTAAACACATGAATAAAATACGGTACACTGCCAAAACCGGTTTCAAACGCGATTTCCGTCACGCTTTTTTGAGTGGCCTTGAGCAGATGGCACGCCTGGGCTACCCGCAGCTTTTCCATGTACTTGGAGGCGGTCACGCCCATGACGTCTTTAAAGCAGGAAGAAAAATACGTGCGGCTCATCATGGCCGAGCGGGCGATGGAATTCAGTGAAAAGGGCCTCCCATAATTCTGTGCCATATATTTAACGGCCGGCTTGATGCGCTCATATCGTTTCCGGAAACGTATCGCGTCGGCGTCCAATCCGTCACAGCATTTGCAGTGCCGATAGAGCAGTGCTAGCAGGTACATCAGCATGGCTTTGACCACCAGCTGATATCCCTCCTGCCGATCATGCCATTCCTTCTCAATGCGTCCGACAATTCCGCGCAGCTCCTGATAGGGCCCGCTGCCCAGACTGACGCGGTTATAAAATGAAACCTTCTGTGTGAAAAAAGGCCGCAGATATTCGTAATCTGCCGGGTTATCCTGCCAGACGAACACCGGGTCGAACACAATCACCAGCATATCCAGACTGCCGTCGGAAACGGCCATATGCCGTTCCAGATTGTTAATGACATAGAATTCGCCCGGCTTCATAGCGTACTTCCGGCTTTCAATCATATTGGTGCCCGCGCCACTGCGGACAAAGTCAATTTCCAGGCAGTCATGAAAGTGCAGCACGCCCTGATCCGGTGCGACACCACCCGTAGTAAAAATATTGAACGGATAGAGCCTGTCCAGCGGGATGATATCCTTGCGAAATTGCATGCTCTTTAGCCTCGCCGGTCCGTTCACTCCCACGGCAGGAAGAAATCCGCCGCCTCGCCGTGAAACTCGATTTCCTTATCGTAAGGACGCGTCTCTCCCGCCCCTGTGCCGCGGCCGGAGCCGACCAAAACGATCCGATAAATGCGGGCCTCCGGCATACCCTGATACCAGCCGGTGCGCTCCATGTGCAGCGTGCGGGCCGCGTCGCTCCAGCGGATCAGCGTCTTGGCAAACAGCCCGTGCTCATAGCGATAGCCGTCGCCTTCGTCTTCATACAGCACAAAGCGTCCGTCCGCTCCCGGATAAACGCGCAGCTCGATCGGCGCGTCCGGCTTCTCATCCGCATAGCTCACCTGTGGGCCCAGGGGCAGTAGTGTGCCGGCCGGCACAAAAAGCGGCATTCGTTCCAGGCCGGCGTCCGCCTGCACCTCTTGCCCGCCGGGGAATCTGCGGCCGGTCCAGAAATCGTACCAATCCCGCCCTGCAGGCAGGTAGACCGGCTCCGTCGGGTCGGCCCCGGCCCCTCCGACCGGGTGTGTCACCGGCGCCGCCAGAAAGGCGGGGCCGAACATATACTCACCCTTCTGTGTCACGGCCTCCGGGTCCGTCGGAAAATCAAACGCCAGCGCCCGCATCATGGTGTAGCCCTCAAACGTCACCATGGCCGCCAGCGAATAGACATAGGGGAGCAGGCGATACCGCAGCCGGATAAACTGCACCAGCGTGTCATACACCGTGTTTCCCGGCTGACCAAAGCGCCAGATTTCCCGCGGCGTATCCGTGCCGTGGGAGCGGAACATGGGCAAAAAAGCCCCGAACTGAAACCAGCGCAGGTACAGTTCCCGATAGGCCGGGTCCTCGCTCCCCCGCTCGTACTGCCCGTCCCAGAACCACAGATCATCCCTGTGTTTCACAAAGAAAGCTCCGATGTCAGTGGACCAGTAAGGCTCGCCGGCCGCACAGAAATTCACGCCCGCCGCGATCTGTCTGCGCAGTGTTTCAAAGCTTGCGGAAACATCACCGGACCATGTGACAGTCGCATACCGATGCTGACCCGCGTAGGCGGAACGAGTCAGATTGACTACTCGTTTGGCGTCGGTGGCCGCGCGTTGCCCCTCGTAGACGCCCCGGCTGTGAAAAAGCGAATAAGCGTTGATGCGGCCGGCATCCATGTAACGTTTCTGCCGCCGGGCGTTACGCATGGCCCGCTGCTCCGGCTCGGGCTTTACGGCGCCTTTCCAGTCATCCTCAAACGGCTCGGTGCTGTCGCACCACCATGCGTCCACCCCGTGGTCGAAAAGACCGCGCTGCGCCTGTTTCCAATAAAGTGCACGTGCATCCGGATTGAAAGCGTCGTACGTCGATTGATTGCCGAAAAGGAATCCGGCGGCTTTCATTTCCCGCTGATCCGCGCTGCCCACCGCCATATTGGGCCAGATGGAAATCATCAGTCGGGCGTGCATGGCGTGGATATCCGCCGTCATGGCCGACGGGTCGGGATACCGCGCCGGGTCGAACTGCTTCTGGCCCCACTGTTTTTCCGGCCAATACTGCCAGTCCTGCACAACCACGTCGATCGGGATTCCCCGCCTGCGATACTCCCGCACCGTGTCGATCAGCTCCTGCTGCGAGCAGTAGCGTTCTTTCGACTGAAAATAGCCGAACGCCCATCGGGGGAAAAGCGGCGCCGGACCCGTCAGTTCCCGATACACATGGATCACGCGGTCGAAAGTTTTTCCCGCCATGATGTAAAAATCCATCTCGTCGTCGGCATCCGACCAGATATAGGAGCCATACTGGTCGTCGTGAAACGTCATAAATGAGCAGCTTGCATACAGCAGCCCGTAACCCCGCGTCGAGAGCAAAACAGGGACCGTAGCCTTCAGATTCTGCTGGTACAGGTACTGACTGTGTCCCCTCAGATTCAGCACGCCCTCCTCATGGGAGCCCAACCCGAAAAGAGCCTCGCCGTCGGCAAATTCCAGCTCCAGCTTCGTGTGAAAGGCGGTACGGTCCACGACCTCCCGGGTGTCGGCGGCGTTGACGCGCATGCCGTCCACGCTTTGGCTGACCTGAACCGGCCCGGCGTCGTCGTAAACGGTATGGATCACGTCTGTCGGCTCAAGCGTTTTACCGCCCCGATCCGGCTCTCTAACGAGCAGACCGCCGTCCAGGCCGTAATACGAGAGGGCCCCGGTGGCCTTTTGCGCCGCAACGCGGATGTGCCCCGCCCGGAAGAGAAGTCTCTCCCCCTGGTCGGCCTCAAGCCTGACGGTGCCCGGCTCTTTTTCCCGGGCAAAGATGGGATTCAGCTGATTTTGAAAATGATCCGCCCGGGTATATGTGACCCTCACCGCATCCGGCCGAGCCGACCGGATGCGGATCATGCCCTCCGTCGTTTCCAGCCATACATCCGATTGATCGGTATGCCATCCGCTGATTTTCATATTGTTTCTCCTTCCTGCATGGCTTTCAGGCTTGCATCTCAGCGGGAAACCAGTTCCACCTGTTCCCGTCCGATCGGCTCCGCCGGGCCGCCCGTCGTCAGCTCGACGATGGTATCCGGCGCCTCGGGGTTACGATCATCGACACGCAAGGAAAGCCGCCCGTCGCGTTGGGTATAGGCCGCCCGCCCGCCGGTCAGACACACGGCACGTAGAATCTTCTGCGGGAAAACCGGCGGCTTTTCCCGCAGAAAGGCGGAATAATCCAGAATGTGCAGATACACCCGGTCGGCTGCGCAGGTGCTGCCATAGACGTGATCCACCGGCTCCAGCGGCCCCGCCGCCGTGCCGTAAACGGCGGCTCCGTATCGGCGCATCCAGCCGCCCAGCTCGTGCAGCCGTTTGACCGCTTCGGCCGGGATGACGCCGTCACGGTCGGGCCCCACGTTAAGCAGCAGGTTGCCGCCGCGCGTCCACACATTTACGGCCATGCGGATGAGGTCGGAAAAGCTCATGACCGGGTCATTCGGTATCCAGCCCCAGGAGCGCCCGCTGCAGATGCACATATTCTTTTCCCACGGTGCGGGAATCACTTTGCCGGTGATCTCGTGGGAACCCTCGTCGCAGTAAAAGTCGCCCTCCCAGCCCGAGCGGGGATTGATGACCGTCATGGGATTGTACCGACGCACCATCCGGTTGAGTCGGATCGGTTCCCACAGCCATGCCGCATCCGGGTCGGAGCCCGAGTGGGCAAGCCACCCGCCGTCATACCAGAGAATGTCGATTTTGCCGTAGCGGCTCACCAGTTCCTCGACCTGCCCATACGCCTGCTTTTTCATTAAAAGCGCGTTTTCCAACAACTCATGCGGATGAAAATACCCCGGGAACCGCCAATCCATCGGCGAATAGTAAAGCCCCACTTTCAGTCCCGCATCCCGACACGCGTCGGTGTATTCCCGCACATAATCCCGCCGGGCGCCATGACGCGCACTGGTAAATTCCCCGCAACTGGCCTGGCTGTCCCACATTGCGAAGCCGTCGTGATGTCGGGCGGTGAAGACCATATATTTCATGCCGGCGTCCCGGGCCGTCTGCGCCCACGTGCCGGCGTCAAAATTCCGAGGCGCGAAGTCGTCGGCCAGTTTCTCGTATTCCCGGTCGGGAATACTCTCGTTGAAGCGCGCCCATTCGCCCCGGCCGAGGATCGAATACAACCCCCAGTGGATGAACATGCCAAGCCGCGCATCCCTCCACCACTGGATATCTTGGGCGCTCAGGCGCAGGCCCGGGCAGCGAAGTCCACCCAGACTTTTGAACTGGATACTGCTTTTGAGCATGGATTTCAGTTCCGCGCCAGACATTTCCCGAAGCTTGCCATTCTGTGCTTCCATATTGTCCTCCCCAACGTTTCACCGATAAACGGACGAATCATTCTGCCGAGCGCACATGCCAGCGGCCGCTCATTCAAACATCCAGTCGAGCATCCGCCAATCCAGTCCCTCGCCTCCGACATCCCGCGGCGTCAGCTTCTGCCCGGCCGGCACCACGCCTGCTACCATAAAGGCGCCTTTGCCCAGATAGATCGAATGCCGCCCGCGTGGGAAGGCAAACGCATGGATATCGACCGGCGGGCAGCCGTCTATTTTTATGGCCCTCTGCAGCAAAACCGCCAGCTCACCGTGATCGTCCGCGTGGGCGTTGAATTCCAGTTTTTCCACCTGAAGGAACTGCGGATCCGGGCTATCGAAATACCCAACCAGAATCCGCGAGTCTTCGCTCAACTCAATGTCGACGGTCACTCCGCCATCGGACGCCTTTTCACGGCTGAAGCGAATACCCGTCAGGCCTTGAAGCTCCCCGGCCAGACTGCCGGCAATGTCAAGTGAATCCCGGAAGACACAGGCGCCGTTGCACATGTCATAAGTCTCACACTCCGACGAAAGCAGGCGAAACGGTGCCGGCGCATAGGGACGGACCGGCCCCCTGCTCATTTGCGCGCTTTCCGGAAGGATGCCTTTTTTCAGCTCGGCCAGATGTCTTTCGAAATTTTCCAGTTCTTTGCGGTATTCCGGCAGACAGGCCGCCCAATGACCGTAGGCTTCGCCGTCCGGAAACGGGATCTTGCGCTGCCGCGTCTGCATGCTGTTGGCATAGAGATAGGTTTTTTCCGTCAGTTCCGTCAATTTTTCATAATAGGCAAGACTCGAGCGCGTCCATTCCACCGCCCGGTCGAGCAGTGTGAAATCGCCACGCCCCTTTTCATCCATGGTCTTGCGGAAATGGATGACCAGAGCCGCCGCCCGCACCTTATGGGTATAGGACAGTGTCAGCCACTGGATGGCCCGCGCATCGCTGCAAAGCATGCCGAATTCCGCGGCGTTGCGCCGCACATAAGGCGCGGCTTTGTCGGCCGCCTCCACCGCGCGGTCGGCGTATTTTTCGACCTGTTCCACGACGTCCGGCGGCGTTTCGCCCACATGGGGCTCATCGGCGAGCTCTCGTTCGACATATTCCGACAGCCGCTCCCCCTGAGGAGCGACGGATTTCCACAAATCCACGCACGGGCTGTATCGGGCGTCATCCGTCAGCTGCGTCATTTGCATACCCAGACTCATGGTCTGCCGGTTGCCCTCGGTGATGCCGAAACGGCGTAACAGGCGCGGCGCGCACTCCCCGGCCGCCTGATAGATTTCCAGGGCTCTGCGACCGGCTTCCTCGCTGCCATAGCGATGCGCCAGACGCCGTATCCAGTAAAGCTTTTCCTGCTCGGGGTCCCGCTCGGGGTTCCATGCATAACGGAGCCACGCCTCATACCAGAGAAAATCCCGATCGATCTGCAGCAGCCGATTGGGTGTTTTATCGGGCGAATAAGGCCAATCCCAGAAAAACAAGGGATATAGATGCAACCCGTTGGCCCCAAGCCGGTATTCGGCCGCCCGCACGCATTTTTGGATAAAATCGGGCGAGCCGAATCGGAAAGGTTCCAGATTGGCCAGCACATGCACGTTGACGATGTGGATCGGCTGCAGCTTGCTGAGCTCAAGATGTCTCCGCTGCCAGTCGCCGCGCGGCAGCCATGTCGTCAGGCTCTCGCCGTTATATTTCCACATGGTGAAGATGTTGGAATAGATGCCTTTGGCCTCACGGAGCACGGCAAAAGGGTCGGTGTCGTGCGCGCGCAGAATCACCGGCGGCTCTTCCGTCAGGCCCGCCGCCTTCATTCCATCCTTCACACCGGGCAGAATCGTGTGGGTAAACCAATCCACCTCGTTGTCGGTGCCGCGCAAAGCTTCGCCCAGGCACACCATCAGCCCCACGTTGGGATAAGAGCGCACAAACTCCGCAATGGATTTGCGGGTATAGTCGCTCGTCAGCGCCGTGGGACGGGTCTGGTGCAAATCCAGGCCATGCTTTTGGGCAAACGGCAGCGGTATATGGATATTGTAAAACTTCATCACGACCCATATGCCGCGCCGATCCGCTTCGGTCGTCAGCCATGTGAAGGTTTCCGCATTGCGTCGGAACTGCTCTTCACCGACTTCCAGAGCCTCAGGGTAATCCGGCAGCCGCACCAGGGAGGAAAACGGATGCCCGCTCCATATGTAAAGCACGTTGGCACGCTGCTCTACCATGCGGTCGAGCACCCTTTCCCACAGGGCACGGTCATAAAACCAGGGAAAACGCTGCTCCGTGATGGGGTATTCGTATGTCTGACGGGGAGGCTCGATTTTCGTCTTCTGAAGCCCGACAGCAATTCCCCGCAGTTGAAAGACCGGTGCATCCCCGTGGGCAATCTCTTCTTCCACTCCGCCGTTTTCCTGTATCCGCCGGGCCAACTCCAGGCAGCCGTACAAAGCGCCGGAGGCGCTCCCCCCCGCGACCACGGTCAGGCTGCCGGGCAGGGTCGCAATATAGTACCCCTCTTTTTCTGGAACCGGGCCGTTATACGCGAGCACCTCCTGCTTTTCCAGACGGTCGAGCACCGCCGACCGGCCGCGTATGCCCACATAGATTTTACGGCCGGCAAGGCTTCGGTAATCGTCGGGAAATTCGGACTCTTCCATATTCCGGGGCGAAAGCCTGCAGGCGTGCAGGCTTTCGGCAACCCGCTCCATGCCGTATTCGATCCGCCGATTTCTTTCCGTCGGAAAAATAAGTGTGGTCATATTCATTTCGTCATACTCTCCTGTCTTATCGTATATACGGATAAGCTCTCATGTGGGCGTATCCGTTTCCCCTCGCATGCGATGCTGCCCCATCAGCCACAGCAGCAGTCGGTCCAGCGCCGGATTGACCGACAGACGGCCTGCCAACGGCAGCGCGACGGCTGCAACCCGGCCGCCGCCAAAAGGCATCGCTCCCACCGCCGTCCGTTTGGGCTTGCCCGTTTCGGGCCCCGGCGGTCCGTAAGTAAACAGCAGCGGCTCCATGCCCGGGCAATCCACAAAGGCGTCGGCCGTGAAGTCGATCTGATCGGTATCTGCGTTGTACCAATAGGAAAAATCGTCCGGACGAAATCCCAGTGCGGTCAGCTTCATGTCGGGGGCCGCAAAATAGACCCCTCCGCGCACCCGGCAGGCAAACGTTTCGCTTCCGATCCCCCCCGCCATGACGCCCTGTGCGTCGCGGATAAATACGGCGCAGCCGTCCGCTTTCACCATATCCTGCACCGCGCCGCGCACGCTTTCGTATGCCTCGGGGGAGGATACCACCACCGTCCGGGAAGACTCTCCGCCGTCAAACGGCACCGCCGGGACTCCCAGCTCCTGCAGCATCGCCCGCGCCGGCGCGCCGACCCAGGCCACCGGCTGCCCCAGCCAAACGCTGCGTTCATATGTTTCAATAGAGAACCGGCATTCATCCAGCTTCCGGCCGTCCGAACAAAACAGGGCCGCATCCAGAAATACCGTTTCCCTGTTTGACACTGCAGGCAACTTGACGCACACCCTCCCCACACAGCCGGAGGCAACCGCCCCGATCCCGCATTTTTGCTCGTACGAAGCCACCGGCCGGTCTGAAGTCCGCAGCGTCACCACGGCAAGACAGTCACGCCGTTCCTGTGCCGTATCGTTCAGCAGCCATACCTCCGCCTCCACCATATCGCCCGCGTATGCCGTCCACCGGTCGCAGCGGATATGGATACGCAGCGGCTTTAGGCTGTCCGTCAGTGCGAAGTATCCGGGTTTCGGCACCCGATCCGCTCCGACCAAAGCCTTTATCCAGCCGGACGGCCATGCGTCGATCAGCAAGTGCACAGCCGTCGATACGATCCAGTCGGTGCGGCGGCGAAACGCATCCGTCATCAAGGCGGTAGCCCGGGCCTGATGCGCCTGGCTGTACGCGATCCAACTGCGGATATCCCGTTGTTCCGCAAACCAGTCGCCGTGCAATGCATAGGTCTGAGCCCTCACGATGCGGTCCGGCTTCCAGGGGTCTGCCGGGTGCGCGGGCAGCCAGCGGGACGGGTATCGCCGGCACATAAGCGCGTAACTGTCCAGCCCTTCCGTGCCGTATTCTCCGCAGCCGGTCTTCCAGCCCTTCCGAATCGCCGGCAGGTACCCCTTATACAGCTTTCCGAAAGGCAGGGCGTGATTGGTATACCACATGGTGTAGCAGTGAAAATCCGAAAGGCCCTCGGCCGTAGGCGGGTCGTAGTCACCCTCCACATTTTTGACCACCCGGTCGGGATTCTCAATATAAATCATCCGCCGCGCCGCTGCAAAAAACGCTTCGAGCTCGTCGCGGAACAGGTGCCGATGTCCCTTTTCTTTCATCCGGCGAACGTATTTCGGCTCGTCCCCTGGCAGATCCCGCAGCACCATCGGCTCATTGATGAGCGACACCATGACGGTGGACGGATGGCTGCGGATCAGACGTTCCATCTCACCGACCTGCCGCAGCGCCTCGGCCGTCTGATTGCGCCGCAGAAATCCGAAAAGAGGAAAATCGCATTGATGCATCATGCCGAGCATATCGAAATACTCGTAGATCTCCTCCTGCACGGGCCGCTGAGTCACCCGATAATAATTGAGATGTGCCAGCTTGGCGATCAGGATGTCGTCCGTAAGCTGCCGGTAGTCCTCGCGCATCACACACTGCTGCAGATGCCCCATTTCGTTTGCGCCCCGCAGCACGATCGGCTGGTTATTAAGAAAGAGCGATCCCTTGGGGTCGGCGCTTTCATCCATATGGAATTTGCGCATACCGAACGTGACGTCCCGGCAGTCAATCCGCGCCCCTGTGTGCAGCAGCCTCACCCGCGCCGTATACAGCCACGGCTCGTCCGGGCCCCACAGGCGGAACGGGGGCATGTCGACCCGATAGCGGTATTCGTTCTGCCCCGGCCCCATATACCCGGCGGCAAAGCGATGAGTTTTGGGTCCTCCGCCGGAAAAATTACGGGGCCGGATCTCGATTTCCACGACGAAATTCCGAAGGACGCGGGCAAATCGGTTGTAAATGCCCACCCGGAATTCCACGGTTTTCCGGTCGATATCCGGCCGGGCAAATACGTCGGTGACACACTCGGCCGCCCGTTCCTCGATACACACCGGCTGATAGATGCCGGCTCCGGGGGGGCAGTGGTGCCAGCCGGTGTCCGGATTATCCCAGCCCGGGCCCGTAGCGGCGTAGATTTTATCTCCGTCCAGCGGGGTACCGTCCACACCCAGAATGCTGTAATCATTTTTGACCTCGACCAGCAGCTCGTTGTGCGGCTGCAAACAGTCGGTGATATCCATCTCAAACGGTGCGAAAAAGCCCTCGTGACTGCCCGCCAGACGACGGTTGACATAGACGTTCGCCCGGTAATCCACCCCTTTGAAGACGAGAAACACCGCTCGGCCGCTTGGAAGCGGCAGTCCTGACCATTCAAATGTGGTGCGGTAATAGCCCGTCCATCGTCCCGCTTCTCCGGCGGGGCCGCGGTAATCGGGCAGGGTGACGGTTTCCCATTTTCCCCCGCCGGCCAACGCGTCGTCGAAGTCGCGGCCGGACGATTCCGCATAACGGAAGTCCATTTCCCGTATTTCTTCCCTGCGGCGCAAAGGCTCCGCCGGCGGCACCAGATTTTGCATAAACGGGCGGTACTGTCGGCGCAATCCTTCCAGCCCTGCTTGAAATTGCCGCAGGCGCTCCTCATACGACGGCTCCGCCACGGCGGCGGCCTGCCGCTCCGAAGGCGTCAGCACATCCGGTGACCGGGCCGGAGGCTCGATTTCCCGCATTCCATCTTTTTCGGTCAGATGCTGGGTCAGCGCGATATCCGCAAACACATCATGATTTTCCATTCGGCGGCCTCCTTACTTTTGCGGTTCGATCCGATACCATTCCCCCGCCCGGGCGGAAAAAGACAGCAGCGAACCCGACTGCATCCGGGCAACCTTCACCGGCTGATTCCGACATGTGACCTGCAGCGGCCGGTCGGTGCCGATACGGCACGGTCCGTTACACCCGGCCGTCACATCCGCCTGGGCCAGCATGCCGTCGCGCCAGTAAATATCGACCGTAAATCCGCCTCGGGCACGCAGACCGGTCACATGCCCCGTCTTCCACGCCCGGGGGAGCGCCGGCAAAAAGCGCATAAAACCGGCGTGACTTTGCAGCAGCATCTCGGCCACCGCCGCCGTGCCGCCGAAATTGCCGTCGATCTGGAACGGCGGATGGGTGTCGAGCATATTGGGCAGCGTCGAGAGACGAATGAGCGCCTGCAGATTTTCCAAAGCCCGCTCCCCGTCGTGGAGCCGGGCAAAGCAGTTTATCAGCCAGGCACGGCTCCAGCCGGTGCGCCCGCCGCCTGCGGCCAGACGCCTTTCCAGACTGACCCTTGCCGCTTCCGCGAGCCACGCGTTCTTTTCCGGCGTGATCAGATCGCCGGGGCATAACCCGAACAAATGGGAAACATGCCGGTGACCCGGCTGTGCTTCTTCATAATCTCCCCGCCATTCCATCAACTGGCCATGCCGGCCGACTGAAATTCCGGGCAGCCGACCCAGAATTTGCTGCAGCACATGAACGAAATCGTCATCCACGCGCAGGATATCCGCCGCCCGGATGCACTTTTCGAGCAATTCGCGCAGGATTTCCACATCCATCGCCGGTCCCATGCACAGCGTGCCCTGCGTGCCATCCGGCAGAATATAGGTGTTTTCCGGCGAAACCGACGGGCCGGTAACCAGCTCTCCCTGGGGGCTCTCGGTCAGATAGTCGACGAAAAATTCGGCGGCTTCCCGCATCACCGGGTATGCGCGGCTGCGCAGGAAATCCACGTTGCCGCCGAACGCATAATGCTCCCACATATGCAGGCTCAACCAGGCCGCACCCATGACCCAGTATGGTGAAGAATCATACAGGATGCCAACAATGGCCGTATCCGCCCACATATCGGTATTGTGGTGTGCGACGAACCCGCGACAATGGTAAACTTCCCTGGCCGTCTTGCGCCCATTTTTCCGCATGCGTTCCAGCAGGTCGAACAGTGGTTCATGGCATTCCGCAAGGTTAGTGACCTCCGCCGGCCAATAATTCATTTCAAGATTGATATTCAGCGTATACATGGAGCCCCACGGAGGCGTACAACTGTCGTTCCATACTCCCTGCAAGTTGGCCGGGAGGCTTCCCGGCCGGGAACTGGATATCATCAGGTAGCGCCCAAACCGGAAATACATGCCGATGAGCTCCGGGTCGTCCTCCCCGCTGCGAAACCGTTCCAGCCGCTCGTCGGTGGGCATTTGCTTCGCCGACTGGGGCGAATGGCCCAAATCCAGATCGACCCGTGTGGTGAGCGAGCGGAAATCCCGGATGTGCCGCAATTTGAGCTGGGTATATCGATATTTTGACGCCTGGGTGAGCTGCGCGACACAGACTTTTTCCGGGTCTTCTTCCCGGAAAGTCGTATTCGCCGCGATCCGCAGCGTGACCGAGTCGGCGTGATCGACACGCAAAAAGCCGCCCAATGCGCTTACTTCGCCGCTTTGAGCCTCCGCCTCCAGCATGCAGGCATATCGCACACCGTCCGGCCCGCACTGTCCTTTCATGCAGATGCGTCGTTCCCCGCAGCGAAAGGTCGGTTCATCCATAGGGTGCCGCAGTAGCGTGGCCTGAAATGTCAGCGCACCGGGGCGGTCGCAGGTCAGACGCACGACGATCACTTGATCCGGCTGGCTGGCAAATATCTCCCGGCGAAAGGTCACGCCGCCGCTCAAATAGGTCACCTCGGCAACACCCTCCGCTATATCCAGCCTGCGGATGTAATCCGAAACGTCTTTATGGCCGAAATACAGACGCAGATCGCACAGCGGCTGGTAGACGCAGCAGTGCGGCGGGATAGACGTCATCGTCATGCGGGCCAGTTCGGCCGCCTTGTCCGGCCGATTGGCAAACAGCAGCCAGCGAATCTCATCGATATGCGCCGCCGCATCCGGATTATTTCGGTCGCGGGGGCCGCCATACCAGACCGAGTCCTCGTTGAGCTGTAATGTTTCCACATCGGTGCGGCCGAATACCATCGCACCCAGCCGGCCGTTCCCGATTGGCAGCGCATGTTCCCAAGTGTGAGCCGGCTGTCGGTACCACAGTGTGGAGAGTACGTTTTTCATGCCGTCATCTTCCTTTTTTAAAAGGCCTTCTCCGCTTCGAAGGTATAAGAATTGATATTCATCCCGCCCGGCGGCCGGATAATCCAAAACATACGCTGGTCTTTTGTAGAATGACGATGCCCCAAGCGGGCGGTTTTAGTGTTTCGGCGGTCGGTATATGGTATAATGAAAGCCATAGGCTGCAAGGAGGCGATCGACTTGGGTGAGCTCCTCGGTGTGACGAAAACGGGGGATCTGCGCATCCGCTATACTGACTCCGTAGTCCCCGAGTCGACGCATTTCCGTCATTTCCACGACACATATGAGCTCAACCTTTTTATCCGGGCCGACATCCACGTGTTCGTGCAAAACACCGACTATCGGGTCGCCGGCGGTGACATGCTTTTTGTCAACGAATTCGACATCCACAGCTATACTTATTGCCGAATGCCGCATTACACCCGATATGTGCTGAATTTCAAGCGGGAATTCATCGCCCCTTTGCTGGAAACCCTCCATGTCGACACCCTGCTGGATGAGATGGGCCGCATGCCGGTCAAAATGATTCACCTGAATGTCAAACAGCTGATCGAGATGGAGTCGCTTTGTGGCCGGATTCTGGAGGCAAGTCATCAGGCGGACATATCCGGCAGCCCCTTGGCCCGCGCCAAAACCATGGCTCTGCTGCAGGTCATTATTCTGCGCTTTTACGAGCTGATGCGAGAACGGAACCGGCTGGAAAAAAAGCAGGAAGCTCCGACGCTTTCGCAGAAAATCCTCCGTTATATCGACGAAAACTTCGCGCAGGAAATCCGGTTGGATACGCTGGAAAAGATCTTTTTTGCCAACAAGTTTTATATCAGCCACGTTTTCAAGTGCGACACCGGGTTTTCCGTCATCGAGTACCTGCAGTACCGGCGCATTGCCGAGGCGCAGAAGCGAATCAAATCCACCGATCATTCTCTCATCGACATCTGTCTGGAATGTGGATTCAACAACGTCCAAAATTTCTACCGGGTCTTCAAAAAGGTCGCCGGCATCACACCCCGTCAGTATCTGGAATCGCTTTCTCAGAAATAAATTCAGCGTTAATTGTATATTAGCTAAAATAAACCGGCATGTCTTCAATAATATTGCGCGTTTTGCCAGCATGTCACCGATCTTGCGGTAATATACCGCAGCGGAGTGGAAACACCCATGCGTCATTGTTTTTTTCATGCGCCCTTGCTATAATGGGAGCCAAATTTGATCCCGCGGTGCGGGATCGGGAAGCGGGGGAACGATGTAATGGCCGAGACTTGGACATTTCCTTCGGATAAACCCGGGCATATCGAGCGGGAACTTCCGGATCCTTTTCGGAAAGCAGACGGCAGCCGTGTGCGGGACCCGTCGGAATGGGCACATCAGCGCGACTATCTCAAGGCCATGCTGGCCCATTTTCTGTACGGGCGGGTGCCGCCCCCGCCGGGCAATCTGACCGCCGTAAAAACTAAAAGCGAGCTGCTTTATGCCGGCCGGGCACTGCGTGAAACGTTTTGCCTGTGCGGCGGGCCGCAGGAAAAAGTCCGACTTGACCTGACGGTCGTGCGTCCAAATCGGCCGGGCCGCTGCCCCATCATCGTTTGGAACGACGCCGGCGATACCGGCCGACCGGCCGGGTGCTGCCCCGTCGAAGAGAAAGCCGTATGCCGGATGGGCTATGGTATCGCCGCCTTTGACCGCACACAGGCCGCGGCGGACAGCCCCTCCTATGCCGCCGACGGCTTCGCGGCGGCGTATCCGGCGTACGACTGGCGCGTGATTGCCATATGGGGATGGGCCCAGAGCCGGGTCGTGGATTTCCTGCTGACCACCGATTTCGCCGACCCTGCCTGGCTGATCGCCACCGGTTTTTCGCGCGGTGGGAAAACGGCTCTTTACGCCGCCGCCTTTGACGAACGCTTTGCCGTGTGCGCCGCCGTAGGCTCCGGATGCTGCGGCGGTGGATGCCTGCGTTTTCAAGGGGACCGTCTGGGGCCGCGGGACGGCGTCTGCGAAACACTGGGGGTGATCACACACCCCCGCCGGTTCCGCTACTGGTTCCTCGACCGGGCGGCGTCGTACGGTTTCCCCAGCACGACACCCATGACAGGCGACGAGGCTCTGTTGCCTTTTGACATGCACTTCCTTAAAGCGTTGATCGCTCCGCGTGCGCTGATCACACTGGATGGGCTGGACGACACATGGTCGAATCCTTATGGCACCCAACTGACCTGGCGGGCCGCGGCGGAGGTCTATCGTTTTCTCGGGGTACCGAATAGAAATGCCATGCACTTCCGGGAGGGAGGTCACGCGTATACCGCTTCCGATTGGGAGACTGTGCTGGATTTCTGCGAATCCATGCGGGGCGGGCGGCCCATGCAGATTCCGGTCAAAACGTTCATCGAATCGGAGCCCCGCGTCCATTTCGATTGGAAAATGCCGGGAGCCTGACGACCACGCTGCCGTGCGTGTATAAAAAGCAGCCGCATTGCATAGACAATGCGGCTGCTTTTTATACGGCCGGCTCACCGGAGGCCATGTGCGTCAAGAATTTCCTGAATGGTGACGATCCGTCCTGTATCCATGCTCTTTTCCATGGCTTCCATCACGGCGACCGTACGGATGCCTTCCTCCAGATCCGGCTTGGGGACAATGCCGGCATGCAGGCAGCGTGCATAATATTCGATATAATTCTGATACTCCCCGGCGTGGTGATTTTCCCCGCCGAACCGGAAGTAGTAGTCGTGCCGATCCGAATAATCGTGGACCTGGTTGCCCTCCTGGTCGAAATGGGTTGCGTAGCGCAGGCGCGGATATTCCGCCTGGCTGATTCCCCTGGTGCCGCGGACTATGGATTTGATGTGTGGCTCCACCGTCGTCTGCAGGCACGGCGAGGCATAACATCCCTGTACGAAAGCCGACCGGCCCTGCGCATCCTTGAAAAGGAACTTAATATTGTCGTAGCACTTAAGGTTGCGTTCGCGCGTGTTGGCATTGACGCCGCCTATGCCGTAGACTTCCACGATATCCGGGAAATACCACCGGGCCAGGTCGACTGCATGGATCATAAAATTATACATCCAGCTGAAGCCCTTTTCCTTGCTCCAGTCCCGCGTCAGAAACCAGCGGGCGTCGGTGACATACTGCGCCTCCATCGTGATCACATCCCCGAAATGGCCACTATCGAAATCTGCCCGCTGATGCAGCATCGGCTCGAAAAAGCGCGTGCTCTGGCCGACAAAGACGGTGCCGCCCGTCCGCTTGGCCGCCTCGCGCAGCTCCTGCGCCTGGTCAAGCGACACGATCAGAGGTTTGGTGCAGATGACCTTTTTTCCAGCTTCCCACGCCTGGATGATATGGCGGCTGTGCAGTTGATCCGGTGTATAGATGGCAATAACGTCGATATTCGGGTTGTCGAGCATTTCACGATAATCGGTAGTGGTGCGGCTGAGGTGGAACTCTTTCTGTCGCTCGGCGCAAAGGTCTTTATTGAGGTCGCACACGTTGACGAGTTCCCAGTAATCGCTGTGCAGCGCGGCGGATATGACGCTCCGCCCCTCGCCAAGGCCCAATACGCCCATACGGTATTTTTTATCTGCCATTGAGACCGCTCACTTTCCTGTGCAATTTGATTTCCCTTTGATTATAGCGGTCTGCATCGGGATTGTCTTGCCGTGCGTTTCGAAAAAATAGCGCGATATTCCGATTTTGGTATGTCCGCGAAAATCACGATAAGAGGCATAGCCTTGGTTTTTGGACTTTTCCCACATCATCGGCACAGTATGAAAGTTGTACTTTGTTCAGGCGAACGGAATCGAAGCCGCAGCGGAATCCGGCCTCGTTAGCGCTGTGGGTCGTTTCCACGTGCCTCCGAGGGGGATTCCCCCAGCACCCGGCGATAGGCACGGTAAAAATTCGCCATGTTGCGGAAGCCGCATTCTTCTGCGACCGTCATGATGCTTTTATCCGTACACTGAATCATCCGGTACGCTGCGAACACACGGTACCGGCACAGATAGTCGACAAAATTCACCCCCGTCGTCTTTTTGAAAAAAGCGGAGAAATAGGTAGGACACATGCACGCTTTACCGGCGACCTGAGCCAGCGTGATATTCTCGTGAAAATTTTCCCGGATATAATCCAGTGATTGCCCAATGCGACGGATACCGCCGGCTGGCCGATCTGGCTGCGCGGGGACGCCGGCGGCATACTGATAATATCGTTCGAGCAGCCCAAGCGCCTGCAGAATATAGGCTTTGATCAGCAGCTCATGTCCTTCGCGTCGGTCATGCCATTCCTCCTCCATATTCCGCACCAACTGTTGGATCAAAAGTGCCGCCGGGTCGTCGCCGGGGAGACGGTTTTCAAAATGCGGCCCATGTTCCACGAACGGACGCAGATAGCCCGAGTCGAACGAGCCGTCGTTTTCCGCAACGAGCGCCGCTGAGAAAACGCTCACCAACAAATGCATCTTCCGTTCCCCCACAACTTCCCACGCGTGCGGCTCCACGCTGTTGAACAGCATCACGTCCCCCGGCAATACCGGATAGATCTTCCCGTTGACAAAATAATTGCCCGCTCCACTCTGAATGCATGTGATTTCCAGACAATGATGCCAGTGGAACACATTGGGCCGGGCCGAACTCCGAGCCACGTCGATCGGGAAACATGAGAATGGAAAGCGGCTGTTCAGATGAGTGGGTTCTTCTTGAATTGCCATAATCGGCTTCTCCTTTGCCTTTCGCGCATCTGGCCCGCATATATTACGATAATTCACTGGCACTTAATAAAAAAGTATACAAACATCGCAAAAAAGCAGTCGCCCGATAATCTGTCGATCGGTATGATAAGAGTAACCCCTATCGCATTTCCAAAAAGGTTGATGCATCTCGGAAAGTTTCACCTTTCCGCCGAAGGCGGACCTGCAAAGCACAACTCTTTCCGATCTTTAATGGGATTGCGGTGTATCTAGAATTGGAGGCTGCACACATGAAAGAAAAAGCGATTCATACCAAGCTGATCATACGCCCGGTCATCGGCTGCCTGACGCACTCGCACTTTTGGGAAGGTCCCTGCCGTGCGGGGCGCCGGGAAGACATGACCCCGGAAGCCGAAAAAAAGGCGGCGGACACGGCGTTTGCCCGCGCAGTAGAAAAGCTCAAAAGTCTTGAGGGCAATATCGAATTTCTCAAGCCGCTCGACATCCGCTACAACGAAAAATTCGTAGTCAGCGAAGAGGACTACGCTAAAATGGCACTGGATATAGACAAGGTCGACTTTTTCCTCGTCATGAACTGGCGGATTCCCAAGCTTGAACGCTTCCGCAAGCCGGTCATCGTCCTGCAGAACGGCAACGAGGGCATCGACTTTGTGGCCTATTGCCGCTCCATCGGTCTGGAATCCTATGTGGCGATGGACACGCAGGATTTTAACGTCCTGGCCCATCGTCTGTGGGTACGCAAGGCCGTGGCTAACACCCGCGCGCTAGTGCTGACCGCAGGCTCACAGCCGACCTTCGGCATTCAAAGCCTGATCCGCGACCCCGAAATCATCCGTCAGCGGTACGGTATGGAAATCGTGAAGCTCCCGTTTCGTGACATCGTACCCTATTTCGAATCCATCACCGACGAGGAGGCCCAGCCACTCGCTGAAAAGCTGATCAAAGGGTCGCTGGAAACCAAGGTCAACCAGAAATGGTTTGTCAACGACATCAAATATTATCTGGCTGCCAGAAAAATGATGGACGTGTATCAGTGCAATGCTTTTTCCACCGCCTGCCACGAGCTGTGCACCTCCGAAATCCCACAGAATCTCAAATTCACGCCCTGCGTATGCCATTCGCTGACGAAAGACGACGGTATGCCCAGCGGCTGCGAAGAAGACCTTAACGCCCTGCTCGCCATGACGATCATGCAGTATGCTGCCAACCGTCCGGCCTTTATGGGCAACCCCTCGTTTGAAACGGAAGAGCTGCTAAAACTGCATCATGCCGTACCGGCGCTTTGCATGAATGGCTATGGCACACATCCCCTCGCCTATAAGCTGTGGGCATTCACCGGTCAGGGTTTCGGGGGTAAGCTGCAGGTCGATTTTACCGAAAACCAGAGCAACGAGGTCACGCTGGCCCGCTTCAATCCGCAGGGCGACGCCATGTGCCTGAAGGTCGGCAAAGTGATCCGCTCGGAATACAAAGAAACTTACTGCAGCCCCTATTATTACATCCGGATGGACGACGCCCGTACATACATGCACCATCTGGCGGATTTTGGCCATCATCAGGTGCTGATTTTCGGCAATTATGCAGAGGAACTTCGGGCTATTGCAAAACTCATGCACTTCACCATCGTCGAGGGATAATCCCCCGCTCCGCACCGAGGCGGTTAATTATATGATCTACTTAAACAACGCGGCTACTACATACCCCAAGCCCGATTGCGTGCGGGAGGCCTTGGACGCCTGCGTCCAAGCGCCTCCCCCTTCGCAGTACCGAGGGGCGGCGGATTTCCGCAAAGAAGACGTTTTCGTCGCGTGCCGCAGAAGTCTGGGACAATTGCTGGGCATTGCGGATACCGATCGGATCTTTTTCACCTCCGGCGCCACACAGGCCATGAACACCGTCATCGCCGGTCTGCCGCTGGACGGGCGGCTGGTGCTGACCACCCAGACGGAGCACAACAGCGTCCTGCGCCCGCTGATGAATCTGCCCGGTTTCGCGGGGCACAACCGGGTCGTCATCGCTCCTTGCGGAAAATCCGGGCGGATAGACCCGGATGCGCTGGAAGCCTGTATCACCAAGAAGACGGGCGCCCTGATCGTCAACCACTGCTCCAACGTGACCGGCATGGTGCAGGATATGCCCGTGATCGCCTCTGTCGCCAAAAAGCATTCCCTCTATCTGGTTGTCGACGTGTCGCAGAGCGCCGGGTGCCTGCCTGTGGACGCGGATGCGTGGGGAGCGGACGCTCTGATTTTCACCGGGCACAAGAGCCTTTTCGGCGTACAAGGCACCGGGGGATTTTATATCCGGCGCCCCGTGGCGCTGCGCCCCCTCCTGTTTGGTGGCACGGGCCGCAACAGCGCCCAGCTTGTTTACCATGAGGGCGATTTCGAGTATGAAGCCGGCACGCAGAATGCGCCCGGCATCGCCGCCCTGCTCGCAGGTGTCGACTATGTGCGGCAAATCGGTATCCCGGCCATTGCCGCGCGGGAGCGCCGGCTGATGCGACGGCTTTACGATGGGCTTGCCCGCGTGAAGCCGGCCGTCGTCTATGGAAGCTATGACCAAAACATGGGCCCGGTGCTCAGCTTCAACATCCAGGGTTTAGCGCCTTCTGACGTTGCCTTTATTCTGCATAGCTCTTATGGCATTCTGGTGCGCACCGGCCTGCACTGCGCGCCGCTCATCCACAAATGTCTGGGCACGGCGGGAGCCGGCACCGTACGCGTGAGCCTGTCTTACCTGACCCCCGAAAACGATATTGACACATTCATTCGGGCCGTATATGAAATCGGCCGATCGGTGGGAGTATCCAATTGAAAATCATAGACCGCAGAAAATCTCTCGAAACCTGCTCGGAAGCCGGATGGTTTGCCTTCGACTTTCTGTTGGACGGCCACATCGATCCGGATTTTATCCGGTCACTGCGACCCCTTGGCTCCTTTGTATTCCTTAATACGCTCAGACAGCCGTTTTTCAAAATTGAGACCGGGCACTATATTTTGAAAGGGCTTCAGGGAGACAATTATTTCCGCATGGCCGTCCACGGCGACTATTTGTTGGAAGTGGACCACATTGTGGGCCTTGTCAACGGCGCGGGCCCCGACAGTCTGGACTCCTCCGTTCCTCCGGCCGGCCGATCATAGGCTATCCCAGCTCTGGCACGGTTCTTTTGCGGTATTCTCTGGCCGACATGCGGTAGTAGCGACGAAACGCATTGGAAAAATGCTCTTCGGAGGCATAACCCAGATTTTCGCCGACCCACGCGATGCTGTGGGAGCCGTCACGCAGCAGGAAAGCAGCCGCCGACATCTTGGCCTCCGTCTTTTTCTGAATAAATGTCCGATCATAATGATGGAGCAGCAGCCGTTCCGTCTGCCGCGTACTGAGCCCCAGCCGGCCGGCCAGCTTCTGCAGTGTAAGAGTGCGGAAATCATATAGGAAGCTTTCTTCAATAATCAAATAGTTATTGTCGGCAATGTTGGCGGCGGTAAAGTGAACTTCGGAAGCCTTCGCCCCCTCGTAATTGCGCACCATGCCGACAATCAGTTGCTGGAGCAGCGTTTCCACCTGGGTGACATAGCCGGTATACTGGCGGCTTAGCTCCTCAAAAAGCTGCCGCATGATGCCGTGGATGTGCTGCCCGTCGCGGCCGAACCACAGCGGCGTATCCCGGAAAATCCCCGCCACCGATGCGTTCCCGGCTCCGGCATGATCCTCGATTTTCAGATACACGCAGTATTCGGCCATTGGGTCCTTCGGATCAGGAATCTGGGAGTGTGTCACAAATGGCCCGGTCACATACAGCGTATTGGGTACGACCGCATGCCAGTCATTCCCCAGTGTGATCCGGCCGCGACCGTAAGGAATATAATGGATTTCATAGCTGCGGCTGCTGTGGCTGTGCGCGGGGATAGACCGCCGGAACAGCTCAAACGAAATCTTCAGCGCGTAAAGATCCAAACCGTCCACCTGGAAATGGATGTTCAGGTCGTTGTAAAACCGGCTGGCTGTCTCCTCCGCCATTCTGTCTCACCTGCCCCCTTTATCTTACGGCATCATAAGGCTCACGTCAATTCGATATGCGCGGATACGACATCGGAGCATGGTAAAATGTCATAAAATTCTATATCAATTTGAAAAATGTTTATCTATACTAGAAGCGCACAAGCGCCACGGTCTCATGGCGCCGCCATACGCAAAAGAGAAGCGGGAAAGACTTCGTCTTATAAACAACCCGCTGCGAAACTCATTGAAAGGATGGTCATTCATCATGGGAAAAATGTGGGGAGCCGTCTTGCCGGGCAACAGCACGGTAGCACTGAAGAAATTCGATATTCCGGAGCCCGGGTATGGCCAAGTATTGATTCAAACAAAGGCCACCACTATCTGTGGCAGCGACATCCGCTGCATCTATCGGGCACACGTGGGGAAAGGGCCGGAAGGCTATATTCCAGGGACAATCGCCGGACATGAGCCCTGCGGCATCATTGCTAAAGAAGGCCCCGGGCTGCGGCGGTTCCGCAAAGGCGACCGGGTCATCCTTTATCATATCTCGGGGTGCGGAATATGCCATGACTGCCGGCAAGGGTATTACATCAGTTGTTCCAGCCCGCTGCGCCGGGCCTACGGCTGGCAGCGCGATGGCGGCATGGCGCCGTATATCCTCGCCGACGAGAAGGATCTGATTGCTCTGCCCGATCAACTGACTTATAAAGACGGCGCACAAGTCGCCTGTGGTTTTGGCACCGTCTATGAGGCCATTGAAAAGATCGGCGTATCCGGCGACGACGCAGTGCTCGTCACTGGTATGGGCCCGGTCGGTCTGGCGGCCCTGATGCTGGCAAAAGCACTGGGCGCCAACAGACTTATCGGAGTGGAGCCCAATGAATACCGTATCGGATTGGCCCAAAAGCTGGGGCTGGCCGACTACATCTTTCAGCCCGATACGGCGCTGGAAGAAATCCGAAAAATCACAGACGGCCACGGCGTGGAGCGCGCTATCGACGCCAGTGCCAGCGACTCGGGCCGCGCGCTGGCCATCCGTGCCACGCGGGCGTGGGGCAAGATCGCATTCGTCGGCGAAGGCGGGACAGTCCACTTTAATCCCAGCGAAGACATGATTCACGGGCAAAAGACCATCTACGGCTCATGGGTCACCAGTCTGTGGCGGATGGAAGACCTCGTGGAACGTCTGGTGCGCTGTAATATCCATCCGGAAAAGCTGATCACCGACGAATTTCCGCTCGAAAAGGCCAGCGAAGCCTATGCGTTGATGGCCGGCGGCCACTGCGGCAAGGTAGCGGTCGTTTTCGGCGACCAGTCCCGCTGAGGGGTGCCATGGGATACGGTATAGATCCGGCGGCGGTGCCGCACCGCGCGCTTCGGGACGGCACGGAAATACCGGCTATCGGGCTGGGCACGTTCGGCAGCGACCACTATATGCCGCGGCAGGTGGCCGATGCCGTCTGCGGCGCGGTGCGAGCCGGCTATCGGCTGATCGACTGCGCCTCCGTCTATCAAAACGAGGCGCTGATCGGCGAATGCTTCCATCACCTGTTTCAGACCGATGCCGTGCCACGGGGCACATTATTCGTCATATCCAAAGTATGGAACAATCAACACCGACAGGTTCGTGCTGCCTGTGAAAAGAGCCTGCGGGACTTGGGATTGGATTATCTCGATCTGTATGTGATTCACTGGCCTTTTCCCAACTACCACGAGCCCGGCTGCAGCGGAAATGCCCGCAGCGCGGATGCCCGCCCATTTTCAACAGAAGAATTCATGGATACATGGCGTCAATGTGAGGAACTGGTTCGGGCCGGGCTGGTACGGCATATCGGTATGTCCAATATGACCGTTGCAAAGCTGGACGCCGTGCTGCCTCTGTGCGACATTCAGCCGGCGGCGCTGGAAATGGAGATGCACCCGGCATTTCAGCAGCCGGAATTATTCAAATATATCAAGCGGCACGCCATCCTGCCCATTGCGTTCTGCCCCCTGGGCTCGCCGTCGCGGCCGGAACGTGACCGCGCCGACGGTGATATTCCGGATATGCGGCTCCCCGCCGTTGTCCGTATAGCCGACGCACATGGGATTCATCCCGCCCTGGTCTGCCTGAAATGGGCCGTACAGCACGGTCAGATTCCCATTGCATTTTCTGTCAAGGAGCCGCAGTATATCGGCAACCTGAAATGCGTCACGGAAAATCCTCTCACCCCTGAGGAAATGGAGGAAATTCGCCGGGCCGATAAAAATTGCCGGCTTATCAAAGGCCAAGTCTTTTTGTGGAAGGGCGCCAAAGGTTGGGAGGATTTGTGGGACCCAGGAGGCCATATCACGCGCTGAAAACGGCGGGCCGATTGGCCGGATTACAGGCTTTGACCGTCAGCGGCGGGTCGTGCCGAGCGTCCATTCATTTGGATACCGACATACCGTCGGCATTGCCTCCGGATCAATGCCGCCTAGAGTTTCTCATCACTCGGGCTGATTGACGGAAGCTCATGCGATAATCCCATATAGGCCGGCTGACGGATGCAGCCGACTTTTGAATCGGCTGCATCCGTCATTCCGGCAAAGCGGCATCTTCCCTGAAACATTCGGTTCTTGAAAAAAGCAGATTTTAGTGCAACATTTGTGAATCTAAGTCATTATAAGCAATATTTATTAAGATATTGTGATGTAATTTAGCTAATATAGTAATAAAGTCACCATTATGTGGGTGTGCAAGGTGTAAGCCTCGCACGGAAGCAGAAGGGACGCCCCGCAGCCATCATAGGCAGACATCCGCCCCGAACCAGTTGATCCCTGTGGTAGCTCCCTCTTTGCCTGCCCACCCCACCGCAAGGGCTCCCTGCTTTTTCTGTGTGACAGAATCGCTTTTTTTGCACATGTCAGCTGTGCGTGCAGCGCTTCATGGAAAGGAGATGTCTGTGCTTGCTCTGTTCTCTTAATGATTGTACGGATGAAACGGACGGATCGCTCCGCACAGGATGCTGCTTTCTGCCATGTCTGACCGAATGGGTACCGCTTATCGAAACAGGCAATCGAAGAATGCTGCAGATGCAGGTCAACCAGTTGTTTGCCAGTGTGCCCGATGGGCAACAGAACGAAATGTTTGACGAGATCTATCATGGGACCTGCTACCTCGCGTACCATGTTCTGCACAAGAGCCATCGGAAGGTCGGCGACATTCTGGAGCATATCCAGCCGATCGACGACATCCATTCGGAAAGGGAACTGAAAACATGGGTTTTATCTGCTTTGAACATCTGCCTGGAGGCCACGAAGGTCGTCAACAGTCAGCATGACCTCATATGCAAGGTGAAAAGATACATAGCGGAGCACCTGCAGGGAAGTTGCTCTCGTGATGAAATCGCCCGGAGCGTTTATCTCAACCCGGCGTATCTTTCCCGGCTTTTCAAGAGGGAAACCGGAATTTCGATGACGGATTATCAGATTCAACTGCGAATGGAACTGGCAAAAGACATGCTTTCCTCCAGCAGTGTTTCCGTCAGCACCGTGGCCGAAACAATAAACTGCTATAATTTTTCTTATTTTTCCCGCATGTTTAAAAAATACGTGGGTGTCACCCCGACGGAGTATCGCCGCAATGTCTCCCCCGCACCCATACACATGAAGGTGTAAAATCAGTCTGTCTGCGGCAATTTCCGTAAAGATTTCGCTTTTTCGTGGGAGACGGCCAGACGAAAGCACGGCTTTTCCGACTTTTGATGGAATTGCCGTATGGCAGGCCGGTGATGGTATGACAAGAGCACCCCGCGCAAACCGAATTGAACCAGTCCAGTAAAAATGAATAATGATAAGGTACCCCCCGACTCATGAAACCAGAACTACACCAGAGCGTGTCTAATAGCAAATGAAAGTTGACGGATTCCCAATCCTCATCAAAACCGCCTCTCGAATAAGAGGCGGTTTTTGCTGTCCGCGACTTCATATTAGGCACATGACAAAACGGTCGGCTGCTGCCGGTGAAAGGAGAGCGCCTCCCATTCAGAAAACAGCGAAGAGGCGGTTTTCCTGACGACTGTATCGGATTGCCGATCGCATCGTCCGGAAGGCGTTCAGCCGGTATTCAGCCGGTACATGGAAGTAAGTCATACGGCCTCTGTGCCTATGAGTCTTCACTTTATCATAATATAAATATTTATATATTATATTATGTATATTTCAGTTATTAAGCGGATGTATTATAATTTTGTTCATTTTTATGTGGATTTATGCAGAATATGTTTATATATATTTATATAATATGTTCTTATATGTATAATTTATTTGTGTATTGCTCCATATATGTTCGCCTTGTATATGGACGCATTCTCCATACTGTGCTATTAAAATTCATATATTTATTTAATTTATTTATTTGAATCTATTGATTTATTAAAAGCATAATAGTATAATATGCTTAATTTATATGGTGTACATAGTTATTATGTTGTGAATAATCGTGCTTTATGTGGCTTTATCGCCGTTTTCTCCATTCAGCCTACCAAAATTATTATATAATTATTTATTATTTTAATTGTGAATCAATTTTTGCAATTTCAATACGAGGAGTGGAAATAGTGATTAGTGCCAAAGCTCCGTTCATCCTCTACGGCGGCGATTACAACCCGGATCAATGGCCGGAAAACGTCTGGAAAGAAGACATGCGACTTTTCAAGCTGTCACACATCAACCTGGTGACGCTGCCGGTCTTCAGCTGGGCCAAACTCCAGCCGAGTGAAGATGTCTATGATTTTGCCTGGCTAGACCGGGTCATGGATATGCTGGCGGAAAACGGAATCTATGCCTGCCTTGCCACATCCACGGCGGCGCAGCCTGCGTGGATGTCTCGCAAATATCCGGAAATTTTGCCAGTGGATGTGCAGGGGCGCAAGCGCACCCATGGAAAACGGGTCAATTTTTGCCCCAACAGTCCGGTCTACCGGCATTTTGCCGCACAACTGGCGGGCAAGCTCGCCCAGCGGTATCAAAATCATCCGGCCCTGCTGATCTGGCACGTTGCCAACGAATATGGTACCTATTGTTACTGTGATCGTTGCGCGTCGGAATTCCGAAAATGGGTAAAAAACAAATACGGCACCATCGAGGACGTCAACCGCTGCTGGAATCTTTCCTTCTGGGGCCATACGGTCTATGAGTGGGAAGACATCACCGTCCCGTCGGAGCTCAACGACGAAGACAAATGGTATTCCGCGATTGCGTTGGATTACGACCGCTTTATGACCGATTCCAGTCTGGGGTGCTATCAGGCGGAGTACGACGCCATCAAGGCAGTTACTCCCGACATCCCCGTCACCACAAATATATCGGGCTATTTGAAAAAGCTCGATCAGTTCCAATTCGCCCGGCATGTGGATATCGTCGGCTGGGATAATTATCCTGCTCCCACGGACGATATGAGCGTACTGGCGTTCAAGCACGACCTGATGCGCGGACTGAAAAACGGCAAGCCGTATATGTTGGTCGAGCAGTCGCCGAATCAGCAGAACTGGCAGCCCTATAACAAGCTGAAGGGGCCGGGCGAGGTCCGTCGGCTGAGTTGGCAGGCCATTGCTCACGGTGCCGAATCCATCCTTTATTTTCAACTCAGGCAGTCGGTAGGCGGTGTAGAGAAACTACACGGGGCTTTGATTTCCCATGCCGGCCATGAGCACACCCGGGTATTTGCCGAATGCGCGCGCCTAGGCGCCGAGCTGCAGGCCATGGGGGACACTCTGCTGGATGCCGAATACCGGGCGAAAGTCGCCATTGTTTTCGACTGGGACAACTGGTGGGCCGTGGAACTTTCCAGCGGGCCCAGCCGCGACCTAAAATATTTCGATCAGGCGGTCAAATATTACAAAGCATTATTCGAGCACAATATAGCGGTCGATCTGATCCGGCCGGACGCAGACCTTTCCGACTACAAGATCGTCATACTGCCGCTGCTTTATATGGTGAAGGGCCATGACGGCGAAGGATTTGAAAAATTTGTGCAGAACGGCGGGCTGCTCGTTACTTCCTTTTTCAGCGGCATCGTGGACGAAAACGACAATGTGGTCCTCGGCGGGTATCCCGGCCGGCTGAAAAAAATGCTGGGCATTTGGGTGGAAGAAACCGACGGGCTGCTCCCCGGTGAACACAATGAGATCCGGGTCACAAGCCCCACCGCCCACATCCGCGGCAGCTATGCATGCGGCCTCCTGTGCGATCTGGTCAACCCGGAAGGAGCCCGGACCATTGCCGAATATGGATGTGACTTTTACGCGGGCCGACCTTGTGTCACGGCGAATCGGTTTGGCAAGGGGACGGCCTATTATGTGGCAACCGACCCCGAACCGCGTTTCCTGACGAACCTTGTAGAGGATCTGGCGGATCAGGCCGGTCTTAAGCCGCCGGTTTCCGCTCCGCCCGGAGTGGAGGTCACCCGCCGTTACAAGGCTGGAAAACAGTACACCTTCCTCCTTAACCATAACCAGTACGCCTGCTCTGTCCAACTCGACAGTACATATCGCGACATGCTGCATCCGGGGGAAATCAGCGGAACCATCACGATCGGGCAGTCAGACGTAATGGTGCTGGAATCCTCCCTAACACCATAATGAAGTCTTTTCCGCCATCTTCGGCCAAGCAAAACGCCGAACACTTGACAAACGCCCGGGAACCTGCCGACAAGCGGGCACACCGGAAACCGGCGAAACCGCTGAACCTCAGCGCCGCCGAATTTTAAGCAAGGGAGATATTGCGATGGCCAGGGCAACGAGTCCGCAATCCACGATCACACGGCCTTTGGCGCCGCCGCGCTCCGGGAAACGGGGGCTGGGGGCAAAGATCTACAAGCAGCGATACCTGATCCTGATGGCCTTGCCGGGATTTCTGCTGATTCTTATTTTTCGCTATATTCCTATGTATGGTCTGCTGATCTCATTTGAAGATTACAACTACGTCAATGGCGTCTTTGGCAGCCACTGGGTCGGACTAAAATATTATATGGAATTTTTCAACAACCCACAGGCATGGCCTCTTTTCCGCAACACGCTGCTGCTCGGGCTCTATTCCCTGCTCTGGGGCTTCCCCGCTCCGATTATTTTGGCTTTGCTGATGAATGAGATCCAGCATACGGCGTTTAAAAAGCTGGTGCAGACAGTGACTTATCTGCCCTATTTTCTTTCCGCAGTGGTGATCGTCGGGATGGTGGCACGTTTTTCTTCCACCGACGGCATATTCAATTCCGTGCGTGCTCTTTTTGGCCAGTCACGAATTCCCCTGCTTTCACAGTCGCGGTATTTCCGGACACTTTTCATCAGCTCCGGCATCTGGCAGACAATCGGCTACAACTGCATCATCTACCTGGCGGCGCTTTCGGGCGTGGACACCACGCTTTACGATGTGGCGGAGCTGGACGGTGCCAACCGCTGGCATAAGATGGTGAATATCACCTGGCCGACCTTGAAGCCGACCACGACCGTATTGCTGCTGCTAAGTCTGGGCGGCATACTCAACACCGACTATCAAAAAGTACTTTTGATGTATAACTCCAGCATCTACGATGTAGCCGACGTGCTGGGTACCTATATTTACCGTTTGGGCATTCTCGGCGGTCAGTTCGAATACACAACCGCCGTCGGGCTGTTGCTCTCGATCATATCATTCCTGCTGGTCTATCTGGCCAATCTGTTCTGTCGCAAGCTCACAGAGAGCAGTCTGTGGTGAGGGGGTGCCGAAATGAGATACAAGCAGGGGTTCCTGTCGCATCTGTTCAATGTGTTTCTGTACATATTGATGCTTTGTATTGTCGTCATCATGCTCTACCCCATGCTGAACGTGCTGTCGCTTTCCATAAGCAACGCGCGGCTGGTTTCACAGGGGGTAATCACATGGTATCCCCGCGAGGCAAATTTATCAGCCTACAAGCTTCTGCTGGGCAATCCGCAGATATGGATCGATTATAAGAATACCATCCTATACGCAGTTGTCGGCACATTCATCACGTTGCTCATCACGTCTCTGATGGCCTATTCGCTGGCCACCGAGGACTTTATCTTCAAAAAATTTCTGCTCATTTTCGTTACGGTCACGATGTTTTTCAGCGGCGGCACGATTCCCACGTTTCTGCTCATTCGCAAACTCAACATGATCAACACCCTGTGGGCCATGGTGCTGCCCGGCGCTGTTTCGGCCTATACCGTCATCATTTTCCGTACTTTTTTTGAAAGCCTTCCAAAAGATCTGCGGGAATCCGCCTATCTGGACGGTGCCAACGATTTTGTCATCCTCTTCCGCATCATCCTTCCACTTTCCAAACCGCTGCTGGCGACATTCGGTCTGTTTGCCGCCGTCAGTCACTGGAACGGATGGTTCGACGCCCTGCTGTATCTGAATGACCAAAACAAGTACCCCATCCAGATGTTTCTCCGAAACATCCTGTTTGTTACCGGCGCCAGCAACACGGGCCCGGACGCGGCGGCCCTCATCAACAACGGAATGATGAACCCTTTGAATCTGCAAATGGCCGCCGTCATCGTAACGATCGCTCCGATCCTGCTGGTCTATCCGTTCATCCAGAAATATTTTGTCAAAGGCATTATGATCGGCGCCATCAAAGGCTGACGCTCGGCCTCGACGGGAAGATGTCCGAATCGGCTCCGATCATTTTTTCAAACCGCCATATTTTTTTAGGGAGGTGATGCGCCGCTCCATGGCACCTGGTCCGGCTTTTCGTTTCTCATTTACAGATTGGCTCCGTCATTCCCGCCGGCATCTGCCGGCACGCGGCCATCGGGTTGGTTTCATTGTATCCGCATGAGTTACTTTGCAGGTATTCCGACAGTAACTGAATGGGAGTGAAAAGAATGAAAAAGTTGGCTATCACTATGGCTGTCCTAATGGCATGCTCTTCGCTGCTGGCAGGCTGCAAATCGCAGACTGGGACTAAAAGCAGCGGAAAAGTGCCCAGCGCGCTGAATCTGACGGTCATGAGTCCGAATTTCGGCAAATCCCCCGCCGGTACGGATGTGCAAAAGCAATGGCAGACCGAAATGGAAAGCTATCTGGGCTGCAAGCTGAATATCACATGGAACTATGTGCCCTGGGCGGACTATTCCACAAAGGAGCAAACAGTCGAAGCCACCGGTAGTATCCCGGATATTATGACCTACGCCAGCTATAATTACAACCAATCCGCCGGAAACGCCGGAATTCTGCTGGACATCGCCCCCTACATCAAGAAAAAAGCAGTATCGAATTATCAGCAGTACATAAACGGCACGCCATATAGTCAGCAGGCCATCTATACCTCTGACGGACACTCTTGGGGCTTTCTGGACGGCATGAACAATTCCCACAACGATTACAGCGCCCAATCGGTCAGCACCATGGGCATCCGGTTCGACATCTTCAAAAAATATAATATTCAAATGCCCGAAACGCTGGATGAGCTGGAACAGGCGGCTCTCAAGCTCAAGCAGCTTTTCCCGGATGTGTATCCGATCAACATCAGTGCCAAATCCTTCACCATGCAGTTCGGTCTGGCGCAGACCTTTCACACCAGCACAACCGTTTACTGGAACGGTTCCAAGTATTCCTACGGGCCGGAGGAAGACAATTACAAGGCAATGCTGCAGTACCTCAACAAGCTCTATTCCGAAAAGCTGATCGACCCCAATTTCCTGACGGATACCGACGACCAGGCGACCGCCAAGGCGGAAACCGGCAAAGTATTTATCCTGCCGAGCATCTGGGCAGGCAACGTGACGGTCTACAATCAAGCCAAAAAAGATGCCAGTATGGAATGGGGCAGCATGATGCTCCCCAAGGACTCGAAATACGGTACTCCATGGACCTATTTGACCAACAAACCGGGCAAAACGCTCCAGCAGCGCTTCGGTATTGAAATTTCCAAAAAGGCACCGTATCCCGACCTGGTGGTCAAGATGCTCGACTATCAGTATTCCGACAAGATGAGCCGGCTGTGTCAGTTCGGCATCGAGGGCAAGACTTACACGACGGATTCCAAGGGCAACCCGCAGTTTATAAGCTCCATTGCCTCCGCCGCCAACCCCGGGCTGGAAGCCGAAAAATACGGCGTCGGCGCCAGCATGGGCGTACGCCCCGGCATCGTCTTCAATCCCCAGATTTTCGACGCCAATCTGCAGTTGATTACACCGCAGCCGTGGTATCACGCCGGTAAGTACACCAGTGAAAACTACTGGACCGCGACGGCGGAGTATGGAGGCAAGGCCGCGCAGAATCCGGATTCCATCGCTCCGATCATCAATCTGACCAAAGATGAGCAGACCCAGAAGAGCACGGCCCAGAATTCAGCCGACACCTACGCCCAGACGGCGGCAGCCAAATTCATCACCGGCCAAATGAACTTTAACAGTTGGAGTTCCTATCTTTCCCAACTGAATTCCACTTCGCAGATCAACTCCGCTATTTCCAAGCTAAACGAAAAATATAAAGCATTGAATACCAAAAAATAGGCACACATCCTGACATGGCATCCGGCCGGTCAGACGGGTTGGACCGCCTGGCCGGCATTTGCCTTTGCCATTGATTTCGAAACACATATTCGAGAAAACGGGGCCATGGCATAAGCGGTGAATTTCGTACGCGGTGCTGCAAATAAATTTTAATCCGATTTGTAATAGCTCGCGCCCACTCCCCCGTCGCAGGGGAGCGCCGGTTTGGCCGATAAATCGGCCGGATTTTTCCGTATTTTGCCCGCATTCGTCGGGTATCGAGAACAGAAACGATCATAAGAGCCTTATGGCGGAAAGACGGCAACGCATGGAATCTTATATTGCCGACTGCCTTGCGAAATATCAAACCCCATACCGGCTGGGGAAGCCCGTGCTCGCCGGTTCCGGAGCAGATGACACCTTTGACTGCAAGGCAGTCGACTGTCCCTATGTATTTTATCACGACGGTCTATTTTGCATGATGTATGTCGGTTTCGACGGAGCAGGCTATCAGACGGGCCTCGCCGTCAGCGAGGATCTGATCCATTGGAGAAAAAAAGGCGTGATCCTTGGCCGGAAAGACTCCGTCGGATGGGATCGCATTGGTGCCGCCGGTATGACGATGCTCCGCACCGATTACGATCTGCGCAGACCGCCGACACTGCGTAAATACCGCGGACGCTACTGGATGGTTTACCACTCATATCCCGAGATGGGGTACGAAGTCGGACCCGCCTGCATCGGCCTTGCCTGGTGCGACGACGAATCCCTGATGACCTGGCATCGGCTCCCCGTTCCGGTGATGAGCTGGAAAACCGGCGAGAATTGGGAACGCGGCGGGCTTTATAAGGGTTGCCTTGTGGAAAACGCCGGCCGATTCTATCTGTTTTACAATGCCAAGGACCGCGCGTCCGGGCCGTGGCATGAGCAGATCGGCCTGGCGGTCTCGGATGATCTGACCCACTGGAGCCGCTGCCCAGACAATCCGTCTGCGCGTGTCTCAGCCGGGCGGCTGGGATGACACCTTTTGTGCCGATCCCTACATTGTGCGGGACGGCGACCTGTGGCTGATGTTCTACTACGGCTTCAACCATCGGCACGCCCAGGAGGGCCTTGCCGTCTCCCACGACCTTTTCCATTGGGAAAAGTGTGCCGAGCCACTTCTGACAAACGGCTCTGAAGGTGCTCTGGACGCCCATTACGCCCATAAGCCCTCCGTTTTGTTCTGGAACGGGGTACTGTATCATTTTTACTGCGCCTGCCGGGAATTCCGGCCGGGGGACCCGGCAGAAAACCTCTGGCATGAATTTCGGTGCATTTCGGTTGCCACGTCTCGGCCGCTGGCAGAAAAGAATTGAAGTTTCCGCTCAGGCCGCCAAAGGAGGACTTGAAATGGATTTCGGAGTGCGGATTACCCACGGCCCCCAGAGCTGGCAGATCTTGCAACAATCGGGCGGAACGGCTGACATCCCGCTGGAAGGGAGCTGGCGTCTGCCCGACTTCGACAGCGGCGTGCCCCGAGTATTTGCCCGTGTCGTACGGGAAGACTCCGGCGACACGGTCTGCCCCTGGACGGAATGCCGGGTCTCGGATGAAAACCTCTGGAATATCGTGCTGACCGGCATACCGGCAGGCGGACTTTACCGGGTCGAAACCTGCATCCATGCCGATGAGCCGATTGCCATGGAATGGGGCTATCGGGGCGATATGATTCACCATCTGGGCGTCGGGGATCTTTTCGTGATTGCCGGGCAGAGCAACTCGGCTGGTTTCGGCAAAGACCCCGCCTACGACCCGCCGGAAATCGGCGTGCATCTGCTGCGCAACAGTGGACGGTGGGATCTGGCCTCCCACCCTTTGAACGACTCAACGGGTTCCATCCACGAGGCCAACTGTGAAAGCTTCAATCCCGGCACTTCTCCCTGGCTGAGCTTCGGGCGGACGCTCAAGCGCGAGCTGGGCTACCCCATCGGCCTTTTGCAGACCGCGTTGGGCGGCAGCCCGATGGAAGAGTGGAACCCGGAGGAAAAAGGGTTGCTTTACCGCAACATGCGGGAGGTCATCCACTCTCAGGGCGGCGTGGTGCGGGGTGTGCTGTGGTATCAGGGTTGTGAGGACACCCACGCCGGTCGGGCCGAGGATTACCTGCCACGTTTTGCTGCGATGGTCGCCCGCCTGCGGCGGGACATAGGCCTTCCCGAGCTTCCGTTTTTCACCATTCAGCTCAATCATTACATGCGTAAACGCTCCGACACCGACGACTGCTGCTGGGGCCTGGTGCGAGAGGCCCAGCGGCAGGCCGCCCACGTGGTCGCCCATGTGACGGTCACGCCCTCCATCGACTGCCCGCAAGCAGATGCCATCCACAATTCGTCGGTGACAAACATTACGTTGGGGCAGCGGGTGGCACGTGTGGCACTGGCGCGGCTTTACGGCCGGCGCGTGGTGTGGGCAGCGCCGGATATCCGCAGCGCGGAGCTTGGCGGCAGCGGGAAGACTGCCGTCCTGCATTTCGATTCCGTCTTTTCACGGCTCTATGATTACAACGTGACGCCGGCAGAGCTGGATTTTTCATTTGAAGACGCCGGCGGGCCGGCAGCTGTGGGCGCGGCTGTTTTCCGGGGCAACCGGATTGAGGTGCAATTGGAACGGCCGTTGCGCCTCCCCGCTTTTGTGAGCTGCGCCGCCGGGCAGAATCCCCGCCGGGTCGTGCCAGTGGATTACGATACGCACCTACCCATTCTGCCGTTTTACCGTGTGCCGCTCACCGGCTCTACAACGGAATAAATCAACTGGAGGAACCTCTGTGACGGAACTTTATCCGGAGCGCCATTCTCCCAATCTATCCATGGCACTTTTTAAGAATCCGCCCGCCGCCTATCGAGGCGCCCCTTTCTGGGCATGGAACTGCAAGCTCAAAAATGATATTCTGACCGACGAAATCGCCGTTTTTCAGAAAATGGGCTTTGGCGGATTCCACATCCACGCACGGGTAGGACTGAACACCCCTTATCTGGGCCGGGATTTTATGAAATGCGTGCAGCTGAGCAACCGCGAGGCCAGGCAGAGGCATATGCTTTGCTGGCTTTACGACGAGGATCGCTTTCCTTCGGGATTCGCAGGGGGGAAGGTGACTGCCAACATCCGTTTCCGTGCCCGGGAACTTCTGCTTTCTCGCCGGGACGACCCGGGATTCGCGCCCTCGCGGGAAGATTTCGACAGGCAGATTCGCGCTGGTGAAACACCCAAAGGTTATTATGTGATCTCTTACGATATCGAGTTGGAAAACGGCCGGCTGAAACGCTACGCCAGAGTGGACTGCAAAGCTCGCCCCTCCTTTGGGCACAGGTGGCACGCCTATGTGCGGCTTGCCACGGAGGATGCCTATTATAACGGCCAGACCTATGTGGATGTACTCAATCCGCGGGCGGTGCGGCAGTTTATTCAGTGTACTCACGAGGCTTACTTTCAGGCGCTCGGGTCGGAATTCGGGCGTTCGGTCCCCGCCATTTTCACCGACGAACCGCAGTTGCCGCGGGAATGGTCGATGTCCCGTGCGGATTCCGGTGCCGACGTCACCATTCCCTTCACCGACGATCTGCCCGAAACATTCCGGGAAGCCTACGGCGAGGATCTGCTCGCCGGGCTGCCGGAAATCCTGTGGGAACTGCCGGAGGGCCAGTGTTCCACTATACGCTATCATTACCACGACCATCTGGCCGAACGGTTTGCCCGTGCCTATATGGACCAGATTGCGGCCTGGTGTGAGGCTCACGGCATTTACGCCACCGGGCATTATATGTCGGAGCCCACGCTTTTCAGCCAGACTATCCGGCTGGGTGACTGCATGCGGCTCTATCGGCGGTTCCATCTGCCGGGCGTGGATATTCTGTGCGACGACAAGGAATTTTCCACCCTCAAGCAGGCTGCCAGCGCGGTGCATCAATACGGCCGCGAGGGCATGATCAGTGAGCTTTATGGTGTGACCAACTGGGATTTCGATTTCAAGGGCCACAAGTTACAGGGTGATTGGCAGACCGCCCTGGGCGTGACGGTGCGCGTGCCGCATCTGACCCACATGACGCTGGCCGGGGAAGGCAAACGTGACTGGCCGGCCTGCATCGGCTATCAGTCGCCTTGGTTTACAGAATATGCGGCGATGGAAACGCATTTTGCCCGGCTGAACACCGCCCTGACGCGGGGGCAGCCTGTGGTGCGGGTGGGCGTGATCCACCCCATCGAGTCCTACTGGCTGCTGTTCGGGCCGGATGACCAGACGGCGGAAGCACGGGAAGATTACGATGCACAGTTTGCAGCGATGATCCAGTGGCTTCTATTCGGCCAGATGGACTTTGATTTCATCTCAGAGTCTCTATTGCCGGAACTGCAACGCAGCGACTCCCGCGCCGTGGGCGCCATGCGGTATAACGCTGTCGTGGTGCCGGATTGCCGTACGCTGCGCACCAGCACCCTGACTTTCCTGCAGAAATTCAAAGCCGGCGGGGGCCAAGTAATCTTTGCCGGCGGCATCCCTTCTCTGCTGGACGCCCGGCCGTCGGAACGGGTGAGCGACTTTGCGGCGGGTTGCACCTGCATCCGCTTGGGTCGCGCCGAGCTCCTCGCGGCGCTGGAAAGCTGCCGCGAAATTTCCCTGACCATCCCCGGCGGCCGCAGGCCGGATAACCTTATCTATCAGCTCCGGCAGGACGGGGGCGCGCGGTGGCTTTTCCTGTGCCACGTCCGGCGTAAGACCGCTACGGACAACCGGGCGGAACGCTATCGGCTCCGACTCCGTGGGCATTATAGTCTGACGGTTTTCGACACGGGTACAGGTGAAAGCCGACCGTACCCAGCCGCCGATGTGGAAGGGGACACCTGTGCCGAGCTTTCGCTTTATCCGCAGGATAGTCTGTTGATCCGACTGGAACCCGGGATTTCCGCCGCCAGCCCGGAAAACCGACCGGTTTTCCACTCGCTTATGGCCGTACCGGAGCCCGGCGGATACACTCTGGCCGAGCCCAACGTGCTGCTGCTCGACCGTGCAGCCTATGCCTTTGACGGCGGAAACTGGCAGTCGCCGGACGATCTGCTGCGCATTGACAACCGCTTCCGCCGGGCACTGGGCTGGTCGGAACGCGGCGAACATATGATCCAACCTTACCTGCTGCCCGACGACGGGCCGGGGGTGCATGTACTCCGTCTGCATTTCCGCATCCGGTCGGAAATCCCGACCGGGCCGCTTCGACTGGGGCTGGAACAGCCGGAGCTTGTACGCCTCACCCTCAATGGAACCCACGTGCCCACACAGCCGGACGGGTGGTATGTGGACCGGCTGATCCGCACCGTGCCACTGCCGCCGTTCCATCCCGGCGAAAACGAGCTGAAGGTCACCATCCGGTTTGGCCATAAGACGAACGTGGAAAATATCTATCTGCTGGGAACATTCGGCGTACGCACGGCTGGTACTTGTTCCATCCTGACCGCTGCGCCGGAGCGGCTGACCTTCGGCGACATCGTACCACAGGGGCTCCCCTTTTACGGCGGCACTGTGACGCTGCACTGTGCGTTTTGCTTGCCGGAGCCCGTGGAGTGTGCGGCGGTGACGATCCCCCATTTCACCGTGCCGGCAGTGGCCGTCTGCGTGGATGGCGGCCGGGCCGGTGTTGTGGCCCTGTCACCCAACCGGCTTACGCTGGGCCCGCTGGCGGCCGGCGCCCACCGGATCGATTTTATCGTATACGGCAACCGCTATAACACGTTCGGCACCCTGCACAACGCCGAGCCGAATTACAAATGGTACGGCCCGGGCGCTTTCCGCACGACGGGGGATGAATGGACCGATTCCTATCGGCTGCGGCCGACGGGCATACTCGACGCACCGGTGCTGTCGGCGGCTGAAACCACCGCCCATGAATAAGCCGGCCCCGCGTCGGCAAGGAGGTTTCCTCATGAATACGCTATCAATTCCTCCCTATGCGATGGACTGGACAGCCCTGCAGCATAAGGTTCCCGAATGGTTCCGCGACGCGAAATTCGGCATGTTTTTCCACTGGGGCCCCTACAGCGTTCCTGCCTGTCAAAACGAGTGGTATTCCCGCAACATGTATGCCAAAGGTCTGCCGCAGAATGTGTACCACACGGTCAAATACGGCCCGCTCAGTGACTTCGGCTATAAGGACTTCTTCCCGCTTTTCAAAGGGGAAAAATACGATGCGGACGAATGGGTCGCTTTGGTAAAACGCACCGGTGCCCGCTATGCGGGACCCGTCACCGAGCACGGCGACAATTTTTCCATGTGGGACAGCCGAGTCAACCCGGTCAATTCCGTCAACTACGGTCCTCACCGGGATGTCTACGGCGAATTTGCCCGGGCGGCGAAGACTGCCGGTGTGCGGCTTGCCGCAACCTTTCATCATCAGTGGCTGTGGGGGTGGTTCATGTCCTCCGACCCGGATGCGGATGTTTATGACCCGCAGAACGAGCCCTATTACGGACGGGCTCTGCCGCTGGAAACCAGCCGGATGTTTCCTTGGCGGCTGCCGGACGAGGACTTCAACCGTATCTGGATGCGAAAGGTCGACGAGGTGGTCGACCGTTACGACCCCGACCTGATCTATTTCGACAGCCGCACCTGCATCATAGGCGAAGCCTACCGCCGCGGTATGCTCGCGCATTTTTACGACGGCCCCGGCGGCCGTCCCGACCGTGTGATGACCTACAAGATGAAGGATTTTCCCGGCGGTACGGGTGTCTATGACGTGGAATGCGGCAAATTCGCCCAGGGGAAAGATTTTCCATGGCAGACCGATGACCGGCTCGAGGACCGTGTCACCTGGTGCTATGTGGAAAACCCCCAATATAAGCCGGCCGGGCGAATCATTCGCCAGCTTTGCGACGTGGTGAGCAAAAACGGCAACCTGCTGCTCAATGTGGGGCCCAGAGCCGATGGAACTTTCCCTGAGGAGGCTAAAAAGGAACTCTATGCGGTGGGCGACTGGTTGGCTTTAAACGGCGAAGCCATATACGGCACGCGTCCGTTTCGGATTTTCGGCGAGGGCCCGACCGTATTGAGGGACGCGCACTTCGACGTGGCGCAGATTCAAAATCAAATCGTTAAGGGGTCCTTTAAAGCGGATAAGGCCGCCGGCTTTTCCGCACAGGATATTCGCTTCACCACCAGAGAAAACGTGCTGTACGCCATTGTGCTTGGACGGCCGGATTCCGACGTCGCGATTGCTTCGCTGGCTGCCGACGGACCGGAAACCAGTGGTCAGATCGAGCGCATCGATATGCTTGGCGGCGCAGAGAAGCTAAAGTGGGAACAAGAAGACAAGGCCCTCATCATTCACCTTAGCGGCACCGCACCTTTTGACGCGGCCAATGTGCTACGGATCACCCTCAGCCAGCGGCCGGCATAAGCCTTTTTCGTATTCCCGCCACGCACGGCGGGCCAGTAAAACAAACGTCCGGATTGGCAGCAGTAGCTGTGAATCCGGACGTTTGTTTCTATATTCTTCAGCCGATGCCGAGAATCTGCCGGGCCTCGGCCGGCGTCGCGGGCTCCATTCCCCGGTTACGGATGATTGCGGCGACATGTTCCACCAGTTCCGCGTTATGGTCGGCCCGGCAACCGCCCTCCAGCCAAGGGCTGTCTTCAAAACCGACGCGGAGCATATCCGCCCCCATGGCCGCGGCTGCGGAAAGAAGCAGGAAGTCCTGCCGGTCGTAATCCGTAGCCGCCCAGAGAGCGGAAGGCGGAATAAAATTCCGGATGGCTGCAAGCGCCTCAATGGTGTGGGGCATAGCACCCACCTGACCCAGTACGATATTGTAAAGCCGCGGGTCCTGAAACGGCACCTCCCGAGCCACCAAGTCGACATTGTGAATCATGCCGATTTCAAATACCTCGAAATCCGGCAGCACATGCCGCCCGGCGATAGCCTGGGCACAGTAGCGGATATCTTCGAACGAGTTGCGGTAGACATGCTCCCCCAGATTGCAGGAGCCGCAGTTAAGGGAGGCCGCTTCCACCAGCGTGCAGTCGAGCGGTCGGCATCTTTCCTCGATACTCATGTCTGAAATGCCGCCGGTGGATGCCTCCAAAATGATATCACATCGTTTGCGGATACAGCGAAACGTTTTTTCCAGTGTGGTAATGTCACGTGTCAGCCGTCCATGCCGGTCTTTGGCATGCAGGTGCACCATGGCCGCGCCGGCCTGGCGGGCCGCCGCCACTTCATCCGCCAATGTCTCCGGGTCAACTGCGCTTGCGTCGCCCGCTACGGGAGCGACGGAAATAATGACTTTTTTCATACCGGCTCATTCTCTCCTATTCATTCGGCTGCTCGCCCAGCAATGTGCGGACCACATCCAGCAAAGAGTCACGGCCGCCCACGTTCCCTGGGAAAATCACATAGGATATGCCGGGGAAGCGGCTCTCTTCCCCCGTCTGCCAAACCGGAACGCCCGGAAGAATCTGCCCCAGCACCCGTGCCCGGCGGACCCCCAGGCCGTTAACACCGATGTCGCTGGAGGTGATTCCGCCCTTGGCCACGATGAAGGCGGGACGCTCCCGGATATTTCGCACGATCCGGGTGACGCCCTGTGAAATTCGAACGGATACTTTCAACTCGCCTTCCCGATCCATCGGGCCTAAATCGACCATTTTCCGTTTTGTGTAAACAACCGCCGTCTCACCCTGGCTGATGGTTCGCTCGCATTCCACTGCCGCCCGAGCTATTTCAGCTTCAAAAAGCTCCGGCTGACCGACCAGATGCTGATTGAATTCCACAAAATGAAGGTGCGGGCAGCGGTGGAGCTCTGCCAGTTGGTCAGTGGTTTTCTGCACGTGGGAGCCGACAACGATCAGCCCGCCGCGGGAATCGTGGTCGGACACCATCTCCCGTCGGGTCAGCAGCGGACGATTTGTCACTCCGCCCAGTACTTTCGGCATCGCAGCCGCCGTGCGCAGAATAAAACGGCTCCCGGCGGCGTATGCCGTCAACAGCGCGGCGGAAAAGACTTCGATATCGGCGTAATCCAGCGCGTTGACGACCACTTTTCCAAAATTTCTCACTCGCCGCAGCCGGACGGCTATACCGGCGGCATCACCTGCCCGCAACTCCGGCAACCCGACGGCAGCGACTTCATCCCGCCGCACACGGCCTTCCGTCTTTTCTTCCACCCAATCGCGCAGGTCGGAGGCAGTGTATCCAAACGTATCATCCCGGGCAAATTCCGTCTGTCCCACCGGAATCAACCGGTCGCCGTCGGCCACATACTGCACATTGCCGACCGTGTAACGCCCACCTTCCCGGAAAAACGGTGCCAGAATTTCGGCGTCGAACCGGGTCGGCGACATCTTTTCCAGAGTTTCGCGCAGCGTCTCCGGCTCCAGCGGCCAGTGACCGCGCAGCGTGCTGTCACCCCGGCTGACAATCAGATACGTCTTGTGAGTCTGTTGCGCCGCCCATTGTATATTCCGGGCGATTTGGGCGTGCGCCTTTTGAGTCTCCTCCCGGGTAAAGCTGCGCGAATTGGTCAGGATGTAAAACATCCGACCCGATTCCTCAAACCCGCTTCGAATACTGTCGGCCGACCAATCGGTATAGACATTCACGTCATGTATCGTCTGGACGCCGGTAGGGTCGTCATCCAGCACCACGATCTTATCCGGGCCGGCCGGGCGGGCCCGGGCCAGAAGCGCTTCTACCCGGCCGCAGTCCGGCTCGGGGTATTGCTCCCGCAGCCGGCTCAGACTCAAAGTCTTCATATTTATGCCCGTCCTTTCGCAAAAGGCCAGTCCGAAAGTTGCAGCCCTTCAGACCGGCCCACCTCGCGGTCACATCGTGCGGCCGTTATGACAGCGTTTTGAGATATTCCGCACAGCACACCGGGCTGGAAAACACCGGCTTGCCGCTGATACGGCCGATCTGCTGCTGCATGCGCATCATCGAGCCCTGAGCAAGCACGAAGCATTCCACGCGACCGGCAAGCTGCCGGGCAGTTTCTTCGATCAGACGGTCGTGCTCCTGCGAACGGCCGGCAACCAGTGCCTGATATGCGCCGCGGGCGAGCCCATCCACCACCGTCACCTGCTTGCCGGCTTTCCCGGCGGTAGCCTCCACCAGCCGAATGGTCGGTTCCAGCGTTGTGGAAAGTGTGGCAATCACACCGATGCGGGAATAGCCGCGCACGGCGGCCTCCGCCATTGAGGCATCGATGCGTAGGATAGGCGTCGTCACCAGCTGCCGCCCCAGTTCCACGACTTCTCCCACGGAAGAGCATGTATTCAGAATATAATCCGCACCCCGCTCCCCTGCGATTGCGTAATAGCGCACCAGCCGGCGGACCACGTCTTTGGTCACGCCGCCCGCGGCAATCACATCGGCGATCAGACTGTCATCCACAATATTCGAAAGCTGAAGATCCGGAATTTCTCGCTTCAGCAAAGCGCTGAGGGGCTCAAGAAGCCCCTGGCCGGTATAAATGGCGGTAATCTTCATCAGGGCATCATTCCTTTACAGATATTTTTCAGCGCGGCGCCGCTGCCGGGTTCACTCAAACAGAGCGCCTTTGCCGTGGTGGAAAACGGTGCGGGTCATCGGCGCCGTTTGCGGCAGATTGGGTCGGTTATAAAGCGGATACACTTTTCCCTCCGGGCTGATATGCACGACATCGAAGCCCCGCCAGGTCGTTTCAAATTCCAGATTCATCACATGCTCGCGGGTCTTGTGCTCCCGGATGGGGAAATCCACGGTGATGGTTTCTCCCGCCGCGGCACGGCCCAATTTCATGAATTGCCTATTGATCCAGGGCAGATTCCGGCCCTCCACTATCTTTTCCGAGCCGGAATGCTTCACATGCACCTGGCCGTAAGGTGTCCAGGAGGGAATGCGGATGAGCAACTCTTGAATATCCCGGTGCACATGCAGTTCTACCCTGCCCTCGTACGGCAGCCAGCTCAACACATCCAGCCAAGGTGTGCCGCGGTTGAGCAGAAGGTTGACCGATACCCGGCCCATTTGCTCCGTCACCACATTGGCCCAGGCCGAATAGAGCCCGCGTACCCCCGAGCCGACGCAGCAGGTCTGCACATCCATAATGTGGCCGCGGCCCCAATATCCGTCGTTGACAAAGTCGTTGGGAGCCGCATATCCGGCGAACGCGCCGCGCAAGCGGGAGGCCACGTTATAATAGGTCCTGACGCCCGGAATATCCAGGGATTTATCGTGCCGCTCTTTGATCCAGCTCACGTCCATCAGTTGGGAAGCCGTCAGCTGCCCGCGGACGAAGCGTTCCACAACTTCCCAGTATTCGGGGTAGCCGTGCTTGGCCAGGCTCAGCGCCACCGAGATGGAATCCACCAGTGTGCAGGTTTCGTGCTCATAGGCTTGATCGGCCATATCGCCCGGGGTCCAGCCGTAAGAGGTGCATTGGGTCAGGGCCCAGTCGTAGCTTCGCTTGACATAATTCATCAGGCCGGCGTCGCGGGTGTCGGCAGCGAAACGGGCGATGGACCCGAGCGTACCCATCCGTGTATGAAAATGGCCGTTGCGATGCTCGACTGTGCCGCTGAAGCTGCCGTCCGGGTTGAAGACGCCGCTGCGGTGGACGATGTTATATACGAAGTTTTCGGAAAGCTCCAGCGCGTCCCGGCTGCCGGTCATCTCGTAATACTTCATCAGAGGCATCACCTGACGCCCCCACATGGCCGCCGGGTCGGGCGTCAGACGAGTATGGACCATATCGAAAGAGGGCCAGCCGTGCGCGGTGTATTCCGAGCCGGGGTAATACCAGGAATCCCGGTCTTTGGAGGCGATGTGTTTCAGGCCGGCTACCAGCCGCTGCGCTGCCGCGCCGACTTTTTCGTCGCCGGTGTCCTGCAGCCAGCAGTCAAGCGCCAGCAGCACGGCCCGCTGATCGATCATGCTGGCGCTTTCTTCAAAACGGGCGGGATGCCGGGCCAGTTCTTCGGGCGTAAAAGTGTTCCGGCGGTAGCTCAGCCCGTCCTCATGGAAAAAGCTCAGCAGATTGTCGCGATAATGCCGCTCGGTTTCCTCGCCGAAATGCGAATCCGTCATGGTGCGGGCCAACACCAGCGCGTCGACCAGCCGGCCATGGCTGGAGCCGAGATCCCAGTTACCGTGCGACATCCAGGCCGGGTCGGAGGTCAGAAAACCGCTAAAAAAGGGTATGTAGCCATGATCTTCATCGGCTACGCCGACAATGGCGTTCATTGCCGCCAATGCCCGACTTTCCAGATTCAGCGTATCCGGCACCGCTAGAGACTGCTCTGTACGCTTTTCATCCTGCATTTGTGTCACTCCGTTTCATCTTCGCGTTGGGTACCGTCACACCGACTCTTCGAGGACCGCCACACCATAGCCCGGCAGTCGGCAGACACCCGACGGGACAAGATCGTTTAGAATATCCCGGCATGGCTTTGCAAGCGGGACCTCCATCGGCTCTCCATTGTGATTGAGCAGAAAAAGCAGCCGGCCGGCAGCCGTCTGCCATGTCACGGCTTCGATTCCCGCCGGGCAGTCGGGGACTGCCGGGGTCACACCGGCCCGCCGGCAGACTTCCAACGTGAATTTCCGCCGGGCGACCTCATCCATATCGCATCCGACATAGTAAACGCCGCCTTTTCCCAATTCATGGTACACCACTGCCGGCGTCCCCGCGTAATACTCGCCGGCATATACCGCCACCGTCTGCGCGCCCTCCGGCCGGAGAAGATCGCACCACACATGCGCCTGAAAATCGCTCCAAGGCCCATGCACCGGCACCGTACGGCCAAAATTCAGAGAATCGAATTCCTCGACCTGCACGCCGGCCAGGCGGCGGAATGAGCCGGGGAGCGTTTCCTCGGTCATCTGTCCGTTCCATCGCTTGATGCCGGAGCGATAGGTCAGCACCAGCGTACCGCCCTGACGAACGTATTCCTCCGCCTTCTGCACAATTGCTTCGGTCGTCATGCAAAAGGCAGGCATAAAAATCAGACCGTACGGACAAAAGTCCGCCTCTTCGCCAATCACGTCGGTACCGATGGCGCCGCGCACGAGGCTGTCGTACTGTTCCCACACCATCCGCTTATAGTCAAACTGCGGGTTATGCCCCTGCACCCGGTGAGCCCACAAAATGTCGTAAGAATAGACCACCGCCGTCCGGGTTTCGACCCGGCCGCCCCCAAGCCTTGCCGCCAGCCGCTTCACCTCGGCTCCCGCATCCCGAATCTCCCGGTACCGACGGCGGGGAATCCCGTCATGGTCCAGTATGCCATACCAGTATTGCTCCGTGCCGAAAAGGCATGCCCGCCAGCGAAAATAGACGATTCCGCCCGCCCCGTTAGCCAGTGACTGCAACGTCCAGAGACGCAGTTGACCGGGTTTCGGCGAGTCACCGATGTTACCCCAACCGCATGGGCCGCTCTGCTGTTCCATCAGCCAGAAGGGGCGCGGGCTGAGCCCCCGCGTGAGGGCATGCCCCATCGACACCCATGTGAAGGGCTTATTATCGAAGCCGGAGACGGGGTAGTTATCCCAAGACGTAAAATCCAGGACACGGCCCATCCGGTAATAATCCACATCCTCGGCGTTGGGCATGACGTTGTGGGTCACTGGTCTGCCGCCGGCCCTACGAAGAATCCCAGCCTGCATGTCGGTGTATGAGAGGATCGAATCCGAGCAAAAACGCCTGTAGTCCAGCTCCAGCCCCGGGTTATGTACGGAACGGTTCAAATCGCTGATGCCGCAGGCGGAATACCCCGGCAGGATCAATTCATCCCAACTGCGATAGGTCTGGCTCCAGAAAACGGTACCCCATTCCGCATTCAATCGCTCTAGCGTACCATATTTCCGACGCAGCCAGCGGATAAATGCCTGTCGGCAATTTTCGCAGTAGCAGCGTCCCATCAGTTCGTTGTCGATTTGCCAGCCGATCACATGGGGGTTATCCCGGTAATGTTCCGCCAGAGCCGTGACAATCCGGCGACTCTGCTCCCGGAAGGAGGGGCTGTTGAAACAGCAGTGGCGACGGTTGCCAAATCCTTTCACCCGGCCGTATATATCCCGCGGATAGATGTCGGGGTACCGGTCCATCATCCACTTGGGTGGAGCCGCCGTCGGCGTGCCCAAAATCGTGTCGATCCCCTGCCCGGCCAGCAGAGCGACGGCATCATCCAGCCACCTGAAATTCCACCGGCCCTCCTCGGGTTCCAGCGTAGCCCAAGCGAATTCCCCCATGCGCACCACATTGAAGCCGGCCTCTTTCATCAGCCGTGCATCGGTTGCCCAACGGGCCCTATCCCAGTGTTCCGGATAATAAGCTGCTCCAAGATACATATATATTCCTTTCGCATGATCGGATAAGAGCCGCCACCCTATCCGGGCACATGGCCCTGTGTCACCGTCAAGACATAATTATTTTGTTGTACAAACAGTCTCCGATTTCATCTCTTGTGGTTCATCGGATGTGCCGTCTGACCACACCAGGGGCTATATAGTATGGGAGCATTGCCAAGTCAGTGTTTTTCTTACATTGAAATTGTACCGCATTTTGCCGATCAAATCAATATTATTATATAAATATTTAGTTATAATGCAATTATATTTTTTATTGATTACGATCAAATTTTCAGGCTTTTCGTCCCGGATGGTGTTCACATGCCTGAGGCGGAGAGCGGATCGGCCACGATATGCAGTACCCAGTCGTTCGCGTCGGGAGCGACGAACGTCTGTTCGCCCGCAGGCGCCATATGGGTTTCGGAAAATTCGCCCGTGCGTGGGTTGTACCACTTCCAGCTGGCCGCAGAGAGTTTTATGGTCGCCCGTCCACCGCTGACAAAGTAGATCACATATTCCTCGTCTTCGGCCGCAAGGCAATAGATCATGGCGCCATGCGTATCCAGCAGCCCATCGATAGGACGCATGCGCCAGAACCGCACCTTATCCCTCGTGACGAATTCCCCCAGCCGCTGCACGTCGTCGTAAATCGGCGGATCGCCGCTGATATGGAATTTGTCGCTTTCCGTTAGCCGACCGTCGATTGTCGGGCGGAAATGCCGGTCGGCCCGCCCCATGCTGTAGCCGCCGGTAAAGCCGATCCAGTAAAGCCGGCGCTCGGTTTCATAATGGTTATTGGTGGAAGCCGTCATTTCTCCAATGACGACGGGGCGCCCATACTTCCAGAATTCCAGGCCGAAATCGTGCATGGTCCGGTAATATGCATCCGTGTCGTCCGGCGGATAATTACGAGGGTCCTGGGTCAATATGACATTGTTTTCGCCGGAAGTGACCATCAACGGCTGCTTGCCCACATCGCCGAAAGTCCGCAGCCGACCATAGGGATCGTGCCGGGCGACGAAATGGCCCCAGTAAGTATACCAATCGGCCACCCGTTCCGGCGGCTGTTGGGCGTAAGGAAGCAGCGACTGCGGCAACGGAATGAGATTGCCGTTTTCCGACCCGACCGACCAGAATATGTTCCAGTAAGCGGCAAAACGGGCCACCGTATATTGCATATAGCGGGCGGTATATTTGACATGCTCGGCGTTGCCGAGATCAAACATGGCTCCCCAGCCGATGCCATGCTCGCCGTCCAGCCAGCCGCCGTTGGCGCGGTTGAGCGGGTGATGGGACCATTCCCGGGGACGTACCACTGAATTGTCATAGAGCAGCTCCATGGCGAAAAAAATACCCTTCTGTTTGGCATAGGCCATCAGCCGATCCAGCCGCTGATAATAGTCGAGATTGAAAGAGTCCCGGTCGATCTTGTTGTGCCGGGCATCGACCACCCTCCAAGGCCAGCGGAAAGAGGGATCGGTGATGGATTCCTGTCGGGCATACAATTGGCTGACATCCACGATCATATTGATCCCGTGCCGGCTGAGGATATCCATATATGACCTCGCGTCATCCTCACCCGGCTGCTGAAAATCCCTGTCCTCGTGCACAAGGTCGAAGCCGTTGGCCGGGTGAGGATACCATCCTTCGTTCAGTATCATCTGCGCGGTCCCGTCCTCTCTGGCAAACCAGTTGGGAAAACGAGATGAAACCGTCAGGCCGCCATGGGACACCGCCCGCACACAGTCAAATCCACCAGTCCGGCCATCCAGCTCCGCCCGATTCGAAGCGATGCGGTATTGCCACCGTCCCTCTTCCATCGGGGCGAAGCGAACTTTCCAGACAGCTTTTCCCTGCTGCAGACCATCGTAAAACCCGTCGACGGTGAATTGCCTATCCCCCAGGCGGAATACTGCCCGCACCGATACATCCACAAACGGATTGGCATAAATATTTTGTGATACGGTTGAAATCTCGAATATTTCCCACTTGGGTATGTTTTGCATAGTTGATCCTCTTTTCATGTGTCTATAGCCTGTCACAAATAATTTTGTTGGCTATACGTCTTAATTGTACACTATGTATGCTGCTTTTCTGTATAATCCGTGCATTTTATTCTAAATCAATTCAGAATTGCCGTAAATATTTTGTAGCGTCTCAGAATAGACTCCATATACTTTGTCAGAAAACCATGATATAATAAAGCCATTCTTTAGCTTTTACATGTTGCGGCCGGACGAGCATCCGGATAGTGGGGCGGTACATCAGACTAACCGTCAGCCGTATGGGGGATTTTCATGAAACCGACAATGAAAGCGATTGCGCAGCGGGCCAACGTTTCGGAAGGAACTGTTTCCAACGTGATCAACAACCGCAAGGGCGTCAGTGAAAAGACGGCCCGCCGGATACTCGAAATTGCGGAAGACATGGGGTATCTGGAGCACCGGAGCGAATCCAACAAATCCAGAAGCATCCGGTATATCGTGTATAAAAAGTATGGCAGCGATACTTCGCAGACGGCGTTTTATACCGACATGATCGAGGAAATCGAGAGAATCTGCCGTAGTCAGCATTTCGACCTGATGATCCGCTATGTCATTGCAGGGCGGGATAATCTGGAAGAATCCGTCCGTTCCATTATGTCCGATGACTTAGCGGGTCTCATTATCCAGGCGACGGAGATGGAGGCGGAAGAACTGCGGTGTTTCCATCTGCTTCATCTGCCGACGGTGGTAGTGGATCATTACCTGCCGGACGAGCTCTATGATTTCGTGCAGATCGATTTTAAGCGCGGCGCCTATCTGGCCACCAAATATCTGATTCAAAAAGGGCATACGGAGATCGGCATTCTCAACCGTACCGTTGATATCCGCAGCGGGCGGCTGCGTCAAGAGGGTTTTTCCGCTGCGCTGCGGGAAGGCGGCATCCAGGAAAACCCCGCCTATCATTATGGGCTCGACTCGACGTTGGACGGCTCCTATCGTGACATGTGCGGCCTGCTGCGGGAAGACCGGCCGATGCCTACCGCCTTTTTGGCATACAACGACGCCATGGCCTTCGGCGCCATGCGAGCTTTAAACGAAAGCGGTTACTCCGTACCCGACCGGGTCTCGATCATCGGGTTTGACGACATGCCTTTTTGCGAGATCAGCCATCCCCGCCTGACAACCATGAAAAGCTACAACCGGGAAATTGGGAAAATCGCCGCGATGCGGTTGCTGACACGAATCCGGCACCCCGATGTGCCGCGGGTCAAAATCGATGTGGATATGGATCTGATCGAGCGGGAAAGCGTAGCGAAACCGACGGTCCGGAAACAACCGTAACCTTTTATAGCTCATGCCGGGAAAATCACGGAAACAAGACGACCACCGTCGAATCTGTCGGTGAATTCGGAGCCCGGGTCTTTCATCCGAAATGCGCGGGAATTTCCTTTCCGCTTTTACAAATCTTCCATATATATAACATATAATATGTTGCAGGCGGTTTCCCCCCGTCAACGGCGCATTGCCATAGGAAAACCGCCTGCTTTTTAACAGCCCGGCAGATGTTGCAAACGGTTTATTCCGATAACGGGTCCCCCGGGCCGAACCGCACAAAGCAGTAACCGTCACGCCAGTAATCGGCCCGGCGCTGTTCCGCCGTGCTTGGCATAGCCTCGCTGTCTTTTTCCACCCAACTCCAGCGACCGGTAAAGCTGTCCGGCCCGACGCTGTAAAGTTCGCCGTTTCGGTGATGATGCGGACCCAAAAGGTTACGGTTGCTCGCATAAAGCGCGACTTCCAGCCGATTCTCACCGGAATGGACAAACCCAGTCAAATCGAACCGGAACGGCGACCAGAGCCGCGCCCCGACCTCCCGACCGTTGAGCCGCACCCGCGCCATCGCAGCATCCGGGCGGCCAAGATCCAGCATGACGCGCCCCCCGGCCATCTGCGGCACCCGGACGATCTGAGAGACCGTCAGGCTCCCGGCGAAAAACGTCAGGCCCTGCGTCGTGAAGCAGCCGTCGGCAAACGTCTTGGGTGCATCGACGACGGTGAACGGACCATCGGTGAACAGCGCTCCGCGCGGCCCGGCCGTATAGGGCACGTCGCTGACCACGCCAAAGTCGCCGACGAGATAGATGCTTTCCAGTTCCACGTCATAAGTGAGTTTATTTTTTTCCGTCTCATAGACATCTTTGCCGAACAGCACGTCATAGACTTTCTGCGATTGGTAAAAGCGCCGCTTCAGGCGGATTTCATTTTCACCGTTTATAACAAACGGGCGGATGTCCACTTTCTTAAAAGAGCTGTCTTTCCACCAGCCAATGTCGGCATAGGGCACAGGGTGCCCGTTGACTGCGATTTCAAATGCATCGGCCGCTTCGAGAGCCAAGAAGAAACGTTGGTTTTTCGTCCGATCGAACCGGGTATGAAAGGAAAAAGAAAGCTCGATGTCGCAGCTGCGGCGCAGGGCGAGCAGCTCATCCATCAGATGGATGACGGCTTTTGATCCCGACCATTCCCCGCCGTCAATGCAGCACCGGCAGGTATCCAGCGTCAGGGAGTTATCATCCATTGTTTCGACTTGCCACTCCGGCCCGGGGCGGACGGAGATGACCGGCTCCGCGATCGGCCGGGAAGCCTTGGAGGCGTCTGCTTTTGCCACGACAACCACATAGGACTGCATGGGTAAAAATTGTAGCGTAAACCGCACGCTCCGGCCGACCCGCTCAAACGGGAGGGCCGTTTCGGCCACTGTTTCCAGATCGAGCAGGCGCGGTTCCCCGCCGCCTTCCACAGTGACGGTCGTCTCATAACCCGACCGGTTATTCAGATTGACCAGAAAATACACTTCGCCGCGGGAGGTCGTGCGGTGCTGGCAATGTATGGAGGCGGCTTCTTTCCCGGCCGCCGCGATACGGATGCCGATGAGTTTCCGGAGGGCATGGGCAAGGGACTCGTCGTCGGGCACCGTCTCCACCTGACTTTGCAGCTTGGCCAACCGCTCGTCGGGGTGGCCGTCGCAGAGTGCCGGGAAATCACCCCGGCAAAAGATGCGGCCGCCGTTTGCCGCGAACCGCTGCAGCAGCTCGAGCGTGGAAGATGCGATCACCGCCATCGACGGCATCACGACGGACGTATAGGTGCAGCGGCCCACGATCAACCGCGCGCCTTCCACCCGGGCGTGCTCGGCCATAATGGTCTCGTCACCGTAGTGATAGCCGATGTGCCGCCCGGAAAGGAACTCGGAAAGTCTGGCAAAGTCATCGTCGATGTGACCGATTGCGTCATTGAGCCCGCCCTCATAGGTGATCCAGCCGCTGCGCATCGGGTGCAGCAGCAGGACCGGAGCCACCTCCGTGCCCTGCGTCAGTACAAGTCCCAGCCGTGCGAGATAATCGTTGAAGCGGTGATATTCCTTCCACCACGACTGCTGAATAAACAGCGACGGCGGATAGTCGCGTTTGCGCTGACCGCGCAGGGTATAGCCCTCCAAATGCTGACAGATGCGGTTGACGCCGTTGACGAATTGCCACTCGGCGATCCACTTGAGCTCTTCGAAATTCACATTCCAGCCGCACAGGGCGTACGACTCGGTCAGCACATGGGTTTTGCCCGTCTGGCAGGCCACAGACCCCACCTGCTTTGGCACCACCGGATTGCCGATATGCCGGCGCAGCCAATCGACACCCGGCATATCCATGTGCTCATAAAAGGGCATCACGCCGCCCGAGCCGGTCATCTGGGTGAAAACGCTCTCTTCCATCATAATGTGACCCGTCAGCGCACATCCATGTGCGCGGCACCATTTCTCGATGGTGTCGATATAGCTCGAAACAAACAGCTCGCTGACCAGTTTCCAAAAGTCATAGCGCACCTTCGCATAATCCCGGGTCCTGATAAACAGAGCCGGCAGCACATCCCGTACGTCGTAGCCATAAGCCGCGCGGAAACGGTCGGGAATGTCGTAAGACCAGGGGATATCCCCTTCGAAATTGCCCGAAAGGCGCGGTTCGTCGGTAAAAAAGCCTTTGATCGCCGGCCCGACACGGCCTTTCATCTCGTCAAAATACCGCTGATGGGTCACTTGAAGAAAAGCGCGCACCGCTTTTTCGCTCATCACATCGATATAGTAGGCGTTTGCCCGATGACTCACGGCCAGACGCTCGGCACCGATATCCGCTTCGCCGGCGCGGCGCACGGAACCGCCCGCCGCTTCGCAGCAATAAACGCCAAGCAGGTTTTTATCCGCCGCTGCTTCGCCGGGCGCCAGGCGTTTCATCACAAGCCAGCGGCCCAGATACTCGTCGCCGAGCGCGGGCACCTGCCCCCCGGCGAAACCGCTCGGCCAGCCATCCTCGTCATAAAGCCACGCGCCCATCCTGAGACGTTTGCCTTCGTCGGCGCAGGCCGCGACGCACTCCATCCAATCGGTGCCGAGATATTCGGTTTCCAGCCCGCTGCGGGCATGCATGAAGTATCCGCCCATCCCCGCCTGCTTCATCTGCCCGATCTGCCAGCGCAGGAAATTCACGTCGAGACGGTCGTTCCATGACCAGAAAGGCACCGGGCGGTATTCGGAGGGGGGATTTTGAAGCTGCTGCAAGAATTCATCCATGCGATCACGACTCCCTTTCACCACACACGCCGGTATATCAGTGACGGGTGACATCCCAACTCAGATAATTCCCCAGCGCTTCTTCCAGCACGTCGGCACACAGGGAACGGTTCATCGCCACATGATGTTCAAAACCGTTATGGGTGATGAATTTCAGAAGCCCCTGCAGGTCGGGAATATGGCACAGGGCGACCCCTCCCTTGGTATCGACCCGGTCGGGCAGTATCTCGCCTTCGCCGAAATATGCGCGGATACGGCCGTTCCGGTCGTCGGTCGAAATCTTTCCATAGGTCATGCGGCCCGGTGCAATCTGGGCCTTGCAGGCACCGAAGCATTTTTCGGCCCCGATGGTAGTCGCCAGCACGTCGAGATTCTCAATCTCAAAATCGGTGCGGAAGAAGGATTTCGGAAAGTTGGAGCAGTGCAGACAGATGCATTTATCCCGATCCTCCCCATAGTTATTGTTCCAGTCGAGATAGCCGGAGGGCTCCCCCGAGGCAAGCTTCATCGCATACATCGTCAGCGCGCCGGTCACATCCATTTCACAGGCGCTGGGCCGACCCTTTTCGCCCATCATGCTCATGGCAAGGCAGGTGGCACAGCCATAATTGAACTGAATCGAATCCCAGCACTGGATGGCACTGCAGGCGCAGTCGTTTTCTTGCACCCACTGTTCCAGCGTCAGGCACAGCTTAGCCTGGCGGAGGACCTTTTCCCGGCTGATACCATTGGCGATGCGGCCGTAGGCGCGGATTTCCTCCTCCTTCGCCTTGACCGGCGGGTCGTCATCTTGCATCGCTGCGGCGCGGAAAATGATTTCCGACAGATCAGCCGTGACCACCGTGACGCCCGAAGCCTGCAAAAGCTTTTCGGAAAAACGGACGGTATGGAACGCATCCGGTCTGGCGCCGATGGCACCGATGCGTGCCCCGGAAAGGCCGCGCACCACCCGGCATACCCCCGCGAAAAATGTGAGATCCCGTGTGAATTCTTCTGACTCAATGGCACAGGTATGGGTCCCGGTGCCGGTAAAGCGGATGCCGCGCTGGTACAGGTTGTTGCACACCGATATCTTACCGCAAAATGCATCGCGGCGGTTGGCGATTTCCAGATGGTCGAAATCGTCATCACACGCCTGCACCAGCACGGGCACCCTGAGCCCGGATTTCTCGATGGCGTCGGCGATGGCGGTCTCGGTGCCGAAATTTGGCAGCACGACAATAATGCCGTCGATCTCGTCCGAGTGACAGCGGAAAAGCTCCGCGCAGGCTTTGGCATCGGAATAGGTCATCACGGCGCCGTGCGGCGTCTGCTCGGGGGCCAGTGTGATCGCCTCGTGCCCCATTTTTACGAGTTTATCCAATACTCTGCGCCGATCTTCTTCGGCGAGATGAGCGGGAAAAAAGCTGCGGTTGCCAACGATCAGACCGAATTTCACCGGTATCACTCCTTCGTCGTATGTGTACGGACAGTATGGAAAAAGCCAATGCTTATTCTTTGAAGCAGGCGCGCCGGACAGCCAATTTCCAGCCCGCATACAGGGTGTCGCGCCGGGCGGCAGTCATTTTGGTTTCAAATATTCGCTCCTCGGTGCGCAGCGCACACAGCTCCGACCGGCCGCTCCACAGCCCCATGTGTAGCCCGGCCATATACGCCGCGCCCGCGGCGGAAATTTCCTCGATCCGGCCGCGCACCACGCGGGCGGGCAGGATATCCGCCTGGAACTGCATCAGAAAATCGTCCCGCGTGGGGCCGCCGTCGACCCGCAGCTGCTCCACAGGCGCGCCGGATTCCTGCATCATGATTTCCAGCACGTCGCGCACCTGATAGGCAATACTTTCTTCCGCCGCGCGGGCAATCTGCGCACGCCCGGTGCCCCGCGTGATGCCGCAGATAAGCCCGCGCGCGTCGCTGTCCCAATAGGGCGCGCCAAGGCCCGTGAAGGCGGGGACGATATAGACCCCGCCGCAGTCCTCCGTCCGGGCGGCCAGTCGGCCAGCCGAGCGGGAATCCGGCAGCAGCTTCATGTCATCGACCAGCCATTTGACGGTGGCGCCGGCAAAATTGATATTGCCTTCGAATACATATTCCGCGCGGCCGGCCATGCTCCAGGCGAGCGAAGTCACCAGGCCCCGGCGGGAACGCAGCGGTCTGTCGCCAATATTCATCATGATCGATGAGCCGGTGCCGTAAGTGGCTTTGGCCATTCCTCTGCCGAAACAGCACTGGCCGAAAAGCGCCGCGTGGGAATCGCCCATAACCCCCGCGATGGGGATGGGCGGATTGAAGATACCGCCCGCCGACGTCGTGCCGAAATCCCCGTCGGAGGACAAAACCTCCGGCATCATGCTCCGCGGAATGGTGAAAGCCCGGAGCAGATCGTCATCCCACCGCAGGGCGGCAATGTCAAACAACTGTGTGCGGCTGGCATTTGAAACATCCGTCGCGTGCACTCGCCCGCCGGTCAGCCGGTAAACCAGCCATGAGTCCATCGTGCCGCAGGCAAGCCTGCCTGCGGCGGCCTTTTCCCAAGCGCCCGGCACATTGTCGAGAACCCATTTGATTTTTGCGGCCGAAAAATAGGGAGAAAGAACCAGGCCGGTCTTTTCCCGCACCATAGGCGCCAAGCCCTGCTTTTCCATGGCACGGCAGATAGGCAGCGCGCGGCCGCATTGCCAGACGATGGCGTGACAAACAGGGTGCCCGGTTTCCCTGTCCCAGATGACCGCCGTTTCCCGCTGGTTGGAGACGGCCATGGCGGTCACCCGACCGGCATCGACGCCGGTATCCCCCAGCACACCGGCAATGGCCGCCAGGGTCCGATCATATATTTCCTCCGCGTCGTGCTCCACCCATCCGGGCTTAGGATAATACTGCCTATGCGCCTCGTTGTGCCGGCCCGCCAGCTCACCGCGGCTGTCAAAGAGCGTCGCCTTCGTACCGGAAGTACCCTGGTCGATTGCCAGAATATAGCTCGGTTCCATATGTATGACCATCCTTTGGCGGAGGGGCGGTCCTGATGCAGCCCCTTCCGTGTATGCAGACGTTTCAGCCGGCCCGCTCTCCCAGCAGAGCGATGGCGGTTTCCGCAATATGATCCGCCGAAATACCGACCGTGCGAAATACTTCGGCGGAAGTGCCGGCGACCAACGGCGCGTCGGGGATGCCGATGATCCGCATCGGCACGGGGCACTCTTCCACGACCGTTTGTGCGACGGCCGCGCCCAGCCCGCCGCAGACGCTGTGCTCTTCTATGGTCACGATATGCCCGGTTTCCCGTGCGGCCCGGATCACGGCCTCCCGGTCGAGGGGCTTAAGTGTATGCATGTCGAGCACACGCGCCCGCACGCCCTTCTGACGCAGCAGACGGCCGGCGCCCAGCGCGTGGCTGACCGCCTCGCCCGTGGCGATAATGGTCACGTCCCCGCCGGGCAGCAACTCGTTCGCCTGCCCGATCACAAAGGGTGGATCGTCCTGCTCATACACATCCGGCACGGCGGCGCGCCCCATACGCACATACACGGGGCCCTCCGTCTGCGCCAGCACCCGCGTCAGCTGCACGGTCTGCCGCGCATCGCACGGCAGCACCACCGTCAGCCCTTCGAATGCCCGCATCACCGCGATGTCATGCAGGCTGTGATGGGTAGCACCCAGCGCGCCGTAGCTGACTCCCCCGCTGACACCGATCACCTTGACGTTTGTGTGGGCATATGCCACGTCTACTTTGACCTGTTCCAGACTGCGCGCCGACAAAAAACTGGCCGGCCCGCACACAAAGGCATTTTTTCCGCCCAGCGCCATCCCGGCGGCAATACCGACGGCGTCCTGCTCGGCGATGCCCACTTCCACGAACTGTTCCGGAAGCTCCTTTGCGAAGTCCCCCAGCGTGACGGAACCGCGTGAATCGGTAGCCAGCGCCACGATGCGGGGGTCTCGCCTGGCCAGTTCCAACAGCGTTCCGGTGAATGCCTTGCGGCATGGTATACTCATTGGTTGCCCCCTTTTCCCGGCTCGCCGCCGAGTTCCTTCATCGCCTGCGCGTACTGGGCGGCATTGAGTACGCCGTGATGCCATTCGGGCCGGTTTTCCATAAACGAGATGCCCTTGCCCTTGACGGTATGGGCCAGCAGCAGGTGCGGCCGGCCCGGACGGTCCGGCAGGCGATGGAAAGCCTGCAAAAGCGCAGCCATATCGTTGCCGTCGCACTCGACCACATCCCAGCCAAAGGCCTGCCACTTGGCGGCCAGATTTTCCAGCGGCATCACCGTCTCGGTGCTGCCGCTGATCTGCAGGCCGTTTCGGTCCACGATCGCCGTCAGGTTATCCAGATCGTATTTGGCTCCGGCCATGGCCGCTTCCCAGTTGGAGCCCTCGGCCAGCTCGCCGTCGCCCATCAGAGTGTAGACCTGAGAAGGCCGCCGATCCCGTTTGGCGGCAAGCGCCATGCCCACCGCGACCGGCAGACCGTGACCGAGCGCACCCGTGCACATTTCGACCCCGGGCACCTTCCGGTTGGGGTGGCCGGTAAAAATCGAGCCGAACTGCGAATATTCCTTCAGCCGTTCCGACGAAAAAAAGCCCCGGAAAGCGAGGAGGGAATAGTATCCCTCCACACTGTGGCCCTTGCTGAGTATAAAGCGGTCACGGTCGGGCCATTCCGGTTCCTGCGGCCGTATGTGCATCACGTCGAAATACAGCGCCGTCAGAATGTCGGCCGAAGACAGTGACCCGCCGATATGCCCTGTGCCCGCCCGATAGATCATCGTGGCAATGCTGCGGCGGCACCGGCCGGCTACGGCTTCCAGTTCACATATCGTTGCCAATATGTATCCTCCTCTTTTCGTTGGGTACTCTCATGTCAGTTTGTAAAAACGCAGTGTAAAGTATTTAGTAAAATTTAATTTATGCTTTATGAAAAGTATAGCATTACGCCTGAATCATGTCAATTATTTCAGCTTATTTTAAACCATTTTTTCCAGTATGTTTCGTTTAAAGCTCAATTTATACGCTTTTCATGTGTATATATAGAGCTAAAATTAAATAGTTTAATAAAGCAGCAACTAAATTGAAACGCTGGAATGCCCGGTGGATTCGCCCTGCGGTCATTTGCGCGCCGAATGCTAAAGCACGAGCACCCCAACAGTACCGCGTCTTCCTTGCGAAAATGCGGCGCTGTGGGGTGTTTGGGGCGCAATGCATAATTGCCGTTTAGAATTCCTCGACCACCGGGCATCCCTCCAGCCAGTCGACCATATTGACGACCAGGTAATTCCAGTTCTGGAATCCTGGGTTGAGGATCGGTTCACCGTTATCGGGCTGATAATTTTCATGAAGCGTGCCGAAACGTTCCAGATCCCGACCGAAGAGGCGAATCGTCCGACGCACCAGATCTTCCGCATCCTGCCGATAGCCGTAACGCGCCAGGCCCCTATATGCCATATAATTGGCGATCCCCCACACCGGCCCCAGCCAGTTGGAGGGGTTGCCGGTCGCCCGAAGGCTATACATTTTTTCCATTTTGGAAAGGCTTCGCACCCCGTATTCCGCATGAAACGTCCGCGGATTGCGGTAATGCTCCCGCACCATGCGTTCGGCCTGCGCCGGAGTGGCAATGCCCGACCACATGGCCAGAAAGCCCGACCACACGCCGATGCGCTGGATCAGGCAATCCCATCCGCGGGGCATGCCCTGATGCAGCCAGGCGTCGTGATCGACCGGCAGGAGATTCAGATCCACGCTGTAATAAAAGCCGTCGCGCTCATCCCAGCAGTTTCGGCGCACCGCCTCCTTCAGGTCATCCGCATCGCGCTGAAATTCGCGGCCGATATCTTCCAAATGAAGCCGACTGCACAGATACACCATGGCGAGTAATTCCCGGTACATCAGGCAGTTGAGAAAAATGGAGCCCGAGCTTCCGACCGGGCGGAAAAAGGTGCAGGGGTCGTTATCCACCCCGATGGCGAAATCGTTCTGCCAATAATAGAGCCCACAGGCGTGGCGGCTGTGATAGCGGTAACGATTGAGAAACGCCTGCAGAGAATAGAAGCCGTCCCGGAGCCATTCCGCATCGCCGCCGGCCTGCTGCACGAGAAATGCCGCGTGCTGAGCCAGCACCGGCTTGTGCATATTGGTATGCCGCGTGTCGGCCGGCCGGACTTTCTCGATCACATCCCCCCGGGTCACAAACGGAGGAATCCATCCGTCCATGCCGCACCATTTTAGATAATTCTGTACGCAGCCGCGCTCATACGGCACGGCCCGCTCGCACTCGGCTTTGTCGGCAGAATCCAGCAGAATCTGCCGCAATGCCACATTGCTGAGCCACGAATCCCAATCCCAAAGCACGTCGGCATACTGACCGCTGCCCGGTGTCAGAAACGGATAGGCAAAGATTCCGCCCGCCGCCCGGTACATGCCGCCGAAATCCCGGCACAGCTTTTGACGGATTAATTCGATATATGCCCGATCGTCATCCATGTCCATTCCCCCATCTATTCGGCACTCTGAGCACCGCCCGGATGTGCAGGCGGCGTGCCCTCTATTATAAACGGTTCACCCAGCAATTCAATATTTTACTGAAAATTTTACGCTTATCCAAATTTCCCAATTTCGTGTCAGAGTGCACAATAAATAGCGGAAAAGTCTTCGAACGTTTCATTCACTTTTCCGCATATCTATGAGATTTGACAGGCCTCTGTCAAATGTGTATTCTAAAAATCTGCTCATTCACCATGTAATTTGCCGCCGCCTATTTTCTAAGAATATGCTCACCCACCTTATAAATTGTTCCTTGCATTGTCATATGGGATAATTATAATACGAAATAGACGAACGTGCTCCATTTTTTATGAATTATGACAGCAGCCGTTCGTTCCCCGACCGTTCTTGCCAGGATGGCTTCTCTGTTTTCTTCTTTTACGGACGGTATTCTCCTCGCGGAGACCGAAGAACGGATATCCATTATATATATACCTTGCCGCTGCATTTCCATTTTCAAAAAGGAGGACTCAGAAGCCAATGCAGGCAGAAATCACAAATCGGCTGCCAAAGAGTAAGGGGCTCAGCACAGCCTGGAAAAAAATCCGAAGACACTGGGAGCTTTACGTGGTCATGCTCCCGGCACTGATTTATTTGATCATTTTCAAATACGTGCCGATGTACGGCGTAGTGCTGGCGTTTAAAAACTTTAATCTTTCGCAGGGAATCCTGGGAAGCCCGTGGTGCGGCTTTCAGCATTTTCGGGAATTCTTTTCTTCCTATGAATTTTCTCGGCTGCTGATCAACACATTAGGAATCAGTATTTACAATCTGGTCGCCTCGTTTTTTCCACCGATCATACTGGCGATCGCACTCAATTATGTGACCAGCAAGGCCGTAGGAAAAACGGTACAGATGGTTACCTACATGCCGCACTTTATTTCCACTGCCATTCTGGTTTCGATCCTGTATCAGGTTCTTTCACTCAACGGCATCGTCAACCAGACCATTAAATCACTCGGCGGCCACGCCATCTATTTTATGGGCAATGCGGCCATGTTCAAATCCATCTACGTATGGTCCGACGTGTGGCAGACGACCGGCTACAGCGCAATCATCTATCTGGCCGCTCTGTCGTCGGTGAATCCCGAGCTTTATGAGGCGGCTATGATGGACGGCGCGTCCATATGGCAGCGTATCATCCATATCGACATTCCCGGCATCGTGCCCACCGCGGTGATCCTGCTGATTCTTGGCTGCGGCAAGATCGTGGACGTCGGTTACGAAAAAGTCTACCTGATGCAGAACCAGCTCAACACCAGCACCTCCGAGGTCATATCCACCTATGTGTATAAGATCGGTCTGGTTTCCATGCAATACAGTTACTCGACGGCCATCAATCTGTTCCAGTCGGTCATATCGCTGATAATGGTCACACTGGTCAACTGGGTGTCGCGGCGTGTGTCCGACACGAGTCTGTGGTAAGGGGGCGGAATCAATGATGGCTAAAAAGCATACTTCCATCCACATGACACGCAGCGACATGACTTTCCATGTGATCAATTATATCTTTCTGACGTTTAGCTTTCTGATCATCCTCATCCCTATTTTGAATATCGTGAGCAATTCCATCAGCGACCCGGGCGAAGTGGCTCTGGGCCGTGTCGGAATCCTGCCCATCCGCCCGACGCTGGCGGTCTATAAATACGTCATCACGGACCGGCAACTGCTGACAGGGTACGGCAACTCGCTGTTTTACACGCTTTTCGGCACGATTCTCAGCGTGGTGCTGACCATTCTGGCAGCTTATCCACTGTCGAAAAAAGATCTCTATGGAAAAGGCGTGTTAACGGGGATCTTTTTCTTCACGATGCTTTTCGGCGGCGGCATGATCCCCACCTATCTGGTCGTCAAAAATCTGGGCATGCTTAACACCCGGTGGGCCATGATCTTCCCAGGCGCCCTTTCCATCTGGAATCTTTTTATGACGCGCACCTTTTTTCAATCGAGCATTCCGGAAGGGCTATGCGAAGCCGCCAATATCGACGGTGCCGACGATTTCAAAATTATATTTCGAATCGTACTGCCCATTTCCAAGCCGATCATCGCGGTAATGGTGCTGTTCTATGCCGTAGGGCAGTGGAACGCCTATTTCAGCGGTCTAATGTATCTCACCAGTCAAAATCTGCTGCCTCTGCAGGTTGTGCTGCGCAACATTCTGACCAGTGCACAGACGCTTCAGGAAATGCAGGGCACGACTACGCAGGATCAGTCTGCACAGATTCAAATGGTCGAAGCCATGAAATATGCGATCATTGTATTCGCCAGCGTGCCGGTGCTGGTTTTGTACCCATTCGTACAAAAATATTTTACCCAGGGCATTATGATCGGCTCTATTAAAGGCTAAACCTGTCTTTCTCGGCCGGCCCGGAGCCGGGCGGCCGAAATAAGCGGTTTGCATACTATTTTCACAGGAGGAAACGCGATGAAAAAGGCTGTGTCTCTCGTGCTGTGTCTGACAGTCGTAGCTTCTCTTGCATTCAGCGGCTGTGCCCAGAAAAAAACACAGGACAAATCTTCTACAGTCGGTCTGACGTCCGTCGGGACCTATCCGATCGTCAAGCAGAAGATCAACATCAGCATCATGACCCCCGCTCCCGCCGATTCCACCACTAACTATGACACCAACGCATTCACCAAAGAGCTCGAGGCAAAGACCAATATCCATATCAACTGGCAGCTCGTCCAGTCCAACTTTGTAGAAAAGGTGAATCTCGTAGTCGCCAGCGGTCAGTATCCGGATGTGATCGATCCGGGTGTCGGCGCGACTTCCCGTCTTTCCAAATCTACTGAGCTGCAGCTTGGCAGTCAGGGAATTCTGTTGCCTCTGGAAAACTATATTAACTCCGACATGCCCAACTACAAAAAAATCCTCAGCAGCAACACGGACCTGAAAAAGCTCATGACCACGCCGGATAAGCACATTTACAATCTGACCATGATCAATCAGAGTTATCACGTCACCTATCCGGAAAAAATGTGGATGAACTCCACATGGCTGAAAAACCTCGGTCTGAGCATGCCCACCACCACGGATGAATTCGAGACGGTGCTCAAGGCATTCAAAAGCAGCGATCCCAACAAAGACGGCAAGGCCGACGAGATCCCGCTTAGCACCTGCAAATCGGGCTCGAATATCAACCTGGACGGCTTCATCATGAATGCTTTTACCTATACGCCGGCCAGCACCGACCGTCTCTATCTAAAGGATGGCAAGGTGACGATGAGCGCGGTGCAGTCCGGATTCAAGGACGGTCTGAAATACCTCAACAAGCTTTATAAAGAGGGCCTGATCAACCCGGAATCCTTCACGCAGGATCAAAAGACACAGGTCAACATCAACGAATCTGGCTCGGCTCCGACCATCGGTGCGTTCCCTGCGCTGCGCGTCGGCTACGCCTGCAACCTCTCGCCCGTAAACGGCAAAACTTCCACCAGGTGGCAGCAGTACGAGGCTGTGGCTCCCCTGACCGGGCCGAGCGGTCTGAAAGTCGCCAGCTACGACCCCTACGGCGGGTATGTGCCGGAAATCTATATCACTAAAAACTGCAAATACCCGGCGGCCGTCGCGCGCATGTTCGATTACACCTATACCGAAGAGGGAACGATCCGTGCCAACGTAGGCCGCGAAGGCAAAGAATGGAGCAAGGCCGACTCAAGCGACGTAAATTATGACGGCAAGGCCGCAAAATACAAGACTCTTACGGTCGACACCACCAAAACGGAATATCAGAACGTGAACTACGGCCAGCTCTTCCCGCTGAACGCTTCCGTGTCGTATCAGGATGAGTGGGCACAACCCTCCAATCCGTATGATCCATCCGTACCCGCTCTGAGCGGACGCATGGTGGTATTTTACAAGGCGACCAAGGTCTATGCGAAAACCACCCCCGGAATCAACGCCGTACTCCCCGACCTTTACTACGCGCAGAGTGACATCGATCAGATTTCCCGCATGAAAACGACAATCAACGACTATGTCAACGAACAGGTCACCGCGTTTATCACTGGTAAAACAGATGTCGACTCCGGATGGAACAGCTATATTTCCCAGCTTAACTCCATGGGTCTGCAGAATTACATTCAGTTGATTCAGAAAGCCTACAACAACCAATACGGGAAAAAATAAAAAACCGACACGCCATCTTTTAAGCAGAATTTCCATTTCCCTCGGTACGCCACCAATCGGACGCATATGGCTGCACAGGCAATCCCTGGGCAGCCATATTTTCCCATTTCAAGGGACTGCTTGCATTCACCCGGTATTTCCTTATAATGAAATAGGTATATTCGACGCCGGCTCGATTTCGATGGCATACGACTTGTTTGAATCGGATTTTCAGAAGGGAGAACGGCAGCGTGAATGTTCGAGAGAGATTCCGGCGTTTTTTCGCATACCGTTGTTCACAATTTGCGAGGAGCAAGAAGCCGCGCGAGACGGACCGGCCGTGTAAATGGAAACTGCCCCGTTTTCATTTCAGCCGCACCGTTTTTTATCGGTTTCTTTATTCCTACCTTGTGATACTGATTCTGACCGTCCTGCTGTCCGCCATCACGTATCATCAGACCGACCGTGTCGTCACCAAAAATTGCCGGGAACTGAAGCTCGCCATGCTCACGCAGGCCCAGAGCAACATTGACGACTATCTGATGCAGATCGACGAAATCAGTTCCGATCTGATCTTCAACGCCGATGTCAACACAATGCTGTATCAATCCACCATACCGGCCGGTTCGCCCGACATCTATAATGTGTATCAGCTTTCGCACAGCCTGCAGCAGAGCACGATCAGCAGTCATTACTTCAAGGGGTATTTTTACATATTCTTCAAAAACAGCAGTCTGATTTTTTCCCACGACTCCACGTATAACGGTTTCGATTACTTTTATCAAAACGTCCTCAGCTATGACGGGGTCGATTATCAAACATGGTATGAGTCACTTTTTCAGGGCGGTTTCAGCCGGCATATCACACCTGCCAGGAATGTGACTCTCAACGGCGTCAAAACCTCCGCCATCACATATGAGTATTCCCTGCCGTTTACCAATTCTTCCGACTCGAGCCTGGGCGCCGTCGAATTCGTCATCGAACAGCAGCAGCTGCAGAATCTGCTGGACAAAGCCAACATCCAGGGCAAGGGCTGGATCGGCATCCTGGATGAAAACGGCCGTATCATCACAAAGGATTCTGCACACCCGTATTATTCTTCGGCGCTCTTTTCCCGCTTTCATGAAAAGCAGGGATCGTTTTACCGCCGGATCGACGGCCAAAATATGATGGTGCTCTATGTAAAATCTTCATATAATAACTGGATCTATACGGCCATTCTACCCACAAGCGTCATTTTGTCGGATACCCTTTCCATCGAGCGGCTTGCCATCGGAATCATCCTGCTCACCTTTGTGCTGGGGCTGCTGATTTCCTGTCTGCTCGCCCGCTTCAACAGCAAGCCGATCCAGAAGGTAGCCTCCGCCGTACGGGAATATGCCGGGCACGACCGGCTGCGAGAAAACGCCGTGCATGAAAAATTCAATGAGCTGGACTACATCGAAGGCAACATTCACCATATCATTCAGGACAGCCGCATGCTGGAAGACGGGCTGAAGAAAAACGTGACCGTGCTGCAGGATATTTTCATGGATAAGCTCATCCGAGAGGGTTTCTCCTCCGATGAGGAAATGACGGCGCTGATGGCAAACTCCGGGCTGAATATTCAGGGGGAAATGTTCGAAGTCATGTCCCTGCGGATTCGGCCGGCAGCCGGCCAGATTACGTCTGCCGACACGGATGCGGATATCGTCCGCCTGACCCTGCGCCGGTCGCTGCTGGAAATGTTCGGCGGCAGCAGCCATCTTTCCTCTGTTAGCAGCCGGGAATACGCCGTGCTGTTTATTTTTCCAACCGGTTCCGAGCTGGAAAACAAGCTGAAAATAACCGGTGCGATGGACCGTATTCTCAAACAAATGTCAGCCGAATTCCATTGCTCCGCACTTTTCGGCATCGGCAAGACATATCGGCATCCGGGAGAGATTCACACCTCCTACGCCGAAGCACGCCGGGCGCTGGCGCTCTGCGACGAGCTGGGCGGGAATGAATCCGCCGTGTGGTACGAAAGCCTCAAATATACCGTCAGCGGGTTTTACTATCCGCTGGATCTCGAAATACGGCTTCTCAATGCGTGCAAATCCGGCAATCAGACCAACGTTACCCAAATACTGCAAAAAATCAAATCGGAAAACTTCGAGCAACACGATCTGACCCCCGGTATCCGCAAACTGCTGCTTTTCAATATGCAATGCACGCTGATGAAACTCGCCCAGGAAGTGCGCATGCCACCGGATTTTTCCGCCTCCTTTGCAGAAGCCCGGTGGGAAAACGACAGCGATTCCGCTTTTTCCGAAATGGGGAACAATTTCCTATCCGTCTGCCAGATGGTCAACGGCAGCAAAAAAAGTCACAACGTCCGTCTGCGCGACAACATCCTCGCCTATATGGTGGCCAATTATACCCATTCCGACCTGTGCTCCGACAGCATCGCGCGGCACTTCAATCTTTCCTCCTCATATTTTTCTCAGTTTTTTAAGGAGCAGACCGGTGAGACCTTTACGAGCTATCTGGAAAATCTGCGGATCCGGGAGGCCTGTCTGCGCATTGAGCATTCCGATGCCCCGGTGTATGAGTTGACTGGTCAGCTTGGCTTCAACAGCGTGTATTCTTTCCGACGCTCATTCAAGAAGGTCGTGGGAATGACCCCTCTGGCCTATAAGGAAAGCACGGAACACGGGGACACCGACGGCCACACCGCACCAAACTGAAAACCATTCGGGCGGCGATGTGCCTGCCCACATAGTCTGCGGGCCGCCCGGCAGCCTCCCGACAATGCTGCAAACGGCCGGCGGGAAAAAGAAACCCGTCGGCCGTTTTGACAGCGTGAGAAGGGCGCTCCGGCGCCCTTCTCACGCCGGTTCTTCCCGGTGTACGGCCACACTGCCGCGCGAGATCAGCTGTGTATTCACCGTGACGCTGCAGCAGACCTCGCCGCCATCCTGCGCCACTTCAAGCAGACGGCGGACCGCAATGATCCCCATCTGCCGCTTGAAAACGCGCATGGTCGTCAGCGCGGGCTCGGTCACGGCGCAAAACGGCATATCGTCGAACCCGATCACCGACACATCGTCCGGTACACGGATGCCTGCCTCCCGCATGGCTTTGATTGCCCCCAGCGCAATAATGTCGTTGTCGGCAAAAAAAGCCGTGGGCAGCTCCAACGTCTGCCGCAGCCGGGCAAAATCCCGATACGCGCCGTCGGGCGTCGGTTCCACGTCGAACTGGCACCGCGGATCAACAGGCAGACCGGCCCGGCTGAGCGCCTCATGATACCCCTGCTCCCGTTCGGCAAAATTACGGATGCGCAGCGAACTGCGAAGATAGCCTATTCGACGATGCCCGGCCCGGATCAGGCAGTCGGTGGCATCAGCAGCCCCCTGGATATTGTCGATGGACACCGTATTCACCGATTCGTTGGGGAAGCGGGCGTCCAGCAGGACCAGTGGGACGTGCACATCGTGCAGACGGGACAGCATCTTGCCGTCCGCTTCGGTGGCGAGGAGGATGATACCCTCCCCTTTCACCTGCTCGTTCAGATCGGCGCGGCGCTTTTCGATTTCCGTCTCGCTGAGATAGGTTATCACCAGATCGGCACCGCAGGACTGTGCTTCCCGATGAATTCCCTCGATCAACTCGGAAAAAAACGGAGTGTCGGAAACGATCCGGCCGTGTTTTTTGTAAATGATCAGCCGCAGTTGGGATATTCCCCCACGAGACATTCCCACCGGCATGTCGGCGTGATAGCCGGATTCTTCCAGCGCCTTCCACACCCGGGCGCGGGTGGCGTCGCTGATGCCGGCTTTATGGTTGAGCACCAGTGAAACGGTGGCGGCCGAAACGCCGAGTTTTTCAGCGATGTCCTTCAGTCTGGGCATTATTCTTCACTTCTCTCATTGTTGTCATGGGCGGAGCCTCTTTGCCTATTATACTACAAATCCGGCTCCGTCGGCCGCCGCAGCGGAGTGCCCGGGCATCTACGGAGTAATCAGCCCTCGTCGGGCGTCTGCACAGGCAGGTAGGACTGCCGCGCGTCAAAGAGAGCCAATACCCAGTCGTTCCCTGGGCGCTCTTCGCCGGGTGGCACAAAGGTGCACACGCCCGCGTTGGGGACACTGCCAACGGGGATGCTCCGTCCGTCGCGCGGGTTGAACCAGAACACGCGGAGAATATCCCCGCCGATGACCCGGGTGTCGACCGGAATCGCACGGCCGGTATAGGCATAGACCAGCAGATAATCCCTGCCGCGGGTCACGGCCAGATGGTCATACCGTTCGCCCGGCGCGCCGGCAATCGCTTCCGGAGCCGGTACCCGGTCAAAGAATGGCACGGCAAGCATCAGCGCTTTCAAATACCGCATTTGACCGGCGCCCGGGTCCCGGATAGCCTCCCGCCAGCTGCGGTCAGCGCCGTAATTGCCCGTTTCGCGTTCCGGGTGAAGCATCTGCATGACGGAATTGTTGCCGTAGGTGTGGCCGAAAGCGCCCGCGAAAACCGACCAATAGGCAAAACGGCGCACATCGGCCGCCTGCCAGCGCGGCTGGCGGACATCGTGCAGCCCCTGCGGTATCCCCTCGTAGGAGGGTTCCCCGTCAAGCGTCGGCTTGGGTGGGGTCAGTGCATAGTCGGCCTGCACATAGCGCCAGTTGTCCTCTTCGGGGATAGCGCCCTCCACGCCGTCGGGCCGCAGCGGGTCCATGATCTGATGATAGCGCCGGTGCCCCGACTGGAACATATTGAAATCGAGCCAGTCACGGTCGTGGAACCACAGGGAGGACCGTGTGCGGCCGAACGGATGGAAGGTCATCAGATGCTCCGGATCGGCCCGGTGGATGGCATCCCCCAGCGAGTCCCACACGTCGGTATGCCGATCGCCGTGGGTATCTCCCCCGTTGATCCAAATTACATTGGGGCGTTTTCCATACCGGCGGCCCAGAAAGGCACCGTATTCCGCGGCCGCGGCCGCATCTAGCGCGCCCGAGTCGACAAGCGACCCCCAGACCGGCACGGCGGCGATGTATATTCCCTTCTCTGCGGCAATGTCAAAGACCCGGTCGATATGTTCCCAATAGCCGTCCGTGCCCCCGGCACGCGGGCGGCAGAAATCGCCGTTTTCAAAAGGCTCGCGGCCGCACGCGTTGCATGCGGGCATGGAGTGAACCACCATCACCTGCACGACGTTAAAGCCCTTCTGACGGCGGTCCTCCAGATAATCGGCAGCCTCTTCCAGTGTGGAACGCACAAAAAGCAGCCAGGCTGTATCGGCCAGCCAAAAAAACGGCGCGCCGTCGGCATGCTGTAAAAATCGGCCGTTTCCCGAGACTGTCAGCCGGCCGTGGCACCATGGCACCGCATAATTTCCATTTGATCCCATCTATACTTCTCCTTTACACGTTTCACTCTGCCGCCCGTTCCGGTTCCCATCAGGCCCGACGGATGCGGAGCGCCATATAGGGCTTGCCGCCGGTCGAGATCCGGCAGCTACCCTCGTAAAAACCCGGCAGCGGCGTGATGGTCATTTCCCATGTGTCGATTATTTCAATGCGGTAGCGGCATCCTTCGGGCAGCGTCAAATCCTTGTAGGCCGACTGGCCCGACCCGCAGCTGCACAGGAAATATGCACCGCCATGCCCGGCGCAGGCCCGGATATCCCGCCCGAGCGAAGCCGGATCGAGCCCTTCACCGGGGCCCTCTTCCATGATTTTACGCAAAAAGGCGATGCGGGCGGGGCTTTTCCCTTTCAGGCGGCCGCCCTTGGCCCACCAAAGGATGTCATCCGGGTCCACATACGTCTCGCCGTGCCCCACATATCCGCCGCGAGTAAAGCCTTCCCAGAAACGGCAGACCATTTCCTGCGGTGTGAGGTTGCCCCACATGTGGCCGATATTCCCCTCGTAGCAGCATTCGTCCACCACCACCGGCTTGCCGTATGCCTCGCGCCATTCGTTGACGCGGGTAAGGTCGGAATGCTGAATGCTGCAGTGGGTGACCCACGGTTTGCCGTGATCGTAGAAAACCTTGCCGTTATGGATCGAGCGCAGATGCTGATACGGATCGGATTCCTGGACGATTTTGAAATACCGGTCCCAATCGGTCATATCACGGTCTTTCATAAAATCAAACTCATTGGCCATGGACCACCAGACGTTTCGGAAAGCGCTCAGCCGCGTGACGACATATTGCAGGTAACGGTCGTCATTCTGCGGGCCCATGGAGGCAAAGCCCCAGTCATCGTATGGGTGCAGCAGGATCAGATCCGCCTCGATGCCGAGTTTGCCCAAATCGTCTATGCGCTGTTCCAGATGTCGGAAATAGGCGGGGTTGAACCGGTTGAAATCCCACCCCGTCTTCCGGTTGCCCTCAAACGGATAAAGAGGAGGCTCATTGTGATTATAATCGTAATACTTGGGGAACACGCACATCCGCAGCTTGTTGAACGGGGCGGTGCGCAGGGTTTCCAGTGTCTGAGACTCCAGCGCGTCGCCCTGATGCGTCCAGGCATAGCAGGTCGTACCGACGGGTATATACGGCGTACCATCCGCATACGCGAAATGATATTTTCCATGCACACCCACCGGCCCGTGGTTTCCGGCCGATGCCGGCGTGCAGACAATCGTCCCGCTGAGGCCGGCCAGCCGGCTGTCGGAGCTGCGCGTGACATAGGTCCATTCCCCGTCTTCATCGGGCATGAAACGGATGCAATACTTCCCCCGACCGTCATAAAAACCGCCGACCTCTGTGCGGCGGCCGCCGTGAGCAAACACAGCGTCCAGCTGCACATCTATAAACGGATTGCCTTCCGCCGGGCCTTTGAGGGTTATTTCGAAAACCGTCCATTTTTCCACTGTCGGAGCCATATGTTCACCTGTCCTTATCCCGTATAATTTGTGCGGCATTCCGGTATCTCTATCTATTATAAAAATATTTATTTAATTTTTCAATAAATTATTGAGACTTTTTTAATACTTGATAAATTTTTTTTCGTGGGAAACATACAGAAGAGGGAGCGTTGTCCGACAGCCCTTCTTTCCTGTTACAACACTCCCCCAACTCCCGCAGCCCGCCGGCGCCGCTCAAGGTGCATATAATGTTAGTTATATCATGGGCATGCCGGTATTTTCATAATTGCCGATCCGCTCGGGCGGATACTTCGGCCAGCACGGCCCACGGATAGCGGGCGTATTTCAACCTGAAAAAGTACACAGCTTATAAAAAACTCATCCGCTTTCGCTTTGACAAATGCGCATCTCTATTTTATTATGTGTATGTTGTGGCAGTCACATCGGTCGACGGCCTGCATATGAGACTCCGGGCATACTTCCTCGCATGGCTTTTCGAGAAAAGAGAGGAGACCCATTTACGGATAATACCGGATACAGGCATGCCAAAGTCGCCGCGGATTTTAGTCGGTACCCATTATTACATATCCTTTCCCGCAGTTTTTTGAAAAAAGGCGTGACGATCGGCGAGGTAAAAGGATGAATTGGGAGTGTATCATAATGTCTATCAACAGGCGCGAACTGATTGAATCACATGATCCGGTTCTGGAGCGGATCGATCTGGACTCCCCTCTGACGGTCGGGAATGGGGAGTTGGGATTCACGGCGGATGTGACCGGTATGCAGACGCTGTACCGTGAGTACCGGGCCTTGCCGCTGTGCACCTTATCCCGCTGGGGCTGGCATACCCGCCCGGTCTCGAATGATCGGTACACCTATACGCTGCGCGATCTGACGATGACGGAATACGACTATGCGGGTCGAACTGTGCGCTATCCCCAGAAAAAGCAGCCCGGCAACGAGGAAGTGTACGACTGGCTGCGGGAAAATCCGCACCGGCTGAATCTCGGGCGAATCCGTCTGCTGTATCGGGGAACTGAAATCACGCCCTCCGACCTGAGCGATATACGTCAACAGCTACACCTGTATAAGGGGCTGCTGGAAAGCCGCTTTCGACTCCGCGGTGTTCCATGCCTGGTGAAAACGGCCTGCGACCCGGAAAAAGACTGTCTGGCCTTTATGGTGGAAAGCCCTCTGGCGGCGCGGGGCGATCTGCAGGTGGAGATCTCTTTTCCTTACGGTTCGCCCGACATCACGGCCTCCGACTGGAACAGCCCCGGATTGCACGAGACCCGGCTGCTGAAAAAGGACGAAAATGGTCTGAAGGTGCTCCGGACTCTGGACCGTGACCGATATTTCGTTTCCGTCCATACGGACGACCGGGCTGTCACGGAGCTCACCGGGCATACCATTCGTCTGACCCCGACGGAAACGCCAGACGGCGTGTTCGGATTCACCGCGGCCTTTGCTAAAGAGGAAATTTCAGATCCGCCCCACACGACCGCCATTTTTAAAAAGAGCACGCGATGGTGGTCACTTTTTTGGGAAAAGGGCGGCATCGTGCGGCTGAATCGGAGCCGCGACCCCCGTGCGGTCGAGTTGGAGCGCCGGATCGTCCTTTCCCAGTATCTGGCGGCGGTCAACTCCACGGGCTTCGCGCCGCCGCAGGAAACCGGTTTGACCTGCAATAGTTGGTATGGCAAGATGCATTTGGAAATGTATCTCTGGCACTGCGCCTGGCTGCCCCTGTGGAACCATACGGAGCTGCTGGAACGCAGCCTGGGTTGGTATCGGGAGCATCTGCCGCAGGCGCGGGAGAATGCGGCCCGCAACGGTTACAAGGGGGCCCGGTGGCCGAAGATGGTCGCTCTGGAGGGAATCGACTGCCCTTCCCCGGTGGCCCCGCTGCTGATCTGGCAGCAGCCGCACATCATCTATATGCTGGAGTCGGCCTATCAGAGCCGGCCGGCCCGGGACTTTCTGGAAAAATACTGGCCGGTTGTCATGGAAACAGCCGATTTCATGGCCGATTTTGTACGGCTGAACCCCGCCACACAGCAATATGATATTGTGCCGCCGGTCATCCCGGTGCAGGAATGCCACAAGGCAGCCGAGACGCGCAATCCGGCCTTTGAACTGGAATACTGGTATGTGACGCTGCGCATGGCGGAAAAATGGGCGGAAAGACTCGGTAAAGAGCCGTCCCCTCTGTGGCGGCAGGTATATGAGCATATTGCCCCGATGAAAGTGGCGAACGGGCTGTATCTGGCACATGAAAACTGCCCGGATACCTTCACGGCCTTTAACCGCGATCACCCATCCATGACGGGCTCCTACGGTCTGCTAGCGGGCCGGGCCGCCCCGGAGACCATGCGCGCCACGCTGCACAAAGTGCTGAAATGCTGGAATTATCCCACTTTATGGGGATGGGACTTTGCCATGATGGCCATGACGGCCACCCGTCTCGGCGAGCCGGAAACGGCGGTCGATATCCTGCTCAAAGACACCTTTAAAAACCGCTATGTGACCAGCGGCCACAACATGCAGCAATCCCGGAAAGATCTGCCGTTGTATCTGCCCGGCAACGGCTCGCTTTTGCTTGCCATCCCCCTCATGGCGGCCGGCTACCCGGGCTGTCGGGAAAAGACGCCCGGTTTCCCCAAAGACGGCAGTTGGACGGTGGAATACGAGGGAATCCGGCCGTTCATCGAATGAGCGGAATTGCCCATCCGGCGAGGGAAGCGTATGCATCGGCCTGCAAAGACCGAGTTTCGACACAAGAGAGGTAACGGAATGATAGAGAGCGGACTGACGGACAGGCTTGCGCATTACATATCGGACTTTTATCGGGACCTGAGCCGGGTCAATCTGAAAAAATGGAATTATGAGGACGGCTGTATTCTGATTGCATCCACCCAGTTGTATCAGGCGACTGGGAAGGAAGTTTTCAAAAGCTTCGTACTTGCTTATCTGGAGCAGTTTATCGGGTCGGACGGCGCGATCCGCAGCTATGTGCAGGCGGATTACAACCTGGATAATATTGCGCCGGGCCGGGCGCTGCTTTTCGCATATGAGCAGACGGGGAACCCGAAATATAAGGCAGCGGCCGACCGGCTGTGGGAGCAGCTGGCCGGGCAGCCCCGTACGCAGGCGGGAAATTTCTGGCACAAGAAGATTTACCCCCATCAGGTCTGGCTGGACGGGCTTTTTATGGCACAGCCGTTTTATATGGCATACGACACCGTCTTTGGCCGGAAAAATCACTACAGCGATATCGTTGGGCAATTTGCCAATGTCAGAGAGCTTATGTTCGACCAGAAAGCGCAGCTTTACTACCACGGCTATGACGAGACCCGGTCCGTTTTCTGGGCCGACGCGGCGACCGGCTGTTCCCCGAATTTCTGGCTGCGTGCCATCGCCTGGTACCACATGGCGCTGGTGGACACCCTGCATGCCATGTCCCAAGAGGTATTTGAGGACTATATGCAGCTTGCCTCGTTGTATAAAGAGGGCATCCGGGGACTTTTGCCGTACCAAGACCCGGAAAGCGGACTTTTTTATCAATTGGTGGACCATAAGGATACCGTGGGCAATTACCTCGAAACCTCCGGCTCCGCCATGATCGCAGCCTCGATTTTAAAAGCATGCAATCTGCGGGTGCTTCTGCGGGAAAAATATTGGAAAACCGGCGAGGAGATCCTCTCTGCCCTGCTTGCGCGCAAGCTGGTGGAAAGCGACGGCCGGCTCGTGCTGAAAGACACCTGCCAGGTCGCCGGGCTCGGCCCCGCCGATAACCGTCGGCGCGACGGGAGCATTGCCTATTATCTGTCGGAGCCCGTCAAAACCGACGACAACAAGGGCGTGGCGGCACTGTTCATGGCATATGCTCAGTATCTGCTCGGCAGACGATAAGGAAGGGTTTGATATGAAATTTCACATACTGAATGTCACGGCCAGAAGCCTGATCGTGGAACTGGATGACGCACAGGCTCAGTACCGCGTGGAGCCGTACGCCATTTCCATCAACGGGAAGGTATGGCAAACCTCCGACAAGACGGTCGAGTCGGTCTACGGTCTGGAGCCGGGTACCGCCTATGAGGTGGCGGTGACACGGGGCAGCGAGTCGGCGCGGCTGACGGTTGAAACCAAGCCGGAATTTGTCACACTGGATGTCCGCGATTTCGGCGCAAAGGGGGACGGCGTCTGCGACGATACCGCCGCTCTTCAGGCGGCGATCCTTTGCTGCCCGGCTGGGGGAAGGGTGTATGTGCCGAGGGGGGCCTACCGTTTCACCCATCTGTTCCTCAAAAGCGATCTGACGTTGGATATCGACGGGGAGGCAACGCTGCGGGCCATCCCCGACAAGCAAAAGCTGCCGATCCTGCCGGGGAGGATCGAAAGCAGCGACGAAACGTCGGAATATCTGATCAACTCGTGGGAGGGCAACCCACTGGATGGCTTTTCCAGTCTCCTGACCGGCATCCGGGTCGAGAACGTGACCATCTGCGGGCGGGGCACCATCGACGGCGGCGCGGATTTCACCAATTGGTGGAACGCGGAAAACCGGAGGAACGACCCCGCCCGGCCGAAAATGCTTTTTCTGAACCACTGCAAAAACGTGACCGTGCAGGGGGTCACGTTCCGGAATTCGCCGGCATGGAACATGCACCCCTATTTTTCCGAGGATATCACGTTCGCAGATATCCGGCTGGAATCCCCGGCCGATTCCCATAACACCGACGGCATCGATCCGGAATCCTGCTGCCGTGTGCAGATCATCGGCGTATATTTTTCGGTAGGCGACGACTGCATCGCCATCAAATCCGGAAAAATATATACGGGCCGGAAATATAAAACGCCCTCCCGGGACATTGTCATCCGAAATTGCCTGATGCGAAGAGGGCATGGCGCCGTCACGATCGGCAGCGAAAATGCCGCCGGCGTGGATAATATCCGGATTCAAAACTGCGTATTCACCGACACCGACCGCGGTCTGCGCGTGAAAACCAGAAGGGGCCGCGGCAAAGATTCCGTCCTCCGGGGCATCTGGCTGGAAAACATCCGCATGGACTGTGCCCGGACACCGTTTGTGGTCAACAGCTTCTATTTCTGCGGGCCGGACGGCAAAACGGATTATGTGGCGGATAAGAATCCACTCCCCGTGGATAAGCGCACGCCGGAGGTACGGGATATCCATATTCGAAATGTGGAGGCCCAAAACGCGCATGTGGCGGCCGCCTATATTTACGGTTTGCCGGAAAAGAAGATCGAGCTGGTGGAGATGGAAAACGTTTCGATTTCCTTCGCCGATCATGCGGTGAAAGGGACGGCCGCCATGATGGCCGGCTGCGAGCCCTCGGTCCGACAGGGTATTTTCATACGAAACGCACACACGGTCCGACTGAAGAACGTCACCGTCACGGGAGCCGCCGGGAAACCGCTGGATATCGCGCAGGTGGACAAGATAGAGGGGCGCCCCGCTTGAGCCGCGCTCCAAAATCCAGACATGCTGGGAAACCGGCGTTCCCGTCGAAAAGGATGCAAGTCATGGTCACCCGTAAAATAGGTGACATGAGCAGACTCGAAGCGGTCATACGATGGGGCTGTTGTAAAACAGCCTCACGGCAAAAATCGGAGCAGCTTACCGAAAGGGTGGCTGCCCCGATTTTTTACTTCATAATTCAGTTGTGAAAGAAACCCCAAAAATCTTAGAGCTTGACAAAATCAAGCGGAAGTTTCAAGAGTTACCGCTTTTTTCATCAACTGCTACGCTTGAGCTGTGATCGCCACCCGAGCAGTCGGAGTCGGAACCGGTGCGATCGGCCTGCAAAAGGATTCCGGCCCGGCAAGCCTGGGTCACATAGGCGGCAACGGGATAAAAGCACTGGGCAAACCCTTTGGGTCCGGGCCCCTCCAGCAGCAGCGCATCCTCCACGATCCGCTTTTTGCCGCCCGCCTGAAGCCGGAATGACTCGACGGTGCAGCGAAAGGTATCCAGACCGGCCTTTAAAAATTCCGCGTCGCCGGTCAGCTCATACGCGTCTGCCAAAGCCTCCAGCACCAATGTGTTGCCGCCGAGCCGCTGCAGGCTGGGCAGCTCCTTATAATAAAACAGACCGTTTTCCAGTCGGCAGTTTGCAACCAGATCGCGCACGGATTTTACAATCATTTCTCGGACATGCTCCAGCGGCTTCACCCGGTAATACCGCATCAGGCTGCCCACCGCCACCGCTATCATAAACGGCACACGGATGACCGTATGATCCGTATAGGGCGCCAGCCATCCGCCATACGCATCCATCCATGCATCGAAATGGCGGATGATGCCGTCCGCCGCCGTGAGCCAGCGTTCCTCGCCGGTTTCCCGATACAGCGCCACAAGCACCCGGAGGCCCCAGCCTGTCTCGCGGGCGTTGATTCCGCCCTTTTGATGAAACTTCGGCAATGTGAGCAGGCGCAGTACATTCTCCCCAATGCCGACCGCAGCCTCAAAAGCGCTGTGTTCCCCTGTCTGGTGATAATAGTCGAGCAGACCCTCCACCCACTCATGGCTCATTTCGACGCTGCCCGAAACATGCCCTGCGGAGTGGATGATCTGCGCCCCCTGCCGCAGGGGATCGTCACTGTAATGGCAGATATCCACGTCCAGCCAATGCTGCGCCGCCACGAGCATATAGTCGAGCATTCGGCGCATACCCGTGCGGGCATACAACAGCATGGCGGCATGCGGGAAGTCATATTCGTTATTCGTCCAAACCAGCTTTCCGTCCCCTCGGCCCTGTGCCGTATAACCTTCGTCCGGTGCATCGCCCCAATTCAGGGCCCCGTACGCACGCCCACGCCCGTCGGCCTTGGAAATCAGAAACCATTCCACCTTTTTCACAGGGGCCTTTTCAAACACATCCTCAAAAACCCCCGCCTGCGCATAAACCGAGGCATCCAATGTCGGCCGATCGGGCATCTGAAACTGGAGACTGCGCAGATTCAGGCTTTGCGGTGTTTCCCCAGCGCTGTGAAAATGGAAATAAAGACGGTGCGTCTTGGCGACGCCCTGCGGCAAGGTCAGCCCCCCGCCCTCTTCCGGAAGCAGAAATACGCGTATGCCGGAGGCATCCGCCTGCAGCGCTTTGGGAAAATTCTGATACGCCTGAAAGACCGTGACGCAGACGCCTCCGTTTTTCCTGTCATTCCAATCCCCAAAGAAGGTCCCATAAAACACCTCCGGGATGTGCTCGTTTGCCTCATACAGCAATTCCTGTGCGTCTATCCGGTGGTAAAGCCGGTCGCCGCCCCCGCCCTGCCGGATATTGCTTTGATAATTGGAGGTGGCCAGCGCAAACGTGGGAGCCGTACCGTGACCGGTATATCGGATTTCCATGCTATGAATGGTCTGCGTCTTCCCCTGTTCCCGGTTGATAACCTGATAATCCATCCGCACCCACGGCTTGCCCGCATAGGCGTACAGCCGCAGCGTATAGTCCATCCATTGCCTGCCGTCCGCCGCGTTTCTGTGGCGCCCGGCGGTCTCCACCACGGCCCGCACCGGGCCGCTTTCCATGATTTGCCACCCCGTTTCGCCGACAGCCACGCACCAACGGTTTCCATCGGTATCGGTAATAAACGGGCCGTCAAATTGATCGCCTGTATACTCGTTCCCCAAACATACGACGTGATGAAAGACTCCGGGTTCGCCGCGGCGGCACAGCGTAAAGGAAATGGCGCCCGTATCCACCGACAGGCGTTCCGATTCCCGCACAACGGTCACTCCCCGGCAGGGCACGGATTTCTGGCCGACCTCCATCTCATAATCCTCTGCACGATTGGCAGGCAGGTCGGCTTGGCCGACCTCCATCTCATAGTCCTTTGCACGATTGGCAGGCAGGTCGGCCAGAAAATGCACCAGCAGCCACTTGACAGACCCGTCCTGCCAGCGTGCGGTGACTTGCCATTGGGTCGGGTAAGTCTTTTCTTCCACGCGAACGGATACCCCAAAGGGCTCTCTCACGCTTCCCCTTGCAAACGGGACGGCGGCCGCACACGGCTCCTGTTTCCGCTCGAATGCCGACAGCTTTTCGAAATGAAGCCGAATCATTTGTATGACCTCTTTTTCCTATATTTTCGGCCGGCCGAGCTGCCGCATACAGGCAATCCGCCGGTCTTCACGGTGAAAATTTCACCCGCTGGTTTCAGCGGCATGACATCCGGAGGCAATCCCACGGGTGCAGGCGGATTCCGAAGCATTCAGTCAAATTGCAACGTATCGGTTCAGCGGCATGAGAAAATTCAGAAAAATATCCGCCCCCCTAAAAGTCAATTATACTCCGACAATCACAGCCATGTCGCAAAAACCACAAAATAATTTTCATTCTGCGGGCACATGTATTGCTTATTTTCAATATTGCCTTTATGCGGTCCCTCCCGGGAGGTAAACTTCGCCGGCGGAAACCTGTTGTAATTTTTAGACCAGCGTGGTATACTAAATTTGAACTTCATATTTGTGGCGGAGAAAATGAGAGCCATCATAACGAAGCTATGCGTTAGCTTTGTTTTGATGGCTTTTTTGTGCCCAAAACACGCTTCTTTCGCGAGGCTTATGAATGAGGTGGAAAAATTGTTCGATGTCATCGTTATTGGCGCCGGCGTAATCGGCTGCGCAGCGGCCCGGGAACTGAGCCGCCGCCGGTTGCACGTTTGCCTGCTGGAGCGGGGGACGGACGTAGCCGGAGGTGCTTCGGGCGCCAACAGCGCCATCATCCACGCTGGTTTTGATGCGATGCGCGGCACGCTTAAGGCTTCGCTCAACGTACGCGGCAACCGGGAATTCGACACTCTTTCCCGGGAGCTGGACTTTCCGTTTGAACGCAACGGCTCGCTGGTGCTGGCCTTTTCCGAGGAGGATGAGTCCAGGCTGCGGGAGTTAATGGAGCGTGGGGAAAAGAACGGCGTGCCGGGGATGCGCCTGCTTGACGCCGCCCAGGTGCGCGCATTGGAACCGCATGTTTCCCCACGCGTGACCGGCGCACTGCTGGCCCCAACAGGCGGAATCACCTGCCCCTATGAATACACGCTGGCACTGGCGGAAAATGCCTGCCGCAACGGGGTGGAGTTTCACTTCGAGTCCCCTGTCACCGCCATCCGGCGGGAAAAATCCGGCTACATAGTGACCGCCGCCGGGCGGGAATATTCCTGCCGTATGGTGGTCAACGCCGCGGGCATCTATGCCGATGCCATCCATAACATGATCAGCGGGCAGAAGGTCTCCATCCAGGCGCGGAAAGGCGAATACTGCCTGTTCGACCGGGCGGCGGGGAATCTGGTGTGCCATACGCTTTTTCAGACCCCCACCGCCATGGGCAAAGGCATTCTCGTCACCCGCACGGTGGACGGCAACCTGCTCACCGGCCCCACGGCCGTGGATGTGGAAAACAAAGAGGATATCGCCACCACCCGGGAGGGGCTGGCCACCGTGCTGGCCGGGGCCGCCCGATCGGTGGAACGTTTGCCTATGCGGCAGATCATCACCTCATTCGCCGGCCTGCGTGCCCATCTGGGCGACGACTTCGTCATCGGCGAAGCGCCGGATGCACCGGGATTTGTGGATCTGATGGGCATCGAATCGCCCGGGCTTTCGGCCTCCCCCGCCGTGGCGCAGGAGGCGGCCCGGCTGGTCGACGCACGGTTGCGGCCCGAAAAGAATTCCTCTTTCAATCCACACCGGCAGGGCATCCCCCATTTCCGGCACATGAGCGACGATGCCCGCGAGAAGCTTATTGAATCCGACCCGGCTTTCGGCCGGATCGTCTGCCGGTGCGAGACTGTGACCGAGGGCGAAATCGTCGCCGCCATCCGGCGCCCGCTGGGAGCCCGTACGATGGAAGGTGTCAAGCGCCGTACTCGGGCGGGCATGGGCCGGTGCCAATCCGGTTTCTGCACGCCCCGCACCATGGCCATTCTGGCCCGGGAACTGGGAATCGACCCCACCGAAATTACGGTGGCCGGCCCCGGCTCAGAGCTGCTGACCGGGCGGAAGGGGGAAACTGACTATGACTGATACCATGCAGAGGACGCCCATCCGCGAGGAACACCGAAGCGTTGTCATCATCGGCGGCGGCCCGGCAGGGCTGGCCGCCGCCATCGCCGCCCGGGAAGCCGGCGCCGAGGACGTGCTGGTGCTGGAACGATCCGCCCTGCCCGGCGGCATCCTCAACCAGTGCATCCACACCGGCTTCGGGCTCCATACGTTCCATGAGGAGCTCACCGGCCCCGAATACGCCGGCCGCTTTATCGAGCGTGCCAAAAAGCTGAATATTCCCGTCGTCACGGGCACCACCGTGCTGGAACTGTTGCCTGACCGGACGGTCACGGCGGTCAGTCCCGATGGGCTGCGGCACATCCGCGCCGAGGCGGTCGTACTGGCTATGGGCTGCCGAGAACGGCCCCGCGGTGCGCTGAATATCCCGGGAAGCCGCTGTGCCGGGGTCTACACCGCCGGCACAGCCCAGCGGCTGATCAATATTGAAGGCTTCATGCCGGGTAAAAGCGCCGTCATTCTCGGTTCCGGCGACATCGGGCTGATCATGGCCCGCCGTCTGACGCTGGAAGGTGCGAAAGTCCATGCTGTGGCCGAGCTGCTGCCCTATTCCGGCGGCCTGCGGCGCAACATCGTCCAATGCCTGGATGATTTCAACATTCCGCTGCTGCTGTCGCACACGGTGGTCAATATCCATGGCCGAGGCCGGGTCGAGGGTATCACCCTCGCCCAAGTGGACGACCGTCGTCAACCCATCCCCGGCACTGAGGAGGATATCCCATGCGACACGCTGCTGCTGTCGGTGGGGTTAATCCCGGAAAACGAGCTTTCCGCCCAAGCGGGCGTACCGCTTTCGCCCGTCACCGGCGGGCCGTTTGTGGATGACAGTCTTCAGACCCGCGTGCCGGGCATTTTCGCCTGCGGCAATGTGCTGCATGTGCATGATCTGGTGGATTATGTGTCGGCCGAAAGCGCCCGGGCCGGGCACAGCGCCGCGCTTTACGCCGCGGGCAAAGCTTCGGCAGCCGGCCCCATGGTCCCGGTGGTCGCCGGGGAGGGCGTGCGCTACACTGTGCCCGTGGGCATCCGGCTGGGCACAGGCGAGAGCCGCTTCGAAATTCGTTTCCGGGTAGACGGGGTATACCGCGGCTGCATGGTCGAGGTCCTCGTCGACGACCGCCCGGTGATGCAGCTGAAAAAGCGCATCCTGGTGCCCGGCGAGATGCAGACCATCATTCTGCCCGCCGCCCACCTGCAGTCGGGGCCCAAACAGGTCACCGTGCGGGTGGTGCCTGGGGCTGCACAAGGAGGTGCCGCGCAATGAAATCGGAAACTCGGGAACTGACCTGCATCGGCTGCCCGCTTGGCTGCCAGCTGCGCGCCGAAATCGTCGGCGGAGCAGTGGTGAAAGTGGACGGCGCCACCTGTGAAAATGGGCGGCGCTACGCCCATACCGAATGCACCCACCCGGTGAGAATGCTCACCACCACCGTGCGGCTGGCGGGCTGCGAAACGGGTCTCGACCAACCCGACGGCCGATGCATGCTTTCCGTGCGCACCGCCTCGCCGATCCCTAAGGAAAGCCTTGCCGCCTGCATGAGAGCCCTCGCGGGGGTCACGGTGAGCCTGCCCGTCCGGGTGGGACAGACTGTGCTCACAGATGCCGCCGACACCGGGGTGGCTATCATCGCCACCGAAGACATGGGTCTGCCCGCGCAGGAATAAACTGCCAGCCTGGTGCCGTATCTTTCACTGAAATCATATTGCATCTTTAGCGGATTTCAGTCATAATGGATAATATGGCGGGAGGTGTCCGGTATGCAGACCGTATTAGCGCTCGATCAGGGAACGACCAGTTCCCGGGCTATTTTGTTCGATGGCTCGGGCCGGGTCCTGCAAAAGGCCCAGGTGGCGCTCCCCTGCTTTTATCCCCAGCCCGGCTGGGTGGAGCAAGACCCCATGGCAATCCTTGGCAGTCAGTTCGAAGCCGCCGCGCGGGTGCTGCAAAGCGGCGTCGACTCACGCGGCATCGCGGCCATCGGCATCACCAATCAGCGGGAAACCACTATCGTCTGGGACAGAGAGACCGGCAAACCGGTGTGCAACGCCATCGTCTGGCAGTGCCGCCGCAGCGCCCCCCTCTGTGAGGCCATGCGGGCCGACCGGCTGGAAGAATACATACGTGAAAAGACTGGGCTGCGGCTCGACGCCTATTTTTCCGCCACCAAGCTGAGGTGGATTCTCGATAATATTTCCGGCGTCAGGGAAAAGGCTGCCGCGGGCCGGTTACTTTTCGGCACGGTGGATAGCTGGCTGATCTGGAACCTCACCGGCGGCCGGGCACACGTCACGGATTATTCCAACGCGTCGCGCACGATGCTTTTCGACATCACGGCGCTGAAATGGGATTCGTTTCTGTGCGGCAAGTTGGGCATTCCCATGGGCATGCTGCCTGAGGTGTTGCCTTCTTCCGGGATGTTCGGCCGGGTGGCCGGCGGCATCCCGGGGCTGGAGGCGCTGGAGGGGGTGCCCATCTGCGGTGTGGCGGGGGATCAGCCCTCGGCGCTGTTCGGTCAAGGCTGCTTTTCGCCCGGCCAGATCAAAAACACCTATGGCACCGGCTGCTTCGCACTGGTGAACACCGGCGAAAGGCGTATCCGCTCGGAGCACGGGTTGGTCACCTCCATCGCATGGGGGCTGGACGGGCGGGTGGAATACGCGCTGGAAGGCAGCGTCTTCAATGCCGGCAACGTTATCCAGTGGCTGCGTGACCGGCTGGGGCTGATCCGCACAGCACAGGAATGCGATGAGCTGGCGGAAAGCATCCCCGATACCGACGGAGTTTACCTTGTGCCGGCTTTCACGGGGCTGGGGGCCCCTTACTGGGACATGTATGCGCGGGGCGCGCTGATGGGCCTGACGGCCGGCACCGGGCGGGCCCAGATCGCCCGGGCAGTGCTGGAAAGTATCGCTTTCCAGGTCACGGATTTGCTGGGAGCGATACGGGCCGACACTGGGCTGGAATTGCCCGATCTGCGCGTGGACGGTGGCGCCAGTGTCAGTAACATAATGATGCAGTTCCAGGCCGACCTGCTGGGTGTGCCGGTGGACCGCCCCGCGTGCGTGGAAACAACCGCCTGGGGCGCCGCCGGGCTGGCCGGGCTGGCGGCCGGCATATGGCACGACCGGGAGGAACTGGCCGGCGTGCGTGTCACCGACCGGGTTTTCGTCCCCCAGATGGACGACATCGAGCGCAAAGTCCGCTACAAGGGATGGAAACGCGCGGTCAAGCGCGCGATGCATTGGGCCAAATAGATTCTGCGGCATATCAAAACTCCGGGAGGTTTGCCTCCCGGAGTTTTGATATGCCGCGCCTTCGCACCCGATAATATTGCCGTGTGTAGTTCCGATTGTCTCGGCTGTGCAAAGCTTTTTCGCACACCGGCTCCGTGCCGTTGGAAAAACGGCCTTGGTTCATCCGTCTTGGCGGCGGACAATATCGCCGGTATACCACAGCTCTTCTTTGGTGGTGGAAACAGCGGCGGCCCCGGCTTCGCAGGCCGCGATAATTTCCTCGCGGGTCTCGATGAGCCCGCCGGCAATCACCGAGTTTTTTACCCGCATGCAGAACCGATGGATGATTTTTGGCACGACCCCCGGCATCACTTCCACCATATCCGGATGGACAAAGTTCACAGAGTCCACCGCTGTGTCGATGGAATGACTGTCGACGATGAAAAAACGCTGGACAGTTTCCAAGTCGAGTTCCCTGGCCAGCCGAATCAGGTTGGCCCGAGTGCTGATGATGCCGCTGACCCCCATCCGCGCCAAGTAACTGACGCCGGCGTAATCCTTGCCCAGACCGTCCGTCAGATCGATATGCACAAATGCCTTCTTCCCTGCCCGACGGGCCTGCTGAATATCGTCGCCCAGCGTCAGAATATCCGTTCGCAGCAGAAAAAGAGTGCTTGCCGGAGAATTAATGGCCTTTCTCAACATGTCTGCGGTCCAAATTGCCGCAATCACCGGGGTACCCTCGAAAAACTGCATACACGTCATCTCAATTTCCGAAAAATAATAAAGAGATACAATAACAGACAGCCTCTGTTATTGTATCTCCCAATCTCTGTCCCAATATATCATGGAACCCAGCCGATGTCAAGACTTAGGAGATCGGGCTTTTTTTATTTTGGGACGCCTTGAAATTCAACAGCAGATGTAATAACCTTTAAGCATCAATGGTATGGAGGAATGAATATGACAAACGAACAGACGAAGAAGTCGGAATTCCGCCGGGCTTCCGCAATTCAGGGATTTGACATTGAACTCAACAAGGAAAAGCTGTCAAGAATCGACCGGATCGTTGACGGCTATGAAAAAAGAGTTGCTTCCCGTTTGGATGAGGAATATGAGTTTAACACAAAGTATTCGGACCGGATTGCCGATAAAGTGGCAGCTTTTGGTGGAAGCTGGGCGTTTATTATTGCTTTTGCCGTGTTCCTCTTTTTATGGATTTTAGTGAACATGCTGCCATTTCTGCCGGTCCATTTTGATCCGCACCCTTTCATTCTGCTAAACCTGATTCTGTCATTTATTGCGGCATTTCAGGCGCCGATTATCATGATGAGTCAAAATCGTCAAGCCGCCCGGGATAAGCATGAATCGATTATTGATTTCGCTATCAATTATAAGGCGGAGCAGGAAATTGATGATGTTCAGCGTCATCTGCATCGGATGGAAACCGAAATCGGTGAAATTGAGAGAATGCTTACTGAAATACAATCCGCCGCTAAAAAGTCAGATTGATTTCATGCTGCCATGTCCGGGCAGGCCGATATTTTGGTGCAGATTTTCTAACGGGAATGGATGGGTGCATTTTCCCATCGGTGGCGGAAATTATCCAAAATTCGATACGAGGGAAAGTACCTCGGTGACCATCTCACGGTCGACTATTTCGCGGTTTCACTGCCGGATTTTCTGATTTTCGACGATGATCTCGACAAAAGGGGGGGGAGGTGCACTAGCGCTATCTCATCGGTCTTAAGTATCTCGGCCTCGGCAAAAAGGCGGAGGCTGTCGCCGAGTTCGGCAAAGCCCTGCGGTTTGATTCGAACCATCAGGGCCTCATCACGCATCAGAGGCAGTAACCATACGACCGGTTTGTAAAACAGGCTCCGTTGTTTGCCCTGTGCCTACTTCTATTTATAGCAGATTCCAAGGGATGACCCGATTTTGCATTTGAACCGGGGGCATTCCGTATTGCCCGTAGGTTTTTCTGACATTTTCAGACCTACTTAGCCTAACCCGTACAGGCGTGGGGCGGCCGATACGAAACCATGGCCCGTGCCGTCAGTTGCGGCATGGGCCATGGTTTCGGCGGCTTTTTTCATTTTTCTCGCGGGCTTTCCGAGCCGGATCGGAAATAATCGTTGTAATTTTTATCAATGAGTGAATCGATATCGCCGTCGGCCTCGCCGGCTTCCTTTTCGGACTGCCCGATCTCGCTTTTGCCGTTTTTTTCGATGGGAACGCTTTTCCCTTCCTGCAGATAGGCCTCGTAATTCCGGTCTAGGTCATCGTCCAGCCCAGACTCAGACGATTTTTCCACCGTCGGAACGTCACGACCGATATCCGCAGATTCCCTTTCATTCTCACGAATTTCGCTCATGTGCCGTTCTCCTTTTCACCCGGCTTACCTGCCGGATGATGTCGACGCGGACGGTACGTTCAGCACCACATTCTCATACAGGACGGCGATGAGCAGTACCGTCCCGATGATAATCAGATCGGGCGTATAGACGGAGGCATAGCCGAGCGCCTCTTTGAGAATAAACGCGTGATGATGCACATCCGCATATTTGGTCACAAGTACATATGCGGCTTTACTGGCAATATAATAGACCGCATACCCGATATATCCCGTATAAAAATGATGTTGCTGGCTGATAACGATGCAAAGCAGCGCCACCGTGACGACACGCGCCACAATATAGAGAAAATCGTAATAGCCCAGATGAAGCGTAAAGATATTGAACAGAAAAAGGTTGATACCGTAGGTAAACATGCCAAAGCAAAAGGCAGGTCCCGACTGGAACCGGTAATAGTTGACGATAACGAGTGTCATCACCAGGCCGGAGATCACATTTTCCGTCATCCAAAAATTGTTAAGCATCGTGGGCGGAACATTCCGATGCAGTACGGTGACTTCCGCCATTCGCCAAATCACTGAGCAACTGTTGATCAGAGCCACGATGGCAATGGTCTTGACGAAGCTGATTTTTTTATCCTCGCCGACACTGGCCAGATACGCAAAAACGAGGATACCGAGCCCGATGAAAAAGCCCTCAACGGAAAAATAGGTGTGAAATAGTTTCTCATAATAGCTCCCATTAAGGAAATAGCTGTTCTGTGCTGCCAATCGCACGAGATAGGCCATGAGAGCATGGAAAAAAGCAATCATCTGGTCCGGCCTCCCCTCTGCCTGTAAACCGCCCGATAGGCGCCAACCGTATTTTTTACCGCGACGCCAAACCCGAATACAACGCCCACCGCGATCACGGCGACGGCGATGATCGGGATCACCACTGCGAAAATATCGTAGAGGATGTTTGTGGCAACCATAGTCAGCCCGGCAATTACGACCAATAGTATAATATACAGGATAACTTCCATACTTACAGCTCCTTCGCCGCGTTTTTCAGTACGGGTGTCCGGCTAAAGCTCCGGTCCCCCAGCAGCGCGCCTAGGGACTTATCCGCCTTCCGAATGATCCACTCCATGGGGTCAGAAACGCCCGACGGCCGATACTCCCCGTGATCTCTGGCGTGGCCGATGGCGCTGCAGACAAAAAAGCGGTTATCCCTAAACTGAATGTCGATGGTGTTGACAAAGCTCTGCATGCCGTTTTCAATAAGGAATTCCCGGCAACGGAAATCCATGGCGTCGTCATCCGGGATCTCTTTCTTCCCCGCGTATTTTTCCTTGATCTGTCGGAGCCTTCCGGCTGAAAATTCCTCGCCCAGCCCGGCCGAGTCCGCCTTGCCGATCACCACCGCCAGCGGCACCCGGGCCATCTTACGGTCCGACAAGCCGGTGACGGCACGCAGCTTATTGATAAAGACATTGATGATCCCATTGATATCCGCTTTGCCGATGCCCGCCAAGTCTTCGGGCGCCATTCGCTTCTCGTACCTATACCGCACGGAAGGAATGGAAAACGGGTCGAGAATCAGCACGATTCCCTGACAGTATTCATACTGCTTCTGCACCTCGTTTTCGCTGCTGTCGGTGAATACCTCGCCCGCAATATCATACACATGGATCAGCCGCTCGGGATGGAGCCGGGGATGTTTAACAAAAAAGCTGAATGACACGGAACTGGCCATATGGATATCCTGCGGCCGGTCCGTCATCCGGGTGGCGCCCGAGTCGTAATCGTTGCGAATTTCCGCGTATATTTTTTGCTTGGCGGCGTTGTACTGCTCGATGCGAAGCCCCCGCGCCGGGGCCGTTTTTTCGATGAAATCCCGGGAAAACGCAGTGATAAACGCCGTCTTTCCCACTGAACGCCCGCCGACGATCGGCACGCACAGCGGACGGCTCTCGCGGTCGAAAAGGATGGTGACCCGGCCGTTTTTCGCGCACACGGGGCATTTGGCCGTCAGCTTCCGCCGGCCGTTGAAGAATGTGGTGGGCAGCTTCCGGCCACAATTGCAGGTGCGGTGCAGGATGCCGTACTTACCGGGGGTCAGGTTGGTATGCTCCGCACCGCACTGGGGGCAGATATAGACCGGGATCAGAAAATTCGATTTGCACTCGTTACACGCGGTGAATATCTTCTTGTGGATCAGATAATATCGGTCGAACAGCCACACCAGCGTGAAGCCGATATAGATGAGCATGAAGAAGAAAGCCAATACCAGTAGCGTTGCCAGACTGATGGCGGCCGAAAAGATTGTCCCGAAAACAATTACGGACAGGGAGCAGAACAGCCGCCACACCCCTTTGAACGACATCAAGCCGTACGTCTCGTACTGGTCATGATATTGTTTGGACGTCTGTGCGTTCACTGTCCACAGGGTCCGGATGGCATTGGCCACATCCCGGTAGCCCTGGTCGAAAAAATAACTTACCTTGGCCGGCTGACGGCTTATACTCTTCATCTTTATCCACCTCAAACGATCGACTCTTCCATGGATCATATAAATCGGGAAAAAAAGCAGCGCGTATTGGCATTCCATCGGTACCGGATTTCCACTTTTCCCCGGGCGGCCGCCACATGCAGCAGGAGCTCCGCCAGCCTCCGGTCAGCCGGCTCCGGCACGGCTATATTCCGCGAGATCTTCAACCGGATCACCCGAACCCCCCGCCGGATATCCCGGCGAAAAATATCTTCCGCCTGCGCCATGTTGTTGGCAAAACAGCTGGCGGCTACGTAATAATTGCCGCGGCTGTCGTCGCAGAGCGGCGCGGCGCGGATATCCCAACGATGGTCACCGAGAAGATCGTCATCCGAAACGCAGAAATATTCATAGGAAAATTCTCTCTCCTGCGCATAAAGGTTGATGTCCCATGTGGCGTCCAGATGATAGAAACGGCGGCCGATCTCCACGATATTCCAGGTATGGTCCCCCCACACCCCCCGTCGGGAAAGTGCCTCGCCGGGAACCATCATAGCGGGGATATGGAAGGACCGCGCGATCAGCGCCAATGCCGCCGCTATGCCGTCGCACACCGCCCGCCCGTTCACCAGTGCACCGTAGGCACTGTGGGAATCAGGATTTTTGCTTTTCGCACCGGCAAACCGGGCGGCCTCCCGCTCATCATAGGTCACGTGCCGCTGCAGGAATTCGGCGGCGCCGATGAGGATATCTCTCTGATCCGACGGAATACGGCGTCGGATGCATGAAACCGCGTCCGCCAGCGCCGCCGTAAGCTCACCGGTCATCCGCCTGGCCCGACCGGTCGTTTGGCAGCCGCTCAGATGCAGTCGGCGGCCGCCGGACGGATATGTGACCCATCGCACCTTTGTGCGGTCGAAACAGATAAGCTCCGGGTGATCCCCCAGCACCGTGCGGAACACCCGGAGCAGATCCACGGCCGGTTCCGCTGCGGAACAATCCACCGTGGCCGCGCCCTGTTCCAGTGCTGGCGAGAGGATACGGTAGGCTGCCTGCTCCGAGTCATTGAGCTGTTGATAGCCGATGCCGCCGTTTTCCACCTCGGCGCCTCAGTCGTACAACGCGGCCAGAAATTCGTCAAACGACCGGGCAACCGACTCAATCCGACCGGTCTCATGGTTCCAGAAAACAATCCGGTCGTTTCCGCCATCAAAGCAAATAAGATTGCCGAAATTGTCGATGGCAAAGGGGATATAGGCTTTCCCCAGATCCGCCTTGACCCATTTGCTCATTTCCCAGATATTATCCTTGTCCTCCCGGTTAAACGACAGGAGTGACTTGACGGCCCGCTCTTTCGCCTGATCCGTGTCGAACGCTTCGAGAGACGGCCGCCCGCCATTGTGTGCCTTCACACAGGCCTTGAAGGAGTCCGGAAACGTGTAAACCATCGCTGTTTCAAAATTCTCAATCAGGCCCGGGCTTCTGAGAGGCTTGACGTATTTCCATGTGATATCCATATCCACTCATCCTTTCCGCTATCGGTTCTCCGTCCCGCCGCCCCACAGGGAGCGACCGCCGGTATGGCCCGTCTGCTGATGCGTCCCGGTGTCCACCAGCTGCATCTTTCCCTCTTCCACGTCGTGGTGCCAAGTGTAGCCGTCGGGGGTGTCACCATTTTCAATCTGCTCGAGTGCCTCGTCGCTAAACCGGCTCCGCAGCGCCGGATCGTCGGCCGCCGCTAGGCTCAGTTGGGAATTGCACTCCTTGAACTGCTTGCGGTCGGTAGACTCATACATATCCTTGGGCAACTGGGCGTCGTACTCACTTTGAAACTCCGGTGCCACCACCTCATAGGTGCGCCCCTCCACCTCCACCTGCTTTTGCACGAACGGCACGCCGGTCTCGGGATGCTGGGAGCCCGCAAGCTCCTCGTTGCGGCATTTCATCCGTATGGGCGCGTCCGTCTCGCCGACCTCAGCCGATTCATCCGGCTTTTCCACTCGCTGTGCTTCGACCGTCTCCGCCGCCGATGTGCTCCCGGCCTCAGGCTCCTCCCGCGGCCGATCCTTATTGCCCGGAAGCCCGGCGTCGTCCTCATCCTGCAGATAGGCCTCATAGTTGTCGTCGAGCTCCGAATCCATCTCCCGGCTCTCCGTCGTCTCGGTCTGCGCCTCCGGCGCTTCCGGCGCGTCCGTTTCCGTCTCAAGGGCACTCTCCGTCTCGTGAATTTCAGACATGCTCACCACCTGCCTTTCCGCATGTTGTCATCGGCCGACCGTCCCGCTTTTGAATCATGCCGGCTTAGCCCTCCTCCCGACGCACAGCAGCGCCAGCTTATACCGGCGGTTGTCTGTCTCCCGGCTGATCTTGGCCAGCAGCGTTTGTATAAAGACAGCCTCCCGGGTGGGTTCATCATAAAAATCGGCATACTCGGCCAGATGGTCGCAGATGCAGCGTTTCCACCTCATGCACTGTGCACGGACGTCGTCGGTGAGCTCGGACTTTTTTCGGATCATGGGCGGAAGCTCCTCCTCAAACATCCGATAGAGGCCGTCACAGTTCATCAAGTCGAGCAGCAGCCGAGCGAACGCCAGCTTCCGCATGCCCGTCTGTCGCTTCTTCTGGTAATCCCACAACAGATGGCGGCAACGGGTCTTGACGAATTCAGGCACATCCGCGCCGTCAACGATGGGGTTGAGCCACGACAGGTTGAATTCGCCGGTTTTGTCTTGCTCGATCAGCTCAGCCAGCAAATCGCCCACCAGGGCGAGTCTCGGCTTCCTATCCCGAACTTTTGCCGCCGACACCTCGTAGGTGGCGGAGCTCCGATCGATTTTTGCGAGCACGGCCTCCAGCCAATTATTCTGGTAAATGACGGCGACGCCTTTGTCCAACCGGCTCAATTGGGCGATCTGGGCATTGCTCAGGCCGATGGAGCGCCCCACCGCCTCGCCGTCGCCGGCCTCCGGCAGACGCATGATGATCTTGGTATTGGTGTTTTTTATGGCGGAAATATCCACTGCCGAGGGGGACTGATCCACGATGAGGAAGCCCTCACCATACGTACGCATTTCGGCGATGGAATTGCTGATCATCTCCACCGATTTCCCCTGCAAATTTGCGGACTCCTGCCCCTGCTCGGTGGACGTGCGTTTGAGAAGATTGTGCGCCTCTTCCAGCACCGTGACATGCCGGATTGGCAGATTGGTTCCCGACGACGCGGACTGTCGGTACTCGCCGAGCTTGAGGATAAGCACGCCCATCAGCAGCGCCTTAGTCTCCGCCGAGCCGATGCGACTCAGGTCAACCACCGTGTTTTCGTCGAACAGCACCTCGTCCGGTACCCCGTCGCTCACGAATATCTGACCGAGCAGACCGTTGGTCAGCGACTCCACGCGGGTGACCAGGGAACCAATGTAGTCCCCCTTGGTTTCAGCGGAAAACTGGGACTCGCCGAGCAGCCGCGGCAAAATCCGGACGATATCGCCGAACGTCGGATATCGGCCGTTGCCCTTATTGATGTAAAGTGAATGGTTCAGATCCCAGCCGTGATTGACATAGGCCCGCTCGAATGCTGCCTTTAGCAGTGCCGGCATCGCCGCATACAGCGGCCAGCAGGCGCTGAATATCTCAATCAGGCGATCCAGATGCTCGAGCACATGGACTTTTTCCGGGAAAGCGAAGGGGTTGAGCCCGAGCATCTCATAATACTTCGGGTTGGTCGTGAAAATATGAATGCCAGGCAGACCGCCGAATGCGAGTTTATATTCGCCTTTGGCCGGCTCGATCACCAGGAACCGGACGTGGTTCCTTTGGGCAATCAGCTCATCGAGGATCTTATAAGTGGTATTGGATTTGCCCGAGCCGGTAGAGCCGGTGATAAAGCAGTGGGCCGACAGGCTTTCCACATCGAGACTCACTCGGTTATGGGGAAAGACCTCGCCCATATGATAGATAGCGCCGATATCCACCCGGCGATTCCCCTCGGATTCCCGGGTGAAAACATTGCGGCCGAATTCGGCGGAAACGATAGACGTTACCCCGCTGACCGATTTACGCGGCACGCCCATCAGAATGGGCAACTCCACGCCGCTGATAAGGCTGGCGGGCGTAACCGTCTGTGCGGAGTAGCCGGCTTCCGCCTGCGGGGGGTGGTAGGTGAAACGAGGATGGACGCCGTAGCGCAGATAATCCAGCACAGTCAGGCTTTTGGCGGCATTCTCGTACTCGTTGCCCCAAAGGTTGATGAAGGAATTTTCCACGCTGGTCTGCTCCCCGGCCACCAGCGCCTTATAGGTGTTGGCGGCCACAAGAGACACTTCGGTATTATTCGCAATGAAATAGCAGGCGCTGTTCCACAGGCCGTAGGCTTCGCAGCTCTTTATCCGGTCAAGCTGCTCGTCGATTTTTTTCAGCAGTTCCTGTACGGTCTTGTTCTGGCGTGTAACGGCTAGCGTCGACGTGTTGCCTCTGGTGGTCGTGGTGGTTGTGGATGTTGTCTTCCCGGTGGTTTCCGTGTCGGAGCGGGTGGCCGTATGGCCGGTCGAAGAGCCGCTATAGGTGCCTTTCGACGACCCACGGCCGGCACCGGAGTTGTGGCCCAGCCCGAAAAAGGAAAAGCTGCTGCCGTGACTGTGGGAATAATTTACACCCGTATTCATGCCACTGTTCTCACCGGCGGTATCACTGATGCCCTCGTTGACGGCTTGGGAAAAGCTATCGCTCATCCCGGCGGCGACGGATTCGCTGTCGTTTTCGCCATAGGTCAGGTTCACCTGCGCACACTGGGACAAGGCGGTATACAGGTCCTCATACCCGCGTTTTTTCCTCTCAAGCTCCGCCTTGCCCAGCGGCGAAGCGATAAACACCGCCGTATAAGTCTCGCCGCTCATGGAGTCGATAAATTTTTCCAGCCCCTGCACAAACCGATTTTTGTCTTCATCCCGTACGCCGGGCACGATCGACACAGCCGAGACGGCCATATTGGCGTATTGGGCGGGAATGCGCCCCTCCATCAGGGCCTCGACGCGCGCGGATTCCTGCTCCCGGATCTCGATGCCCGGGAAATTGCCCCGCAGGCTTTTCTGCAGAATAGCCCTGGCCACATTGGGCTGTCGGGTGTCCCGTGTGCCCAGGTAGAAACGGACGCCGCCCGGGTCGCTGAAAAGCACCAAAAGTGCCGTGCTGCCGAAGTTGGAAAGCGCGCTGTAAATGCTCACCAACTTGTCGTTGATATTCTCGCTTTCGTCATAGACAATTTTGCTGATTTCAAACAGAGAAAGATAGGCGAAGGATTTCTGCCATGGCTCCATCTCCACCGGCTCGCACCGACTCATATTGATCAGATAATTTTTGTTGACGAAAAGATCGACCATTTCCATGCCGCTGCGCATTATCTGCGCGGCGCGGACGGCCAGCTCGTCGGGTTCATTCGGATTACTCATAGCGCACAATCCTTTGAGGTTAATCTTTTCGCCACTTGTTGAGAAAACCCAGCAACGGATGAGCCGACGCGGCGGCCTCCTTGATCTCATCCCAGGCGTCCAACGCCTTTCCGTCGCCCTGGAACGCTTTCGCCACGGCGTCGTCCACCGCCTCCAGCTTTGGCCGACTCAACCGGCCCACCGCCTGAGCGACACCATCCCGGAGCCGCCCGTCACCCGCCGGGAAAAGGAAACGCAGGAACTCGCAGAATCCCACGTAATCGCCGCCGCGGACGCCCTGCTTGAGGTACAGCCTCGCGCAATCGGCCATATACTGAGTGGCGACAGGGCGGTTCATCCGGAACAGGTTGTATATTGCGTCCAATTCCTTGGCTGATTTGCATAAATTGCAAACACATGGCACGATCCAGTCGAAATACCGCTCCCGCTCATCATCCGTCAGCAGCGTGATATCCACACTGTCGCCCAACACCGGAGCCAGACGTTCCGAAAATTCCCTGAACGTTCCATACTCCCAGGCGTCCTCCAGCACAAGGCCCATCATCAGCAGTTGCAGCTTGCCCACAATCGGCTGCCGGCGGGTGGTATATGTATAGGAAAACAGCCGCTTGATGAGCGCCTTGTTGGCGGATGACGGGCTTCCCATCGGGATGGGGCCCACCAGATCGGCCGTCAGCCCGTCGGCAAAAGCGGGAGAAAGCTTCTGCTTCTCGATGATATCGAACAGTTCCCACTCCAATGCGCCGATATTCTCCGTCCGGTGGGTGGAAATGGCGTGGTAATACGCCTCCAGCACCGGCCCGGTAAAACGCTCCGCATAACGGGGGATGCGCCGGATATACTGCCCGTAATGATCGGAAAACAGCCGGTGGGCCTGCTCGGCGGTCACGGCGTTTTCCATAAATACGGTATACAGTGCAAGCATCTGCTCATCGCGCTCGTACGACGCCAGAAAAGCGTAGACCTGATCTGGATTTTCCGGGTAATGGCGATAAACGACAGCATAAAAATACTTCCACATGGTGTCGGCCGCGGCGGCTCCTTCCGGCAGATCCAGAAGGATGCCCTCAAGGTCCATAGCCATCTCAATCAGATACGTGACCGAGTCCGCGAATTCGTCAAGAATCCGGGTCACCAGATAAAAGCCGTGGGTGCCTGACGAATAGACTGACTGGATGATGTCGTAAAACAGCCGGCCGGTCGGCCCGTCCGCCTGGAGTTCCTCTTTCGACAGACGGTTGTCTTTGACATAAGCGCAAAGGATTCCCACGACAAACGACAGCTTCCACTCAGTGGCAGGCTTGCGCAGCACCACAAGCAGCGAGTCGCGGTGATCTTCCTTCATCAACTCGGTGGCCACGCTGAAATTTGCCGCCCGACACAGGGAATCGACCGCCTCGAAAAACGGCCGAAACTCCGCTTCCGTCGCGTCGGGTGCGCAGAAATCCATAAGCACGCGGTCCACCATCAGGCCGCGGACCGCGGCCTGAATGTCGCCGGGGAACGCAGAGTAATGCCGCATAAGGAATGTCAGGATGGCGGACGCGAAATTCCGATCGGTGTGCAGGACGACTTCCCTATCCTCCAGCAGACGGCGTGCGAGTCGGGCGTGGATGCCCTCGCGCCCGTATGTATCGGCGAATGCGACCGCCCGGTCGAACATGTCGGGCCCGGCGGCGCCGATCCCATCCGAAAGCAGCGTGTAGAGCCGGTAGGCGTCGTAAAAGTCCTCGTCCGCCCCCTCATATTGGAAGCCGCCCGTCAGGAAGGTGTGAAAGTCACGGAGACTGTCATAGGACAGCGACATGGCCATATCGATGAAATCGTCGAACTCGCCGGTCGTATCGAACGAGGGGTGCTCTCCGGTGAAAAGATCAAAGACAAAATGCTGCCGGGCGCTGTCGGGACCGTATTTTGTGCCGTCGCGGACCACGCCGCACACGCGGGAGGAGGAAAGCGACGGGTCGAAATCATAGGTGGAAAAATTCACGGTGAGCGCGTTTTTCAGCGGCAGAGCGTATTCCAGCGCCGCAATCCACAGTATGATATTGGCAGGCTCGTCGCAGATGACCACGCGTTTGCGCGCCGAACCGAACGCGAGAAAAGCGTGAAGCATATTCTTATAGACGCTCATGCGGTCGCCCACGCCCAAAAACTCGCTCACCGCGTCCATATCCACGGCATAACCGGGCGTGAGCTCCGGTACCGGCAGACATTCGGGAGGCTCGGGGGTGTTGACCTGGGCATACTCCATGCGTCGGCGCAGCATGTCGCTGCCGTAGAATTCGCAGGGATAACGGCGGATTTCCCCCTCGTCGAATGCTACCACATGGCTCAGATGGTTGCCGAAACGCCCCGCGGCACCCATATAATCGCGCCCCAGGTAGGTGTTCAGCGTGATGGTGCCCATGCCGTTTTTCAGACGGCGGTAGATGAACGCCTGCGGCATAGACGGCACCAGTTCCTCGCTCATGGCGACGCCGGCCGGAAGCGCCGGTATCTGGTAAGTGAACAGACCCTTGATCTCATCCGACTGGACGTCTTTGAAGCCGGCGTCGTAGGAATAGATCTGCTGCCCGTCGTTCACACCGCCGATGCCTCTCATGCATGACGTGTAAATGACCTGATGCCTGCTCATCGCGGCACCTCCCTTTTATATACGGGCACCCGCCGCCAAGCGGCAAGAGCCATCCGATACACATTACGCCCAAGCGACGGTATCGATCTGCAATGGGGGCCGATATTATCTGGCCTTGATGACACCGTAATCCTTGAGTATCCAGAGGATAGGATCCTCGATCCGGTGCGGGCGGGGCCGCTGTATATGGCCGTCAGCCGTGGGATTGTTATCGAGGCCCAGCGCCGAAACGGCGAAATAGGAAAAGTTCCGGTAGTTGGTATCCAACTGCGACATGAACGCATCCGCATGCCATTCGCGCAGCAGCCCTTGGACTTCGGAGTTGACATTGTGCCAGTCGGCCAGATCGAAGCATTTCTCCTGACAGTGGGGGCTGGCCTCCAGAACGGTGCATCCGGGCGGGACGATCGAGGCGATCGCGTCGAATTTGGAAAAGACCGCAGCCACGGGGATATTGATCTTATCGGTGCTTTTCATACGCCGATCGTGCCGGATCAGATTGGAAACCCGGGTCATGATGTCATCCGACCTGGCGGCCTGCCGCCAGTCGATGGCGGCCGCCCGCTTCACCACGGAATCGTCAAGCTGATCGACGACATCGGGAATCTGCATGGGGTCGAGCAGGAAGATAATCCCGGCGGATTTGCAGATATACTTGTTTACGGTACTCATGGTGTCCTCGTCGTTGAGATCCTCGCCTGCGGTGTCGAAGAAGACAAATGTGAACGATTCGATGGCGCCGCCGAACAAGGATTTCTTTGGGAGCTTAAGCTTGAAGATCAGGGGACGGTACGCACCGTTGTCGACATTCTGAAGCGAGCTTTTGCTCAGGTCAAGTTTGATGCCGTCCACATAGAGATTGCGGTAAAACCCGGCCTGCCAGCGGGTATAGCTGTCAGCGAAGCCTTCCATGGAGCCGCCGAATTTCACGGAGATGCGCTCGATCAGCTCTTTGATGACCACACCGACAAAGTGGCTCTTGCCGGTAGCGCGGGAACCCACCACCGATATGATCATGTCTTTACCCGAGAGCGTGCTTTCCGGCAGCTCGTTGTGGCAGGACGGGCACACGACCTTATATGTAACGCTGCCGCATTCGGGGCATATTCCGGATTTGGGTACCAGAAAGGGTGTCTTGGCGGGTACGGTGAATGTCCTCTTGCCCTGTTTGGGCATGCGTTCGTCACCGTGCTCATACCGGGTCATTTCCGGATCGTCGAAATCCTTGCAGCGCCGGTTGGTGCATCGGAACTGAACCTCGGAAAGCCTGTGCTGCTCGAAGCAATAGGGGCAGATAAATGAAATTTTGGGTGGCATACCGATCCTCCTCTGGGCCTTGCTTATAAATAAAAAGCCGACGGATTCTAACCGAAATAGACAAGACTCCTGATTTTGCAAACAAGCCCTAGTTAATCCGGTAATCGCTGTGGAGCCTCAGCTTGAGCTGATACGCCGACAACTGGTGTTCGTCCCGGAGAAACGCCTTGATATAAGTGTCCCTTTCCAGTCCCTTCGGCCACGGTATACGCACCTGCAGGCTCCCGTCCACCGGCTGGGAGGGGACGGTATAAAACAGCTTGGCCTCTTTGCGAAACATGGGGGTATTGCCCACCGCCGACACAATATCAATGGCTGGCAGCACAAACGCCGTGTGCTCCCCCTCGAACCGAAGCAGAATGCTGCTCTCGCCGAAAAGTTTTTTGGCAGGCGTGATGGAATACGTGATGGTTTCTTTGGAGGCGTTCACAAAAAGATAATCCGTCCCGGAGGAATAGTCTTTTTCGCCGTCCCGGGTGAACTCGGCGAACACTGAGAAATAGTAGTTTTTCGGCTCGAGCGAATCGACAACCAGCGCGCTGTTCTGCTGATACAGCTTGAGTGGGATATACCTGCGCACCGCCTTGACATCGCCGATATCCGCCGGGTATTGGTCAAAGCGGTACAGCACCACAAAGCCCGTCGCGCCACGGGGCGGATCGACAGCTATGTAGATCCGGCCGTTGATGCCCCGTATGCCGTGAATGGCGACCGCCTCATCCCGACTCGCACGCGCCAGCGCTCCGAAAACGGCGGAGCCGGACTTGACGACCACAGCTGAAACGTACAGCAGGCCGCCCTTATAGGCGAAGGTTCCGGATGAGGGCGATGTTCGGTTGAGCGCCAGGCGACGCATGGATTGTTCCAGCGCCGCCATGGAGATCACGTCACCGCACGCCCACTCGGGCCGGTCGGCCGCACCGTACAGCCGTACGTCCGCGCCGCCGGCATCTTCCCACTCGGCCTCGAAGACACCGTCCCGCCCCGGCCGAATCCGCAGGGAAACCACGGCCTTGGGCGGCCGGGTGGGCGTGCCCGTGACGGTGATTCCCTTGGTCTTGATCTCCCGGCCACCTATGGCATAAGACAAACGCACGTGAAAAGTATAGGCCGCATCGTTGGTCAGGTTCGGCACCAGACAACCGGTAGCGGCGCAGGTTTTCACCGGCTCTTCTTTGCCCGACGGGGTCACGCGGAGGATCTCGGCGGTCGCCCCCTGCGGCAGGGCACCCCATTCAAGCTCAAGCGCCGAATCCGCCGCGGCCGCCGTGACGCCGGCAATCTCGAACAGATTGACCACCGGAGCGGCGCTTGCCAGCGCCGCCGAATAGACGCCGGCGCGTTCGGCAAAGACGGCATAAAAATATCCGTACCCCGGAATGATGCCCCCGTCGTTGCAGCCACACATGCTCACCCGGCAGACAGACTCGCCATCCTCCGGATTCATGGGTCTCGCATCTTTTTTGCGTCTGACCGTGTAAAAGACGGTGCCCGCGGTACGGCTGGCCGTCCAGCTGAGAACGTTGGCCCGCGCGGCTCCGTCAGACGATACCCGCAGATTGGTGGGAGCGGCCGGCGGATAGCTGGCGACCAGCTCGCGGACACCGGGATAATCCGCACACGCCTCATACGCCCGGATACATCCGTCGATCACATCCGCCTCGCGCGAGGCAGCCTGTGCCGACTGAAAGGCGCTTTTAGCCGCAGCCAAAGCGACTTCGATGGTTTCTTCCGCCATCTCATCCGTAAAGTCGGGGAACAGATTCCGAATATGGTCATACTGCCGCCGCGCCTCGACATAGTGCTTTTTCCCGAGAGCCGCCCTCATGGCCTCCGCGGCCGGTCCGACGCGCCGCTTATCCTCACTGAGGCGGGCGCGCAGCGCCTTGACATCCTCGCTGCCGGGCCAGTAATGCTCCGCGTCCGCCAGATGAGCCTCCGCGGCGGCAAAATCCACCGAGCCCATTGCAGACTGAGCCAGCTCGCACAGGGCGGCGGCCCGGTCGAGATTTTCAAAGCGAAATCCACACCGGCAGACCTTGACGCTGGACTCGTTTTCGGCACCGCATTGAGGGCACCGGATAATCAAGGGCTTGCCACAGTTCTGACACACCAGCCGGCCATCGGAGGTATCACTCATGTGCCCGCAGAAGCGGCACATCTTGAGATGCTCGTTATGCGGGCCCTCCTTGCGGTTGTAGACGATCTTTTCCACCTTGCAGAAGGCCGTGAATACCTTTTCCGCCAGTGCGCGGTCGCGGAAAACTTCCGTGAGCTGACCGATAAAATCATCGCCCTGCTCGGGTGTCAGCTCGCCGGAAATTTCCGCGACGCTCCTGACATAATCGAGGACGGCCCTGCGCTTGGAATATTCCAGATACCGGTCATAGACATCCTTGCTCGTCTCATCCTTAAAGGCCAATTGACACTGATTGCAGAGCTTGTTGCCGGTTCCGCTCTCACTGTTGTTTTTGCCGGCGTATTTTTTCTTGCGTTCGCCGGTGCGCTGCAGCAGCGCGCTGCAGGACAGTTTGTCGGCATTCTGGGTGGGTGTCCCCATGAACAGGAACTCATACAGGTTTTTGACGCCGAAGGATTCGAGCATCCCGCCGAGCCCGTCGTAATTAGCGGCGCCCTGCGGTTTTGATTTATAATATTTATCGTAGGTGGCCGGATAGTCGGTACGTTTTTCCTCGGTCCTGCGAATGCCCAGACTTGTGACGCGCCGCCCGACGGTATCGCCGTCGACGCCCAATTTTTTGGCCAGGTTGGCGATTTCGTCAGACGTCACATACCCCTTCCGGGCAATGGTATGAAGCATCTTGTCAACCGGGCCGTAGATGCACGCGCAGGCATCCGCCGCCAGTTGTTTGCGAATGTTGGCGGGGCCGATCATATCTTTGCGAATCTGCGCAACGCTGTCGCTCCATCTCCGGTATTCCGGCCCATATTTGAAATCGCTGTGATGTGTGGACCAAAATTTGGCTTTTTCACCGATTCGGGCTTCGATCTTCTGCTCGTCTTCCACTGGCGGGTCAAAATCCAATTCCAGTACGACGTACCAGTTATCTGCCACCTGTTTTCACCTCGTCTTCAAAGAGTTGCCAGCCCGCCAGCCCCTTCCCCGATGGCCTGCGCGATTCTGGAAAAGGAACCGCCCAGATCCGACAGATCGGTCAGGGACGCAAACTGATCTGTCGACGCAATCTGTTTGAGAAACTCATAATTGGCCGACCCGAAGCCCAAGGCCATGACGTCGATCCCATCCATGTGGCACATATGCGCCGCCTGGATCGCCGCCTCCCGGCAGGCCCAGCAACCGTCTGTCAGCACCACGATATACCGGAGCCCCCGCTTTTTGCGCGACGTCCACCGACTCAGTATGGCCCGCGCGTCGGTGAACGGATGGGCACCGTTGCACACGCCCACATCGACGCTTTCCAGCTTCCGGATGGTTTTTTTGACCGCGGTGAAATCCTCGGAAAGCGGCTGAAGGCAGCGGACGGAATCGGCAAACGCGAACACCGCGACCCGGGTGAACCGATTATCCATCTGGTCCACGAAATCCTCCATGGCCTGCATGGCTTTACGTGTGGGTTCCCCCGACATGCTGCCGGACAGATCGATTGCCAGGGCCACGTCGATGGGCGGCTGGGATTCGCCGGCCGCCCGGTCCTTCGGGCTGCCATCCGTCCAGCTCATATCCTCAGGCACCGGCTCGATGCGGACGGGGAGCGCCTGACCGCTGTCCTGCTGGATGGCGGCGATCTCCACCACGCCGTTTGACGTATACCGGTAAGTGACCTGGATCACCGCCTCAAGGGAGGCGGTTTTCCGGATCTGGGTGATGACGTATTTATTCAGCAGGGTATTGTCCAAGGGCCGTTCGAATTCGCCCTGAAGCACATATACCTCCAGCTCGTTATCCCTCGCCCGGGTCCTAAAATGGAAGGGCCGCATGTTTTCCGACGGGATGGGCGTGTTTTTCCGGATGATGACGCTGTTGACATACCGTTCCCCGTCGGGACTGATGGCAATCATGCCCAGCGAATGGGCCGTCACATCGGTCACGGCCTTGGCACCCCGCACCCCCACAACATCCGCGGCCGCGCGCTTCGGAGCCGACCCGCCAATGGCAGGCAGCGCTTCGCCTTTATCGGTGATATTGGCCCGTATGGCCGCGCCGAGGGCTACCGCCTCATCGACGTTGACGCCGCTTAAGGGCTCTTTCCCAGACATTTCCCGCACATAGTTGCGAATCATCCGCATGCGGGTGGAGCCTCCGACTAGAATCACCCCGTCGATGCCGCTCCAATCCATCCCCACCGAGGACAGACACCGCTCGGTCACTTCCCGGGTGGTGCCGATTAGAAACTCGGAGATGGATTCGAATATTTCCTCGGTGATATCCACCGAACCGCGGATATCCTTATATGCGAGGGGAACCGTGACCGTGTTTTTGGAGGTCAACTGTTTTTTGACCTGCTCGGCTGTCACCAGCAGCGACGTCACCATACGGTCGTCCTCCGAAAGATCCATGCCGTATTTTTCCTGAAACTCGTCGGCCAGATACCGGGCGATGCAGTCGTCCCAGTCCTTGCCACCGAGCTCATGGTCACCGTCGCAGCTCAATATCCGGATTTCATTCGAATTGATCCGGGCCAGAGTCACGTCGAACGTGCCGCCGCCCAGGTCGTAGATCATCACCGTCTGCTCCCCCGGGCGGTCGCCCAGGCCATAGGCGAGCGCCGCGGCGGTGGGCTCGCTGAGGATGGATAAAACCTCCAGGCCGGCCTGACGGCCCGCCTGGATGGTGGCCGCCCGTTCCCTGCTTGTGAAATAAGCCGGAACGGTGATTACGGCGCCGTCGATCGTTTCGCCGCACTGCCGCTCCGCTTCCTCCTTGAGCTTTTGCAGCAGGATGGCGGACAGATCGGTGGCGGTATAGGTTTTCCCCAGGATATCCACGGAAAACGCGTCTTTGCCCATGCTGCGCTTGAAAAAGGCCACGGCGTTGGTGTCGCCGAACGATTGCATCTCCTTGGCTTCCTCGCCGTACAGCACACCGCCGTCTGGCTGGAAGCACAGCACGGAAGGTGTGACCGGGCTGCCGAAGCCGTTGCGTATGACCACCGGCTTGCCCGTGTGTCGGTCGATCATCGCCACGGCGCTGAACGTCGTCCCCAAGTCTATTCCCACTCGGATACCCACTGAACCACCGCCTCCATATGGCAACTGACCTGCCGCAGACGTGAAGCCGCGGCCGGTTTTGCCGATTACATGACGACTATCTGTTTGGATTTTTCCTTGAGCTCCTCCACCTGCTCGGCCGTCATGATGCCCTTGGCCTGCATGGTGGCATGCACCTCTTTGTTGCTGGTCAAATCCCTGCCCGAGACCTCCAGAATACCTTCGGTGTTGAGCGTGAATGTCACCTCGATGGGTGCCCCGGCGGGCAGATTTTCGGGCAGTTCCAAAGTCGCCGTGCCCAGCACGAAATCATCATCCACATCGAAATACTCGTCCATAAAGTCGCTCTCATACACAATGATCTCCGCCGTCTCCTGGTTCGGATCAACCGTGCCGAAGCGCTTGCTGATACGGATAGCGCCGTCGGTCATCAGTTGGTTCTTGACGATCATGTTGCAGCACTTCTCGTCCTTGCCGTTGACCAGCACTTTCAGGGCAAAGCTCTTGGTGGTCGCCACGACAACCTCTCTCTTTTTGCCGCCGATGGCGATCATCGTCTCGTCCACCGCCAGCTTTTCCTTATAGTCGTCCGGATTGACAGGGGACGGCTTCGGCGTGTTCTCATCCGGCTGGTCGTCGGCGAATTGGGACAGGCTTTTTTGATTGTGGATATAGACGTCCACAGCGTGAATGGCGGCCCCCTTGGCTACCGCCTCATCCGGATCCAGTATCTTCGGTTTTATCCCGTATTTTTCCGTCAGCGCCTTGGCAACCTGAGGCATACGGGTCGAGCCGCCCACCAGGAGGATCTCGTCCACGCTGAAGCCCTTGGATTTCGCCACTGCCATGGCCGCGTCGGTTTTATCAAGGGTCTGGTTAAGCAGGGCGGCCGTCAGGTCGTCGAAGGTGGCGCGGCTCACGCTGATGCGCGCCCGCAGGCCCGCCACATCCAGCATGACCGGCACTTCCTCCCGTGAGGAAAGCTGCTGCTTGGCCCGCTCGGCCTTCAGCCGCAGGTCTTGCTGTGCATATTCGTCGAAATCGCCCTGGAAGCCGGTCTCGGAGCAAAACTGGTCGGCCAGATATTTCATCACGGTCTCGTCCCAGTCTTTGCCGCCCAGCTCATGGTCGCCATCCGAGCAGATCACTTCGATCTTGTCGGCACTGATACGCATGATGGTTACGTCGAATGTGCCGCCCCCCAGATCGTACACGAGGATGGTTTTTTCCTCCTGGCTCTTGGTGCAGCCGTAATACAACGCCGCGGCAGTGGGCTCGCTGATAATTTCCAGCACGTTGAGCCCGGCGATGACGCCGGCGTTCTTGGTGGCGGTCCGCTCCGCCGTGCCAAAATAGGCCGGGCATGTGATCACAACGTCCTTGACCTCGGTGTCGAGTATCTTGGCCGCGTCGCCCGTAAGTTTGCGGAGTATGTAAGAGGAAACCTCCTCCGGCGATTTGTCCTTACCATTGTACGTGACAGCCACCGCGCCGGACTTGCCCATCAGCCGCTTGACGAAATCCACGGTGTTCTGCGGGTCGATAACCGCGTTTTCCTTGGCTACCTGGCCCACGACGATAGTATCGGCGGTGAATTCCACGACCGACGGGGTGGTGTTGGTGCCTTCCTGATTATTCACGACAATGGCGCGGCCCGTTTCATCCACATAGGCGATGCAGGAATAGGTGGTACCCAAATCGATTCCAAACACATATTTGGCCATGATTACTTTTCCTCCTCATTTTCCGCAGGGTGTACGGCTGGCGCCTCATAGTAGTAAACCGCGATCTTTTCCGCAGAAAGGACCCTCCCGTTGTAGACATATCCGCTGCTGAGCGACTCGGCTACCTTCCCGTGAAGGAAAGCGTCATCCGTTTTCACCTTACGGACCGCCCGCTGGCGGATCGGCGTGAAACCGTCGCCCGCCCGGCTTTGAAAAACCTCCACCCCGTTTTTCTCGAGGATATCCTGCAGATCGAACGCATAACCGGCAAAGGTCTTTAGGGGAACGTCCCGTTCACCCTCCGCGCGCGCCGCAAAACTTGCGGCCACCCGCAGGATGCTGTCGCGGGCCTCGATGATATCCGTCAGGATTGGCCGCACCAACTGTGCATAGAGATCGCTTTTATACCGCTGCAGCTCGTCGTGCATCTGATCAACGATCTTTTCCTCATATGCGCTGCGGCGGATTCTCTCGTCAAACTGCTCGGTAAGCGTGTCCAGCCTTTCCCTCAGCACCGCCACCGATTCCAAAATCCGTCCCCCGGTGTCGGCGGCGGGGGGCACTGCGAAGCCAGGCTCTGCGAAGCTAGGCTCTGCGAAGCTAGGCTCTTCCGAGCCGGCCTCCTTCGCATCCGACTTGTCCTCCCTGCCCGGCGACGCCCCGGAAAAGGCCCTTTCCCCCGTCGGATCATCGGCTGGCAGCACATCCGTTTCACCGGGCCCCTGCGCAGATGGTTGCTCCACAGAGTCTGACTTCGCAACCGGATGCAAGATTTCCTGCTGATCCTCCATATGTCATTCTCCTTAATTCTCCGTCATACCGACGGGGCTCTTTGCAAAGCTGTCGTCATGCCAGCTCTTTGCCATTTTTGCATCGGCGTTCTGGAACAGCCATTCCATGGGGGCCATCACACCTTCGGGCTGATACATGCCCTTATCCCGGGTATGGCCGATGGCCGAGCAGGCGAAGAAACGGTTATGCCTGAACTGAATTTCCACATGACGCAGGAAGCTTTCCATCTCATTGTCCCGCAAAAATTTTCGGCAGAGATAATCCTGCGCGTCGTAATAATCGGAAAAGCGGTCGGGCCGGGCAGTCATAAGCTTCCGAACCGCACGGTCGCCCACATCCTGCTCAAGGCCAGCCGAATCAATTTTGCCGATGACCACGGCGACAGGCACGGAGGACATCCGGTTCTCGCTCAGCCCCGTAACTTCGCGCAGCTTATTGAGAAACGAATCGATCACCCCGTTTATATCCGCCCGGCCGATGCCGGCTATATCCTCGGGCGCGAGCAGTTCCTCATATTTGAAACGGATCGACGGAATGGCGAACGGATCGATGATGAACACGATGCCCTGGCAGTATTCATACTGTCGCTGCATCTCGTTTTCGGAATTGTCCGTAAAAATCTCACCGGCTATGTCGTAAACATGCACCAGCCGCTCAGGGGAAAACGCCGGCCCTTTTACAAAGAAGCTAAAGGAAATAGAGCTGGGCAGACGGATATCCTGCGGGCGGTCTGTCATCCGCGTACTGCCGGCAAGGTAATCCTGAGTAATCTCTTTGTATATATGCAATTTAGTTGTATCATAGAATTCTATCGTCCAGCCCTTCGCGGGAGCAATTGTCTCGATAAAATTTCGCGAAAACGCTGTGATGAAAGCGGTTTTGCCCACCGAGCGCCCGCCGACCACCGGGATGCAGATGGGCACCGTCTCTCTGTCCATCAGCCGGTGGCCGCAGAAAGGGCACTCGGCATCCAGCATCCGCCGGCCGTTGAAAAATGTGGTGGGCAGCTTTTGCCCACAGTTGCAGGTCCGCTGAAGGATGCCGTATACCCCGGGCGTCAGGCTGGTGTGCTTGGCGCCACAGCGGGGGCACAGGTAGGTGGGAATCAGCGAACGCCGCTTGCACTCGTGGCAGGCGGTAAAAATCTTCTTCCGCTCCAGATAGAGCCGGTCGGCCAGCCAGATGACAGAAAAACCAATATAGACGGCCAGCATGAGCACCAGCAGCACCGCTACATTCAGCAGCGTGATGACGGCCGTGATCAGGGAGCCAAAGACGATAACGGCCGCCATCGCCAGGACATTCAGAATCAGAAGCAAAAGGAACGATATCTTCCCTCTGCCGCGGGCATCGGCGATATGCCGCCGGTACTCCCTCAGCGAATCAAAATTGCGCGCCCAGGCGCCCAGAATCGTATTCCCCAGATCCCGATAGCCTTTGTCGAAGAAGTAGCTCTTTTTTGCGGGTTGCGGCCTATCGGTCAAGCCCTATCCCCCCTGTCGAAGAAGTGGATGACGGGGTCAGGCTGCGGAGCCGGCCCGATTGCTGTCGATCATATTTTCCTTAAACGATCGGGCGTAATTGAGGACGGCAGTCCCCCCGCCCCATACGGTCCCGCCGATTCCCACGACAGCGGCTATCACAGCGGCGATCAGCGAAATGACATAGACAAACAGCGCGATCACCGCGAGAAACAAGATTAACTTGATAAGGACACCGGTCCCGTTATGATTCATGACGGCGATCCCCTTTTTATATAAAATGGCGTTTCTCTTACATGAACCCATATGTAAATAAACCGTCCCATAACGGCCCAAGCCGGCTCCTTTGCCGACCGCCACCGATTATGAGACGGTTATTTTACCGCCTTGCCGGGAAACGGCCTGGAAACAGCCGGTTCCTTTTCGCCGTCAGTATACTGCAAACATTGGCACACCCGGCCGATGAAGCCCTTTTTCATCTTAAGAAGCGAATAGGTCGCCTCATTGGAAATGAAAAACAGGAAAAGGGACAAAAAATGTTCCAGCTCATTCTGGCCTTGCGTGACTCCAACGCGCAGTAGGTCTGACGCGATATGCCCACATACTGTGCGATGGCATCCTGCGAAATGTGCAACTGCGCGCGCAGGATCGGCAGCGCATATACGAGTGAATCGGTCAGATCTTTCTTGACGGTTTCGTCGATAATCTTCGTCATCAGACGCATCCCCCCGATTACCGCAGTCCAATTCCCTACCATGTTGCCGCATAAACACTATACCTGCATAAATATGCTACTGTAATTAAGTTATACATTGTGTTGTTCGTTCTGTCAACATTTGGTGAGAAAAAAGTAATTTTTTTGTCGAGCCTGTGAGTATTTTCCTATCTTTCCGGTCGTATTTAGGGAAATTGACCATTTTGGATCGGGCCTTGCATCCCCCCTCTGTCGAAGCCGCACCGCCGTGCGAAAAAAGCTGCGGAACGCCGTCCATTATAAAAATCGGGGTATGCTCAGTTCCGTGCTTTTATGCCGTATTTTAATATTGAGACTTTTAACACCCCGTCGGGCCACACTCCTAGATCGGACGGCTCGCACCGAAGCGCGCGCCGATATTTTTCTACGCAGCTTACGAAATTTTATGCCTTGCTTTAGTTTTGCCGTTCTGGACTGCCCGTCAAACCAAGAAGGGTCAAAATCGTATCTCTATCGGTTATACAAAATGGTATAATATATAAGAAAGATAAGTGGTATGATTTATGGCATCAAAGACCGCCAACATACTTGTCCGTGTAAAGCCTGACGTCAAGGAGCAGGCCGAAGCAATCTTGACAAATTTGTATGATAAACAGGCTCTATAAGAACTGCGACATTTCCATGGCCGATGCCCGGTCTGCCGACACGGTGTATGTCCCGCCGGAGGCAGGGTGAAAACGACTCCTGCGGCGAAATGGATCGACTTTCCGAGTGGCTGAGCTCGGTGAGCCCGGAGCTGCCGCTCCATGTGACGCGGCTTTTTCCCCGCTACGGATGGCGGACAAAAGCCCGACGTCCGTCGAAACCTCTATGCCCTGGCCGACACGGCGCGCCGCCACCTCCGCTTTGTTTACGCCGGCAACTGCTGAGACGGAGAAAATGTGTGGATATATAGCGCTATGATTCACAAAAAAGGAGGACAACCCATGAAAGTATCCCTTAAAGACCGAGTAGCCGTCATCACAGGCAGCGGAGGCGGAATCGGAAAGGCCACAGTGCAGGCTCTGGCCGAGGCAGGCGCCAAAATCGCATTGTGCGGAGGCACTCATGTTGAAAAGCTGGCAGCGGCCGCGAATACCGCCCGAAAGTGCGGAGCGGAGGTCTTTGCTTTACCCGGAAATCTGACGGACCCGGATTTTCTGGAATCCTGCACCGATCAGATAGCCGATCATTTCGGCCGGATCGATATCCTGATCAACAATGCGGGGCTGGCGCTCAACAAACCGTTTGAGGAAACCACGCCGGAGGATCTGGATCGGATATTCCGCATCAACGTCAAAGTTCCGTTTGTGCTTTGCCAAAAAGTGCTGCCATTTCTCCGCCGGTCAAACCAGGCGGAAATCATCAATATCGCATCCGTCGTAGGGCATAAAGGATATGTGAATCAGGCCGCATATGCGGCCTCCAAGCACGCAGTGCTCGGCTTCAGCAAATCGCTGGCAAACGAGGTCTATACACAAAATATCCGAGTGCACACGATCTGCCCCGGCGGCGTGTATACCGACATGGTCAAAGTAGCCAGGCCGGATCTCACGGGAAGCGATATGATTGCTCCCGACGAGATTGCCGCGATTATTCTCTTTTTGCTGCAAAACAGGGGAAACGCGGTCATTGACGAAATCTGCGTCCACAGGATCGGGAAACAGCCGTTTGATATCTGAAATGGCGTGCGGCGCGCCCGGCGCTGCCCGGCATGTTATTCCGATCCGTGTGAGTTTCCGGACTGGAAGGGGTGTACTCAAATGGAACAAAGCGTGCAGGTCATCAATCGGGCCTTGGATATTTTAGAGGAGCTTTCCCAATCCGCAAAGCCCATCGGCCCGACTGAGATCGCAAAATCGATCGGGATCAGCAAAAGTACGGTTTGCCGGCTGCTTTCCACGCTTCATGCCCGTGAATATGTGGAGCGGCGCGGAAATGACGGAAAATATTCCATCGGTCCAAAGCTGATTGCCCTGGTCAGTTGTTACATAGGCAGTCTGGAGTTGCAGACGGAAGCGCGGCCGTATTTGTCGCTGCTCGCTTCCGACTTAAATCTAACGGCTCATCTTGGCATTTTGGATGGGAACGAAGTGATCTATATTGAAAGGCTGGACCGTTTTCCCACCAAGCAGCTTTATTCCCAGATCGGCTATCGGGTGCCGGCGTATTGCTCTTCCCTCGGGAAATGCCTGCTGTCGAAGTATTCCGGTGAGGATCTGGAAAGAATCATGGGGTGCGGCCGGTTTAAAATCTATACGCCGAATACCCTGCCCGATATGGAGGCACTCAAGCAGCAGCTTCGCCAGATCCGCGACCAAGGCTGGGCGATGGATAATCAGGAATATGAAAAGGGTCACATGTGCGTGGGGGTGCCAATTTACGATTACCGCGGGGAGATCATTGCCGCCGTCAGCGCCAGCGGCACATCGGAAGTGATCACGCCGAGCTATCTGCCGGTGGTGATCGATGAAGTCAAACAGACCGCCAAACAGATTTCCCAATGCATGGGCTATCTTGCGGAGCCATAAAAAAATTATTCCCCGGAAAATTTACCGGGGAATAATTTATGCCGGAGTGCGAATGCCGCCGCGTCACCCGATATTTTTAAGAACCACCGTCTTTAGGTGGGTCACTTCATCAAAAGTCGACATGACTCCTTCCGTGCCGACACCCGAGTATTTATAGCCCCCAAAAGGCATCTCAAAGCTGCGGAAGAAGCTTGCGCCGTTGATCACCACACCGCCGCATTCCAGCTGCCCGGCGACCCGCGCGGCTGTTTTCATATCGGAGGTAAACACACAGCCGCACAGACCGTATTTGGATTGATTGGCGATCTTAACGGCTTCTTCCTCCGTTTCAAAGCCGATGATTGACACAACGGGTCCGAAGATTTCCAAATCTTTTGCCACATCGGCATCAGCCGGGATATCGGAAATCACCGTCGGCTCGTAGAAGGCTCCGTTGCGTTTGCCGCCCAGCAGAATTTTACCGCCCTGCCGGACGGTGAGTTCGACCTCTTTTTCCACCTTCTTTGCCGCTCCCTCGCTGATGAGGCAGGCAATGTCGGTGGTGTCATCGGCCGGGTCGCCGAATTTCAGCTGCTTGATGCGTGCAATGGCTTTTTTCGTAAATTCCTCTTTCCGGCTGTTTTGAATGAGGAACCGTTTGGAAGCGCAGCAAACCTGCCCGCCATTGTACAGGCGGCCCCAGATGAGCTCTTCCACCGCCAAGTCGACATCTCCGTCCTTGAGCAGGATAAACGCGTCGTTTCCGCCGAGTTCCAGTGCAATGTGAGCCATATGGCCGGCACCGTTTTTCGCCGTTTGGATGCCCACTTCGGTGGAGCCGGTCAACGTAATGGCATGGACACCCGGATTTTCGCACAGCCAAGTACCCACCGTAGAGCCCCTGCCGGTCAGGATCTCGATGGCCCCGTCCGTCACCCCGGCTTTTGCCAGCAGAGCGGATAGCCGACACAGCGTCAGCGGGTTATCCGTCGAAGGCTTCACAATGGCCGCGTTTCCGGCAAGCAGCGTGGGGGCCACTTTCTGGTCAAACAGGTCGCAGGGGAAATTGAACGGAATGACACACGCCACCACACCGATCGGCTCGCGCACTGTGATGAGCATATGCCGATCCTGCCCCGCTTCCATGCCGGCCGGAATGGTCTTTCCATACAGATGCTTGGCCCTCTCGGCGAATCCCTTGAAGGCGATGGAGATGTTTCCGATTTCCGCACGGGCCTCCCGAATGGGCTTTCCGGTCTCCTGGGAAAGGGTCTGTGCGAGGCTTTCCTTATCCTCTTCCACCAACTCAAGAAATTTCATCAGAATTTCCGCTCTGCGGTAAACCGGCACCTTTGCCCATATTTTCTGGCCCTCCGCCGCTTTGTCTACGGCGGTCTGCACATCTTCCTGTGTCGCGGACGGGACAGTATCGATGACTTTCCCGGTTGCCGGGTTGACCACGTCGATCACTTTGCCGTCGGATGCGTCTACCTGTTTTCCACCGATCAACATTTTCATAGGAATACCTCCACTATGAGTCATCAATTTATGCCGTACGACGGTTTACTTCCCGAAAGCGGAAAACGAGAGCATCAGGCCTCCGCAAGTGTTGCGGCCGTCATCGACATATCCATATTCGCCGAACGTGAATTCCGCGATGAACGGAACGCCGTCCGCCTCTTTGATCAACTGTTCGGCTACTTCGCCGATGCGGTCGCCGATGGCGGCTCTTCTGCCACCACAGTGAACCAGAAGATAGGCCCCGGCCTTCGTCGGGAGCTTTTTCTTCAGTTTGCCCAGCGTGCTGCCGGCCGCATCGATCAGTTCGTCCACCGAGGCTTCCATCCGGATAGCCGCCGTGTGGACAGAGAGATTGTTGCCGACATTGATGGAATAATCATCGTTTCCGTTCATCGGATGGCGTATCGCCACAAGATCGCCCAGCGGGTCCTTGACACCGAGCGGGGAAACAACGGCGGCACCCAGCAGCGTCCCTCCCTTTAAGGAATCCGCGTCCAGGCCGCGCCAGGCCGCGTATTTTTTCAACGCCGGTTCCCCGTCGATCTCCACAAGAGTGCGGTTCCCCTTGATTTTCGTAATGATACCACAGTCCTTTGTCTCCCGGTAGGCACCGGTGAATTCGTTGGCAAAGGGCTTATCCGTATAAAAGAAGGCAACGGCCGCGCCATCGGCAAAAGCTCCCGCATCGGTGTAAAGCTGCCATTTACCCGCGATCTCATTATCCGCGGCGCTGCCGCCGAAGAAAGGTACCCGGCCGATCACTTCCGTAATCCCTTTGAGATAGAATTCCTCTTCCGCCGGAGAAGCCACCATGTAGAAATAATCGGGCGGAACCGTTTTACCGGCCGCTGCCATGGCCTTTTCCGCAATCTGGTGGCCGGTCGTTCTCGGGTCGCTTCCCCTTTTGCCTGCGGCCACGCCGACCGAAAGCGCAGCGTCATCCAGCGCCAGGATCCCCAAAAAGCCTTTGTCGCCGCTTATGTATCCGTCGGGCGTGATCACGCCGGTGAAGGACGTATTCCCGATGACGGGCACGCCCGGGAGTTCCTCAGCGATTCCAGCCAGCATATCGTTCAGATGATAGTCGGCGCTTGCATACGCGAAAGCCAGCTTTATTTGGGAAAGTCCTTTTTTCGCCTGCGCGGCGGCCTCTTTTCCGGCCAAACGCGCGTCGGCATTGGTACTGGAACCGGTATTGCCTCTTGCCATTAGAAATACCCCCTCATATTTAGCTATCATAGCCATATTTCGTATGCTGTATTTATTATAATCGTTACTTTTATCATGTACAATATGAGCGTTTTACGATTCAGACCTATCGTTTCACATAGTGAAACGATACGATTCAGTTGCGCAGCCGGACATATGCCGGAGCAACACCTATATTGTGGCCGGCGGTGAACCGGGCACATGCTTGGGGGTATTTAAAGGAAGGCCGCTCAGCGTCGTTTCTGCGGGCCGGCGTCCGACTGATAGGTGCGCTGAGCCAGTCGAAGATGAGCTGATCCCACCGCTTCATCATGTCGATAACCACCGGGGCTAACGTGTCCTCTGCCAAATATAATGACCGCCGCGCTCTGAAAATCCGTCAATTGCCCGGAGTAAAACTCGATCTGAAAGCCACAAGCGGGCCCGCCGGATGGGGGCGCCCCCG